>CABYPD010000001.1 GCA_902520835.1 uncultured Bacteroidota bacterium
CCGATGAAGAAAAAATATCAATCATTCAAAAAAATGTAAAAGAAATTTTAGAGACATTAGGAATGGACATGACTGATGATAGCTTAAAAGGAACGCCTAAAAGAGTTGCTAAGGCTTATGTAAAAGAATTGTTTGGTGGACTAAATCCAAAAAATTTACCAACCAGCTCCACATTTGAAAATAAATATCAATATGGTGAAATGTTAGTGGAAAAAAATATTACTGTTTTTTCTACATGCGAACATCACCTTCTTCCAATTTATGGTAAAGCTCATGTAGCATACTTTGCTAATGATCGAGTTGTTGGGTTATCTAAGATGAATAGAATTGTTGATTATTATGCTAGAAGACCTCAAGTTCAAGAAAGGTTAAATATTCAAATAGTTAAAGCATTACAGAGAATTTTAAAAACTGATGATGTTGCTTGTATAATTGATGCAAAACACATGTGTGTTAACTCAAGAGGTATAAGACATATAGATTGTAGTACGGTTACTGGTGAATTTGGAGGAAAATTTAAGGACAAGTTAACTAAAAGAGAATTTTTAGATTATATTCGTACAGAAAGCTAAAATTTTTCCGATGTTATCATCGAATAAGGATTTAAAAATATACAACTCACTAACTTCAACAAAAGATTTTTTCTCTCCGATTAACGAAAATCTAGTAGGTATGTATGTTTGCGGACCCACTGTATACAATACAGTACACCTTGGAAATATTAGAACTTTTATTTCTTTTGATTTAATTTTTAGATATTTAAAACATTTAGGTTACAATGTAAGGTATGTAAGAAATATAACAGATGTTGGCCATTTAGAAGATGATTCTGACGAAGATAAAATTTCGAAAAGAGCTAAAATTGAAAAAATTGAACCTATGGAAGTCGTTCAAAAATATACCAATGAATTTCATTCAATTTTAGATTTATTTAATGTTTTGAAGCCAAGTATTGAGCCTACTGCATCAGGCCATATGATTGAACAAATTGAAATGATTCAAGAAATTATTGATAAAGGTTATGCTTATGAAAGTAAGGGATCGGTATATTTTGACACAAAAACCTTTAGTAAAGATTTTAAATATTCTAAACTTAGTAATCGTAATCTAGATAATGTAATTAACGAATCAAGAGATTTAGCAGGTAGTGATGAAAAGAGAAACCTTCAAGATTTTGCATTATGGAAAAAAGCCGAAAAAAAACATATTATGAAATGGAAATCTCCATGGAGTTTAGGTTTTCCTGGATGGCATCTTGAATGCTCTGCTATGAGCAGAAAATATTTGGGAAATAAATTTGATATACATGGGGGCGGACTTGATCTTAAATTCCCACATCATGATTGTGAAATAGCTCAAAATGAATGTTTATCAAATGAAGTTTCAGCAAATTTTTGGCTTCATGCTAACATGCTAACATTAAATGGAAAGAAGATGTCTAAATCTACAGGAAATTCAGTTTTAGCTAGTGAAATATTTGATGGAAATAATAATATTTTTTCCAAATCTTTCTCTCCAATGACTTTAAAGTTTTTTATGTATCAAGCTCATTATAGAAATACTCTTGATTTATCAAATGAAGCTTTGTTGGCTTCAGAAAAAGCTTTTGAAAAAGTTATTCAATTAAAGAAAGATTTAGATAATCTAGAAACCTCAGATACTTCTAATTTTAGTTCACAAGATTGGATTGACAATTGTTATGAATCTCTTAACGATGACTTCAACTCACCAAAATTGATAGCTAATTTCTTTGATCTTATTAAAATAATTAATGAAATAAAATCTGGAAAAAAGAGAATTGATAAAGAAAATAAAGATTTGTTGATTAATTATTTCAGTGTATTTAGTACTGATATTCTTGGTCTTAGTTTTGAATTAGGAAAGAATGATGATCAAAATCAAATATTAGATATTTTAATTGAACTAAGAGATAGAGAGAGAGAAAATAAAAATTATATTATTTCTGACTTTATAAGAGATAAATTAAATTCTTTAGGAATCAATATTAAAGACAATAAATGAGAGGAATTTTAATTTTTCCTATTATCATTTTAATAAAGTTTTATCAATTTTTTATATCCCCTATTTTAGGATTAAATTGTAGATTTTCCCCAACATGCTCAAACTATGCACTAGAATCCTTAAAAAAGCATGGTTTAATTGCTGGAATATATTACTCATTTAGAAGGATTTCTAAATGTCATCCGTGGGGAGGAAAAGGCTATGACCCAGTTCCATAATTATTATATATATATTTGAAAAATGAATGATTTTATACTTGAATGGTCTCCTGATGAAAAAATAATTTCTCTTGGTTCAATTGGAATCCACTGGTACAGTTTAATGTTTTTATTGGCATTCTTCATAGGATTTCAAATAATGAAAAAGATTTATATCAAAGAAAAAAAAGATATTGCACTTTTAGATCCTTTTTTAGTACACATGGTTTTAGGAACAATTATTGGCGCTAGATTAGGCGAGGTGTTTTTTTATAATTGGAATTATTTTCAAAATAATTTACTTGAAATATTTTTACCATTTAAGATTGATGATTCAGGATGGAAATTTATAGGTTTTAGAGGACTTTCTAGTCATGGTGCGACAATTGGTATTATAACTTCAATTATTATTTATAAAATAAAATATAAATACGACTCTGTTTTATGGATTTTTGACAGATTAGTTATTGCAGTTGCACTAGGTGGTATGTTTGTTAGAATCGGTAATTTTTTCAACTCAGAAATTCTTGGAAAATTTACAAACTCAGATTTTGGAGTGATTTTTTTAAATCGCGGAGAAAATTTACCTAGACATCCAGCTCAACTATATGAAGCTTTTGGTTATTTGATTCTATTTGCACTTCTAGTTTTGATATATAATAAAACAAAACTCTCCGACAAGAAAGGATTTATTTTTGGATTTTTCCTTACTAAATTATTCTCTATTCGCTTCATTGTTGAATATGTTAAAGAAAGTCAAGGTGGTCTTGAAGAAACATTGGGCATTTTATCAACTGGTCAGTGGCTTAGTATTCCATTTATAATTTTTGGATTTTTGTTGATGATAAATAGTTACAGAATCAAAGAATAATAATGAAGAAAAATTATTTATTGGTTGGATTCAAAAGATTATTAGTTACATTATTTTTAATGTTTTTAGGCCCTACTGTTTTATTTCAAGCATTTAAAAACGATGACCATGCATGGTATGTGATTGTTCTTGCAATTGGTTTGATAATTTGTGCTACTGCAATTTTTACACTTTTCTCAGGTATTATGTCCATTATTAAACATATTTTTGAAAAAGATTTATAAAAATAATGCTTGATATTAAATTTCCAGATGGTTCAGTTAAACAATTTGAAAATGGTATTACACCTTTTGAAATAGCAAAATCAATCAGTAATTCTCTTGCAAAAAGTATTTTAAGTGCTTCTTTTAACGAAACAACTATTGAACTATCTACAAAATTAAATGAAAATGGAAATATCAAATTCTATTCATGGGATAATGATGAAGGAAAGAAAGCTTTTTGGCATTCGACTGCTCATGTTTTAGCTCAGGTTATATTAGAGTTTTATCCAAAATCTAAATTAACTATTGGACCTGCAATTGATTTAGGATTTTACTATGATGTCGATTTTGGTGATGATGTTTTCTCTGAAAACGATTTTTCGAAAATTGAGAAGAGGATAATTGAAATTTCCCGTGAAGGTTATGATTTTAAAATGCGAGAATGTTCTAAAGATGAAGCTGTAGAGTATTATAAATCTGAAAAAAATGAATATAAACTGGAGCTTATTGAAGATATTGATGATAAAATAACTTTTTGTGATCACTCTAATTTTTCAGATTTATGTCGTGGTGGTCATCTTTTAAATACAAAGCTTATTAAGAGTGTAAAACTTTTAAATGTAGCTGGCGCTTACTGGAGAGGAAACGAAAACAATAAGCAACTAACTAGAATCTATGGTATTTCATTTCCAAAAGAAAAACTATTAAATGAATATCTCCAATTAATTGAAGAAGCAAAAAAAAGAGATCATAGAATAATTGGAAAAAAAATGAATCTTTTTACTTTCTCAAGTAAAGTCGGTCAAGGTCTACCACTCTGGCTTCCAGCTGGAGCTGAACTTAGAGAGAGGCTTGAAAATTTCTTAAAAAAAGCTCAAAAAAATGCTGGATATGAAATGGTAATCTCACCACACATTGGAAATAAAAAATTGTATGAAATTTCTGGTCATTATGAAAAATATGGTGAAAGTAGTTTCCACCCAATTAAAACTCCAAATATAGATGAAGAATTTTTACTTAAACCTATGAATTGTCCTCATCATTGTGAAATTTATAATTCACAACAATGGAGCTACAGAGATTTACCAAAAAGATATGCTGAATTTGGAACTGTGTACCGATATGAACAAAGTGGTGAATTACACGGTTTAACTAGAGTTAGAGGTTTTACTCAAGATGATGCGCATATTTTTTGTACTGAAGATCAACTAGTGCAGGAGTTTAAAAATGTTATTGATTTAGTTCTCCACGTATTTAAATCATTAGGTTTTGAAGATTTTACTGCTCAAATTTCTCTCAGAGATAAAGAAAATAAGGAAAAATACATTGGTTCAGATAAAATTTGGAAGATAGCTGAAGATGCAATTATTGAGGCAACTGAAGAGAAAGAGTTAAATTATAGAATTGAGTATGGAGAAGCTGCATTTTACGGTCCAAAACTAGATTTTATGGTAAAGGATGCACTAAGTCGCGAATGGCAACTAGGAACAATACAAGTAGATTACAATTTACCTGAAAGATTTAATCTGTCATATAAAAATCAAAACAATGAGCTTGTAAGACCTGTAATGATTCATAGAGCACCTTTTGGAAGTCTTGAAAGGTTTATAGCAATATTAATTGAACATACAGGCGGGATTTTTCCTCTTTGGTTAGCTTCAAATCAAATTAAATTGATAGCAGTTGGAGATAAACATAAAAATTACACTCAAAAAGTTTCAAATTTATTAGAAAAGTCCGAAATTCGCGCAACCTCTGATTTAAGAAATGAAACGGTAGGAAAAAAAATCAGAGAAGCAGAAAAATCAAAGATTCCATTTATGGGAATAATTGGTGATAAAGAAGTTAATAATCAAACAATATCAATAAGAGCAAAAGGAGGTGGAGAATTTGGAGAAATGGATATTAAGAAATTAATTAACTTTATTAGAGAAGAAGAATTAAAATCATATAATTAAAAATTAAAGTTATAGCACTAAGAAGAAAAAGAGGCAGAAGACCTGGAAGAATAATTAAAAAAAATCCTCATAAAATTAATGAGGAAATTGATGCAAGTGAGGTTAGGCTTGTAGGTGATAATGTACAAGTTGGTATTTACTCTAAATTAGAAGCCTTAAAGATAGCTAAATCGCTTGAAACTGACTTGGTTGAAATTTCTCCAAAAGCTTCTCCACCTGTTTGTAAAGCTTTAGATTATAAAAAGTTTTTATACGATCAAAAAAAGAGAGAGAAATTTTTAAAAGCAAAAACTCAAAAAGTTATTGTGAAAGAAATCAGATTTGGTCCTCAAACCGATCAGCATGATTATGAATTCAAAAAAAAGCATGCAATTAAATTTTTACAAGATGGAGCTAAGTTAAAAGCTTTTGTATTTTTTAAAGGTAGATCTATTATTTTCAAAGAACAAGGTCAAATATTACTTTTGAAATTAGCCCAAGAATTAGAAGAATATGGAAAAGTTGAGCAATTACCAACGCTAGAAGGGAAAAAAATGATTATGTTTGTGAACCCAAAAAAAAATAAATAAGTAGGAAATGAGTAAATTAAAGACTAAGTCCAGTGCCAAGAAAAGGTTTAAAGTAACTGGCTCAGGAAAAATAAAAAGAAAGCATGCTTTTAAAAATCACATCCTTACAAAAAAATCAAAAAAAAGAAAATTAAAACTTACCCACGATGGTTTAGTTCATGACAGTGATTTGACTAATATTAAAAAACAATTAAGATTAAAATAATTTGTAAAACAGGTAAAAGGTTTTAAAGTTTTAATTACACCTCAACCAAAAATTATATAAAATGCCAAGATCAGTAAATACAGTCGCATCAAGACAAAAAAGAAAAAAAATTTTAAAAAAAGCCAAAGGCTACTTTGGTAGAAGAAAAAATGTTTATACAGTAGCAAAAAATGCTGTTGAAAAAGCACTTTCTTACGCATACAGAGACAGAAAAGCTAAAAAGAGAGTTTTTAGATCATTATGGATAACAAGAATTAATGCTGCTGCCAGAGAACATGGTCTTTCTTATTCAGAATTAATAAATAAACTGAAATCAAATAATATTTTAATAAATAGAAAAGTTTTAGCGGATTTAGCTATGAACGACCCAAAAAAATTTGAGGAAATTGTAAAAAAAATTAAATAGATCAGAAAGGATCTTCTTCTTCTTCTGATCTATAGCTTCCACTTTCAAAAGCTTGATCGGGATTAATCTTAGTTTCATCGTTCAATTTAGATTGATACTCAAAAGGATTATCAAATGTGTTTAAATTTTCAAACTTTCCAAGCGAACTTATAAACTTCAGCTTTATTGAGTTCAGTCCACCATTTCTATGCTTAGATACAATAAATTCTGCTTGACCAAGTGCAGGAGATCTATCCTCATCATCCCATTCATCAATTTTATAGTATTCCGGTCTATATAAAAATGAAACTATATCAGCATCTTGCTCAATAGCACCAGACTCTCTCAAATCTGAAAGAATTGGTCTTTTAGTTCCTCCTCTTAATTCAACAGCACGTGATAATTGTGATAGAGCTATAATTGGTATATCTAGTTCTTTTGCAAGTGCTTTTAAATTTCTAGAAATAGTTGAAATCTCTTGCTCTCTGTTTCCAGATTTTTGAGAAGATCCAATTGTCATTAATTGTAAATAATCTAAAACAATTAATTTAATACCATACTGAGAAGATAATCTTCTAGCTTTAGCTCGAAGTTCAAAAATAGATAATGACGGAGTATCATCAATATATAAAGGAGCATTTTCAAGATTTGAGACTTTTACATTTAACTGTTCCCATTCAAATTTTTCTAGCTTTCCAGTTCTCAATTTTTCTGAATTCAAGCCAGTTTCTGATGAAATTAATCTAGTAATTAATTGAAGAGCAGACATTTCTAATGAGAAAAATGCAACTGGAATATTGTTTTCAACAGAAATATTACGAGCCATAGAAAGGGTAAAAGCAGTCTTACCCATACCAGGTCTAGCCGCAATAATTATTAGATCACTTTGTTGCCATCCAGAGGTCAACTTATCAATTTCATTAAATCCTGATGGTATTCCACTGAGCCCCTCTTTTTTAGAAATCTCTTCAATTTTTTTCTTTGCAGCAATTACAAGATTTTCTGCTGTTTGTGAATTTTTCTTAAGATTGCCTTGAGAAATATCATAAATTTTTGATTCTGCATTATCTAATAAGTCAAAGACATCAGTTGTTTCATCATATGAACTTTCAATTATTTCACTGGATATTTCAATAAGTTTTCTTTGAATAAACTTTTGAAGTATGATTCGAGAATGAAACTCAATGTGAGCAGAGGATGAAACTTTTTGAGTAAGTTCAACTAGATAAATATCTCCACCAATTAAATTTAATTTCGCTTCTTTTTTCAATTGATGAGAAACAGTCTTAATATCAATAGGTTCTTGTTGTTCAAATAGATTAATAATAGCAGAATAAATAATCTTATGACTTTCTTTATAAAATACATCAGGATGTAAAATATCAATAACCTCATCTACACCTTTTTTATCAATATCATGGCACCTAAAACAACCTCTTCCAAATCAACAGCTTGTGGAGGGATTTTACCCTTTTGAATTGAATAAACAGAACCAGGATTTGAATTGGATGCTGAACTTATGTTTCTAATACTTTTCACACTTTAAACTTAAAAAATGATTAATTAATTAGTACTAATTAATACCATTTTAAGCAAACATAAATATGTTAATAACTATGAGGATAATGTTGATAGTACTAGCTTAACTCATTAAAAACGCCCATAGATGTAAATCTATTTGACCTTTCCTCCAGTAGTTTTGCAGTTGAAATCTTTTTAAGATCATCAAAAGAAACTAAAATCTCTTTTTTTACTGTGTTGAAAACTTTATTTCTATTTTGATGAGCTCCACCCAAAGGTTCTTTAATTATTTTATCAATTAATTTATTTTTTTTCATGTCTTCAGGTGTTAGTTTTAAAACTTCAGCTGCTCTTTCCTTATAATCCCAACTTCTCCACAAAATTGAAGAACAAGATTCTGGTGAAATAACAGAATACCATGTGTTTTCTAACATCATGATTTTATCTCCAATTCCAATTCCTAATGCTCCACCAGAGGCCCCCTCACCTATTACCAGACAAATTATCTGAGTTTTTAAATTAAACATTTCAAAAAGATTTCTAGCAATTGCTTCTGCTTGGCCCTTTTCTTCAGCCTCAATACCAGGATAAGCGCCTGGTGTATCGATCATGGTAACTATAGGAATTGAAAATTTTTCTGCCAGTTTCATCAGACGTAAAGCTTTTCTGTAACCCTCAGGACTTGCCATTCCAAAATTTCTGTACTGTCTGGTCTTTATGTTATACCCTTTTTGTTGACCAATAAACATGAAAGATTGATTATCGATTTTTCCTAAACCGCCAATCATAGCTTTATCATCCGAAATGTTTCTATCTCCATGTAGTTCTAAAAAAGTTCCATCGGTCAAGGCATTTATATAGTCTAAAGTATAAGGTCTTGATGGATGTCTAGACAACTGTACTCTCTGCCATGGAGTTATGTTTGAATATATTTTTTTTTTAGTTTTTTCAATTTTTAATTTTAATTTCCTGCATGTATCTCTTACGTCCACTTTACTTTCATCTCCTATGATATTACACTTTTCTAATTGATCTTCAAGCTCTTTCAGAGGTAATTCAAAATCTAAATACTCCATAAATATTTTTCAAATATAATCGAAATTATATAGTTAAAAATCATTTTTTTACAAGTTTAAGTATGTAAAATGTAATTAATAAAAACACAAAATTTGGTAGCCAAGCTCCGATATTGGGATTCCAATCAGATTTTGAAACTAAAACAGAGAAAAGTTTATCAAAAAAAATAAAAACAAAAGCCAGGACTATTCCAAAAGCTAAGTTAACTCCAATACCACCTCTTTTTTTATTTGAAGTTACCATAACTGCTAAGAGAGTTAAAATCAAAATTGTGATAGGAAGAGTATATCTTTTGTTTCGTTCTAGCAAATGACTGGAGAGAATTGGAGAACCACTAGCTTTTTCTTCCTTAATAAATTCATTTAACTCAAACATATTTAATGTTTTAGCTTGGTATGTGACAGATGAAAGATCACTAATAGAAAAATTAAAAATTGTATCAAAAATCCTTTTTGTTTCAATAATTTCATTTTCATCTTTATATTTTCTACTAAAATAATCTGTTAATCTATATATGCTATCTTCTTCAATCCAACGAATATTTCTTGAAAATATTTTTTGTGTTAATTTATTTTTTTCAAAAACTTCGTATGAAAAATTATATGCTTGATTCCTAGTTGGATTATAGGAACTA
The DNA here is from genome assembly GCA_902520835.1 of uncultured Bacteroidota bacterium. Taxonomy (GTDB): domain Bacteria; phylum Bacteroidota; class Bacteroidia; order Flavobacteriales; family Flavobacteriaceae; genus Eutrophosalina. The sequence goes on from CABYPD010000001.1 coordinate 9,643, forward strand.
ACATAAATAAAATCATTTTCATTAATTTGTTTATGAAGCTTTGAAACATTTCTATCTTTTTTATTTTTTGACAAATATTTATATTGAAATTCATTAAAACTTTTATTTTTTTTTGGAACAATAAACATCCCAGAAATAAATGTAATAAATGATACAGTTATACCGCATACAATGAATGGCTTTAAATAACGATTATATGAGACTCCCGAACTTAATATTGCAACGATCTCAGAATTATTAGAAAGCTTTGATGTAAACCAAATAACTGACAGAAAAACAAAAATTGGAATTAAGGAATAACCATAATACCAAACAAAATCTGAATAATAATCCAAGACTTGATAAAGAGTCAAATCATGTTCTTTAAATTTATCAATCTTTTCAGAAATATCGACCAAAATTCCAACTGGAATGAACAATAAAAACATCATCAAAAATGTTGAGAAAAAATTTTTAACTATATATAAATCCAAAATCTTCATTACAATCTAATATCCAATTTTTTAGCCATATTTTTTTTCCAAGATAAAAATTTCCCTTCACGAATTTTATTTTTTGTTGTTTCAATTATCCATTTATAGAAACCTAAGTTATGAATTGTAGCGATTTGCTTTCCTAGATTTTCATTTATACTAAAAAGATGTCTTAAATAAGCTTTTGAATACAAATTATCTACGAATGTATTTCCATTTAAATCAATCACAGAGTGATCATTTTCCCATTTTTTATTTTTAATGTTTATAGTACCTTCTGAAGTGAACAACATTCCGTTTCTTGCATTTCTAGTTGGCATAACACAATCAAACATGTCAATTCCTAAGGAAATATTTTCAATAATATTTAATGGGGTACCAACACCCATCAAATATCTGGGTTTTCTTTCTGGCAATATTTCACATACAATTTCTGATATTTCATACATAATATCATGAGGCTCACCAACAGACAATCCTCCAATAGCATTACCATCTAAATCCATTGAAGAAATATGTTGAGCAGACATTTTTCTTAGGTCTTTGTACATCCCACCCTGTACGATTGGGAAGAGGACTTGATTATGAAGGTATTTAGATTTTGTTGTATTAAATCTTTTTACACATCTATCTAACCAATTATGGGTTAGCTCCATTGATTTTTTTGCATATATTTTTTCACATGGATATGGTGTGCATTCATCAAATGCCATTATTATATCAGCTCCGATAGATCTTTGAATGTCTATTGCATTTTCTGGTGTAAAAAAATGATATGACCCATCTATATGTGATTTGAATTTAACTCCATCAGAATTAATTTTTCTATTGTTAGATAAAGAATAAACTTGATATCCACCACTGTCGGTTAAGATACTTCTATCCCATTTCATAAATTGGTGTAATCCACCCGCATTTTCAATTATTTCTTTTCCTGGTCTTAAATAAAGGTGATATGTATTAGACAAAATAACATCTGGAGAAATACTTTCTTTTAAGTCTTTATTATGAACTCCTTTGATAGCAGCTGAGGTTGCGACGGGCATAAAAACTGGAGTTTCAAATTCACCATGATCAGTTGATACTTTTCCAATTCGTGCATTAGTATCAATATCTTTTTTTAAAATACTAAATTTCATTTTTTCAAATATAATTCAATAAGTAATTGAATTACAATCTGATTGCAAGTAAAAACATAAATGAATTGAAAGTTTAGCTAATTTTTTATATGATATGAGTCAAAAGGTTATATTTTTGTTAGATGAATGAATTGGAAAATTTAGTTATTCAAGTTAGAAGAGATATTCTCAGAATGGTTAATAATGTTAAATCTGGTCACCCTGGTGGGTCACTTGGATGTACTGAATTTTTTGTTGTTTTATTTTTTAAAATAATGAAAAGAAATGAGAAATTTGAAATGAATGGAAAAAACGAAGATTTATTTTTTCTTTCTAATGGTCATATTTCTCCAGTTTATTATAGCACCTTAGCCAGAGCTGGTTACTTTCCTGTAAAAGAATTAAATACTTTTAGAAAAATTAATTCAAGATTACAAGGACATCCTACAACTCATGAAGGTCTTCCTGGAATTAGAATTGCCAGTGGTTCATTAGGTCAAGGAATGTCTGTTGCGATTGGAGCTGCCATCACAAAAAAATTAAATAAAGATGATAGTATTGTTTATACTCTTCACGGTGATGGTGAACTTCAAGAAGGTCAGAATTGGGAAGCAATCATGTTTGCATCAGCAAATAAAATTGATAATATTATTTGTACAATCGACTACAATCAAAAACAAATTGATGGAGACATAAAAGATGTTTTAGATTTAGGTGATTTAAAGATCAAGTTTTCATCCTTCGGATGGACTGTTTTTGAAATAAAAAATGGCAATAATATTGAAGAAGTTGAAGATGTATTTTTAAAAGCGAAGAATGAATCTGGTAAAGGTAAACCTATTGTAATAATTATGAATACTATAATGGGAAATGGCGTTGATTACATGATGGGTACTCACAAGTGGCACGGTGTTGCTCCAAATGATGAAGAATTAAGAATTGCATTGGATCAAAATCCAGAGACTTTAAAAGATTATTGATATGGATGAATATATAAATACAGGAAATAAAGATACTAGATCTGGATTTGGGGTTGGTCTTTTAGAATTGGGCAGAACCAATCCTAATGTTGTGGCTTTATGCGCAGATCTAACTGGGTCATTAAAAATGAATGAATTTAAAAATGAATTTCCTGAAAGATTTATTCAGGTTGGTATTGCTGAAGCAAATATGATGGGAATAGCTGCTGGTATGACAATTGGAGAAAAAATCCCTTTTACAGGAACATTTGCAAATTTTTCAACAGGTCGTGTTTATGATCAAATTAGACAATCTATTGCCTATTCTAATAAGAATGTAAAAATTTGTGCCTCACATGCTGGTATTACACTTGGTGAAGATGGAGCTACTCATCAAATTCTTGAAGATATTGGTTTAATGAAAATGTTGCCAGGAATGACTGTAATAAATACTTGTGACTATAATCAAACTAAAGCTGCAACAATTGAAATATCTAAATACAATGGTCCTGTTTATCTTAGATTTGGAAGACCAAAAGTCCCGAATTTTACTGAAGAAGATCAAAATTTTGAGATTGGTAAAGGTATTAAATTGATTGAAGGAAGTGATGTTACCATTGTAGCTACCGGTCATTTAGTTTGGGAATCTATTTCTGCTGCTAAAGATTTATTAAGTCAAGGAATTAATGCAGAAGTAATAAATATTCATACTATAAAACCATTAGATAAGGATATTATTTTAAAATCTATAAATAAAACCAATTCTTTAGTTTCCTGCGAAGAACACAATATATTGGGAGGATTGGGTGAGTCAATTTCAAGATTAATAGTTCAAAATAATAAATTGTGCCCTATGGAGTTTGTTGGGGTAAATGATTCTTTTGGTGAATCTGGTACACCAGAGCAGCTTATGAATAAATATAAATTAAACTCAGAGAATATCATTGATAAGTGTGTAAAGGTGATTTCAAGAAAAAAACTGATCTAATTACTATCTAAATAATCTGGGATACCGTCACCATCGCTATCATCAGGAATACCGTCATTATTTGTATCGTACTCATTTCTTGTTAAAACGCCATCATTATCATCATCATTATCTACATAATTAGGTATATTATCTGAGTCTGTATCATCATTGTTAAAGTTATGATCACCATCAAGATCTTCATCAATTGTAAGAACAGTATCGTTGTCGTGATCTGTTCTGCTAAATGTCATCATATCAACTTTAAAAATTAATGGTGAATAAGGTGGAATTGAAATACTACCATTTTGAAAGTAACCTAATCCTGATGGAAAAATAACAAATCCAATTCCAAAATCAAAAAAATTGTATGTACCATTGCTATTAATTGTAACATCTCCTTTTTTAAGAAGAGGAAGAAATTCTTGAAAACCTCTTATTAAGTTTTTACCCTCCATCCATATTGGATTTTCTCTTGAATCAAAACTTTTACCATCAAACAATAATCCTTGATAACTTACAAAAACTGAATCTGCAACAGAGGGATTCTCACCTTTCCCATTCCTTATAATATGATAATAAAGATTATGATTGACAATTTGATCATTTTCATCTTTAATTCCAATTTGAATAGTTGAAACCTGGTCAAAAATTGGGGTTTTATTAATATTATCACCAACAATTGAATCAAAAATAATATCAGAAGAATCATAAGATGTAATATTTTCAAAATCCTGATAATTATAAAAATGTGATTTCATAAACTGAACTATTGAATCATTTTCAATTATATATTGTTCTGTTAAATCATTTAATGGAATAACTGATTGATTAGACTCATCTTTTTTACAAGAACAGAAAATTAAAATAAAAAATATAGATATGGTGTGTAGTCTAAAAATAGGCTTCAAATCTTAATTATTAATTTCGATGCAAGATACAATTTTCTAAATATTATTATCTTAGTTTAAGTTTAAAAATTAATGCATAATATAGTAGTAAATCACAGTAAAATAATTAGGATATGTAACAGGCTTGCTTATCAAATTATTGAAAATTCTCAAAATGATGAGTTTATATTAGTTGTTGGCATTAAAGAAAAAGGGTTTAAAATATCAAATATTATTGTAGATAGGCTTACCAAAATTTCAACAAAAAAAATTGAACTTAAATACATTGATTTAGATAAATCTAATCCTAAAAAATATATAAAAAGCGATTTAAACTGTTCTAAAAAATATGAAAAAGTTTTTTTAATTGATGATGTTCTAAATACTGGTAAAACATTAATGTACTCTGTCAATAAATTGTTAGAATATGATTTTAACATTATTAAAACTGTTGTTCTTATTGATAGAAATCATAAAAAATTTCCAGTAAAAGTTGATTTTAAAGGCATTTCACTTTCAACAAATTTTGATGATACAGTCAAATTAAATTTCAAAAAAAACAAGTTAGAGGCAATTATTATTTAAAATTGATATAATTTTATTTACAACTTCAATAGTATCTGATCTCTTTGAGTCAATAACATAATTCGATTTTTCATAAAATGGATGTCTCTCAAATAAATGTTTTGCTATGAAATTATTCATTTCTTGAACAGATTCAATATGTGATATAATTGGTCTTTTATCTTTTCTTGAAAATAGTCTATTGGATAATATCTGTAAAGAAACCTTCAAATAAAATGTGTTTTTTGTTTTTGATTTAATTAAGTCAATATTATTTGAATAACAAGGTGTACCACCGCCTACTGATAGTACAAATTTAAATTTATAATCTAAAATTTTAGTAAGAATTTTTTTTTCAATTTTTCTAAACTCTACTTCACCATAGTTGGAAAAAATTTCTGAAACAGTTTTTTCATATTTTTTTTCAATTTCTTTATCTAGATCAATAAATGAAACATTAAGCTTTTTGGCTAATTTTTTCCCAACTGTTGATTTTCCACTTCCCATGTAACCAATTAAAACAATAATATTAAAATTCTTTGAAGGATTAAATGATTTCATATGTCTACAAATTTATGAGAAATATTTATTGAATAATATGTTTATTGGCCCTATATTTGCGAGCGTTAAAATAAGACCTGGTAGCTCAGCTGGTAGAGCATCTCCCTTTTAAGGAGAGGGTCCTGGGTTCGAACCCCAGCCAGGTCACTACTCTAGCGCACGTGGCGGAACTGGTAGACGCGCTAGGTTGAGGGCCTAGTGGGAAATATCCCTTGGAGGTTCGATTCCTCTCGTGTGCACAACCATCTTTAAATTGAAAAAGAAAGTTATAATTATCGGCTCTGGCTTCTCATCGCTTTCCGCTGCCTGTTACCTAGGTAAAGCTGGGTTTGAGGTTTGTGTTTACGAAAAAAATAATGATTTTGGGGGAAGAGCTAGACAGTTTAAACAAGATGGTTTTACCTTTGATATGGGACCAAGTTGGTACTGGATGCCTGATGTTTTTGAAAAATTTTTTAATGATTTCGGTAAAAAATGTTCTGACTTATATGAAATAAAAAAGCTAAATCCAGCTTATAGAGTAATTTTTGAAGACGGTGAAGAAATTAAAATTGGTGACTCAATTGAAAATATTATGCAAACCTTTGAAGAAATTGAAAAAGGTAGTGGAAAAAAACTAAGAGATTTTTTGAAAGAATGTAAAGAAAACTATGATCTCGCGGTTTCAAATATGCTTTATAAAATGCCCGGAAAATCAGTTTTTGAGTTAATTAATTATCAAACAATTTTAAAAACTGGTTTGTTCATTACAAATATTAAAAGTCAGATTAATAAAAGATTTAAAAATCCTAAGCTTAGATCAGTTTTACAATTCCCTGTTCTATTTTTAGGAGCCAAACCTTCCCAAACTCCTGCTTTTTATAACTTTATGAATTTTGCTGATTTTGGACTGGGAACTTGGCAACCTAAAAATGGTTTTTTTGATGTAATTTTATCAATGATTGCTACAGCAAAAAATTTTGGAGTTAAATTTTATAACAACTCACCTGTTCAAGAAATTCTGGTTAAAAATAAATCCGTACATGGTATAAAAACTAAAAATAAAATTGTTAAATGTGATATAATTGTTTCGGGTGCTGATTACTCACATACTGAGAAACTCCTTCCCAAAATTTTAAGACAATATTCAGAAAAGTATTGGTCAAATAGAACTTGGTCACCCTCCTCGCTTCTATTTTATTTAGGACTTAATACAAAAATTAATGATTTAGATCATCATAATTTATTTTTTGATACTGATTTTGATAATCACGCTGATGAGATCTACTCCAATCCAAAATGGCCAAAATCACCTCTATTTTATTTGAATATTACATCTAAAACATTTAACCATACTGCACCAAAAGGTTATGAAAATTTATTTATTTTAATTCCCATAGCAACAGATCTTGATGATAATGAAAAAACTAGAGAAAAATATTTTAATTTGGTCATTAAAAGAATAGAAAATAAAATAAATCAAAAAATTAAAAATAGTATAGTTTATAAGAGAAGCTATTGTATTAAGGAATTTAAAGATGATTATAATTCTTTTGGTGGAAATGCATATGGTTTGGCAAATACATTAACTCAAACTGCATTTCTTAGACCAAAACTTGAAAGTAAAAAAGTAAAAAAATTGTATTTTAGTGGACAACTAACTGTTCCTGGTCCAGGTGTACCACCTTCAATTGTTTCAGGAAAATTAGTTTCTGATTTGATAATTAAAGATGAAATCAATATTTGATAAAGTTTCAGCTGATTGCTCTAAAAATGTTACTAACTCGTATAGCACATCTTTTAGTCTTGCTACGAAAATGCTTTCAAAAAGTATAAGACAAGATATTTATAACATATACGGGTTTGTTAGATTTGCAGATGAAATTGTTGATACTTTTCATGATTATAATAAAAGGGAGTTGTTAGAAAGATTCATCGACGAATTAAATTATTCCTTAAGAAATAAAATCAGTTCAAATCCGATTTTAAATTCATTTCAAAATACTGTTAACAAATACAATATTGATTATGAGTTAATCAATTCTTTTTTGAAAAGCATGAAAATGGATTTAAAAAAAATGAAATATAATTCTGAAAAAGAATACAAGGAATATATATATGGATCAGCCGATGTAGTTGGTCTAATGTGTTTAAAAGTTTTTTTAGATGGAAACGAAAAATATTATCAAAAACTTAAGCCTAGTGCAATGGCTTTGGGTAGTGCATTTCAAAAAGTAAATTTTCTAAGAGATTTGAATGCAGATTTCCATGAATTAAATAGGACATATTTTCCAAATCTTGATTTTAAAAATTTTAATGATGATTCCAAGAAATTAATCTTAAATGATATTGAAAATGATTTTAGGAATGCACTTATCGGAATACAAAAACTTCCAAATAACTCTAAGTTTGGAGTTTATGCTGCTTATAAATATTACAAGAGACTGTTAAATAAACTAAAAAAAACATCATTTATCAGAATTAAAAATGAAAGAATTAGAGTTCCTAATTATCAAAAAGTTGATGTTTTAGCTAGATCATATGTTAGATACAGATTAAATATTTTGTGATGGAAATAATTCTATGGATAACAGTATTAATTTTTACATTTTTATTAATGGAATTCATGGCTTGGTTTAGTCACAAATATATAATGCATGGTTTTTTATGGGTTTTACACAAGGATCATCACAAAAAAGATCATAAATCTTGGTTTGAAAGAAATGATGTTTTTTTCATTTTTTACGCAGCAGTGAGTATGATTTTTGTTGTTTTATGGTCTGATTTTAATTTTTTCTTTGGGCTTCCAATTGCTATTGGAATTTTTCTTTATGGTCTGACTTATTTTTTAGTTCACGACATTTTTATTCATCAAAGATTTAAAATTTTTAGAAATATTGACAACAAATACGCTAGAGGCGTAAGAAGGGCTCACAAAATTCATCACAAAAACATTAATAAGAATGGAGGAGAATGTTTTGGAATGTTATTTGTGCCAAAAAAATATTTTAAATAAGGCTCATTTTTGCGGCAGCTTCAGCACAATCGAAACCTTTGTTTCCGAATTTACCTCCACTCCTTTCAATAGACTGTTGTATATTATCATCGGTAAGCAAGCATAATATAATAGGACATGTGGGAGTTAAATTTAAATCTTTAATTCCATTACAAACTGATTGAGAAATAAACTCAAAATGCATAGTCTCGCCTTTAATTATACTACCTACTGCAATTATTGCATCCAGGTCAAAATTTTTTTTCATATTTGAGCATCCATATATTAACTCAAAGCTTCCAGGTACTTTAAAATGGATAATATCCTCTCTTTCTATTTCAATAGTTTTAAAAAAACCAAACACACCATCGAGCAGCCTATCAATAATTTTTGGATTCCACTCAGAGGAAACTATACCAAACTTTTTATTTTTAGCTTGTTTTAATAAAACTTTAGATGGGGTTGGTTTGAATATTGAAGACATACTACTCAGATTCAGATATCTTCATTTCTATAATATCGGCTTGCTGTGATTTTGGAAAATCATCTTTAATTTGATTAAAATATTTATTTGCTTTTGATTTTTTACCAAGAAATAAGGATAGATCACCTGCTTTCATTAAAATTAAAGGCATAATAAAAGAGTTGTCATTTGCCTTTGATAAAGCTTTTTCAAAATAATCAAGTCCATCATTTAATTGATTAAGTTGTATAAATGAATCACCAATTGTAGACAAGGCCAAAGAGCTGAGAATCTCATCATTTGATTTAAAGTCATTTAAATATTTAATAGCCAAGTCATATTTCTCCAAATTAAAGTATGCAATACCTGAATAATAATAAGAAATATTGGCAGCTGGAGTTCCTTTGTAGTTGTCTATAATATCTAAAAAACCAAATTTACCCTCAGCTCCTTCAAGTGATAATTTATATAATGAGTCAGAATTATTTTCAATATTTGAGGCTTCATTAAAATATTTTTGAGCAGTAAAAATTTCAAGGTTAGCTTCTTCAGCCTTTGGCTCAAAAAAAAGTTTACTGTAAGAAAAATATAATACGAAAATCAATACTAAAACCAATACAGCACCAGAAAGATATTTTTGATATTTATTTACAAAAATTTCAGTTTTGGATGCGCTTTCGTCTAAAGTTTCAAAAACTTGTTTAGTTGAGCTCAAATTAGCATTTGAATTAGACTTAGATATATTTTTTCTAGATCTTTTTTTATATGTAGCCATAACTCAGGCAAAAATAAAATTTTATTCTAATCAACAAGGATAATTAATTAATTATTTTATTTAATTTACAATAAGATTCTAAAGATTAATGATTTCTAATTTCATAAAAAAAATATCAATCATAAACTATAAAAATATAGAAGACAAAGAATTTTTGTTTGATAATAAAATTAATTGTTTAGTTGGTAATAACGGAGTTGGAAAGACAAATATTTTAGATTCGATTTTTCATTTGTGTGTGGGAAAAAGCTATTTTAATTTAAGAAATGATCAAATAATAAATAAAAAAAATGATTATATGTTGATTGAAGGCGATTTTGTATGTAATGATAAAAATGAAAAAATTGTTTGTAGTATTAAAAGAGGTGGAAAAAAAGTTTTAAAAAGAAACAACAAAGCTTATAAAAAGCTTTCTGGTCATGTAGGCCTTATCCCTGTAGTGTTAATATCTCCCTACGATACTGATCTAATTAATGACGGTAGTTTTGAAAGAAGAAAATTTATTGACAGTATAATTTCTCAAAACAATAAAACTTACTTGAATCAATTAATTGATTATAACAAAATTATACAGAATAGAAATAAATTATTAAAAAATTCAAATTACAATACTAAAACAAACCTGGAAATGATCGATGTATATGATGAAGAGTTGATTAAATTATCTAGTCCAATTCATGAAATTAGAAAGTCATTTATAGAAGAATTTGAACCTTACTTTATTGAAAAATATAAACAGATTTCATCAGAAACTGAAAATGTTTCAGTATCATATAAAAGTGATTTACATGAAAAGAGTATGAAAGAGCTTTTAAAAGATTCCTTAAAAAAAGATTTTATACTACAATATACAAGCTCAGGAATTCACAAAGATGATTTAATTTTTAATATTGATAGTTATAGTATTAAAAAATTTGGTAGTCAAGGGCAACAAAAATCATTTATTATAGCTCTAAAACTTGCACAATTTGAATATTTAAAAGAAAAAACAGGCAGCTCCCCTATTCTCTTAATGGATGATATATTTGATAAGTTAGATTTTAATAGGGTAAAAAATATTGTTAATATAGTTAATGATACGAGCTTTGGTCAATTATTTATATCTGATACTGATAGCGACAGGGTAGAAAAAATTTTAAATACTTTAAATTTATCTTCAAAAATTTTCAATCTATGAAAAGAACATTCAAAACGAATAAAATGGAAAGTATGATTGATAATTTTTTAAATCAGAAGAAGATTTCAGATGGAATTTTCAATGTTAAAATAAATAAAGCATGGAAAAATTCTGTTGGAAATAAAATATATAAACATACAAAATCAATTTACTATAAAAATGGAAATCTATTTATACAAGTTGATAATCCAATATTAAAGCAAGAGATAGTTTATAGTAAAGGAGCTATTATAAAGCTCTTAAATAAAGAAATCAAACAAGAAATAATTGAAAAAATTATTCTAAAATAAAGTTTCTTACTTTGGAAAATGAAAAGTTGACTCAATTTCTGCATTTTCATCGCTATCAGATCCATGAATTGAGTTTTCCCCTTTTGATATAGCATACTTTGCTCTTATTGTACCATCTTTTGCATTTTTAGGATCTGTATCACCAATTAAATTTCTAAATTCTGAAACGGCACTTTCCTTTTTAAGAACAGCAGCAACTATGGGACTTCTACTCATATATTGAGTTAAATCGTTAAAGAATGGTCTATCTTTGTGGACAGAATAAAACAACCTGGCGTCATCAATACTTAAGTGAGTTAATTTTAAAGAAATAATTTCAAAACCAGCCTCTGAAATATCATTTAATATTTTTCCAATCAGTCCTCTCTCAACTGCGTCTGGTTTAATCATCATAAAAGTTTTATTTGACATTTTATTTTTTTTGCAAACGTAATAAAAACATTCAAATGAAATATTGTAATTTTCCATTTTTATGATTGATGAAGTAATTATAATAGGAACTGGTAAGGTAGCTTATCACTTTGCAAAAGAGATAAACAATAACCCAAAATTAAAACTAATTCAAATTCTAGGCAGATCAAAAAGGATAAACTCGCACCTTAATGAGTTTTCAGATATTTATTCCAGTGATTTTTCTCATATAAAAAAAAGTAAGTTTTGTATCATTGCTGTCTCTGATAATTCGGTTAAATCCGTAAGTACAAATATTAAAAAATTTGAAGGAACAGTTTTACATACATCAGGTAGTATTAATATGTCAATTTTAAATACTCATTTGAAATTCGGTGTTATATACCCTCTTCAAACATTTAGTTTTGATAGAATTATTGATTTCAATAAAATCCCTCTTTTAATAGAAGCTTCAAATAATGAAACTCTGAATGAATTAATTGATTTTAGCAATAAACTTTCTAAAAAGACAGTTATAATGAATAGTGATAAAAGATTAATTTGTCACTTATCAGCTGTTTTTGCTAATAACTTTACAAATCATTTGATATATACCAGCGAAAAACTTCTTGAAAAATTTGACATTGATAAAGATCTAATTCATCCACTTTGTGAAGAAACAATTCTAAAGATTAAATCCATTTCTAGCTATGATGCTCAAACTGGACCAGCTTCTAGAAATGATTTAGAAACAATTAAGAATCATATAACTTTTTTAAAGAAAAATAATCTAACTTTCAATATGGATATGTACAAGTCTATAAGTGAATCAATTATAAAAACTAAATTTGATAAACAATGAGCTACAAAACAAAATTAAAAAGCATAAAAAACTTTGTTTTTGATGTTGATGGAGTATTTACTGATGGATCTATAACTGTCGATATCCATGGTAATGAATTAAGACAATTCAGCACTAGGGATGGAATTGCTGTAAAGCTTGCAACAGATTTAGGTTATAAAATATGTGTAATAAGTGGGGGTAATAATGAAGGAGTAAGAAAGAGATTAAATAGACTTGGGGTCAAAGATGTTTTTTTAGGAGTCGATAATAAACAAATGATTTACAATGAGTTTTTAGATAAGTATAAATTAAATAACTCAGAAACTGTATTTATGGGGGATGATCTTCCTGACATTACTATCCTTCAAATTTGTGGTTTATCATCATGTCCAAATGATGCATGTCCAGAAGTAAGGTCAATTGTAGAATATATTTCGATAAAAAATGGTGGAATGGGATGTGTAAGAGATATAATTGAACAAACTCTAAAGGCACAAGGTAAGTGGAAATTAAAAGAAACTTCTAAAAATATATAATGAATTTTTGGAAAAAAGAATATTCTATAGTTCTAGTTCTAAACCTAATATATTTAATTTTTTTCTTTCTATTAATGCAATAAGCCATGCATAATTTAGATTGGTTTATTTTAATATCAACAATCCTTTTTATAGTAATTTATGGTGCTATAAAAACAAGAAAAAATAGTAACATTAATTCTTTTCTTAAAGGAGATAATTCATCAAACTGGTTCACAATTGGTGTCTCAGTAATGGCAACCCAAGCTAGTGCTATCACTTTTTTATCAACACCAGGACAAGCTTACAACGATGGAATGGGATTTCTCCAATTTTATTTAGGCCTTCCACTAGCAATGATTATTATATGCATTGTCTTTGTTCCAATTTACCATAAATTAAAAGTTTTCACTGCTTATGAATTTTTGGAAAAAAGATTTGATAAGAAAACAAGAACTCTTGGTGCTATACTATTTCTAGTTCAACGTGGTCTTGCAGCTGGAATTACAATTTTTGCCCCATCTATAATACTGTCATCAGTATTAAATATAGATTTAAAATTGTTAAATATAATTATTGGATTATTAGTTATAATTTATACTGTTTCAGGAGGAACTAAGGCTGTTAACATAACACAGAAGCAACAAATGTTTGTTATATTTTTTGGTTTATTTTTTGTTTTTTTCTTTATCATTAACAATCTACCAGAACAATTAACAACATCAAAACTCTTTGACTATGCTAAAGTTTCAGATAAAATGAAAATTTTAGATTTTTCTTTTGAGCCTAACAACAGATATACTTTTTGGAGTGGCATAACAGGTGGTCTATTTTTGGCTCTTTCATATTTTGGGACTGATCAAAGTCAAGTTCAAAGATATATTTCAGGAAAATCTGTAAGAGAAATTAGATTGGGTCTAGTGTTTAATGGAATATTTAAAATCCCAATGCAGTTTTTTATTTTATTAATTGGAGTTTTAGTTTTTATATTTTTTGAATTTAATAACTCGCCATTAAATTTTAATCCGCAGGCAGTTGACTATTTAGAAAAGAATCGTAAACTTGATTTTGAATCTCTTAAAGAAGACTACAAAACTCTTAACCTAGAAAAAGATGAAATTCAAAGGTTATTTTTAGATGAAAAATTAAATGACCCTTTAATCTTAAATTCTTTACAACAAAAAGAAATGAAAATTAGAGATGATGTTAAAGATTTAATTGACGAAAGCAGTAAAATCGAAAAAAATGATAAAGATTATGTGTTTTTACACTTTATTTTGAATTATCTTCCAAGAGGTCTTATTGGTCTATTAATCGCTGTTATAATTTGTGCTGCAATGTCATCAACAGCATCAGAACTTAATGCTCTTGCAGCAACAACCACGGTTGACCTTTATAAAAGAAATCTTAATGTAAAAAAGAGTGAGAAACATTTTTTAAAAATGTCAAAGTTTTTTACGATTACTTGGGGATTAATAGCAATTTGTTTTGCAAGTATTGGAAATCTTTTTGAAAACCTAATTCAATTAGTTAATATTATAGGATCTATTTTCTATGGCACCATTTTAGGAATATTTCTTGTTGCATTTTTTATAAAAAAAATAACTGCTAACTCAGTATTTTGGGCAGCATGTATATCACAAACTATAATTTTCTTTATATACTTTAATATCGATATAAGCTATCTATGGCTTAATTTTATTGGCGCTGTTGTAACAATATTGTTATCTATTATATTTGAGAGCCTGAAATTATTTAGCAGATAATAATCTATCATTTAGCCTATTTAAAGTATTTACTCCGTCAGGGCCACCAGTTTTAATAGCATCATCAAGACCTAATTTTGCATATTGAATAGCTTTTTTCATTTTACCAGCTTTTTCATAAATCAAGGATTTATATCTATACTGCCAATATCTATGTTCTTTATTATCAGGATAAGCCAGATTAATCCATTTCATAGCTTGTTTAATATTTATATTTTCTTCCATATAAAATACTGCAGCAGAGCTTAAATCATTTTTTGTTGGATTATTTGACATTACATTGTCAATCTGTTTTTTCATTTTTTCAGTTGTCATAACATCCAAATTGTAAGAAATAAATTGATCGTCCCAAGCAAAATCTAATGTAGCTCCGTTATTAGAAATATTATTTATTGAAATGGTAAATGTTTCAATAGTAAACGGTAATGTAATAAAACTTGAAAAAACATTTAGTAAAACCTTGTTTTCATCAATCTCTTTAAGAGCTCCCCAGTTTTTATTTTTCTCATAAAATATTAGACTTAATCCATTTTTTTCAGAATCAGGAATTGAATATAAAAAATACTCCCCAGCCTTTAATAATTTAGAGTTCACTTTTACATCTTCAGAAAATGAAATTGCAGTTGCTTGGTTAGCTCCTGTTCTCCATACTTCGTTAAAGGGAACTATATTTCCAAAAATTTTTCTTTCTTTTTTTGATGGTCTTGAATAATCAATTGAAATATCTACTAGACCAACCTTTTGAAAGATCTTAGATCTTGGACTTGCCTGTGGGGAAGAGATTTGTGCTAGTGAAAAATTAGACATCAATAAAATTAAAAACGTGATAATATACTTTTGCATGTTTTTTGTTTTAGTATGGTTTTTACAAATATTATGAAAATTTTTAAAATTCATACTAAACAACATTTACCTATAACAATTGAAGAAGGCTGGAGTTTTCTTTCAAACCCAAAAAATTTATCAACCATAACACCTGATTACATGAAATTTAAGATAACTGACTGTGATCTTAGATCTGTTTATCAAGGTCAAATAATACAGTATATAGTAAGACCAATTATGAATATTCCCCTAAAATGGGTTACTGAAATAACGCATGTAGTGCATGAAAAATATTTTGTTGATGAACAAAGATTTGGTCCATATTCATTATGGCATCACAAACATTTTATTAAAGAGATAGAAAACGGAATAGAAATGGAAGATGTTATACATTACAAAATTCCTGGAGGAATATTTGGTGAATTTTTAAACAGTCTTTTTATAAGAAATCAACTCAATGAAATTTTTGAGTACAGAAAAAACAAGTTAATTGAAATATTTGGAGAAATATCATGAAAAAAAACATACTTATAATAGGTGGTTCATCTGGCATAGGATCATCACTTTTAAATAAAATATCAAATCAACATAATGTTTATGCTGCTTGCAGATCAAATAATTCTATTCCGGAAAATGTTAATTATATCAAATATGATGTTCTTAATGATGAATTAGATACCACATCAATTCCAGAATCAATTGATGGCTTTGTTTATCTCCCAGGAAGTATCAATCTCAGACCATTTAAAAGCTTGAGTATTGAATCCTTTAAAGAAGATTTAGAAATCAATTTAATAGGACTTATTAAATCAATTAAAAGTGTACTAAAAAATTTAAACAACTCTGAATCATCAAGTATAGTTTTATTTAGCACTGTTGCAGTTCAAAGAGGAATGCCTTTTCACTCAAGTATATCTGCTGCTAAAGGAGGTGTGGAAGGTCTTGCAAAATCATTAGCTGCTGAATTTTCACCCAAAATTAGAGTGAATGTTATAGCGCCTTCTTTAGTTGACACCCCTCTGGCAAATAGATTTTTGAATAACGATTTAAAAATTGAAAAATCTTCCCAAAGACACCCTTTAAAGAGAATTGGTCAACCTGAAGACATATCTAACTTTATTGATTATTTGCTTTCGGAAAAATCAAGTTGGATGACTGGTCAAATTATTTCAATTGATGGTGGACTTTCAACTATTGAAACAAATTAATGATTGCACAATCTATATTTTGGTTTAGAAGAGATTTAAGATTTATCGATAATCATGGTCTATTTCAAGCTTTAACTCAAAGTAAAATAGTTAATCCAATTTTTATTTTTGATGAAAATATAACCAAGAAATTAGATACAAATGATCACAGATTAGCTTTTATTAAAAGCCAATTAAATAATCTAGATAAGGAATTAATAAAATTTAATTCATCATTAAATGTATATTATGGAAGTCCAATCAAAATTTTTGAAAAAATAATAAACGAAAACTCAATAGATGCAGTTTTTTGGAATAAAGATTATGAACCTTATGCAATTAAAAGAGATAAAGAAATAGAAAAATTATTAAAATCAAACAACATCAAATCTTTTAACTTCAAAGATCAAGTAATCTTTGAAGAAAGAGAAGTAGTGAAAAATGATGGCTCTCCTTACGTTGTTTATACACCATACTCAAAAAAATGGATAGAAAAATTCTCAAATAAAGATGTTAAACATTTTAAATCTGAAACTTTTCTTTCAAAGATCAAAAAATTAAAAAAGTTAAATACTAATACTAAAATATTTGATATTAATGAATCAAATATAAAACCACCTAAAGTTAACTTCAGTAATGATATAATTAATAATTATGAAAGAGACAGAAATATTCCTGAAACAGATGGAACAAGTAAGTTAGGACTTCATCTGAGATTTGGGACCAAAAGTATTCGATCATTAGTTAAAAAAAGTAATCTTTCAGAAAACAAAACATTTTTGAAAGAATTAATATGGAGAGAGTTTTTTATGCAAATTCTTTGGCATTTTCCTGAAACAACTACGCAATGCTTTAAATCTAAATATGAAAAGATTAAATGGAGAAACAATATGGATGAGTTTAATGCGTGGTGTGAAGGTAAAACAGGATATCCAATAGTTGACGCTGGAATGAGAGAACTTAATGAAACAGGCTTTATGCACAATAGAGTGAGAATGATAACTGCAAGTTTTTTATGTAAACATCTTTTGATTGATTGGAGAATTGGTGAAAAATATTTTGCTTCAAAGCTGTTTGATTATGAACAATCAAGTAATATTGGAAATTGGCAATGGGTAGCTGGGTGTGGTGTTGATGCTGCACCATACTTTCGAATATTTAATCCATACGAACAACAGAAAAAGTTTGATAAAGAAAAAGTATATATAAAAAAATGGATTTCTGAGTATGATACTACTAAATATCCTCAAGAAATTGTTAATCACAAATTAGCCCGTGAAAGATGCTTAAAAGCATATAAAGAAGCAGTATCTTGAAAGAATCTACAGCTATTATATTTCCTAATCAATTATTTGAACAATCTGAGATGATTGATCAATGTAAATATTTTATTATTGTTGAGGAATATTTATTTTTTAACCAATTTAAGTTTCATAAACAAAAAATTCTATTTCATAGAATTTCAATGAAAAAATATGAAAGTTACCTTTTTTCAAGGGGGAAAAATGTTTTATACATAGATTCTTTCAAAAAAGAATCTGATATAAGAATTCTAATTGATCAATTAACTAATGTAAATGAAATTAACCTATATGATCCTAATGATGATTGGTTGTCAAGAAGAATATTCAAGCATTCAAAAAAAAATAAAATTAAATTAAATATTCATAAAAACCCATCTTTTATTACTTCAGAAGATACCTTAAAATCATTTTTTAGAAGTGAGAAAAAAAAATTCTTTCAAACCTCATTTTATAAGAAGCAAAGAATTGAATTAAATATCTTAATAAACAATGGCCAACCGGCTGGTGGGAAGTGGACATATGATGATTTGAATAGAGAAAAATATCCTAAAGATAAAGAAGCACCAAAATTAAAAAAATTTCAAAAAGATGAAATTAGAGTTAAAAATGAATTATACGTTAATGATTATTTCAAAAACAATCCAGGAAATATTGAAAAATTCATATATCCAACAGATTTTAAACAAGCTAAACAATGGTTTGATGATTTTTTAGTAAATAGATTTGATGAATTTGGGCCTTATGAGGATGCTGTATTAAAAGAAAAATCAATACTAAATCATAGTGTCCTTTCTCCATTATTAAACTCTGGATTAATTAGCCCAAATTATGTAATTGAAAAATCATTACATTTTTATAATAAAAACAATATTAGATTAAATTCATGTGAAGGTTTTTTGAGACAAATAATAGGGTGGCGAGAGTTTATAAGAGGTGTCTATATTGCTGTAGGTAATAAAGAAAGAATAAGAAATTTTTGGAATTTCGGCAGAAAAATACCTAATTCATTTTATAATGGTGATACAGGTATTGAACCAATTGATGATACTATAAAAAAAATAAATAATAGTGCATATGCAAATCATATTGAAAGATTAATGATTATTGGAAATTTTATGCTTTTATGCGAATTTGAACCAAACGAAGTTTATAAGTGGTTCATGGAAATGTTTATTGACTCATATGATTGGGTTATGGTTCCAAATGTTTATGGAATGAGTCAGTTCTCAGATTCTGGCATGATGTCAACAAAACCATACATAAGCAGTAGCAACTATATTCTAAAGATGAGTAATTATAAAAAAGGAGATTGGTGTAAAATATGGGATTCGTTATTCTGGAATTTTATGGATAAGCAAAGAGAATTTTTCATAAAAAATCCTAGAATGAGAATGCTAGTAAGTAGTTTTGACAGAATGGAAGAAAGTAAAAGAACTTTATTGCTAAAAACTGCAGACGAATACTTAAAAAATCTTTAATGAATCAGAGAGATTTAGATAGAATTATTGAAATGGCATGGGAAGATAGAACTCCTTTTGACGCAATATTATTACAATTTGGAATAAATGAAGGAGATGTTATTAAGCTTATGAGAAACAATCTCAAATCTTCTAGTTTTAAGCTTTGGAGAAAGAGGGTTCAAGGTAGAAAAACTAAACATAAAAATTTGATACATTATCCTGAAGGTGTTACCCCGAGGTTTAAATGTAAAATGCAAAGGCATATTACAGGAAATAAAATAAGTAAACGTTAATTTAATTTTTAATTCGTTCAATTTTAGCACCAATATTAGATAAACGCATATCTATATCTTCATAACCTCTATCAATTTGTTCAATATTATGAATTATACTAGTGCCTTTTGCTGAGAGAGCAGCAATTAAAAGTGATATTCCAGCTCTTATATCAGGGGATGTCATCGTTGTAGATTTTAATTTTGATTTAAAATCATGACCAATAACAGTAGCTCTATGTGGGTCACACAAAATTATCTTTGCACCCATATCTATTAACTTATCAACAAAGAACAATCTGCTCTCGAACATTTTTTGGTGAATAAGAATGCTTCCTCTAGCTTGAGTTGCTACTACAAGAACAATACTTAATAAATCTGGTGTAAACAATGGCCATGGCCCATCTGAGATAGTTAATATGCTACCATCAATATAATTTTGTATTTCATAACCATTAGTATGAGCTGGTATTTTTAAATCATTTCCTGAAGTTTCGAAAGATAAACCAAGTTTTGAAAAAACATTAAGAATCTGTTCTAAATACTTAAAATTAACACCTTTAATGGTTATTTCACTTTGGGTTAATGCAGCAAGTCCAATCCAACTTCCAATTTCAATAATGTCTGGTTCAATTAAATGTTTACATCCTTCAAGTGAATCAACACCACTAATTTTCAATAAATTTGAACCAATTCCTGAAATTTTACCACCCATGTTATTAATCATAATACACAGTTGTTGGATATATGGTTCACATGCAGCATTATAAATTATAGTTTCACCATCTGCTAAAGAAGATGCCATTATAAGATTAGCAGTACCTGTAACAGAGGGCTGATCTAAAAGAATATTGTTTCCTTTCAATGAAGACGCATCAACATTATAAATGTAATTCTGACTGTCATAATTAAATTTTGCACCTAGCTTAATAAGTCCGTCAAAATGTGTATCTAATCTTCTTCGACCTATCTTATCGCCACCTGGCTTTGGAATCGATGCTTTACCAAACCTTGATAACAATGGTCCAATAATCATAATAGAACCTCTTAAACCTTTGGCTTTATCATTATAAGAATCAGAATTTAACTTATTAAGATCTATTGAATGAGATTTAAAAGAGTATTTATTCTTAGCTAGTTTATTGACCTCAACACCGATATATTTAAGGAGGTCAATAAGTCTTAATACATCAATTATTTCTGGAACATTTTCGATTATAACTTCCTCCTCTGTTAATAAAACAGCGCACAGGACTTGAAGAGCCTCATTTTTTGCACCTTGAGGAATTATATCACCACTTAGCTTTATACTTCCTTCTACTTTGAAAGAATTCATTTATTTTCTTTTATAATTTCTATATGGTTTTTTACCTTTTTTACCAGACTTTGAATTTTTCCTGTGTGAAACAGAAATCAAATCCTTTGAATCAGATAATGCAGGACTTGATGAATCTAGAGATATCTTACCGTTTGAGAGCTCAAACAAATGCTCATATATAACAGAATCCTCAACAGTATCTTTATTCCAATTAAGAAAACATTTTTTCATGTGGTTAGCTATAACATAAACTAATTGTGATTTCATTTCTCCATCTTCCCAACTCACAGCAACATCAATCATTTTTTTTATATTATTTCCGTAAAACCTGTATTTTGGATGATTTTGAGGGTAATTTAATTTTTCTGGTTTTTGTTCAAAAATTTCTTTTGAAGGTTTTGGATAAGGTGAATCTACATCAAGTTTAAACTGAGACATAATAAACAATTGATCCCAAAGTTTATGTTGAAAGTCAGGTACATCACGTAAATGAGGGTTTAAATTACCCATCACGCCAATAATGGCTTTAGCCATATTATTTCTTTCGCCTTTATTATTACATTCAATTGCTTGATTAACCATTTTATGTATATGACGACCATATTCAGGAATTATTAGGTCTTCCCTATCACTATTGTATTCTAAGTTTTCTATCAAAATTTATGATTTTGTTTAAAATTAAATATTTTTTTCCTACAAAGAAATTATTCCATCAATTTTAGATACATCTTTATATTTTTTAATTACTTGATCAGCAGAACTTAATTTTACAATAATTGTTAAACTTACATAAGTATTTTTTGATGAAATTTTCCTTGATATTTTTGTTTTGAATTTTTTAAATTCTAGTTCTACTTGATTAATCTTTTCGCCCTTATTTTCTACTATAAATTTAAAAACATAATCAGTTGGCCAATCGTGAGTTTCGTTTAATTTAGTTTTAAGATTATTGTAAAAAGAATCGCTTTTTTTTGACATTGAATTCAAATATAATGACAAATTATATTTTTATATTACAGATAATAAAATTTGATGAAAAAGATTTTAATTACTGGTGGACCTTCTACGGGTAAAACATCTCTCGTCTCTGAACTTAAAAAACATGGTTTTTATTGTTTTGATGAGATCTCTAGAGAGCTTACCCAAAGAATGAGGAATGAGGGTATTGAGCAATACTTTCTAAACAACCCAATAGAGTTCAGTAAGGAATTATTTAAATTGAGATTTGAACAATATGAACAAGAAGTTGATTCTTCCAACTTTATAGTTTATGACAGAGGGCCGATTGATGTATTAGCATACTTAGATTTTAAAACAATTGAAATTCCTATAGATCTTATTAATAAATCAAGAGAAATATCTTATAATCATATTTTTATTTTAAAGCCTTGGGAAGATATATATGTGAATGATTCTGAGAGATATGAAACCTTTGAGGAATGTATAAATATTCATAAATCATTATTAAAAACTTATAAAAATTTTGATTTAGATTTGATAGAAATACCAAATTCAAGTATTGAGGAAAGAATTAAATTTGTTAAAAAGATTTTTGTAAATGAAAAAGGGCCTTAAAATAATTTTCTTTGGAACTCCAGATTTTGCAATTGAAAGTTTAGATTCACTTTATAATTCATACCATGAATTACTGTGCGTAGTTACTTCCTCTGATAAAAAATCTGGAAGAGGGATGAAAATAAATTTAAGTGAAGTAAAAAAATATTCAATTGAAAATGATTTAAATCTACTTCAACCTCAATCTTTAAATGATAAGGAATTTATCAAAGAATTGAAGCAATATCAAGCTGATTTATTTGTTGTTGTAGCATTTAAATTCTTGCCAAAAAAAATTTGGGAAATTCCAAAATTGGGCACAATCAATATACATGCATCACTTCTTCCTAATTTAAGAGGAGCTGCACCCATAAACTGGGCTTTAATTAATGGTTTAAAGGAGACAGGACTAACAAGTTTTTTCATAAATAAAAAAATTGATTCAGGAGATATAATACTACAAGAAAAAACACCAATTTATGAATACGACAATTTTGAGTCACTTTATATAAAACTAAAAAAAATGAGTAATGAATTTATAACTAAAACTATAGAATTAATTGGTGAAGAAAACATTACAACACAAAAACAACAAACAATAAAAAATTTACTTCAAGCTCCAAAGCTTAATAAAGAAAACACTAGAGTAAACTGGAATGATTCAGCAATTAATATATATAATTTCGTTAGAGGATTATCTCCTTTTCCATGTGCTTGGACTATTGAAAATAAAACAAACAAAAGAGTTTTAATTTACGATGTAAGTGTGGGAACTTCAACTACAGAAAAAGAGATAGGAAAAATATCATTAAAAGAACCAAAAAAACTTTCAATAATCACTAAACAAGGAACTATTGAAATTAAGCAACTTAAAATTGAAGGAAAAAAATCTATTAGTGGTAGTGATTATTTAAATGGAAATTACAAAAGTGAAATAAAATTTATTTAATTGTATAAGGGCAAAATTTTAATATCAAACTATACACTTGTTAATGATTTAGAATTTAACAAGGCAGTTATATTAATTGTAAGAAATGATAATGAAGGAAGCATTGGATTTATATTAAATAAAAAGTCAAACTATCTATTATCCGATATAAATTTTGGGAATAAAGAATTAAATATTCCAATTTATAAAGGTGGACCTGTCATGATAGATACAATACACTTTATTCATAAAAAGACAAAATTATTTCAAAAAAGCACAAAAATTACAAATGAAATATTTTGGGGAAATGAATTTGAAAAAGCTGTAGAACTAATAATAGATAAAAAAATTAATCCAAAAGAAATAAAATTTTTTATTGGATATTCAGGATGGGATGAAACTCAACTGGAAAATGAAGTTGATGAAAAATCTTGGCTTATAACGGAAACCTACTCTACAAAAGAAATTTTTGGTTTTGAAAAACTATTATGGAAAAATAATCTTGAAAAATTTGGTGATTACTACAAGTTATGGTCAAACAGCCCTGAAAATCCTAATTATAATTAATAGAATCATTAAGTAAATTATTCAAGATTATGGCTGTTTCATTAACATATGTTTTTTTTCTATAATTAGTCACAGGAACAATTCCTTGAATTACATTAGTTATAAACAACTCATCTGCACTTACAAGATCGAATGGAGAAATTTGTAGTTCTTCAATAACCAATCCATTAGATTTTATAATATTAATTAAGTTTTTTCTCAAAACACCATTTAAACACCCCGACTTCAAATCAGGTGTATAAATTTTTTTATTTTTTATATAAAATAAATTTCCATTAATAAATTCACAAACCATTTTTCTATCATTTAGAAGAATACAATTATCTAAATCATTTTCACTTGCATATATTGACGCTAGAACATTGATAGACTTATTATTTGATTTAATTGAATGAACTAATTGATTACTAATAAAGTAGTCTTTATAAAGATCTACTTTAACCTCTTTTTTTTTTATGAAGTATTTTGAATCATCAATTCTATCAATATTTATAATGTAACCAATGTCGTTAGTAATAGGTTTATACCTTCCAGGTGAGTTCCTATAAACTGTAATCCTAATTCTTGAATTTAAACCTAAATTACTTGTACTATTTAATTTTAGTATTTCATTTTTTAAAAATTCAGGAGTAAAAGAATTAGGTATATTAAACCTTAAAACCCTCATTGATGACATTAATCTAAAATAATGGTCTTCCCAAAAAGGAATATAATTAGATATAACTCTTAAAGTTTCAAAAACAGCATCTCCAAATAGAAATCCTCTATTGTTAGAAAGTTGATTGCTTTCATTTACAATATTACCATTAAAATTAATCATAGTTAGTTATCAAGAAGAACCAATAACACTTTTTAAATCCGAAATTTGGCTATCCCACAGCATTTTAGACTCTTCAACCTCATCTTCATCAGCAAAATCAGTTACTATTAATGAAACATCTTTAGTAATTTCATCGACAGTAATTTTAATTTCAAAAAAGGAATCATCTTCATTATCCAGCCATCTAAACTTAACAAAAGCATTATTTTTTGATGAAATTAATTCTGCTTTTTCTTCTGAACCATCCCAAAAAAAGGAAAAAACTTTCCCTCTTGAGTTAACATTATCTGCAAACCACTCTGAAAGGTTAGAAGCCGATGATATGTACTGATACAACATGTTTGGGGAAGCGGATATAGGAAACTCTAATTCATATTTTACTTTATCAGACATTTGGCCAATATATATATTAAAATTGATGTTGAAAAGAATTATTTTTTTTTTTTTTAAACTCAGTTTGTACCTACCTATATTGTTTATATATTTGGGCCTCATTTGGCGAGGTAGCTCAGGTGGTCAGAGCGTCGGATTCATAACCCGGAGGTCGGGAGTTCAAGTCTCCCCCTCGCTACTAAAACTTATAATTTTTTATTGAATCATTCAATTCATGTTTTATTTCATCTCCTGTTTTTAAATTTTTTATCTTAATTACCTTCTCTTCTGCTTCTTCTTTTCCATAAATTAATACGTAATTATATTTATTTTTATCTGCATATGTAAATTGCTTAGATAACTTCACAAAATCAGGATAAATTGACACATTCCTTTCGGTTCTTAACTCGTTAACAATAAAAGAAATATCATGAATAAATTCGTTTCCAAAATTTATTATCAAAATGTCATTTGGTGATTTAATTTCTTCAGGAAATAAATTATTATCATCCATTAAATGATATATCCTTTCAAGACCAAATGATATACCAATTCCAGATAAATTATTAGCATTAAATCTTTCAGTTAAATTTTTGTATCTACCACCTCCTCCAATTGAACCAATTTCAGAGTTAGTAAGTGAAACAACTTCATAGATTACACCAGTGTAATAATCAAGTCCTCTTGCAAGAGTTAAATCAAATAAAACATCAAATTTATTGTTCAGTGTTAAATCAAGAAGAGTCTTTAATTCGCTTAATGCTTTTTTTGAATTATCATTATCAATAAATTGTTCATTTATTAAAGATAAAGCCTGGCTAGTATTATTAGATTCAAAAATTTGTTTTAACAATGGGCAAAATTTATCTTTTAAACCTAATTTATCTTTTAGCTCATATATAACTTTTTCAGAGCCTATTTTATTTAACTTATCAAGAATGGTTACAAAATCAATGAAATTATCATTTAGTTCAATTTTTCTACAAATAGATGACAAAATTTCTCTGTGATTTACTTTTATTTGAATTTTTTGAAAGCCAAGATTTTTAAAAACATCATAATACATTTGAATCATTTCATATTCTAAATATGTTGAATCTGATCCTATAACATCAGCATCGCACTGAGTAAACTCTTGATACCTTCCCTTCTGAGGTCTATCAGCTCTCCAAACATTTTGTATTTGAAATCTTCTAAATGGAAATTTTATTTCATTCCGATGTTGTGAAACGTATCTAGCTAATGGTACTGTAAGGTCATATCTTAGAGCTTTTTCTGAAATTGAATTTATAAACTCAGTCGTTTTATTTTCATTAAAGGCCTTAATATCTGCTTTTCTTACCTTTTCTCCTGAATTTAGAATATTAAATATCAATCTATCACCTTCATTACCATACTTACCGGATAATGTTTCTCTTTTTTCGAAAGAAGGAGTTTGTATCTCTAGATATCCATATTTTGTAAATACATCTCTGATTATATCTACAATATAATTTCTTTTTAAAACTATTTCTGGATGATAATCCCTAGTTCCTTTAGGAATTGTAGGTTTCATTGACATATAGTCAAAGTTAAATAAATTGAAACTCTAAAAAAATAAAATTATTTATCAGATTTGATCACTTCAAAATTCAAATCAAAATAAACTTCTCTGTGTAGTCTGATTTTTGCTGTGTAAGTACCTGTTTTTTTGATATTTGAAGATAAATGAATACATTTTTTTTCAATGTTTAACCCATTAAATGATAGTTCTTTAGAAATGTCAGCACTAGTTACTGATCCAAATAATTTATCGCTTTCAAGAGATTTAGCAGAGATCTTAAGCTCTAACTTCTCAAGTTTTTTAACAACTTTTTGCGCTTCAGAAATAGCTTCTTTCTGCTTATTTTGTGATTGTTTAATTTTTTCAGCTAAAACCTTTTTTGCAGATGAGGTTGCTAGCACTGCTTTACCTTGGGGTATTAAAAAATTTCTACCATATCCATTTTTAACAATGACCAGATCATCTTTAAAACCTAAATTTTCAACGTCTTCTTTTAAAATTAATTCCATTTAGTAATTATTTTAATAAATCTGATTGATATGGAAGCAAAGCTAAATGTCTGGCTCTTTTAACTGCAACAGAAACTTTTCTTTGAAATTTTAAAGAAGTTCCTGTTAATCTTCTAGGTAATATTTTTCCTTGCTCATTAATGAATTTTAATAAATAGTCAGGGTCTTTATAATCAATATACTTTATACCCAATCTTTTAAATCTACAGTATTTTTTTTTGCCCTTAGTTGAAATATCAAGTGGTGTTAAGTATCTAACTTCGCCTTGATTAGTATTTAAATCCATTTCAGCCATTATGCTTTTTCTTTTTTAAGTTTATTTCTTCTTTTTACAGCCCAGTCATTGGCATCTTTATCTAATTTAACATTAAGAAATCTCATTACTCTCTCATCTCTTTTAAGCTCAGTTTCATAAATATTAATGATATTCGAATCCCCATTATGTTCAAAATCAATCAAAGCATAAAATCCACTTAATTTATTTTGAATTTTGTAGGCTAATTTTTTTAATCCCCAATTTTCAACATCAATAATTTTACAATCATTGTCTTTTAGGAGTTTTTCATATCTTTTAATAGCGTCATTAACCTGATCTTCGGAAAGGGCCGGGTTAAGAATGAAAACTGATTCGTAATGACTCATAAACAAAATTTGTCGGGCAAAAATAGTTTTTATATCATTACTTACAAAATAAATTTATATTTAATTGTAGGGATCTATATCTACAGATATTTTAACAGATTTAAATTCAGGATATTCAGCAAAACGTTTTAGTAGTTTTGACAGGTTATTTTTGGTAGATTTTAAATAAGCAAAATCATCAATTTTAATAAGAAGAACTTTAATATAGAAATTATTTATTCTACTAACAATAGGAAACTCTGGACCTAAAATTTGAAAATCAATCATATTTTTAATAGCACTGTATATCCATTGAGATGAAGTGTTTAAAACTTCTACTTTTTTTGATTTTATTGATATTTTAATGAGTTTTGAAAACGGGGGGTAATTAAATTCTTTTCTTTGATTCAATTGAAAATTATAAAATTCCATATAATTATTATCAATGAGTCTTTGATGAATATAATGATTTTTATAATTGGTTTGAATAACGACTTTTCCTCTTGACAATGATCTCCCCGCTCTTCCTGAAACTTGTTTTATTAACTGAAAATATTTTTCATGTGATCTAAAATCTGGGTAATTTAAAAGAAAATCAGATTCAATTACCCCAACTAAATCAACATTACTAAAATTCAATCCCTTCGCAATCATTTGAGTTCCAATTAAAACTTGAAATTTTTTATCTTGAAAATCATTAATAATTTTTTTTAGATTTTTTTTTGATCGAGTTGTATCATAATCAAATCTTGCAAGTTTTACATTAGGAAAAAGCTTAGAAAATTCACTTTCAAGAGTTTGAGTACCTACACCGCATTTCTTCATTGTTGGAAGCGAACATGAATTACAATTAATTGACATCTTTCTAAAAAAACCACAATAATGACATTTTTCCAGGTTATCATTTAAGTGATAAGTCAAACTAACATCACAATTCGGACACATATTAACATGATTACAAGCAGAACATTTTAAATAAGTTGAATAACCTCTACGATTTCTAAATAAGATCACCTGATTATCAGAGCTTAATGCATTTTCAATATATTTAAGCAATTCACTTGAAAATAAACTTCTATCAGATTTAGATGGTTCAATTAATTTAATTTCGGGAGGCGAAAAATTACCATATCTTTCATTAAGTTTTACTAATGAAAATTTATTATTAATTGAGTTGTAATACGTTTCTAAACTTGGGGTTGCAGATCCTAAAAGACAATTAATATTTAAGAATTTAGCAAGGTAAATTGCACAATCTCTAGCATTATATCTTGGATTAGGTTCGAACTGTTTATAAGAATTTTCGTGTTCTTCATCGACAATAATTAAACTTAAATTTTTATGAGGTAAAAAAATTGATGAACGTACACCTAATATAATTTTAGGAGATTTATTGGAATTTAATTCTTTCCATATCTCATACCTAATATTGGATGAAATAGAAGAATGATAAACTATTAACTCAGAGCTAAAATATTCCTTAAATCGAAATACAAGTTGTGTAGTTAAAGCTATTTCAGGGACGAGAAAAAGTACACTTTTTCCATCTTTTAAATATTCTTTAACCAAAGAAATGTAAACTTCAGTTTTACCAGATGATGTTACACCCATTAAATTAACAACATTTGTTTCTTGAAAATCACTTTTAATATTATCAAAAGCCTTGAGCTGAGCTTGGGATAGATTAATTTTTTTCTCTTTTATTTCAAACTCAGATTTTAACCTATCAACTTTAAGCTTATTTTTAATCAGTAATTCTTTCCTAACTAAGCCATCAATGACACTTGAAGAAATTTTTAAAGCATCTAATATTGTTGATTTTGAAAAATATTGTTCTTGATTATTTTTTAGAAAAAAATCAATAACATCTTTCTGCTTATTGGTTCTTAGACTAATTGATTCGAATTTTATTTTACTATTTAAAGAGTAGAATATCTGATATTTTTCAATATAAGTACTATAAACTTCCTGCTTAATCTCTATAATATCTTTATAAATTAATTCATTTACATTTTTTAAAATTGAATTACCAAAAATTCGAGACAAGTCCTTCACAAGGATTTCTTGATTTTGGTTTATTACCTCCAATAAATGAATAGATTTTTCCGATAAACTATCGTGTGAATTATCATTTTTTAGCTTGACTACTGTTTCACTCCTAATCAGTAATGATTTTGGAAGAGCAGCATCAAAGACAGTCCCAATAGGACACATGTAATAGTTACTTATCCATTTATAAAAATTAATTTGAGAAACTCCAACACAGGGAATTTCATCAACAATAAATTTAATTTCTTTAAGATTGAAATCAATATTTACATTTTTTGATTTACTTAGAACAATACCAGTATAAAGTTTTTTACTGCCAAAACTTACAACTACCCTGCACCCTACTGAAATTAATTCAAATTCAGATTCAGAGATTAAATAATCAAATGTATTGTCAATTGGAAGTGGAATAACAACTTCAATTACATAAGGATAATTCAAAATAGACTTTTTATAACTTTACAAATTAAACATTAAAAAATTATGGAATTAGTTTTCGCAAGCCATAACGAAAATAAAGTTAGTGAAGTAAGAAAAATACTGCCACCAAATTTTAAAATTATTAGTTTAAATGACTTAAATTTTTTTGATGATATTCCGGAAAATGAAGAAACATTGGAGGGAAATGCAATTTTTAAGTCTAATTTTATCTATAAAAAATTTAAAACTAATGTATTTGCTGATGATACTGGTCTTGAAATAAAAGCTCTAAATAATTTACCCGGTGTAAAATCTGCTAGATATTCTGGTTTGGATAGAGATTCTAATAAAAATATAAATAAAGTGTTAACTAATCTTCGTAATGAAAATAATAGAAAAGCAAGATTCAAAACGGTTATATCTCTAAATATAAAAGGAAAATTAAAATTATTTGAAGGTATAATCAACGGTAATATAACCCATAAACCTATTGGAGAAAAAGGATTTGGTTATGATCCTATCTTCATACCTGAAAATTATAATAAGACATTCGCAGAAATGAGTTTAGCCCAGAAAAATAAAATAAGTCATAGATCAATTGCAATCAATAAATTAATATCATTTTTAGGAAAAGTTTATGATTGATTTTTTCAAGAAAAATATATTTTGATGTATGTTTACTGCAGTGAAATTAAACTTTCTTAAAATTTTATTTTTTGTTTTATTATCTGTAAAGAGTTTTTCTCAAGAAAAAGTTATTGGTATTGTTGAAAATGATGCAGATTCAAAACCGATATCTAATGTTCATGTCATAAATTTAAATAAGGTAGTAGGTGTTATAACAGACAAATCAGGAAGTTTTGAAATAGACGTTGAGGTTAATGATACTTTATATTTTTCTTATCTAGGTTTTAAATCTATTAAGATCAGAGTTACTAATGACCTAATAAAATTTAAAAATTCCAAGATTAGATTGACTGAACTTGCATATGCCCTAGAAGAAGTTATTGTTTCTCCTTATCAACTAACCGGATATCTAGAAATAGATGCTAAAAATGTCCCGATAAGTAAATCTTACAGATACAGTATACCTGGATTACCAACAAGGGGTTACGAAGCTGGATCCAAAAATCCTGGAGCTATTTCAAAAGTTTTTGGTTCAATTTTTAATCCTTTGGACTACCTCTATAATCTTTTTGGTAAAAAACCTAAACAGTTTAGAAAATTAAAACTAATGAAAGAAGATTTTAGAATCAGAGAGCTTCTTAGCTCTAAGTTTGATAGAGAAACTCTAGTTGAACTCCTTCAGGTAGAAAAAATTGATCTCAATGAAATTTTGAGAAACTGTAGTTACTCAGAAAGTTTTATTCTCTCTGCAAATGATCTTCAAATTCTTGAAGCAATTAGCCAATGCTATGAAGAATATAAACTTCTTAACAGAAAATAATACTTCTATATAAATACTTATCTTTACATATTAATTTATGTCTAAAAAATCTTTAAATGCCATTTCACCAATTGATGGAAGATACTCATCAAAAACTGAAAATTTATCAAATTTTTTCTCAGAAAAAGCATTGATTAGATATAGAGTTTTAGTTGAGATTGAGTATTTTATTTCATTAACTGAAGTTGAAATACCAGGCTTAAGTAATTGGAAATCTAGTGATAATAAATTAATAAAAAATATTTATGAGAAATTCTCAGATGATGATGCAATTGAGATAAAGAAAATTGAAAAAACAACAAACCATGATGTTAAAGCAGTAGAATACTTTCTTAAAGAAAAATTTAATGATCTAGGTTTTGAAAATTATAGTGAATATATTCATTTTGGGCTAACTTCTCAAGATGTTAATAATACTGCAATTCCACTATCAATTAAAGACTTTTTACCTTCATACTACTTAATAATTGAAGATTTGATAAATGAGCTATCAATTAAAGTAAAGGATTATAGCGATATAGCAATGTTAGCAAGGACACACGGACAACCAGCGAGTCCAACAAGATTAGGTAAAGAAATAAATGTTTTTAAATCTAGAATTATAGAACAATTTAATGTTATAAAAACAATACCTATATCATGTAAATTTGGTGGTGCTACAGGAAATATGAATGCTCATAAAGTTGCCTTTCCTAAAATAGATTGGGTTAATTTCTCTAATAATTTTGCTAAAAAACTAAATTTAAAACTATCATACCCAACAACTCAGATTGAACACTATGATAATTTGGCTAGATTATTTGATAATTTCAAAAGAATAAACACTATAATTCTAGATCTAAATAAAGATTTATGGCAATATATTTCTATGGATTACTTTCAACAAAAAATTATTAAAAATGAAGTTGGTTCATCTGCTATGCCACACAAAGTGAATCCAATTGATTTTGAAAACAGTGAAGGAAATATAAGTTATGCTAATGCAATTTTTGAATTTTTATCTTCAAAACTTCCTGTTTCTAGGCTGCAAAGAGATTTAACTGATAGTACTGTTTTAAGAAATGTAGGTGTACCAATTAGTCATACAATTATTGGAATTAAATCTACCATGAAAGGTTTAAATAAATTAGTTGTTAATAAACAAATAATAACTGAAGACTTGGAAAAAAATTGGATTGTAATTTCTGAAGCAATTCAAACAATCTTAAGACGAGAAGGAGTTGATAAACCATATGAGTTACTTAAAGATTTAACAAGAAATAATGCTAAAATTGATGAAAAGGTTTTTATTGATTTCATATCTCAATTATCTATTTCTGAAAATGTAAAAAAAGAAATGCTTTCAATTACACCTTTTAATTATACAGGTTATTGATATGAAGAAATTGAATTTTATTATAATACTAATTGGAATTGCTATTATATCTAGGTTAATTCCTCATCCACCAAATTTTACTCCAATAACTGCTATAGCTTTATTCTCAACAATACATTTTAAGAACAAAATTTTAACTTATTTAATACCAATCATTGGCTTATTTTTTTCTGATTTGATTTTAGGCTTATCCATGGTAAACCTTTTTGTTTACCTTAGTTTTATTGCTATAACCTTTGTCGGATTTAAATTTCAAAAAATAAATAATTACTCCATTCTACTTTCAAGTACTACTTTTTTCATTGTGTCAAATTTTGGAGTTTGGATACTTGGATATCCAAAAACTATTGAAGGCTTCATTCTTTGCTATTACATTGCTCTTCCATTTTTTCTTTACACAATTATTGGTGATTTATTTTATAGCTATGCAATGAAATATGGTTTGAGATACGCATTGAATAAAAAAATTGTTATTGCAGACTAATCGTTATCTCTAGTCTTATCTATCAATTGTTTTTGAAAATCAATATTAAATTTACCCTCAGAAATCTTCATAACATCTTTATCAATTTTTTTGAATTCATCTGAAGTTCTATTGTAATGGTTAACAACAGTGTTCAATGTATTTCCAAGTTTATTGTGATATGTTTGATAAGTTATTAGATGATCTGACAAATTTTGAACATTCTTAATAACAAGCTCAATTGATTTTTCAAATTTTAAATTATTAAGAGCTTTCATAGTAATTTGAAGCATCGGAAATAAACTCATTGGTGAAACAATCATAACCTTTTTTTGGTATGCATACGAAACTAATTCTTTGGATCTAATCTTAAGACTTCCTACCCTGCTATTTAATAAGTCTTGGTATAATCCATCTGCAGGTATAAACATGAATGCATAATCTAAAGTTTTTTCTTGAGGCCTAATATATTTTGCTGTTTCATCAATTCTAGATTTAATATCCTCTTTGAATTTTTTTTCTAAAAGATTTATTTCATTTTCATCTGAGCTTTCTATCATTTTATTATAGTTATCAAGAGAAAATTTAGCATCAATTGGAATTATATTATCATTTACTTTTACTATTGCATCTACAATACCACCATCTTTAAATGAGTATTGCATTTGAAATATTTCAGGCGGTAAAACATTAGATAATAAGTTTTCAAGCTGAATTTCACCAAATATTCCTCTTTGCTTTTGATTGCCCAGAATCTTTTCTAAAGTTTTCATCTGATTAGCAAAACTTAAAACTTGTTCATTAGTTCCTTTAATTTTTTCTAATTCTACCGTTACTTCCTTAATTATTTTATTAGAATCAGAAAATTGTTTCTGCATTTGAGTTTTTGAACTCATTTGAAATTCAGAAATTTCTTTATTTATATTTTGAAGTTTTGATTCAATCTCTACTCTACTTTTCTCTGAGTTTTCACTAATTTCTTTTCTAATATCTTGAACTTGATTTGTAAGGTTATTTGAAATCTTCAGAATAAGATCAGATTGATTATTTTTATTCCTTTTTGAAAAAAAATAGAGTAATAAGCCAATATTCGATAAAACTAAAAGAATTAAAATTATTGAATCCAAAACTTATTTGGTTAAATACATTTTTCTTCTTGAATAGATTTCATAAAAATCATCATCTTTTAGATCATCAATAAAAAGAATACTCTCACCTGTACTTTTCATTTCAGGCCCTAAACTTTTATCTACATTAGGAAACTTACTAAAAGAAAAAACAGGTTGTTTGATTGCAAATCCATCTAATTTTGGATCAAACTTAAAGTCTTTGAGTTTATTCTTTCCAAGCATAACTTTAGTGGCAAAATTTACATATGGTTGTTTATATGCTTTTGAAATAAAAGGAACTGTTCTGGATGCTCTTGGATTAGCCTCAATAATGAATACTGTATCATCTTTAACAGCAAACTGGATATTAATTAAACCAACTGTGTTAAGCTCTATTGCAATCTTGTGGGTATGATCAATTATTTGCTGCATTACAAAATCACCTAAATTAAAAGGAGGTAGAGTTGCATTAGAATCACCTGAGTGAATTCCACAAGGCTCTATATGCTCCATAATTCCGATAATTTGAACATTTTCACCATCACAAATGGCATCGGCTTCTGCTTCTATAGCTCCATCCAAATAATGATCTAATAATAGTTTATTATTTGGAATTTTTTGTAGTAAGTCCACCACATGTGCTTCTAAATCTTCTTTATTTATAACAATTTTCATTCCTTGTCCTCCAAGTACATAAGATGGTCTAACCAAAATTGGAAAATTCAAAGTATCAGATAACTTCAAGGCTTCATCAGCTGTTTGAGCAACTCCAAATTCAGGATAAGGTATTTTATTTTTTTTCAGTAACTCAGAAAAGGAACCTCGGTCTTCAGCAAGATCGAGAGATTCAAAAGATGTTCCAATTATTTTAACTCCATACTTATCTAGTTTTTCTGCTAATTTTAAAGCGGTTTGCCCTCCAAGTTGAACAATAACTCCAATAGGTTTTTCATGTTGAATTATATCATAAATGTGTTCCCAAAAAACAGGTTCAAAATATAATTTATCAGCTACATCAAAGTCAGTAGATACTGTCTCTGGATTACAATTTATCATGATAGTTTCATATCCACACTCAGAGGCAGCAAGAACACCGTGAACACAACAATAATCAAATTCAATACCTTGACCAATTCTGTTAGGGCCAGATCCTAAAACAATTACTTTTTCACGATCGGTTGACTTACTTTCGTTTTGAGTATATGTTTTACCATCAGAACTAGATATTTCCTGCTCAAAAGTAGAGTAATAGTAAGGTGTCATGGCCTTGAACTCAGCAGCGCATGTGTCAACAAGCTTATAAACCCTATTTATATTTAAATCTTTTCTTTTTATGTGAACTTGACTTTCTAAACAACCCAACATGTGAGCAATTTGTCTATCAGCAAACCCTTTTTGCTTTGCTTCTAAAAGAAGATCTTTTGTAATGTTTTCAATATTATATTTTTCAATTTCATCTTCAAGAATTGACAATTCCTCAAATTGTCTTAAGAACCACATGTCAATTCTGGTAATTTCGTGAATTCTTTCTAATGAAATACCAATTTTAATTGCATCATAAACAACAAAAACTCTATCCCAACTAGCATACTTAAGTTTACTTATTATTGTTTGATAGTCAGTGTAACCTTTTCCATCTGCTCCTAAACCATTTCTTTTAATTTCCAAAGATTGTGTTGCTTTATGCAATGCTTCTTGAAATGATCTTCCTATTGCCATGACTTCACCTACAGCTTTCATTTGTAATCCCAATGTTCTTTCAGATCCTTCAAACTTGTCAAAATTCCATCTCGGTATTTTTACAATTACATAATCTAATGTGGGTTCAAATAATGCAGAAGTAGATTTTGTTATCTGATTATCTAATTCATCCAAAGAATAACCAATTGCTAGTTTACTTGCAATTTTAGCAATGGGATATCCAGTGGCTTTTGATGCTAATGCAGAAGATCTAGAAACTCTGGGGTTTATTTCAATAGCAATGATGTCTTCTTTTTCATCTGGGCTTACAGCAAACTGAACATTACATCCACCGGCAAAATCACCAATACTTCTCATCATTTTAATAGCCATATCCCTCATTTTTTGGTATGTGGTATCAGAAAGGGTCATGGCAGGGGCAACAGTTATTGAATCACCTGTGTGGATACCCATTGGATCCATATTCTCGATGGTACAAATAATTACAACATTATCATTTTTATCTCTTAATAACTCTAATTCATATTCCTTCCATCCAATCAACGCCTTATCTATCATGACTTCGTGAATTGGAGAAGCTTCTAAGCCTCTTTTGAGAAGAGTGTCATATTTTTCTTTTTCATACACAATAGATGCACCGGTACCACCTAATGTAAATGAAGGTCTAACACATAAAGGAAATCCAAACTCTTGAGCAATTTCTTTACCTTTTAAAAATGATGAAGCTGTTTCTGAAGGAGCATAAGGAATATCAATTTTATCTAACAACAATCTAAATTTTTCTCTGTCTTCAGTAATTTGGATAGCATCAATATCAACCCCAATAATTTCAACACCAAATTCTTCCCAAATCCCTTTTTCATCAGCCTCTATGCATAAATTCAAAGCTGTCTGACCACCCATTGTTGGTAAAACTGCATCTATTTTATGCTTAGAAAGAATTTTTTTAATGGATTTTGTGTTTAACGGAAGTAAATAAATGTGATCTGCCATCACTGGATCAGTCATTATAGTTGCAGGATTAGAATTGATTAAAATAGTTTCAATACCATCCTCTTTTAATGATCTAAGTGCTTGAGATCCAGAATAATCAAATTCACATGCTTGTCCAATTATAATAGGTCCTGAACCAATAATAAGGATACTTTTTAAGTCTTTTCTTAGGGGCATCTTTTTAGGTTATTAATATATCAAAAAAAAGGTGTTGCTAATAATAGCAACACCTTTTTTTATATTTTTTTTATCAACTTATTTTTTATGGCTCGGCTCACAAGAAACAGTTAATTTTTTTCTTCCTTTAGCTCTTCTAGATGCGAGAACTTTTCTGCCTTCTGCTGTAGACATTCTTTCTCTAAAACCATGTTTGTTTTTTCTTTTTCTGTTTGATGGCTGATAAGTTCTTTTCATCAGTTGAGATCTTTAAAATTCGGCCAAATATACAATAAATTACTTTTATTAAAACTAAATGTGAATAAATTTCTTTTAGTAATTTCGTTGAAAATAATTTAAATGTTTAATAAAATTTATAAACTAATTCTTTGCTTGTTGGTATTTGGATATTCCATCTATCAATTTACGTTAGACAATATCGGAAATGGAATTGCTTTAATTTTTTTGAGTTTAATTTTTTTACTTCTTTATTTTAAAAATGAAATTTTAATTATGGCTTTTTTAAAAATGAGAAAACAAGACTTTGATGGAACTGAAAACTGGTTAAATAAAATTAAAAATCCCGAATCTTCATTAACAAAAAAACAATTCGGATACTATAATTATTTATTTGGTATAATCTACTCACAAAAAAACTTAACTCAAGCTGAAAAATTTTTTAAAAAAGCTATTCAATATGGCCTAAACATGAATCAAGATCTTGCTATGGCAAAACTTAGTCTTGCAGGAATTTTAATGCAAAAAAGAAGAAAAAGAGAAGCTACACAATTGCTAAATGAAGCAAAAAAACTTGATAGTCATGGGATGCTAACCCAACAAATTAAATTGATGCAAACTCAAATGAAAAGAATTTAGTTTTTACTAATTAAATCCGGGAGATTATCATTAAACCATTTAGCATTAACTAAAATCATTGCATGAGTTGCTTTCTTTACAAATATTGCATCTTTTATATAAATTGAAGGAAAAACTAAATCATGTGTTCCATGAATATGTATCAAATTGTCAGGATATTTATCATTGTTCCATCCAGTAATTTTGTCAATTGACCATCTAAGATATTTTTTATCTCTTACAGATAAATATTTTCTATATAACTCAATTTTTTTATTGATTGAAGGGCCTAAGGCAAATTGAGCTAATGATTCAAAACTCTGTACCCAATTAACAGGAAAAAATTTATGAGCACCAATATTTTTTCCTAGTTGCATGAGAAAAGGTAATTCCTTACTAGTTTTCACGCTTGAGATTATAATAACTTTATAAACAGAAATTATTTTAGCTATCTCCTGAACAATTATTCCTCCAAAGGACACCCCAATTAAAACTATATTTTTCCCTTTGATTAACTTTGAAAGTCTAGAAACATAATTATCTAATTTTTCATTATCCGAGGGCATTAACCATTCCAAATAATTGATTTTAAAATTATTTGGAAGTATTATTCGTTCGAATATTAAAGAATTTGCTGCCATTCCAGGCATCATGTAAACTTCATATATTTTTTCTTTAATTTGGCTCATTTACAATCAAATAGAAGCAATTTTTGTATATTAGCTACTAAATTAAACAACTAATCTTAATGTCATCACTTGATATCAACGATAATAATTTTTTGCGTCAATTTGAAGTTGAAATCAATGGTAATTTAGCCAAGGTTGAATATGCTCTTCAAGACAGAAAAATATTCTTAACCAAAATAATAATACCTAAAGACGCTGATAATGATTTCAAGGACAGATTTCTTACTGAAATATTTGAGATTATCAAAGAAAAAAACTTAAGGATGATGCCAACTGATATTGAAATTAAGAAATTTATAAAAAGTCACAGAGAGTACATGAAACTTCTTCCTGTTGGAGTGAGAATTTAAATATTTCTAGCTATTACTAAATTATCACTATCAATTTTATCCAATATCATATTATTTATATTATCAACAAGATTTGATGCCCAAAGCGTTTTTACTCTGATATAATTATCTGAATAGCCGTGGATAAATCCGTTTTTATTTTCAGATTCAAACAATACATTTCTCTTTTTTCCTAAATTATTTTTATAAAAATTATTTTTTTTTAATTCCGATAAATCTCTCAAAATTTTACTTCTAATTCCTTTAATTTTGTTAGAGTTCTTATTTTTTAATTTAACTGACTCAGTATTATCTCTTTCTGAATAAGAAAAAACATGTAAATATGATACATCTAATTTTTCTAAAAATTTATAAGTTTCCATAAAATCATTTTCATCCTCTTCGGGAAAACCTACAATAACATCAACTCCAATTGAACAGTCAGGAATTAAATTTTTAATTTTCTCAACTCTGTTTTCATAAAGATCTTTGAGATATCTTCTTTTCATCAATTTGAGTATTTTATCTGAACCACTTTGAAGAGGAATATGAAAATGAGGCATAAATTTTTTACTATGACTGACAAGGTGAATAATCTCGTCGCTTAACAAGTTAGGTTCTATAGATGAAATTCTAACTCTTTCAAGTCCAGAAACTTTATCTATATTTTTTAAGAGATCTAAAAAGGTTGATTCTTTTTTTAAGTCTCCATGCATTATTCCATAATCACCAATATTTACACCAGTTAAAACTATTTCTTTTATACCTTTACCTACTAGTGTTTTTACATTATCTATAATTTCATTAATCTTGCCACTTCTTGATTTTCCACGAGCTAAAGGGATAGTACAATACGTACATTTATAATCACATCCATCTTGAACCTTTAAAAAAGATCTTGTTCTATCACCAAGAGAAAAGGATGTTTGAAATGATTTAACATTATTTATTTCACACGAATGAGACTCATTATTTTCAATGTAATTTAATACATCAAACTTTTTGTCAGCACCAAGAACAAGATCAACTCCATCAATCTGTCCAATTTCTCTAGGCTTTAACTGAGCATAACATCCAATGGCAATAATTTTAGATTTGGGGTTGCTTTTTTTTGCTCTGTTGACTAAATATTTAAACTCTTTATCAGCATTTTGGGTAACTGAGCATGTATTAATTACATATACATCCGCATTTTCTTTAAATGAAACTTTATTATATCCTTTATTTTCAAAATCTCTTGAAATTGAAGAAGTTTCTGAGTAATTTAGTTTACATCCTAATGTCTTAAATGCTACATTCAATTTTGAATAATTTCTGCAAATATAAATCTATCTCTAATAAAACAAACATTGGTTTTTTAATTATTATTCTTTTAGGAATCTTACTTTCATCTTGCGAAAAAGACTCTGATATAGAAAACAATATTTTTAAATACAATGAATATTCAAATATTAGTTCATTAGATCCTGCATTTTCATCAACACTTAGAAATATTTGGCCAGTCAACCAAATTTTTAATGGTCTTGTTCAATTAGATAAAAATTTAGAAATTAAAGGAGATATTGCTTCTTCATGGACAATAAGTGAGGATAAAAGAACATATACATTCAAAATTCGTCAGGATGTATATTTTCATAATTCTGAACTTTTTGGTAAAAATTTAACTAGAAAAGTAATAGCGAAAGATTTTGAATATAGTTTCACTAGATTAATAGATAACAAAATAGCTTCCCCTGGGTACTGGGTGTTTAATAATGTAAAGGATTTTAAAGCAATTAACGACTCTATATTTCAGATTGAGCTCAAAAAAGA
Source organism: uncultured Bacteroidota bacterium (assembly GCA_902520835.1). GTDB lineage: Bacteria > Bacteroidota > Bacteroidia > Flavobacteriales > Flavobacteriaceae > Eutrophosalina. The sequence goes on from CABYPD010000001.1 coordinate 51,047, forward strand.
ATTTGATCCATTTCTTGGAATTTTAAGCATGAAATATTGTTCTGTAGTTCCTCATGAGATTGTAAGTGTACTTGGTGATAAATTTTCTAAAAAACCAATTGGAACTGGGCCATTTAAATTTAAGAAGTGGGATGAAAATGTAAAATTGGTTTTATTAAAAAATAAAAACTATTTTGAACATGACTCTCTTGGTCAAAAATTACCTTATTTAGATGGTATAGCAATTTCATTTATACCTGATAAAAAAAGTGAATTCATGGAACTTCTATCGGGAAGATTAGACATGGTTAGTTCACCTGAAAATTCGATAATTGATCAAATTTTTGATTATAAAGGTGATTTAAACCCTAGATTTTCTTCAAATTATAATCTTCTAAAATCGCCATACTTAAATACAGAATATATTGGATTTAATATTCAAAACAACATAAAAAAAGACACATTACTTAGATATGCTATTAATTCTGGTATAGATCGAAAAAAAATGATGCAATATTTAAGAAAAAATATAGGTTATCCTGCTGAAAGTGGTATTGTACCTAATGGATTGAATAATAGTTTTTATTTACCCAGATACAATTATGACCCTGATCTATCAAAAAAATTAATTTCCATTTATAAGTCAAATAATGATATTGATGAAATAAATATTACAATTGTTTCAGACTCCCAGTATTTAGATATTTTAGAATTTATTCAATCAGAGCTTCAAAAAATTGGAGTTCAAGTTCAAATAGAAATTACACCCCCTTCAATCCTAAGACAAGGAAAAGCAACTGGAAAATTTGATGCATTTAGAGCAAGTTGGATAGCTGATTATCCCCATGTTGAAAATTATTTTTCACTATTCTATTCAAAAAATCATACTCCGAAAGGTCCAAACTATACATTTTTTAGCGATAGAAATTTTGATAAATTATACGAACTAATAGGTAATAAAAAGTCAATTTCGTATGAAAAAATCAGTAATAATCTTGAAAATATAATAAGAAGATATTCGCCAATTATTCCATTGTATTATGACATGAGTGTCAGGATAGTACCTAAAAATATTTCAGGACTAGAAGCAAATGCCATAAATCAACTAAATTTAAAAAGAGTAGTAAAGAAATTATAAAAATTATTTTTCTTCCTCGTCACTATCATTCGAAGAATTTTCTTCAGTAGCTGGAGCCTCTTCTATTGGAGCTTCCTGTGCAAATGGAGCCTCTTCTACTGGAGATTGCTTTGATTTTAATGAAACATTGGCATATCTATTTTTAAACTTATCAATTCTACCAGCTGTATCAACAAGTTTAGTTTTTCCAGTATAATAAGGGTGCGATGTTCTTGATATCTCTAATTTAACAAGAGGATAATCAATACCTTCTACTGAGATTGAATCTTTTGTTTCAACTGCAGACTTAGTTATAAACACATCATTATTTGACATGTCTTTAAAAGCAACTAATCTGTAATTTTCTGGATGTATACCTTTTTTCATTTCTATAATAACGGATGCAAATTTAGCTTTTTTTTATAATTATGCAATAATTAAAACTAATAGATATTATCTTACTAACTTTACCAAAATTAAATGATGGATTTATCGATTGTTATACCGCTTTATAATGAAGATGAATCTATTGACGAATTACATTCAAAAATAGTTTCTTCTCTTTCTAATTCATCATTGAATTATGAAATTATATTTATTGATGATGGAAGTTCTGACAATTCTTGGAATATTATTAAAGATGTTACAAAAAGAGTTCATAATACTAGAGCAATTAGATTTTTAACAAACTATGGTAAATCCATGGCACTTTCTGCTGGATTTAAATCAACCAGAGGTGAAGTAGTTGTAACTATGGATGCAGATTTACAAGATGATCCAAATGAGATTTTACAACTTTACAATGTATTAATTAATGAAGATTACCATATAGTTTCTGGATGGAAGAAAAAAAGATATGATTCTGTAATATTTAAAAATTTACCATCCAAGCTGTTCAACTGGGCCGCTAGGTTATCTTCAGGTATTAATTTAAATGATTTTAACTGTGGAATTAAGGCATATAAGTCTGATGTGATAAAAGAAATTAAATTAACTAGTGGCATGCACAGATACATACCAGTTTTAGCTAAAAATTCAGGGTTCAATAAAATCGGCGAAAAAATAGTTCTTCACCATCCAAGAAAACACGGTAAAACAAAATATGGAGCTGATAGATTTATAAAAGGTTTTCTTGATTTAATAACCCTGTCTTTCATCGAAAGATTTGGAAAAAGACCTATGCATTTCTTTGGACTATTTGGAACCTTTATTTTAGTTACGGGATTAATTTTCTCAATCTACTTGGGAATTGATAAACTTTTTATAAATACAACTTCAAGATTAATTACAGAAAGACCAGAATTTTACATTGCACTTGCTTCAATGATCATTGGATCTCAATTTTTTCTGGCTGGCTTTTTAGGGGAAATCATACTTAGAAATAAAAAACTTGACAATTATAAAATTAAAGAAAAGATAAATTTAGATGAGTGAAAAAATTAACCAGAATTTTAAAGTCTGGTCAGAAAGTCCATTTGACAAGGACACAAAAGAAGAAACAATAAAACTTAAGTTAAATAACATTGAAAATTTTAATGATTCTTTCTATAAAGACTTAGAGTTTGGAACAGGTGGAATGAGAGGAATAATGGGCGTAGGTCCAAATAGAGTTAATAAATACACTTTTGGTAAAAACACACAAGCTATCTCTGATATTATCAATTTAAAAAGAGAGAAAAGTTCGGTTGTTATAGGCCATGATTGTCGAAATAATAGTAGAGAGCTGTCCTTAGAAGTTGCCAATATTTTTTCAGCAAACAATATAAAAGTATTTATTTTTGATTCTTTAAAACCTACTCCACTAATATCTTATGCTGTTCGTCAATTAGATTGTATTTGTGGAATTGTACTAACAGCATCCCACAACCCGCCTGAATACAATGGTTACAAAGTCTATTGGGAGGATGGAGGTCAAATAGTTCCTCCGATGGACAAAGAAATAATTGAAAAAATTAATAAGACTGATTACTCAAGTATTAAATTTTCTCCAAAAAATGATTTAATAAAAATTCTTGATGAAAATATTGAAGAAAAATTTAAAAAAATAAGTATCAAAACAGCTAGAATTGGAAATTCTGACAGATCAAAATTAAAAGTTGTTTTTACTGCACTTCACGGAACATCATTTAAACTAATTCCTGAGATACTTAAATCCTCTGGATATTCAGATGTTAAATTAGTTGAAGATCAAATGATTCCTGATGGTAATTTTACGAATGTAAACTCATCAAATCCTGAAGATATAAACGCGTTAGAACAAGCTATTATTTTAGGTAAAAAATATGATTCCGATATAATTATTGGGACAGATCCAGATGCCGACAGGTTTGGTATAGCTGTAAAAAACAACAACAATGAATATGTTTTAATTAACGGTAACCAAGCTATGGTTGTTATGACAGATTATTTATTGAGTAAAGAAAATAAACTAAATGATAAATTTATTGCATCTACTGTAGTTTCAACTCCAATGATGGATAAAATATCTGAATTGAATAATATTAAATTTTTTAAATCTCTTACAGGATTTAAATGGATTGGAAAAATGATTAATGACTATCCAGAGATGAAATTTATTGGTGGTGGTGAAGAAAGTTTTGGATATCTAATTGGAGATTTTGTTCGTGACAAAGATGCAATTACTTCTTCTTTATTAGCATGTGAAATTTGTTCTGAATTAAAATCTCAAAACAGTAGTTTTTATAATAGACTAATAGAATGCTATATTAAATATGGTTTTTACAAAGAAAGACTATTCACACTTAAAAAAGAAGGTAAAAAAGGAGCTGATGAAATAAATAAAATCATTAATGGATTTAAAGTGAATCCCCCAAAAAAATTATTAGATGATGATATAAAATTTGTAGAAGACTATGCGTCCTCAACTAAAATTAATGTAACAACTGGATCAAAATCTGAAATTAAATTACCAAAAACTAATATGATAATTTTTGAATCGAATAAAGGATATAGAGTTGCTGTCAGGCCTAGTGGAACAGAACCTAAAATAAAGTATTACTTTAGTGTAAATACAAAATTAGGGAGCAAAAATAAATTTGAATTAAAAAATATTGAATTAGACAATAAATTAGACAAACTAACAGAAAATTTTACTAAATATTAAAATGTATTTTAAAAGAGTCTTAAGGCATGTTTTAGTTTATAAAAAAGAATTTATTCTTAATGTATTCTTTAGTGTTTTATATGCTTTCTTTAGCGCTGTAGCATTTTTATCATTAATGCCAATGCTTGAAGTATTATTCAATGGTTCAAAAAAAATTACAGTTAAACCTATATTAGCAAAATCTGAGAGTCTTGGAAATTTTATTGAAAATTGGCTTAATTTTCAGGTTAGTTCTTACTCAGGAAATGACAATCAAAAAGCTATTCTTTTTGTTGTTGGAATTGTCATAGTGTTGTTCTTCTTAAAAAATGTCGCAAGTTATTTTGCTTTATTTTTTTCAACTATAATTAGGAACAGAGTTATAAAAGATTTGAAAGAAAGTATTTATAACAAAATAATAGTATTACCGATCGATTATTTTGCAAAAAACAAAAAAGGAGATTTAATTGCAAGAATGTCATCTGATGTTATGGAGTTACAAAATTCATTTTTATCAATTATAGAGATTTTAATTAGAGATCCACTAACTATTTTATTTACTCTGAGTGCAATGTTTATTATTAGCTCTAAGCTTACATTTTTTGTTTTGTTTTTTATTCCAGTTTCTGGATTTATTATTTCTTACATAGGTAAAAGCTTGAAGAGAAAATCTTTAGTTGTTCAAAAAGAACAAGCAGAACTAATGTCAATCACTGAAGAGACAATTAATGGTATAAAAATAATCAAGACCTTTTTATCTGAGAATTTTTTTGTAAACAAATTTGATAAAACTAATACCAAGTATTTAAATTTTTCAAATAAATTAATTAACAGACAAAATATTGCAGCTCCTTTAAGTGAATTTCTGGGTATTTTAGTCATTGGAGTTCTTTTGTGGTATGGTGGAAAATTAGTACTTATTGATATGGAATTAAAACCTGCTGCTTTTATTACTTATATGGGATTGGCTTATGGTGTTTTAACACCAGCGAAATCTTTAAGCAAAGCTTTTTATTCATTAAAAAAAGGTAATGCAGCAGCAGAAAGAGTATTTGAAATTATAGATATGCACAGTGAATATCAAGAAAATGATAAAAATTTTGATGTGGAAGAATTCAAAAAAGAGATTGAATTTCAAGACGTTGATTTTAAATATGATGAGAATTATGTTTTAAATAAGATAAACTTTAAAGTTAAAAAAGGTGAAATGGTTGCGATTGTTGGTGCATCGGGAAGTGGAAAATCTACACTAATTAACTTACTCCCTAGATTTTATGAACTTAACAATGGAGATATTTTGATAGATGGTAAAAGCATAAAAAGCTTGTCTCTAAAAAAATTAAGAAACCTAATTAGTATTGTTACTCAAGAATCTATTCTTTTTAACGCATCAATTGAAGAAAATATTCTTTTAGGCAATCAAAATCAAGGTCAACATAAATTAATAGAGGCTTCAAAAATTGCAAATGCTTATGAATTTATTAATGAATATGAAGAAAAATATAAATATAATGTTGGGGATAATGGATCTAATCTTTCTGGTGGACAAAAGCAAAGAATTGCCATTTCAAGAGCCGTTATATCAAACTCGCCAATACTTATTTTAGATGAAGCAACATCATCACTAGACTCAGAGTCTGAAAAGTTAGTTCAGGACGCTTTAGAGAAATTGATGAAGAATAAAACTTCAATTGTTATAGCTCACCGATTATCAACAATCAAAAATTCTGACAAAATCATCGTTTTAGATAGCGGTAAAATTGTGGAGAAGGGAAATCATGATGAACTAATTAATAAAAATGGATATTATTCCAAGCTTATTAAATTACAGTCATTTAATTAAACTAAAACATAGGCATATATTCTTCTTTTAGTTCAATTATTTTTTTTTTTTAACTTTAAGAAAAATCATAATTATGAATCCATTAATTGAAATGTCAATACAAGGAGGTAGATACCTGGAAGCTGAAAAACAAGTTGGAGATATTATTCTTTCTGAACCAAGCGCTGAAGCTTATTTTATGCTGGGAACAGTTAAATCAAATTTGTTACTAGATAAAGGGCGAAGCTACATGGAGGTGCAATTTTGTTTTGATAAATATCTAGAAATGTCTGAGAACAGGTCTCAAGCAGAGAAAGATGTAATGGCTTTTTGCGTAGGGCTTTACTCTCAACTTGCAGAACTTGAGAAGAAACTACAAGAACAAAAGAAAAAGGAAGCGTGGAACGCTGCTCTTGGTGTACTTGTGACATTCGCAGCTTCAAAAATTATCGACAACTCAAAACAATCTTTTGGAGCAATAAGCGGAATAGTAGGTGCTGGTTTTGGTGTAGGAATGTCTATGGAAAGTCTTTCAAATATCGGTAGTTTAAGTGATATTATGGCATATGTAATCAGAATTAAAGTTGAAATGATTGACTATCTAAAAACTTGTGTTAAAAATGAAGTTAGGCTATTTGAATCTGAAATATTAACTCTAGGTGAAAAATATGGAAATGTTGCTCAAGTTGATTCTTCTGTTGATGTTTCTGAGTTAAAGAGTGTTTTAGGAAATAATTTCGTTCCTCCAACTGAAGCAATAGCGCTAGTACAAATTGGCGAAAGACATGCTAGTATAAAAACATGGCATACAAAAGGATTTTTAAAAAACACTCCCTTTCAAGTACCAGTTGGTGAAAATGTATTGTTTGGTTTTAAGAGCAATAAAAGCCCTAATTTAATGGAATATCTATTTACTACAAAAGGTGTTTATATTATGAATAATCCAAAATTAATGCCATACAGTAAAGTCAGTTTTAAGCACAATCTATTAACAACTATTGGTCATAATAGGGTTTTTGGATTACAAACAAGAATTGATAATCAAAGTAACATTATTGAAGCTCTAAACAATTTTATATCAACTAAGAAATAATTATTAAAAAATTGTGAAAGCTTTTACAAGAATAGAAAGTAAAAATAGCTTTGTTCTTAAAATAAACTAAATCAGATTTTTTATGTCAAAATCAAAAAGTATTTCTTTGAAAGATTTTGAAAATAAATTAATTAAAGACTTAAAAGATCCTTTTAAGCAAAATAAAGCTTTTGAAATTTTACTCAATAAGTATAAAGAAAAGGTATACTTTCAGATAAGAAGAATTGTTTTAAATCATGATGATACTGATGATATTCTTCAAAATGTTTTCATTAAAGTATTTCGTGGAATCAAAGGTTTTAAAGGTGAAAGTAAACTTAGTACTTGGATTTACAGAATTGCATATAATGAATCTATAAACTTTTTAAAACTAAAAGAAAAAAAATATTTTTATTCATCTGAAATCATGATGAATACTATGGTTAATAACTTAAGAGAAGATCCTTATTTTGATGGTGATGAGGTTGAATTAAAATTACAGGGCATAATATCAAGATTACCTAAACAACAGAAAATTGTTTTTCAAATGAAATATTTTCAAGAATTGAAATTTAGAGAAATTTCTGAAATTCTTGGAGTGACAACTGGCGCTCTTAAAGCATCATTTCATCTTGCTAAGCAAAAAATTATAAAAGAACTAAAATCAAATCAAACCTTTTAATAAAATCATTGTCAATATATTAAATGAAAAAACTAAATAAAAAAGAAAATTTTAGAGTACCAGAAAATTATTTTAGTGATTTCAATAAAAAAATCTATTTAAATTCTGGCATTAAGGAAAACTTTATTGTTCCTGAGGGCTATTTTAATAAATTAACTTTATCTAAAATAAATAACAAAAATAAAAGTGTTTTTAGAATTCGTGTAATCAGCACTGCAGCTGCATCTTTAATTTTTCTCTTTTTATCATACAATATGTTTATCAAACCAGATCAGCCAGATTCATTTGATGAGAATCTATTGATATTTAGTGATTATGATATATATAATTCATTATACTCTGATGATATCAGTGCCAATGATATGATTGATAATTCCAAAAGTTATGATTATTTAATTTCGACGATGACTTATCAAGATGATTTATTAATTTTAGAATGATACTATGAAAAATTTTATCACTTTTTTATTTATTTTTCTCTTTATGTTTTCTTTCTCACAAGAAAGAGAGAGAATGTCAAAAGAACAATATAGAGCAGCTCAAAAACTTTTCCTTCTTGAAAAATTAAATTTAGAACCCAATAGTGAAGAAAAATTTACCTCAATCTATTTCGAAACTCAAGAAAAAATTTATAATAAGATGATGTCTTACAGAAAAATAAAAAGAGATCTTTATAAAAATGACTCAGCTGATTCTGATGAGTGTAATGCTCTAATTAAAAAGATGTATGATATTAAAAGAGATGAGCTTGATATAAGAGAGGGTATGATGCAAGAACTATCAAAGATAATTTCTGTTGATAAAGTTTTGAGACTTCCAAGAATTGAAGAAGATTTTAGAATTACAATGATAAATAAGATTAGAGGAAATAATAATTAGTTTATTTTTAAGAAAATTATCTCTAATTGAAACTCCATTACAATCTACTACATGGCCTTTTTGATTGTTTAAATAATACATTAAACAATAAGTATTATGCTCACAAATCTATAGAGCTAATATTCAAGAAAAATAAAAAGTGGGGCTCAAGAGACAGAAGTTTTGTAGCTGAAGCAACTTATGATATAATTAGATACTTAAGACTTTATGATGAGCTTTCTAATTCGAATAACAGTTATACAAAAAAAAATATATGGAAAATTATTTCTCTCTGGATTTACTTTAATATAGACAGTAAGACAAATTTTGAAAAATTATGGGTATTCAATAAAGAAGAAATAAACAAGGCTAAAAATATTCTTGAAAAGAAAAGAGTTTACAGAGAAAGTATTCCAGATTGGATCGACGAATTGGCAATTGAGGAAATAGGTGAAAAAAAATGGGAAAAAGAGATAAGCTCAATGAATAATAAAGCTGATTTAGTTCTAAGAGTTAATACATTAAAAACAACCAAAAAAAATCTTATTAAAAAACTATATAACCAAAATATTCATTGCGAAGAAATTCCAGATCGCCCAAATGCATTAAAAGTCATAAAAAGAGTAAATATTTTTAAAACCATTGAATTTAAATTAGGTTTTTTTGAGTTACAAGATGCATCATCACAACTTGTAGCTGAATTTTTAGATGTTAATACAAAGCATAAAATTTTAGATGCATGTGCTGGTGCAGGTGGTAAAGCTCTCCACATTGCAAGTTTACTTAATAACAAAGGAAATATAATTGCAACAGATATTCATGAATTTAAACTAAAAGAGCTAAAAAAAAGAGCTAGAAGAAATGGAATTCACAATATTACTACGAAGATTATTGACAATAAGTTTATAAGAAAGAATAAAGAAAAATTTGATAGAGTTTTAATTGATGCGCCGTGTTCAGGATTTGGAGTTATTAGACGAAATCCTGATTCAAAATGGAAGTTAAATCGAATGGATTTTAATCGAATATTGAATAATCAAATCAATATTTTAAATAATTACAGTAAGCTTGTAAGTGATAATGGTATAATGGTATATGTTACATGCTCAATTTTTCCATCTGAAAATGAAAAACAAATTGCTTTGTTCTTGAACAATGAATTTGGAAAAAACTTTAAAATTATTGAAGAAAAAAAAATAAGCCCACATGATTCGGGTTATGATGGATTTTATTTGGCAAAGCTTAAAAAGAAGTGTTAATAAATTTTATTAATATTTAATTTTCTATCAAAATTTACTTGACAAATTAATATAAATTTGTTTTTAGAAAATGATATCTTTTTTCACAAAAGACAACTCACACGTATATGCCGTCGAATCCGAAGGAGCACTTTCCCCCGAAACCCACAAAAAACTAGAATGGCTTTTTTCAGGGTCAGGTTATATTTCCAGTAAAATAATTGAATCTAAATATGTTGGTCCGAGGTCTAACATGACAACGCCATGGAGCACAAATGCTGTTGAGATTACTCAAAACATGGGTATTAGTGGAATTAAAAGAATTGAAGAATTTATTTTTTTTAACAATAAAAATTCTTTTGATCAGATGACCAATGAACTATATCAAAAATTAGATCAAAATATTTTTACAGTTAAAATTGAGCCTGAAGATTCAATTGAGATAACAAATATTAATGAATACAATAAAAGGGAAGGTCTTGCTCTAAGTGATGATGAAATTGTATATCTAGAAAATTTATCAAAAAAAATTAATAGAAATTTAACCGATTCTGAAGTATTTGGTTTTTCACAAGTTAACTCAGAGCATTGTCGGCACAAAATATTCAATGGAACATTCATTATAAACAACATTAAAAAAGAGAAATCTCTTTTTCAAATGATTAAGCAAACTACTAAACTTAATAAAAACAGTGTAGTTTCTGCTTATAAAGATAATGTTGCTTTTATTCAGGGACCAAAAGTTCAACAATTTTCGCCTACTCTGTCAGAAAAACCATCAATTTATAAAGACTCAACCTTTGAATCAGTAATCTCAATTAAAGCTGAAACTCATAATTTTCCAACTACTGTAGAACCTTTTAGTGGTGCAGCGACAGGATCTGGAGGAGAAATAAGGGATAGATTAGCCGGTGGACAAGGATCAATTCCTCTTGCAGGAACTGCAGTATACATGACTCCATATCCAAGATTTAATAATTCTAAGTTTGGTTTTGAAGAAAGAAAATGGCTTTATCAAAAGCCAATTGATATCTTAATCAAAGCATCTAATGGAGCATCAGATTTTGGAAATAAATTTGGCCAACCGTTAATATCTGGTTCATTATTAACCTTTGAACATAAAGAAGGAAATAAACTTTTAGGATTTGATAAAGTAATAATGTTGGCAGGTGGAATTGGATATGGAAAATTAGAACATTCTAAAAAGAAAAAAATTGATGATGGTGATTTAATTATTGTTTTAGGAGGTGATAATTATAGAATAGGTATGGGAGGTGCTGCTGTATCCTCAACTGATACAGGTGAGTATGCTTCTGGAATTGAACTAAATGCTGTTCAAAGATCAAATCCAGAAATGCAAAAAAGAGTAGCAAATGTTATTAGATCAATAGTTGAATCTGACAATAATTTTATTAAATCAATTCACGATCATGGAGCTGGGGGACATTTAAATTGTATTTCTGAGCTTGTAGAGGATGTTGGTGGAATATTAGAAGTTGACAAATTACCAATTGGAGACAAAACACTTTCCTCAAAAGAAATTATTGGAAATGAGTCTCAAGAAAGAATGGGATTAGTAATAGCTGAAAAAGACTTCAATAAGTTAAAACAAATTTGTGAAAGAGAAAGAGCGCCTATATATAAAGTAGGTAAGGTAATTGAAAATGGAAGGTTTTTAGTTAAATCAGATTTAAAAAATGAGACTTCAATTGACCTAGAATTATCAGATTTTTTTGGTAATTCACCAAAAACAATTTTAAAAGATACTATTTCAGATTTTTCATATTCTGAACCTAAATTAGATTCTAAAAAAGTTTATTCATATTTGGATGACGTTCTATCTCTGGAATCAGTTGCATGTAAAGATTGGTTAACAAATAAAGTTGATAGATGTGTAACTGGAAGAGTTGTACTACAACAATGTACTGGTCCATTCCAAGTTCCACTAAATAATTGTGGTGTAATGAGTTTAGATTATAATGGTAAAAATGGAATAGCAACATCAATTGGTCATTCACCCATAATAAGTTTAATTGATCCTTCAAAAGGGTCGAGAAGTTCAATTGCTGAAGCACTAACTAACATCTTATTTGTTCCTCTGAAAGATAATTTAAAATCAATTTCCTTATCAGCTAATTGGATGTGGCCTGCTAATAATGATTCTGAAAACCATAGGTTATATCAGGCTGTTAAAGCTTGTTCTGAATTTTCAATCGATTTAGGAATAAATATTCCAACGGGCAAAGACTCTATGTCAATGAAACAAAAATACGCTGATAAAGATGTATTATCACCTGGAACTGTTATAATATCTGCTGTAGGTCACACAGAGGAAATTAATAAAATCATTCAACCCTACTTACATGGAGAAGATGGATATATATATAAAATTGACTTTTCGTCTGATAAATATAGTCTTGGAGGCTCAGCACTATACCAATCACAAAATAAAATTGGTAAAAATGCACCTGATATAAAAGATTCAGGATACTTTCAATTAGCTTTTAATACTATTCAAAAATGTATAAAAGAAAATACAGTTTACTCTGGTCATGATATAAGCTCAGGTGGAATGATAGTTACATTACTTGAAATGTGTTTAGCGTCGGATAACTATGGGCTTAATATTAATTTATCAAAGGATGATGATATCCTAGAATTATTATTTAGTGAAAATCATGGTATTATTATTCATGCAAAAGAAGAAATTGAAAAGCTTTTTTCTAATAATAACATAAAGTTTGAAAAAATAGGGACAGTTAACAAATCAAACTCTATAGCAATAACTAATTTAAATGAAAAATATAGATTTGATATTGATTATTATAGAAAAAAGTGGTTTGAAAAATCTTACATGCTTGATTCTATTCAGTCATCTGAAGCTAAAGCTTTAGAAAGATATAACTCATTATCCAAAAATAAGCTAGAATTTAAGTTTCCTAAATGGTTTAATGGAGATTTTAAGCCAAGTTTTAACAAGAGAGTCAAAGCAGGTGTAATTAGAGAAAAAGGAAGTAATTCTGAAAGAGAAATGGCTTACATAATGAATAAAGCAGGCTTCGAAGTTATCGATATTCATATGACTGATTTAATGAGCGGTAAAGAAACTCTTGATGATATTAAATTTTTAGTTGCAGTTGGAGGATTCTCAAATTCAGACGTATTAGGATCTGCTAAAGGATGGGCAGGATCATTCATATATAATGAAAATGCAAGAAATAGTTTAAAAAAATTTTTCTCTAATGAAGATACACTTTCATTAGGTGTTTGTAATGGATGTCAGCTATTTATGGAGTTAGGTTTAATTTATCCTGAGCTTGAAATTCATCCTAAAATGCATCATAATGATTCAAAAAAATTTGAATGTCAATTTACAGCTGTTTCAATAAACAAAAATAATAGTGTAATGTTCAATAATTTTGAAAATACAACATTGGGAATATGGGCTGCACATGGTGAAGGAAAGTTTGTTTTTGAAAAAAAGGAATCTCAATATAATATCGTTGGTAAATACCATAAAAGCTCTTACCCTGCTAATCCAAATGGATCTAATTTTGATGCTGCAATTGTTTCAAGTCAAGATGGAAGACATATTGCTATGATGCCTCATTTAGAAAGAGCAAATTACCCTTTTAACTGGGGATATTATCCTAATAATCAGAAGAATAACAAAATTTCTCCATGGGTATATGCATTTCATAATGCTTACAACTGGTTAAAATAAAAATTTTTGTTATTTATTATGCATGCATAGTAAATTTTCGTACATTTATTTGATGTCGGTAAGAACACTTGAGCAAGAATTAAGATATACTTGGTTGTCTATTTCAAAAATGTATAGTGAAGAGGCTTCAAAATATGGTGGGACTATGGCAGTTGGATTTGCTTTATTAAGCTTAAACCCAAAAGAAGATACTCCATCAACCTCTCTTGGACCAAAAATGGGGATGGAATCAACAAGTTTATCAAGGACTTTAAAGTTTATGGAGGATGAAAACTTAATTCAGAGAATTCCGAACCCTGAAGATGGTAGAGGTGTTTTAATTAAATTAACTGTAAGGGGCATGGAGTTTAGAAACTATGCTAGGGAACTAGTAATGAAGTTTAATAAGACTATAACAAATGAAGTTGGAGAAGACTCTATTAAGAACTTTTACGCAGTAGTAGATAGAATTAATAAATTAATAAAGAATAAAGAAATTTTTAAATGAATAAAAAAATATCCAAAGTTGCTGTTTTAGGATCAGGAATTATGGGCTCAGGAATCGCTTGTCATTTTGCTAATATTGGAGTTGAAGTACTTCTTTTAGACATTTCACCAAATGAAATCAATGATATTGAAAAAAATAAAGGACTTAAAATTACAGACAAGGTTGTTAGAAACAGAATTGTAAATGAAATGTTTAATAAATGTATAAAATCTAGACCATCTCCTATTTATGATAAATCATTTATTAATAGAATAAGTTTAGGAAATTTTGAGGATGACATGCATCTTATTAAGGACTATGATTGGGTTATAGAAGTTGTTGTTGAAAGATTAGATATAAAAAAATTGATTTTTGAGAAAGTCGATAAGCACAGATCAAATGGAACACTTGTTTCTTCAAATACATCTGGCATTCCTATTAAGATGATGAATGAAGGAAGATCTGATGATTTCCAAAAGCATTTTTCTATAACTCATTTCTTTAATCCACCAAGATATTTAAACTTATTTGAAGTAGTCCCTGGACCAAATTGCAAAGATGAGGTTATTGATTTTCTAATGAATTATGGAGAAAAATTTTTAGGCAAAACATCTGTTTTAGCAAAGGACACTCCTGCATTTATTGGAAATAGAATTGGAACATTTGGGATTCAAAGTCTTTTTCATTTAGTAAAGGATGGTAGTTTTTCAGTGGAGGAAGTTGATAAATTGACTGGAACCGCTATAGGTCGTCCAAAGTCAGCTACATTCAGGACAGCTGATGTTGTAGGATTAGACACATTATGTCATGTTTCTAATGGTATTTATGAAAATTGTCCTGAAGATGAATCTAGAGAAGTATTTAAACTCCCAGATTTTTTAGAAAGAATGTTAAAGGAGAATATGCTTGGAAGTAAATCAAAACAGGGTTTTTACAAAAAAATAGTTGATAAAAACGGAAAATCACAAATCTTATCATTAGATCTTAAAACCTTTGAATATAAGGAACAAAAAAAAGTAAATTTTGATACTCTAAATCAGGCAAGAAAAGCTAAAAACAGAGCAGATAAGTTTAAAATTTTAATAAGCGGGAATGATAGAGCTTCAGATTTTTATAAAGAAGTTTTCGCAAAAATGTTTGCTTATGTTCAGAACAGGGTTCCTGAGATTTCTGATAATATTGCTAGTATTGATTCAGCATTGAAAGCTGGTTTTGGTTGGGAAGAAGGTCCTTTTGAAATATGGAATTACATTGGAGTTAAGGAAGGTGTAGATTTAATGAAATCATTTAATTTAAAAGCCTCTAAATGGATAGAAGAAATTATTTCAAAAGACATAAACTCATTTTACAAATCGAATAATGGATTTATTGAATTTTATGATAAAACAAGTGAAAATTTTGTAAAAAAACCAGGTCAAGAAAACTTTATTGTTTTGAAAAATTTAGATAAAGACCAAACTATTTGGAAAAATGATGAGTGTAAAATAAACAACATTGGTGATGGAATCTTAAATATTGAATTTAATTCAAAATTGAATTCTATCAACCAAAATATTCTTCAGGGTTTAAATAAAGGAATTGAAATTGCCGAAGAAAAATACCACGGAATTGTAATTGGAAATGAAGGACAACATTTTTCTGCCGGTGCTGACCTAAGTATGATTTTTTTGATGGCTATTGAACAAGAATATGATGAGTTAAATTTTGCAATGAAATTATTTCAAGATACTATGATGAAACTTAGGTATTCCACAATACCTGTAGTTGCTGCTCCTCATGGCTATACACTTGGTGGAGGATGCGAATTATGTCTTCACTGTGACAAAATTTTAGCTTACAGCGAAACTTACATTGGGCTTGTTGAAGTTGGAGTTGGGTTAATTCCTGGTGGTGGAGGTACAAAAGAAATGGCACTTAGAGCTTCAGATCAATTCAAGAAAAACGATGTTGAATTAAACTTATTGCAAGAATATTTTTTAAATATAGGAATGGGTAAAACATCTACATCTGGACATGAAGGTTTTGGATTAAATTATTTGATGAAAAACAAGGATCTTATTATTATGAGTAAGAAAAATCAAATCTCACATGCAAAAAAAATTGCGCTGCAAATGCATGATAATGGTTACACAAAGCCCATACAAAGAAATGATATCAAAGTTTTAGGACAACAAGCATTAGGCGCTTTTTATGTAGGTGCCGATTCGATGTTAGTTGGAGGTTATATTTCTGATCACGATAAAAAAATAGCAAAAAAGATAGCTAATGTTCTTGCAGGTGGAAACCTTTCACAATCTACTTTAGTATCGGAACAATATCTTCTTGATTTAGAAAGAGAAGCTTTTCTTTCACTATGTGGTGAAAGGAAAACACTAGAAAGAATACAATTTATGTTAAAAAACGGTAAACCCTTAAGAAATTAATATGGAAGAAGCTTATATAATTAAAGGCTATAGAACTGCAGTTGGTAAAGCTCCCAGAGGTTTTTTTAGATTTAAAAGGCCTGATGAATTAGCTGCAGAAACTATAGAATACATGATCAGTAATATTGAGGGATTTGATAAAAAAACAATTGATGATATCATTGTAGGCAATGCTATGCCTGAAGCTGAACAAGGTTTGAATGTTGGAAGATTAATATCTCTTATGGGATTAAAAATTGATGATGTCCCTGGTGTAACTGTAAACAGATATTGTGCATCAGGTCTAGAAACAATAGCTCTGGCTAGTGCAAAGATTAAATCTGGTATGGCTGACTGCGTTATAGCTGGAGGAGTTGAAAGTATGAGCTTCATACCAATGGGAGGTTATAAACCTGTACCTGGATACAATACCGTTTCAAATGGAAATGAAGATTATTATTGGGGAATGGGATTAACAGCTGAAGAAGTAGCTAAAGAATATAAAATTAACAGAGAAGATCAAGATATTTTTGCATTTAATTCTCATCAAAAGGCTCTTTCAGCTATTGAAAACAAAAAATTTGATTCACAAATTGCACCTATTAATGTTGAAGAAATTTATTTAGATGAAAATTCTATTAAAAAAACTCGAAATCATACTCACACACGAGATGAAGGACCAAGAAAAGACACTAGTATTGAGGCATTATCAAAACTTAGACCCGTATTTTCAAACACAGGGTCAGTCACTGCAGGAAATTCATCTCAAATGAGTGATGGTGCAGCATTTGTAATGGTTGCAAGTGAATCTTACATTAAGACACATAATATTGAACCAATTGCTAGACTTATTAATTACAGCGTAGCTGGACTTCCACCAAAAATTATGGGTGTTGGCCCAATCAAAGCGATTCCAAAAGTTTTAGATAAAACGAATTTAAAAATTAGTGATATTCAATTAATTGAGTTAAACGAAGCTTTTGCTTCTCAATCATTGGCTGTAATCAATGAACTTAACCTTAATAATGATATTATTAATGTCAATGGTGGTGCTATATCATTAGGTCATCCTTTAGGTTGTACAGGAGCTAAGCTCACAGTACAATTAATTAATGAAATGAAGAATAGAAAATTAAGGTATGGAATGGTTACAATGTGTGTTGGTACAGGCCAAGGAGCCGCAGGTATATATGAAATTTTATAAATAAAAAATGAAAGAAACTATTGAAAAAAAAATAACTAGAGGTGGAGAATTTGTCGTAAAGGAAACTCAATGTGAAAATATTTTTACACCTGAAGACTTTAGTGAGGAACAAAAAATGATGAGAGATGCTGTAAAAGAATTTGCTGACAAAGAAATTTGGTCAAAAAAAGAAGAGTTCGAAAAGAAGAATTTTCAATTAACACTAGATGTTATGAAAAAAGCGGGTGAATTAGGTTTTCTAGGTGTTGGTATTCCTGAAGAATATGGTGGTTTGGGTATGTCATTTACTTCAACTATGCTAGTTTGTGATTATATATCAGGAAGTTCTGGATCAACTTCTACTGCTTTTGGTGCTCATACAGGAATTGGAACAATGCCTATTTTACTATACGGTAATGAAGAACAAAAAAATAAATATATTCCAAAACTGGCAAGTGGAGAGCATTTTGGTGCATATTGTTTAACTGAACCAGGAGCTGGATCTGATGCTAACAGTGGAAAGACAAAAGCAGTTTTAAGTAAAGATAAAGGTCATTACTTAATAAGTGGACAAAAAATATGGATATCAAATGCAGGTTTTGCTGATATTTTAACAGTTTTTGCAAAGATTGAAGATGACAAAAATTTAACTGCGTTTATTGTTCCTAATGATCCCAACAATGGGATTTCAATGGGAAATGAAGAAGAAAAGTTAGGTTTGAATTCTTCATCCACAAGACAAGTATTTTTTAATGACACAAAAGTACCTGTTGAAAATATGCTTTCTGAAAGAGGAAACGGTTTCAAAATAGCGATGAATACTTTGAATATTGGAAGAATAAAACTTGCTGCTGCTGCATTAGATGCAGAAAGAAGAATAATTAATTCATCTATTAATTATGCTAATGAAAGGGTTCAGTTTAATACAAAAATTAGTGAATTCGGTGCGATTAAAGAAAAGATTGCAACAATGGCAACTGATCTGTATATTGGTGAATCTGCGACGTACAGAGCTGCTAAAGATATTGAAGATAGGATTAAAATACTTGAAGACTCAGGAAAAGATCATCAAGAAGCTGAATTAAAGGGTGTCGAAGAATATGTAATTGAATGTTCAATGTTAAAGGTTGCTATTTCTGAAGATCTTCAAAATATTGCCGATCAAGGTATTCAAATTTTTGGAGGAATGGGTTATTCTAAAGAAACACCGATGGAGTCGGCGTGGAGAGATGCGAGGATAGCTAGAATTTATGAGGGAACCAACGAAATCAATAGACTAGTTGCCATAGGAATGCTTATTAAAAAAGGGATGAAGGGACATGTTGATTTGATTAGTAAAGCTGAAAATGTAGCTGATGAGCTATCTGGAATTCCATCATTTGAAATTCCTGATTTATCAAAAGTTTTTAAAGAAGAAAAAATCATTCTTAAAAATCTAAAAAAGATTTTTTTAATGCTTTCTGGTGCTGGTATGAAAAAGTTTGGTTTAGATATTGAGAAAGAACAAGAAGTTTTAATGTCTATTTCTGACATTATGATAAAAATATATCTTTCTGAATCTGCCATTCTCAGAACTGAAAAAAACTGCAATCGCTATGGTGAAGAAAACCAAAAAGGACAAATTGCAATGACTCAATTATATCTTTATCAGTCTGTTGAATTAATTTCTAATAAAGCTAAAGAATTGATTATATCTTTAAGTGATAAAGAAGAACAAAAATTTTTGTTAATGGGTTTAAAAAGGTTTACAAAATATTTTAACTATCCTAAACCAATAGAACTCAAAAGAAAAATCGCAAAAATGGTTATTGACAACGACTTATATTGTTTTTAAATTTAAACATGCGATTTTTTTTCTTGTTAATATTATTTTCATTTTACTCTTATTCACAAACTATTCAACATGATGAAATATTTGACATTATGTCTGAAATTGATGCTAAAAATATTAAAAAGGATATAATAACTCTTTCAGGCTTCGGAACAAGACATACACTTAGTGATACATTGTCAAATTCAAGAGGAATTGGAGCTGCAAGAAGATGGATAAAAAATGAATTTGAATCAATTTCAAATAAGTGCGCTAATTGCTTAGATGTTAAATATCAAAAAAATTATTTTCAAGCTGACGGAAGAAGATTAACACGAAATGTTTGGATTAATAATGTGATGGCTATACAATGGGGTGAAAAATACCCTAATAGGTTTGTCATAATGAGTGGTGATATAGATAGCAGAGTTTCAGATCCTAATGACTTTAAATCAGATTCACCTGGATCTAATGATAATGCGTCAGGTATGGCTGGTACGATTGAAGCAGCACGAGTATTATCAAAATACAAATTTGATAACACAATTGTGTATGTTGGACTTTCTGGCGAAGAACAAGGACTACTTGGTGGAAAAGGTCTGGCTGAACATGCCAAAGAAAATAATTGGGAAATAATAGGTGTCTTAAATAATGATATGATTGGAAATATTGAGGGGACGAATGGAATTATTGATAATAAAAGTTTTAGAATTTTTTCAGAACCTGTTCCAGGAAATGAATCTGAAGGGTCAAGGAGTTCTAGGCGATTCTTTGGTGGAGAAATTGACGGAAATTCCAGACAGCTTGCAAGATTTATATATAATGCTACAAAGACTTATATTCCGGACTTAAAACCAAACTTAATATATAGATTAGATAGGTTTGGAAGAGGAGGTCATCACAGACCATTTAATGACCTTGGATATGCAGGAGTAAGAATAATGGAAAGTAATGAGAATTATAATCGACAACATCAAGACATTAGAGTTGAAAATGGTATTAAATATGGAGATGTAATTGAGGGTGTAGATTTTGAGTATGCAAAAAAATTAACTCAAGTTAATGCAATATGTTTAGCACTACTTGGGTGGTCACCTCCTCCTCCATCTGGTCTTAGAATTGGAGGAATTGTTGAACCATCAACAAAATTCAGGTGGAATAGAGATGATAATGATGATATAGTAGGTTATAAAATATATTGGAGAGAGACAACATCACCCGTATGGGAATATGAAAAAAAAATTAATAAGAAAAACTTTTACGTTTTAAAGGACATAATAATTGATAATTATCTTTTTGGAGTTAGTTCAATAAATAAGAAAGGTTTTGAAAGTATCCAAAAATTTCCAACAGGAATTTTTAGATAATTAATCGGTTCTAAATCCTTTTTCTTTCATCCAATTATCATTGTAGATTTTACCTACATACCTACTCCCAGAGTCGTGAAGTAAAACTACTACAACATCATTTTTACTAAAGTGTTTTTTAAGCTGAACTACACCTCTTACTGCTGCACCACACGAATTACCTGCAAAAATTCCTTCTTCTTTAGCCAATCTTCTAGTATAAATTGCTGCATCTTCATCAGTTACCTTTTCAAATGCATCAATTAAATCAAAATTTACATTAGCTGGAATAATATCTTCACCTATACCTTCGGTTATATATGGATAAATTTCATTTTTATCAAATATTCCAGTTTCATGAAATTTTTTAAAAACAGAGCCATAAGTATCTATTCCCCATATTTTTATATTTGGATTTTTTTCCTTCAAGAATCTAGCAACTCCTGAAATTGTTCCACCTGTTCCAACACCTACAACAAAGTGCGTTATTTTTCCATCAGTCTGATCCCAAATTTCAGGACCTGTTGACAAATAATGTGCTTCAGTATTTGAGGGATTATCATATTGATTTACATACCATGAATTTTCAATTTCTTCACTTATTCTCTTCGATGTAGAATAATATGATCTTGGATCTTCAGGCTCAACATTAGTAGGGCAAACAATTACTTCTGCACCAACCGCTCTTAAGATATCAAACTTTTCTTTGGATTGTTTATCAGTTGATACACAAATCAATTTATAGCCTTTAACAATAGCAGCTAAAGCTAAACCCATCCCAGTATTTCCAGATGTTCCCTCAACTATAGTTCCACCAGGCATCAATCTTCCATCATTCTCAGCATCTTCAACCATTTTTAAGGCCATTCTATCTTTGACAGAACTACCTGGATTAAAATACTCTACTTTGGCTAAAACTAAAGCATCAACATCATCAGTAACTCTATTTAACTTTATTAAAGGAGTATTTCCAATTGTTTCTAAAATATTTTTTTTGAATTTCACTTTGCAAATTTAATTTTATTAATCAATTCTCACAGATGAATATGGCTTAATTTTAGAAATTATTTTTACCGGAAGTATTAAAAAAGCATATGAAATTATAAGCAATAAAAAATTAAGTATTATAATTTTTAAAATATCAATCTCAATAGGTATATGATCCATGTAATATGTATTTGGGTCAAGCTTTATAACCTTAAAAAATTTTTGAAAAAAAAGCACAGTTAAGGAAATTAAATTTCCATATAACATTCCTTTAATTATTAGATATAAACCATTTGATAAAAAAATTTGTTTTAGACTTTTATTATTAGAGCCTAAAATTTTGAGAAAACCAATTAAACTAGTTTTCTCAAGAATAGTGACCAGCAGGGCTGTAATCATATTAATTGAACCCACTACTAGCATAAGTATAATTATCAAATAAATATTTAAATCAAACAATGAAATCCAATTATAAATTTCACTAAATTTTTCTTCATTATAATTTATAGCATATTCAGGGGGAATATATTTTGAAATTTTTTCATAGTTGTTTTTATTATTAGAAAAAGACAACTCATAACTACCGAAATTATCTTTATCAATTTTTTTTAAATTTCTATGCAAATTAATATTTGACATAATAATTTTATCGTCAAACTCTTTAACACCTGTTTGATAATATCCAATAATCTTTAAATTTCGAATAGCTGGATTAAGGTTATTATCAAAAAAAGCAAACATAACAGTATCATGTTTTTTGATATTTAGCTTACTAGAAATATTTTTTGAAATTATAATTTCATTAAACCCAATTTTATCAATTCTTTCTATTACATATTCTGATTTTAAAAAAGAGTTTTCATTAGTTATTCCCTTCAAAACTACATCTTCAAAGGAATTTGAAATTGGGATAACTGACGGAGTATAAATAACACCATCAATTGCATTGAGATTTTCCAGCATTTTTATCCTATCAAGCTGAATTTTATTACTGCTAACAAATTTATTCGAATTGAATAAATCATTTTCATATCTATCGATTGAAAAATCACCAAAAATATTAGAAAACTTTGTCTTTATTTTATTTTGAACACCAAATCCAGTTGATATAGCTAACATCATAACAATTAAACTAATTGAAATAGAAAAAGTTGAAATTTTAATAATAGGTGAAGAAATACTTTTTTTATATCTTTTATGTGAAAAAATTTTTGATGATAAAAAACTTTCGAATTTCAAGCTTTTGGGTATTTGTAATAAGCTTTAAAATTAATTTTTTTTTAATTCTAAATGCATCTATTTACTCACAAAATATTAATATTGAGGCAATAAACAAAGTTGACTCTTACGTAGGTTTGATTAAAAATAAAAATATTGGGCTAGTGACAAATCACAGTTCTAGATTTCATAACTCCAATTTAGAAATTCATTTATTAGATTCATTAATAAATCTTAATATTTCAGTTAATGCGATTTTTGCACCAGAACATGGGTTTAGAGGAGATCTTGATGCTGGTGAAAAAATTAATAATTCAATTGATTTAAAAACAGGAATTCCAATTATTTCATTATATGGATCAAAGAGAAAACCAGACAGTAAGGATCTTGAAAATATTGATATAATTTTATTTGATCTCCAAGATGTTGGAGTAAGATTTTATACCTACTTATCAACACTTCATTATGTTATGGAAAGTTGTGCAGAAAATAATGTAGAGATAATTGTACTAGACAGACCAAATCCAAATGCAAAT
This sequence comes from uncultured Bacteroidota bacterium, assembly GCA_902520835.1. Lineage (GTDB taxonomy): Bacteria > Bacteroidota > Bacteroidia > Flavobacteriales > Flavobacteriaceae > Eutrophosalina. The sequence continues at coordinate 74,590 of CABYPD010000001.1, forward strand.
TATGTAGATGGACCAGTCCTTGAAGAAAATTCAAAAAGTTTTGTTGGATTACATCCAGTTCCAATTTTATATGGCTTAACCATTGGAGAATATGCTAAAATGATAAATGGCGAAAAATGGTTGAATAATAAAATACAAGCAAAATTAACTGTTATTAAAATGGATAACTATAACAGAGAATATGAATATCAGCTAAAATCAAAACCCTCACCAAATCTTCCAAATCTAAAATCAATAAACTTATATCCTTCTCTTTGTTTTTTTGAGCAAACACCTGTAAGTGTTGGCAGAGGAACTGAAATGCAATTTCAGGTAATTGGCTCTCCTAACTGGAACAACCAACCATTTAGCTTTACACCAAGACCAAATTTTGGTGCAAAAAACCCAAAACATAATGGCATAAAATGTTTTGGTTTAGATTTAAGAAATGAAAATAGATTAAGTGAGATTAATTTAGAGTGGTTAATAAACGCATATAATTATAGTCCCGAAAAAGAAAAATTTTTTAGAAGTGGTTTTTACAGACTTGCTGGTAAAAAAGAACTTGAGGATCAGATAAAAGCAGGTATGAGCGCTAAAGATATTAAATCAACGTGGAAAAAAGACATAGAGTCTTATAAGATTATTAGAAATAAATATATTCTTTATAACTAATCTATTTCCAAATACTTGTGAATTTGTAGGGAAATATTCCAATTTTTATTTTTCATTACAAACTGAACTATTTTGTCTTTCATTAAATCAAATTTACTCCACTCAGGCTGTAAAAATAATTTACATTCGTGACTAACTTTTTCTGACTCTTGAATTGCAAATTTAAAATCATCATTATTATGTATTACAACTTTAAGTTCATCCGCTACAGTGTAAATTTCTTTTTTTGGTAACATTTTCTTTTTTGGTGAAAGACATATCCAGTCCCAATTTCCTGACAACTCGTATGCCCCGGATGTTTCGAGATGTAGTTTTATATTATTTTCTTTAAATCGCTTAGTTAACTCACTTAAGTCCCACATTAAAGGTTCACCTCCAGTAATTACAACATTACTAGTATGTTCTTTTACATCTTTTAATAAATCATCAACTTCAATAAATTGATGTTGATTATGATCCCAACTTTCTTTTACATCACACCAATGACAACCAACATCACAACCTCCTAATCTTATAAAGTAGAATGGTTGACCGGAATAGTATCCTTCTCCTTGAATTGTATAAAACTTCTCCATGACTGGAAGTTTTGTTAAAAAATTATCTTTTTTTGTCATTGATTAAGCAAATATATCTTGATTAAATTATAATTAATAAATTCACTTAAAATTATTTTATTATGAATAATCTATCTCCATTTCATTTAGCAATTCCTGTAAAAGAAATTACTACAACACGCAGTTTTTACAGAGATATTTTAGGATTTAAGGAAGGTAGAAGTAGTGACCACTGGGTTGATTTTGATTTTTTTGGACATCAACTAGTAATTCATATTAAAGATGACAAAAAAAATATTGAGGTTGAAAATAAAGTTGATGGTAAATATGTCCCTATCCCTCATTTTGGAGTAGTACTTGAATGGAATTTATTTAGTGAGTTTGAAAAAAGAATTAGAAGTCACGTTGAATTTATTATTGAACCATATATTAGATTTGAAGGTCAAAAGGGTGAGCAAAAAACAATGTTTTTTAAAGATCCCTCAGGAAATGCACTAGAATTTAAAACATTTAAAAATATCGATCAATTATTTGAAAAATAAATTGATTATTTTTTTCTGGCTTTAAGCGTATTCTTCAACAACATTGCTATTGTCATAGGCCCAACACCACCCGGGACAGGTGTTATGTGACTTACTTTATTTTTAACAGATTTAAAATCAACATCTCCCACAATTTTATATCCCCTAACTTTTGTTTTATCTTCAACTCTAGTTATTCCTACATCAATTACAACTGAATCTTTTTTAATCATATCAGATTTAAGAAAATTTGGAATTCCAAGAGCTACAATAACAATATCAGCTTTTTTTGTAAAACTTGATATATTAGGAGTTCTGCTATGAACCAAAGTAACAGTAGAATTTCCAGGTTTTGACTTATTACTCATTAATATACTGATAGGTCTACCAACAATATTACTTCTGCCAATAACTACAGTATTTTTACCCTCAGTTTCAATCCCATATCTATCAATTAATTCTATAATTCCATATGGTGTGGCTGGTATAAAAGAGTCCATATTTTGTGCCATCTTACCAAAATTAAAAGGATGAAAACCATCAACATCCTTTTCAGGATTAACCATCATCAAAATTTTTTCTTCATTGATATGTTTCGGTAGTGGAAGCTGAACAATATATCCGTCTATTTTTTTATTATCATTTAATTTATTTATTTCAGAAATTAATTCTTCCTCTGAGATATTTTCATCTAAATGAATTAAAGTTGATTTAAAACCAACTTTTTCACAAGATCTAACTTTACTTCCTACGTAAGTAAGAGAAGCACCATCATTACCTACTAAGACAGCAGCCAGATGAGGGGGTCTACCTCCATATTTTACAATTTCTTGCACCTGAATTTTGATCTCTTCCTTAATTTTTTCAGAGGTTAATTTCCCATCTAATAAGATCATAATTAATTCTTTAAGTTATTCATCATTTGCATTAATTTTCCTGCTCCACCAGACTGAACCATTTTCATCATTTTTGACATTTGTTCAAATTGTTTTAATAAAGCGTTGATTTCTTGTATATCTCTTCCTGCACCTTTTGCAATTCTTTTTTTTCTACTATGATCAATTATTTTAGGTGTTGATCTTTCTTTTGGAGTCATTGAATGAATTAGTGCTTCTATATGTTTGAATGAATCATTATCAATATCTACATCTTTCATAGCACTTGCACCTGGAATCATACTTATTGTATCTTTCAAGTTTCCCATTTTTTTGACCTGATTTATCTGATTGAGAAAATCATCAAATCCAAACTTATTTTTTGCAATTTTTTTACTAATCTCTCTGGCTTTCTTTTCGTCATAAACTTCTTGTGCTCTTTCAACAAGCGAAACAACATCACCCATACCTAAAATTCTATCAGCCATTCTCTCAGGATAAAAAATATCCAAAGCATCAAGTTTTTCACCAGTTCCAACAAACTTTATGGGTTTTTCAACAACAGATCTAATGGTTAAAGCAGCTCCACCTCTAGTATCACCATCTAACTTAGTAAGGATAACACCGTCAAAATTTAAAACATCATTAAAAGCTTTAGCTGTATTAACTGCATCTTGTCCAGTCATTGAATCTACAACAAACAAAATTTCAGAGGGATTGGTTGCTTCCTTAATATTTCTAATTTCATTCATCAATACTTCATCAATTGCTAACCTACCAGCTGTATCAATAATAATTAAGTTGTTTTTATTTTTTTTAGCGTAAGACAAAGCATTTTTTGCAATAGAAACTGGATCTTTGTTATCTTCTTCAGTAAAAACAGGTACCTTAATTTGTTCGCCTAAAAGTTTTAATTGATCAATAGCTGCAGGTCTGTAGACATCACAAGCAACTAGAATCGGGTTTTTTTGTTTCTTCTTTTTGAGATAATTAGCAAGTTTACCACTAAATGTTGTTTTTCCACTACCTTGGAGTCCTGCCAGTAAAATGATAGATGGTTCCGAAGATAAGTTGACTCCAACATGTTCTCCTCCCATTAACTTTGTTAATTCATCTTTCACAATTTTAATCATTAGCTGACCAGGATGTAAATCAGTTAATACATTACGTCCTATTGCTTTTTCTTTAACATTTAAAGTAAAATCTTTTGCAATTTTAAAACTCACATCAGCATCTAAAAGTGCTCGTCGAACTTCTTTTAAAGATTCAGCAATATTAATTTCAGTTATTTTACCATGACCTTTAATTACATGAAGAGCTGAATTTAATTTTTTCGATAGGTTGTCAAACATAAAGACAAATTTAAATACTAATTCTTTTAAATTGGTGTTTTTTTCATTTTATAAATTACAATAACATGTGGGAAAGTAATTGCCGCTAAAAAAGAAAAAAAGATATCGAGTGAAAATTCAAAATTTTCGGAGAAAAACAAGTAAAAAAGAAATAAGCCTAATATTGCAAATACCCAATATGGTAATGCTGAAATAAAATATTTTTTAAAAGTATTTATGTTAGAATTACCATATAAATATTTAGTTTGTTCAAGAATTGAGGGAATGCTATGAAAAAAAATAAAGTAAACAGAAAAAGCGTAAAATAAACTCAATTGACTAAACACTATTAAAATAAGCAAACACAAAAAAAACTGATAATTTAATTGATTCTTTAAGTTATTAAAATTTAGAATTAGTGTTGTAATTGTTAGGATTGAAGAAATTATTAATAACAAGTCGAAAAACAAAAAACTTAAACTAAAGTCAGAAATAAGTAAAACGATATCAATAACTTCATCTTTATTAAAGAAGAAAAGTGTTGAGAAGACAATTAAACCAAAATTAAAGAAGAATAAAGCCGATTTTGTATTGTCATCAAAAATGGTCCATTGTTGTTCACCAAAATGATAACAACTAAACAAAAGAAAAAAAATTAAGGAAACCAGAGGGAAGCTAAAAAAACATGTGGTAATTAATACTACTGATATAACATATAAGAAGGTATTTGATTTAATTGATTTATTTTGCTTTTTATCTTTAATAATTAAATGAATATCATTAGCACCGTGTATAATTCCAAAAAATAAAACTAAAGCTGAAAAAAAAAACATCAGGAAGGTATCAGATAAAAAAACATTAAGAATAATTGAAAAAATAGTAGATAATATTATAAATGTGAATAACTTATTATCTGATATTTGAGATTTTTTTAACATTTTTTGTTTTTTTTTACGATAAAATTAATTATTTATTTAAATTTTTCTATTTTAGGGCCAATAAAAACCAATTAATTATTTATTATGGAAAATTTTTTAAATTTATTCTTACTAGGTGATGTACCTAATGACCTTGTAAGTTTTACGTTTTTCATTGGTACAATGGCTATGATGGCCGCATCAGCTTTCTTCTTTTTATCATTAGATGCTGGTGGTGCTAAATGGAGAACATCAATCCTTGTGTCAGGGCTTATCACATTTATTGCCGCAGTACACTACTACTATATGAGAGATGCTTCTGTTTCTGGTGACTCAGTAACTTTTTTCAGATATGTAGACTGGATTCTAACTGTTCCATTAATGTGTGTTGAATTTTATTTAATTCTTCAAAAAGCTGGAGCACAAAAAAGTCTAATGTGGAACTTAATTCTATTATCTACTGTAATGCTTGTTACTGGATATGTTGGTGAAGCTGGCTTAGGTGATGCTGTTGTTTGGGGTACTATTTCTGGAATTTCATATTTTGTAATTGTTTACATTTTATGGTTTGGTAGTGCAGGACAACTAGCTCAAAAGGCAGGAGGTGCAGTTCTTGATGCTTTTAATGCTCTTAAGTGGTTCGTACTAGTAGGTTGGGCTATCTATCCAATAGGATATATGATAGGAACTGATGGCTGGTATGACTTTGTAGATGCATTAGGCTGGAACATGGAAGTTGTTTACAACGTGGGTGACGCAGTTAACAAGATCGGTTTTGGTCTAGTTATCTATAACCTTGCTGTAACAGACAAATAATAACAAATAGAACTAACCATAATAAGAAAAACCACTCTTTTAGAGTGGTTTTTTTTTACATTCTTTCCGGCATATCTATCCCTAAAAGATACATTGATGTTTTAATTTGTTCACCAACTTTTGTAGACAGGTGAATTCTAAAACTATTAATTGGTTTATTTCCTAAAATTGTGAATGATTGATAGAATGAATTATAAGACTTGACTAATTCATATATATAATTTGCAATCAAAGCAGGGTTAAGATTTTTACATGCAGATTTGGCAATTAAATCAAACTCTGATAATAAAATTATAATTTCTCTTTCTTTTTCATTTAAATTAACTTTACTAAAATCCAAGTTATTGTTATTTTTTTTCTCAAGTGACTTTATTCTAGCATAGGTATATTGAATAAATGGTCCTGTATTCCCATTGAAATCTATTGATGCGTTAGGGTCAAATAAAATTCTTTTTTTAGGATCAACTTTTAAAATATGATACTTTAAAGCGCCTAAAGCAATTGTCTTATATAAATCATTTTTTTTATGATCTGAATAATCATTGGTTTTACCTAGTGATTCTGAAATTGATTTAGCTTTTTCAACCATTTGATCTATTAAATCATCTGCATCCACAACAGTTCCTTCTCGACTTTTCATTTTACCAGAGGGTAAATCGACCATTCCATAGCTTAAATGTTTTAGTCTTGATGACCATGGATATCCAATAAGACCAATAACTTTAAATAGTACATCAAAGTGATAGTCCTGCTCATTACCAGTAGTATATATCATTCCTTTCATAGCAGGATGATCTTTATATCTTAAATACGCCGTACCAATATCTTGAGTTATATAAACAGAAGTTCCGTCTGATCTTAACAAAAGTTTTTCATCTAATCCTTGACTGGTCAAGTCAACCCAAATAGATCCATCTTCTTTTTTAAAAAAAACATCTTTACTTAATCCTTCAAGAACTATATCTTTTCCTGTTAAATATGTATTACTCTCATAATATATAGAATCAAAATCAACATTTAATTTTTTATATGTTTGATCAAATCCCTCGTATACCCATGAATTCATTTTTTTCCAAAGATTAATTACATCTTTGTCATTTGCTTCCCATTTTAAAAGCATTTCTTGAGCTTCAATAAAAATTTGAGCATTTTTTTTTGCTTCATCCTCAGAAAAACCTTTTAATACTAATTGTTTTACTTGATGTTCAAATTCATCATTATATTTAACATAATATTTTCCAACAAAATGATCACCCTTTAGGCCTTCAGATTCAGGCGAGGAGTCATTCCCGAATTTGATCCAAGCAACCATAGATTTACATATATGTATTCCCCTATCATTAATTATTTGAGTTTTATGGACATTGATAGAATTATATTGAAAAATTCTTGAAACTGAATCTCCCAAAAGAATATTTCTAATATGACCTAGATGTAATGGTTTATTTGTATTAGGGGAAGAAAACTCTATCAAAAAAAGTTCTTTTTGATTTTTATGCTCTTTGTTTCTAGAATCAAAAACGCTAATCAAAAAAGAATCTTTGAAAGAAATATTTAAAAAACCTTGTATTACATTAAAATCTTGTATTATTTCAGTTTTACTATTAACATAATTAACTATTTCAAAAGCAATATCATTTGGTGATTTTTTAATTATTGGTATTAGAGGAAATAAAACAACTGTAAAATGACCAATAAAATCTTTTTTTGTACGTGAAATATCAAAATTTAAAGATGGAATAGAATACTGATCAAGTAAATATTCTTCAATATTTTTTCTAAGAATATTTTCAATATTCATAAAGTGAAATTCAATTTATCTTTTATTAATTGGAACAAAAGATCTTCGATTTTCTCCAGTATAAACCTGTCGTGGTCTACCGATTGGATCATTATTCATACGCATTTCTCTCCAATGGGCAATCCAACCAGGAACTCTACCTAATGCAAACATAACAGTAAACATTTCTTTTGGAATTTTAAGTGCCTTATAAATAATTCCAGAGTAAAAGTCAACATTTGGGTAAAGCTTTCTTGATGTAAAGTAAGGATCATTTAAAGCTTCTTTTTCAAGAGATTTAGCAATTTTTAATATTGGATCATCTATACCTAAATCTTTTAAAACATCATGAGCGGCTTTTTTTATAATTCTAGCTCGAGGATCAAAATTTTTATATACTCTATGACCAAAACCCATTAATCTGAATGGATCATTTTTATCTTTAGCTTTTACCATAAATTTTTTGGTATCTCCTCCATCATTTTTAATAGCTTCCAACATTTCTAAAACAGCTTGATTAGCTCCTCCATGTAATCTTCCCCACAACGCAGAGATACCTGCAGATACAGATGCAAACAAGCTGGCTTCAGAAGAACCAACTATTCTTACAGTAGATGTGGAACAATTTTGTTCATGATCAGCATGTAAAATAAGTAATTTATTCATTGCATTTACAATTACATTATTTTTTACATAATCTTGATTAGGTAGCTGAAACATCATCTTTGTAATATTATCAACATATCCTAAATTATAATCACCATATTCAAGAGGTAATCCTTTTCTTCTACGATGTACCCATGCTACAAGAATAGGAATTTTAGCAAGTAACTTTACGATAGAGTTATACATTAAGTCATGATCACCATTATCACTTTTATTTAGACTAATTTTTTTTTCAGGGTTAAAAGCAATTAAAGCACTTGTTAGTGAAGACAAAATCCCCATTGGATGAGCAGATTTAGGAAAACTTTCAAGTATCTTTTTTAAATCTTCGTCAACTATGGAATTTTCATTAATATCATTCAAAAATTTATTAAGTTCAGATTCATTAGGTAGCTGACCATAAATCAAAAGAAATGCAACTTCTAAAAAACTTGCATTTTCGGCTAAATCTTCAATTGAGTAACCTCTATACCTAAGAATACCTTTCTCACCATCAAGAAAAGTTATTGAACTTCGACATGAGCCAGTATTCTTAAACCCTGGATCTATAGTTATTAAATTTGCTTCAGATCTTAGGGATGATACATCAATAGCTTTTTCTTTTTCAGATCCAATAATTACTTGAAATTCATATTCGTTATTATCGAAATTTAATTTTGCTTTATCACTCATCACTCTAATTTAATAAATAAGCTAAAAACTAAAGGCTTTTCTTTTAAGATAAATTGCTTTTTCCTTAAGTTCTTCCTCAATTCTAAGTAACTGATTATATTTTGAAATTCTATCAGATCTGGACATTGAGCCAGTTTTAATTTGACCTGTTCCAAGAGCAACTGAGAGGTCCGATATAGTATAATCTTCTGTTTCTCCAGATCTGTGAGACATTACTGTAGTATATCCATTTTTTTGAGCCAATCTTACAGCATTAATAGTTTCAGTTAATGTACCTATTTGATTAACTTTTATTAATATTGAATTTCCTGCATTTTCAGAAATCCCTTTTTGTAATATTTTTTCATTGGTTACGAAAAGGTCATCACCAACAAGCTGAACTTTATCTCCTGAAATTTTTGTTAAGTACTTCCACCCATCCCAATCATTTTCATCCATTCCATCTTCAATAGAAATAATAGGATATTTATCAACCAGTTCAGAAAGATAATCAGCTTGTTCCTCAGAACTTAGAACCTTGGCATCTTCACCTTCAAAAATTCTGTAATCATACTTTCCATTTTCAAAAAATTCAGATGATGCACAATCCAAGGCAATCATAACATCATCTCCAGCTCTGTAGCCAGCACTAGAAATAGATTTTATGATAGTTTCTAAAGCGTCTTCTGTACCATCTAATTTAGGTGCGAAACCACCTTCATCACCAACTGCAGTACTTAATTTTCTTTCTGAAAGAATTTTTTTTAAATGATGAAATATTTCTGAACCCATTTTAACAGCATGACTAAAGCTTTTAGCTTCGACAGGCATGATCATAAACTCTTGAAATGCAATAGGAGCATCAGAATGAGAACCACCATTTATAATATTCATCATAGGAACAGGTAGTATAGACGCATCATTACCACCTAAATATTTATATAAAGGGATTTTATTGAAACAAGCTGCTGCCTTTGAGACGGCTAATGAAACTCCAAGTATAGCATTTGCACCAAGAATTGATTTATTTTCAGTTCCATCTAACTCTAACATGATATTATCAATTTCTTCTTGATTTAAAACTGATTTTCCAATTAAGGCTTGCGAAATAACAGAGTTAACATTTTCAACTGCAATTGAAACACCCTTACCCATATAATCACTTCCACCATCTCTCAATTCTACGGCTTCATGTTCACCCGTTGAAGCTCCAGACGGAACTGCAGCTCTACCAAATGAACCGTTCTCTGTATGAACATCAACTTCTACTGTAGGATTTCCTCTAGAATCAAAAATTTGTCTAGCAGTTATTGTTTTTATTTTACTCATTATTATTTTTTAATCATTTGAACAAATTCATCAAAGAGATATGATGAATCATGAGGACCTGCACTAGCTTCGGGATGAAACTGGACTGAAAAACAATCTTTATTTTTATGTCGAATTCCAGCTATAGTATCATCATTTAAATGTAAGTGTGTTATCTCAATATTATTATTTTCTTCTGTATCTTCTCTATTTATAGCAAAACCATGGTTTTGTGATGTAATTTCTCCTTTACCTGTTTTCAAATTAATGACCGGATGATTAATCCCTCGATGACCATTATGCATTTTATAAGTTTTTATACCATTAGCTAGAGCAATTACTTGATGACCTAAACATATTCCAAAAAGTGGTTTATTTGAATCTATTATCTGTTTTGCAACTTTAATTGCATTTTCAAGGGGTTCAGGATCACCTGGTCCGTTCGAGATAAAAAAAGCGTCGGGAGACCATTTACACATTTCATCATACGAAGCGCTGTGAGGAAAAACTTTCATGTAGCAATCTCTTGATGAAAGATTCCTAAGTATATTATTTTTAATTCCTAAATCTAAAACTGCAACCTTATAAGTGGAATTTTCATCTCCAAAAAAATATGGTTCTTTGGTTGAAACTTTTGAGGCTAGCTCTAAACCACTCATGTTTGGAACCTTTTCAAGACTCTTTTTTAATTCATTAAGCTTATTAATACTTTCAGTAGTTATTAATGCATTCATGGCACCATTATCTCTAATATAGCTAACTAAAGCTCGAGTATCAACATCTGATATGGTAACAATTTTATTTTTATTTAAAAAATCAAATAAAGATGTACTGGAGCCATACCTAGAATGAGTAAAACTAAAGTTTTTACAAATTAAACCAGCGATTTTGACAGAATCAGATTCAACTTCTTCTAAGTTAGTACCATAGTTACCAATATGAACATTAGCCATTACCATTAATTGACCGTTATATGAAGGGTCAGTAAATATTTCTTGATAACCAGTCATTCCTGTATTAAAACACAATTCACCATAAGCAGTTCCATCAACACCTATAGACTTACCATGGAAAACAGTTCCGTCACTTAGAAGAATGAAAGCTTTTTTGCGAAAGTTGTACTGATTCAATTTTAAAAATTAAAGGCAAAATTAAAACAAAAAAAAAGATAAACATATAGTTTATCTTTAAAGTTATTAAGAATGGTTAGAATCTATTCTTTTTTTTCTGAATCCTCTTTTTCAATACCATCATTTTGGGCAGGTGCCTCTTCAACAGCAGGGGCTTCTTCGGCAGCAGGTGCCTCTTCAACAGCAGGTGCCTCTTCAATAGCAGATGCCTCTTCAACAGCAGGTGCTTCTTCAGAAACTAATTTTTGTTCAGTTGTTAAGTTTTGAGCATTATCATTAGATGATTTTTTCTTTCTTCTTCTTCTTTTTCTTGAAACAGGTTTAGTAGTTGAATATGTATCATTATAATCAACAAGTTCAATCATAGCCATATTAGCATTATCTCCCAATCTATTTCCTAACTTGATTATTCTAGTGTAGCCGCCAGGTCTATCTCCAACTTTTACAGATATTTCTCTAAAGAGTTCAGTGACAGCATATTTATTTCTTAAATATCTAAATACTATTCTTCTGTTATGAGTTGAGTCATTTTTAGATTTTGTTATTAAAGGTTCAACAAAAAGCTTAAGTGCCTTAGCTTTGGTAAGTGTTGTATTTATTGATTTGTGTTCAATTAAAGAACAAGCCATATTTGCCAACATATATTTACGATGACCTCTTTTTCTTCCAAGATGAGGGAATTTTTTACCGTGTCTCATTATTTGTATTAATTAATCTTTATCTAGTTTATATTTAGATAAATCCATTCCAAAACTTAAACCCTTAATAAGAACTAATTCTTCAAGCTCAGTAAGAGATTTTTTTCCAAAATTCCTGAACTTCATCAGGTCTGATTTATTAAATGAAACTAAATCACCAAGGGTATCAACCTCAGCTGCTTTTAAACAATTCAAAGCTCTTACAGATAGATCCATATCAATAAGTCTTGTTTTTAATAATTGTCTCATATGAAGTGATTCTTCATCATATGTTTCTGTCTCAGCAATTTCATCAGCTTCAAGTGTTATTCTCTCATCAGAAAAAAGCATAAAATGATGTATTAAAACTTTTGCTCCTTCTGTTAAAGCATCTTTTGGATCAATTGATCCATCAGTAGTAATTTCAAAAATAAGCTTTTCGTAGTCAGTTTTTTGTTCAACTCTATAATCTTCAATTGAGTATTTTACATTCTTGATTGGGGTAAAAATTGAGTCCATGAAAATTGTACCAACTGGTGCTCCTAACTTCTTATTCTCTTCTGCAGAAACATAGCCTCTACCTTTTTCAATATTTAACTCAAAGTTTAGCTTAACACTTTTTTCCATATTACAAATAACCTGATCAGGATTTAATATTTGAAAACCTGAGATAAATTTTTGTAAATCACCTGCTTTGAGTTGGTCCTGCATATTAATTGACACTGAAACAGTTTCGTTATCAACCGAATCAATTTGACGTTTTAATCTAACTTGTTTCAAGTTTAAAATAATTTCAGTAACATCCTCAACAATCCCTGGTAGAGATGTAAATTCATGCTCAACGGAATCGATTTTAACTGATGTAAATGCGAATCCCTCAAGAGAAGCTAATAGAACTCTTCTCAATGCGTTACCAACAGTTAATCCGTATCCTGGCTCTAAGGGTCTGAATTCAAACTTACCCTCAAAATCTGTTGAGTCAATCATTATTACTTTATCTGGTTTTTGAAATGTAAATGTTGCCATATTTATAATTGTATTATTTCGAATATAATTCGACTATTAATTGTTCTTTAATGTTTTCTGGTATTTGCTCTCTATTAGGAACAGAATTAAAAACTCCTTCCAATTTATTATTATCCCAAGTAATCCACTCATAAACTGAATCATTCAATGCGATTGATTCTTCTATAACTGAAAGTGATTTTGATTTTTCCCTGACTCCAACAATTTCACCTGGTTTAATTAAACGTGAGGGGATATTACAAACTTTACCATTTACTACAATATGTTCATGTGAAACTAGTTGCCTCGCTCCACTCCTGGATTTAGACAACCCCATTCTGTAGACAATATTATCTAGCCTAGATTCACATAATTGTAACAAAACTTCACCAGTAATTCCTTTACTCCTATTTGCTTTTTCAAAAAGATTTCTAAACTGTTTCTCTAAAATACCATATAAAAACTTTGCTTTTTGCTTTTCCATTAATTGAATAGCATATTCAGATTTTTTTTGTCTTCTTTTATTTAAACCATGCTGCCCGGGTGGATAATTCTTTTTTTCAAATGACTTATCAGGTCCGAATATTGACTCTCCAAACTTTCTTGATATTTTTGTTTTTGGTCCTATATATCTTGCCATAATTTCTTAATTTATACCCTTCTCCTTTTAGGTGGCCTACAACCGTTGTGTGGATTTGGAGTAACATCAAAAATTTCTGTTACTTCTACTCCTGCATTGTGTATACTTCTGATTGCCGACTCTCTTCCATTTCCGGGCCCTTTAACATATACTTTAACTTTTCTTAATCCTGCTTCGTAAGCTACTTTTACAGCATCTTCTGCAGCAAGTTGAGCTGCATATGGTGTATTTTTCTTAGATCCTTTGAAACCCATTTTTCCAGCTGATGACCAAGATATTACCTCACCTTTACTATTAGTAAAAGAAATAATAATATTATTGAATGTTGCATTAATATGAACTTCACCAAATGAATCAACAACTACTTTTCTTTTTTTACTTGCTACTTTAGCCATACCTAGATTATTTAGTTACTTTCTTTTTGTTTGCTACTGTTTTTCTTTTTCCTTTCCTAGTTCTAGAATTGTTCTTAGTTTTTTGTCCTCTAAGAGGTAATCCTAGCCTGTGTCTAATTCCTCTGTAAGATCCAATATCCATCAATCTTTTAATATTTATTTGATTTTCAGCTCTTAACTCTCCTTCGATGGTAAGTTCTGAAACAGCTGACCTAATTTTAGAAGTATCATCGTCTGACCATTCATGAACTTTTTTATCCTCACTAACTTCAGCTTTTTTTAATATTTTTTGAGCTCTGCTTTTACCAATACCATATATATAAGTAAGAGCAATAACTCCTCTTTTTTCTTTTGGTATATCAATTCCTGAAATTCTTGCCATAGTATTAACCTTGTCTTTGTTTAAACCTTGGATTTTTTTTATTAATTACATATAATTTACCCTTTCTTCGAACGATTTTACATTCGGGACTTCTTTTTTTTATTGATGCTCTAACTTTCATATTCTAATGTCTAAATGTTATTCTTGCTTTGGTTAGATCGTAGGGGCTCATCTCAAGCTTAACCTTGTCACCAGGAAGTAATTTAATGTAGTGCATTCTCATTTTTCCTGAAATATGAGCAGTTACTACATGACCATTTTCTAATTCAACTCTAAACATTGCATTTGATAATGCCTCAATTACAACTCCATCTTGCTCTATTGCTGATTGTTTTGCCATCTATGCTATTCTTCTATTTTTACCAGTTTTCATTAAACCATCGTAATGCCTATTCAATAAGTAAGCATTAATCTGCTGAATTGTATCTATCGCCACTCCAACCATTATTAAAAGTGAAGTTCCACCGTAAAATAATGCCCAACCCTGTTGAATCTGCATCAAAGCTACAATAACTGCAGGTAGGACAGAAATTAGAGCCAGGAAAATTGAACCTGGGAAGGTGATTAAAGACATTATTTTGTCCAAGAAATCAGCAGTTTCAGTACCAGGCTTAATACCAGGAACAAATCCACCGCTTCTTTTTAGATCGTCAGCCATTTTATTTGTAGGAACAGTAATGGCAGTGTAAAAATAAGTAAATACAATGATTAAAAGCCCAAATAAAATGTTATATGCTAATCCAAACATATTTGAAAATTCTGTCTGCATCCATTGACCAAAACCTCCACCTATAAGTTGACCTAAATAAGCAGGAGCAAACATAATTGCTTGTGCAAAAATAATAGGCATTACACCTGAAGCATTGAGTCTTAGTGGAATATACTGTCTTTTCGAGAACATATTATTTTGGCTACTAACAGCTGTCCTTCTTGCATATTGGACTGGGATTTGCCTCACTGCTTTGACAAGTAAAACACATAAACCAATAACAATTACCCAAATAACAAACTCAATTGCAATCATTAATAAACCGCCGCTTCCAGAGATTTGAGAAACAAATTCTTGAGCAAATGATAAAGGCAGTGATGCTATAATTCCCACAGTTATTAGAAGAGAAATTCCATTACCTATACCACGATCAGTAATTTTTTCGCCTAACCACATTGCAAAAACACAACCGGTTACTAGTATGATTACAGAGGGAATAACAAACGAAATACCCTTTCCTAAAACAAATGCAGCATCAGGGACACCAAGGGCACCTAATCCAAACAAATATGCAGGTGCTTGTACAATACAAATTGCTATTGTCAACCAACGAGTAATCTGTGTTATTTTTTTTCTTCCACTTTCACCCTCTTTTTGAAGTTTTTGTAAGTATGGAACAGCTACACCCATTAATTGAACAACAATAGAGGCAGAAATATAAGGCATTATCCCAAGAGCAAAAACAGATGCGTTTGCAAAGGCACCACCGGTAAATGCATTTAACAAACCTAATAAACCACCATCACCTGCAATTTTAGCATTTGCAATAATATTATAATCGACTCCAGGAAGAACTACCTGAGCGCCTAACCTATATATAGCTAAAAAAAATAGAGTAATTAAAATTCTATTTTTCAGCTCATCTATAGCCCAAATATTTTTTATTATTTCAATGAATTTCAACATTTATAATATTTTAACTTCACCACCTGATTTTTCTATCAGTTCTTGAGCTGATTTAGAAAACTTATGTGCTTCAACTTTAAGAGCAGTTTTTAATTCACCTGATCCTAAAATTTTAACAAGGTCATTT
Organism: uncultured Bacteroidota bacterium; assembly: GCA_902520835.1. GTDB lineage: Bacteria > Bacteroidota > Bacteroidia > Flavobacteriales > Flavobacteriaceae > Eutrophosalina. The sequence goes on from CABYPD010000001.1 coordinate 90,694, forward strand.
TTCCCAACTAAGCCATTTTCAATTAGAACATTGATATTTACAGTTCCTTTTTTTATTTTTTTACTGTCAACTAGCAACTGTAAAGCTTTCAAATTTACAGGCTGATATTCAACTCTATTAATATTTTTAAAACCAAATTTTGGAATTCTTCTTTGAAGAGGCATCTGCCCTCCTTCAAAACCAAGCTTTTTTGAATAACCAGATCTCGATTTAGCACCTTTATGTCCTCTAGTTGCTGTGCCACCTTTTCCAGAGCCCTGTCCTCTACCTAGTCTTTTTTTCTTAGTAGTTACTGAGCCTTTAGATGGTGATAGATTAGATAATTCCATATTACTTAATTACAGTTATTAAATGACTAACTTTTTTTATCATTCCTTCAATTGAGGGAGTTAATTTGTGTTCAACAGTATGACCAATTTTTCTTAATCCAAGAGCCTCTAGTGTTCTTTTCTGATCAGCTGGTCTGTTAATCTTGCTTCTAACTTGTTTAATCTTTATAGTACTCATAATTATCCGTTAAAAACTTTTTCTAAACTTATACCTCTTTCGTAAGCAACCTTATTTGCATCTCTAAGCTGAAAAAGAGCATTGAATGTGGCCTTAACTACATTATGAGGATTAGATGATCCTTGTGATTTTGATAATACATCTTGAATTCCTACTGACTCTAAAACTGCTCTTACTGCACCCCCAGCAATAACTCCGGTACCTTCAGATGCGGGTTGAATATAAACTCTTGCTCCGCCATGTTTTCCTTTTTGCTCATGTGGTATAGTTGAATTATATAATGGAATTCTAACTAAATTCTTTTTTGCATCTTCAACTGCTTTAGAAATAGCAATAGAAACTTCCTTGGCCTTACCTAATCCATGACCTACAACACCATTTTCATCACCTACAACTACAATAGCTGAAAACCCAAAAGCTCTACCACCTTTGGTAACTTTAGTAACTCTTTGAATACTAACTAATCTATCTTTAAGATCAAGACCACCTGGTTTAACAAATTCAGTATTTTTTTTATTCATAAATTTTAAAATTTAAGTCCTGCCTCACGAGCACCTTCAGCTAATGATTTAACTCTACCATGGTATAAATAACCGTTCCTATCAAAAGAAACTAATTTTATACCAGCCTTAATTGCTTTTTGTCCAATTGAATTACCTACAATTTTGGATATTTCAGTCTTGTTAGTAGTTTCAATTTTTAATTCTTTATCTCTAGATGATGCAGAAACGATTGTTTTTTTATCAACATCGTTTATAATTTGAGCATAAATTTCCTTATTACTTCTGTAAACAGATAGTCTAGGTCTTTCATTAGAACCAAAAATAACTTTTCTAATTCTTTTCTTTATCTTATTTCTCTTAAGTATAATTTTGTTACTCATCTTAGTTTTTTTAAGCAGATTTACCAGCTTTTCTTCTTATTTGCTCACCAACAAATTTTACTCCTTTTCCTTTGTATGGTTCTGGCCTTCTAAATGATCTAATTTTAGCAGCTACCATTCCAACTAATTGTTTGTCGTGAGAAGTTAATTTAATTATAGGGTTTTTACCCTTTTCGTTAATAGTTTCAACTTTTATTTCATTAGCTAGGTCAATAACAATATTGTGAGAAAAACCTAATGCAATATCAAGTTTTTGTCCACTGTTCGATGCTCTGTAACCAACACCAACTAATTCAAGCTCTTTTGTGAATCCTTCGTTAACGCCTTTAACCATATTTGCAATTAATGATCTGTACAGGCCATGTTTAGACTTATGATCCTTAGATTCTGAATTTCTTGAAACGGTTATAATATTATCGTCTTTAGACACAGTAACCCCATCAAACACCTGAGACAAAGAACCTAACTTACCTGAAACAACTAACTCATTGGAGCTAATTTCAACATTAACACCTTCTGGAACTACAATTGGATTGTTACCTATTCTTGACATAATTAATAAACGTTACAAATTATTTCACCACCTAAATTTTCTCTAAATGCTTTTTTTCCAGTCATTAAACCTTTAGAAGTAGAAATAATATTAATTCCAAGACCATTCAAAACTCTAGGAATGGAGGAACTATTAGTATATTTTCTAAGCCCTGGCTTACTTACTCTTTCTAATTTTTTTATAACTGGCTCTTTACTTAATTTATCATACTTTAAAGCAATTTTAATTGAACCTTGAACTCCCTCATCATCAAACTTATAATTAAGAATAAATCCTTGATCAAAGAGAATCTGAGTAATTTCTTTTTTCATTTTTGACATAGGGATTATAACAGTCTTATGACCTGCACGATTGGCATTTCTTAATCTTGTTAAAAAATCTGCGATTGGATCTGTATTCATAATTTTATCTTATTTACCAACTTGCTTTTCTTACACCTGGAATTAAACCTTTATTAGCCATTTCTCTAAACATTACTCTTGATAATCCAAATTGTCTCATGTAACCTTTTGGACGACCAGTGATTTTACATCTGTTGTGAGATCTCACAGGAGATGAGTTTTTAGGTAATTTTTGTAGTCCTATATAATCACCAGCTTCTTTAAGCTCTTTTCTTTTTGCAGCATACCTAGCACACATTTTAGCTCTTTTAGCCTCACGGGCTTTCATTGATTCTTTTGCCATAGTTTAATTTTTTTTAAATGGGAGTCCTAATTCTTTTAACAAACTTTTTGCAAGATTATCATTATCAGTTGAAGTAACAAAAGTGATATCCATTCCCGAAATTTTATTTATTTTATCTATGTTGATTTCAGGAAAAATAATTTGTTCAGTAATACCCAAATTATAATTACCTCTTCCATCAAACCCAGATGTTTTTATACCCTGAAAATCTCTGACTCTCGGAAGAGCGGCAGTAATAAGTCTATCTAGAAACTCATACATCCTATCTCCTCTCAAAGTTACTTTTGTACCTATTGGCATTCCTTTTCTTAATTTGAAATTGGAAATATCTTTTTTTGATTTCGTGGATATTGCTTTTTGACCAGAGATTAGAGTAAGCTCATCAATTGCATGGTCGACTACTTTTTTATCAGCAACTGCAGCGCCGAGGCCTTTACTAATTACTATTTTCTCTAACTTAGGAACCTGCATAATATTTTTTAAACTATGACTTTGCATCAACGTTTTAGTTATGGTATCCTTATATTCTTTTTTTAATCTTGGTGCGTAACTCATAAATTAAATAATTTCATTAGTTTTTTTGGAGTACCTAACCTTTTTTCCATCTTCTTCAAACCTGTAACCAACTTTTGTTATCTCACCATCCTTTGAAACCAATGCAAGATTTGAAAGGTTAATAGGTGCTTCCTTTTCAATAATACCGCCCTTTGGATTATTAGAATTCGGTTTATTGTGTTTCTTAACTAAATTAACACCCTCTACAAGAGCCGTATTTTTCAATCTGTAAACTTTTAAGATTTTTCCAGATGAACCTTTGTTATCACCTGTTAAAACTTTTACTTTATCTCCTACTTTAATTCTCATATTTATAATACTTCTGGTGCTAATGAAACAATTTTCATAAAATTTTTATCTCTTAATTCCCTAGCAACAGGTCCAAATACTCTAGTTCCTCTCATCTCTCCAGCAGCATCTAACAAAACACAAGCATTATCGTCAAACCTAATGTATGAACCGTCTTTTCGTCTAACTTCCTTTAATGTTCTCACAACAACTGCGGTAGATACCTGTCCTTTTTTTACAGTACCATTTGGTGTCGAGTTTTTAACACTTACAACAATCTTATCACCTAAAGATGCATAACGTCTTTTAGTTCCACCCAAAACGCGAATAGTTAAAACTTCCTTAGCACCTGTATTATCCGCAACTAATAATCTACTTTCTTGCTGTATCATTTATTTAGCTTTTTCAATAATTTGAACCAATCTCCAACACTTATTTTTACTAATTGGTTTGGTTTCCATAATTTTAACAACATCGCCTTCTCCACATTCATTTTTCTCGTCATGAACATGATATTTTTTTGTTTTTAATACAAATTTTCCATACTTAGGATGTTTTACCTTACCAACTTCAGAAACAACTACAGACTTTTCCATTTTGCTACTAGTAACAACTCCAATTCTTTCTTTTCTTAAGTTTCTTTTTTCCATAATTACTTTTGAGATCTTTTTGAAATTTCAGTTTTTAATCTTGCTATTGTCCTCCTTAGATTTCTAATTTCTAGAGGATTCTCTAAAGGGGAAACCGCATGAGTAGATTTAGTATTATATAAGTTACCAGTAATAGAGTTTAACTTCTCATTAAGCTCATCGTCACTTAGTATTTTTATTTCTTTTTGTTTCATATTAAACTAATTCATAATCGTTAGCAATCACAAACTTTGTTTTGCATGGCAATTTTTGTGCAGCTAATCTCAGGGCTTCTTTAGCAATTTCAAGACTAACACCCGCTACTTCAAACATTATTCTTCCGGGCTTAACTACAGCTACAAAATACTCTGGAGCTCCCTTACCTTTACCCATCCTAACTTCCAATGGTTTTTTTGTAATTGGTTTATCTGGAAAAATCTTAATCCATAGTTGACCTTCTCTTTTCATATACCTGGTAGCAGCGATTCTAGCTGCTTCTATTTGTCTTGATGTTATAAACTTAGATTCAAGAGATTTTATTCCAAACATACCATTGGATAATCTATGACCTCTTTGGGAGTTTCCTTTCATTCTCCCTTTTTGCATTTTTCTAAACTTTTGTCTCTTTGGTGATAACATAATCTAAATTTATCTTCTCCTTTGTTTATTGTTTTTATTCTTAGACGATGTAAGACTTAAACCTACCAATGGAGATAATTCTCTTTTACCGTAAACTTCACCTTTCATAATCCAAACTTTAATACCAAGTCTTCCATAAGTTGTATGAGCTTCAACTAATGCATAGTCAATATCTGCCCTGAATGTTGATAATGGAATTCTACCATCTTTGTAACTTTCAGATCTAGCCATTTCAGCTCCATTTAATCTTCCTGAGATTTGAACTTTAATACCTTCAGCATTCATTCTCATAGTAGCTGCTATTGACATCTTAATCGCTCTTCTGTAAGAAATTCTATTTTCAATTTGTCTAGCAATTGAAGATGCAACAAGCTGAGCTTCAAGCTCAGGTCTTTTAATCTCAACAATATTTAACTGAATATCTTTGCCAGATAACTTTTTAAGCTCTTCTTTTAACTTATCGACCTCTTGACCTGCCTTTCCAATAATTATACCTGGTCTAGCAGTTGTTATGGTAATTGTCAATAATTTGAGGGTTCTTTCAATAACGACACGAGAAACACTTGCTTTAGCGAGTCTAGTAAATACGTATTTTCTTATCTTATCATCTTCAGCAATTAAATTACCGAAATTTTTTCCACCGTACCAGTTCGATTCCCAACCTCTAATTATACCTAATCTGTTACCAATTGGATTTGTTTTTTGTCCCATTAACTAATATTTTGATTTAAGTTATCTAAAATCATAGTAACATGATTTGATCTTTTTCTAATTCTATGAGCTCTACCTTGAGGAGCTGGTCTAAGTCTTTTTAACATTGATCCACTATCAACTTTGATTTCTTTTATATATAGTTCTTGTTGTTCTATGTCAGAATCGGGGTTTTTTTGTTGCCAATTGTTGATAGCAGATAATAAAAGTTTTTCTAATTTCAATGATGGCTGTTTTTGACTAAATTTCAATATAGAGAGTGCAATATCAACTTTTTTTCCTCTAACTTGATTAGCAACAAGTCTCATTTTCCTTGGAGAAGTAGGACAGTTATTAAGCTTAGCTAAAACTAAGTTTTTGCTTAATTCTTTTGCTGCATCAGATGATTTTCTTTTCCTAGCTCCCATATTTATTTACCTTTTTTACCACCAGCATGACCTCTAAAAGATCTTGTTGGGGAGAATTCTCCAAGTTTATGACCAACCATATTTTCTGTAATGTAAACTGGTACAAACTGTCTGCCATTATAAACAGCAATTGTCTGACCAACAAAATCAGGAATTATCATAGAGGATCTTGACCAAGTTTTTATTACAGCCTTTTTATTTGAATCTAAATTAGCTTCAACTTTTTTAAGCAAACTTTTATGAACATATGGTCCTTTTTTTAATGATCTTGGCATAACTTATTTTCTTCTTTCAATTATAAATTTGTTACTGAACTTCTTTTTATTCCTTGTTCTAAATCCTTTAGCTGGAATACCATTTTTAGATCTAGGATGTCCTCCTGAAGCTCTTCCCTCACCACCACCCATTGGGTGATCAACAGGGTTCATAACGACAGCTCTAGTTCTTGGTCTACGTCCAAGCCATCTAGTTCTTCCAGCTTTTCCCGAAACAACTAATTGATGGTCTGAATTTGAAACTGATCCAATAGATGCAAAGCAACCAACTAATATCATTCTAGTTTCACCAGACGGCATCTTTATTGTTGCAAACTTTCCGTCTCTAGCCATTAGTTGAGCAAAAGATCCTGCACTTCTTGCTAATGCTGCGCCTTTACCAGGTGTCATTTCGATACATGAAATAGTTGTTCCTAGAGGAATTGTTGACAATGGCATTGCATTTCCAACTGAGGGATCTACTTTTTGACCAGAAACAACAGATTTACCAACTTTTAAACCTTTTTGAGCAATTATATATCTTTTTTCACCGTCATTAAATTTTGTCAAAGCAATAAAAGCAGATCTGTTAGGATCATATTCTATTGAAATAACTTCAGCTGGCTCATCATGTCTATCTCTCTTAAAATCAATGATTCTATATTTTTTCTTGTGCCCACCACCTCTAAACTTCATAGTCATCTTGCCTTGGCTGTTTCTGCCACCAGACTTTTTTAAAGGGAATAATAAACTCTTTTCAGGTTTATCGGTTGTAATAGCATCAAAACCATTTACAGTTCTTCCTCTTTGTCCGGGTGTTATAGGTTTTAAACTCTTAATTGGCATAATTATAAATTATTATAAAAATCTATTGAATCACCTTCTGCAAGTTGAACAATGGCTTTTTTCTTAATATTAGACTTGGTACGTTGAATACCACTTTTAGTATACTTCGTTTTTCTTTCAGGCCCATAGATCTGAGTTCTAACTTTTTCAACAGTCACATTATATTTCTTTTGAACTGCATTCTTAATTTCTACTTTATTAGCAACTCTTCTAACCAAAAATGTATACCTATTTCTGAGCTCGCTATCATTTGTAGCTTTTTCAGTTATAATAGGTTTGATTATGATCTCCATCTCTTATATTAAATTAGACTGTATTTTTTCAACTGCATTTTCTTCAATTACTAAATGCTGAGCATTTACAATTTTGTACGTCGAAATTTCAGAGTCAGTTACTACTTCTGATTTCTTTAAATTTCGGGCCGACAAATATACATTTTTATTGACACCATCCATTACAAATAAAGTTTTTTTACCCTCAAGACCAAATGCTTTTAAAAGATCATTGAATGACTTTGTTTTAGGTGTCTTAAAATCAATGTTTTCAACGACTGAAATTGATTTAGTTTTACATTTATCGGTTAGTGCAGACTTTCTTGCAAGTTTCTTAACACTCTTGTTCACCTTTAATTCATAATCTCTTGGTCTTGGGCCAAAGATTGTACCTCCACCCCTGAAAAGAGGGTTTTTAATACTTCCTGCTCTAGCAGTTCCAGTTCCTTTTTGTTTTTTTATCTTACGCGTACTACCTTTAATTTCAGCTCTTTCTTTTGTCTTTGCATTACCCTGTCTTTGATTAGCTAGGTATTGCTTTACATCTAAATAAACAGCATTTTCACTTGATTCTATCTCAAAAACTTTTTTAGAAAGTTCTATCTCCCTTCCTGTTTCTTTTCCTTTAATATTTAAAACTGAAACTTTCATTATTTTCTGATTGTAATAATTGAATTTTTATGACCAGGAACGCAACCCTTTAAAACTAAAAGATTTTTTTCTGGAACTACTTTTATAACTTTTAAATTTTGAACAGTTACTTTTTCATTTCCTGTTTGACCAGCCATTCTCATTCCCTTGAACACTCTAGCCGGATATGATGCAGCACCAATAGATCCAGGCGCTCTTAATCTGTTATGTTGTCCGTGAGTTGATTGGCCAACACCTGCAAAACCGTGTCTTTTAACAACACCTTGAAAACCTTTTCCTTTAGAATTACCAGAAACATCTACATACTCTCCTTCATTAAAATGATCAACATTAATTACATCTCCAATAGTTAGTTCATTTTCAAACTTTTTAAATTCGAAAATATTTTGTTTAGGTGTTGTTTTGGAATTTTTGAAATGACCTAATTCAGCTTTGTTAAGTTTATTTTCTTTTTTATCTAAAAAACCTAGTTGCACTGAATCATACCCATCCTTATCCTTACTCTTAATTTGAGTAACCACACATGGACCTGCTTGAATTACTGTACATGCAAGGTTATTACCACTTTCATCGTACAAACTTGTCATTCCAATTTTTTTTCCTATTAATCCAGACATGATTATAATAATTAAACTTTTATTTCAACTTCTACTCCACTAGGTAGTTCTAATTTCATCAATGCATCAATAGTTTTTGATGAGGAACTATAAATATCCAAAAGCCTGTTGTATGAGGAAAGCTGAAACTGCTCTCTCGACTTTTTATTAACATGGGGAGATTTTAAGACGGTAAATATTTTTTTCTTGGTTGGCAGAGGAATTGGTCCAGTTACAATAGCTCCTGTTGTTTTGACAGTTTTAACAATTTTTTCAGCCGATTTATCAACCAGATTAAAATCATATGATTTGAGCTTTATTCTAATTTTTTGACTCATAATTATTCTTGATTTCCTTTAATCGATGCAATTACTTCTTCTGAAACATTACTTGGTGTTTGAGAATAATGTGAAAATTCCATTGTTGAGGTTGCTCTTCCTGAACTAAGAGTTCTCAAAGATGTAACATAACCAAACATTTCTGAAAGTGGTACCAAAGCTTTGACAACTTTTGAACCAGCCCTATCATCCATGTTGTTAACTTGACCTCTTCTTCTATTTAAATCACCAACAATATCTCCCATATTTTCTTCAGGTGTCAAAACTTCCAATTTCATCATCGGCTCCATTATAACAGATTTTGCCAGTCTTGCTGCCTCTTTGAATCCAAGTTTAGCAGCTAATTCAAATGATAAAGAATCGGAATCAACAGGATGAAATGAACCATCATTTAAAGATACTTTTAAAGCATCAATCTCAAATCCTGCTAATGGACCATTCTTCATAGCTTCTTTAAATCCTTTCTCAACAGATGGTATGTACTCTTTAGGAATATTACCACCTTTAATATTATTTACAAATTCTAAACCTGATTTACCTTCTTCAGCAGGCTCCATTTTAAATACAATGTCTGCAAACTTACCTCTACCACCAGTTTGTTTCTTGTAAACCTCTCTATGATCAGCACTAGCAGTAACTGCTTCCTTATACTCAACTTGTGGTTGTCCTTGATTTACTTCTACTTTAAATTCTCTCTTTAGTCTATCAACAATAATATCTAAATGAAGTTCCCCCATTCCAGAAATAATTGTTTGACCTGAAGCTTCATCAGTTCTTACTTGAAAAGTTGGATCCTCTTCAGCTAATTTTGCTAAAGACATACCAAGTTTATCAACATCAGCTTTAGTTTTGGGCTCAACAGCAATACCAATTACAGGATCTGGAAAAACCATACTTTCCAGAACAATTGGATGCTTTTCAGATGAAAGGGTATCACCAGTCTTTATATCTTTAAATCCAACAGCTGCACCAATATCACCAGCTTCAATAAAATCAATAGCATTTTGTTTGTCAGCATGCATTTGATAAATACGTGATATTCTTTCTTTATTTTCTGATCTGTTGTTAAAAATATAAGATCCTGCATCAAGTCTACCAGAATAAACTCTAAAGAAAGCTAATCTTCCAACATATGGATCAGTTGCAATTTTAAATGCTAAAGCAGAAAAGGGCTCACTTGGTGATGGCTTTCTTGAAATTTCAGAATCATTATCAGGGTGAGTTCCCACAATTGCTTCTTTATCCTCAGGTGAAGGTAAATATCTGCAAACGCAATCAAGTAAAAATTGAACTCCTTTATTTTTAAATGCAGAACCACAAACCATTGGAATTATACTCATATCTTGAGCAGCTTTTCTTAAAGCTTCATGAATTTCATCCTCAGAAATTGACTCTGGGTCTTCAAAAAACTTCTCTAGAAGATTATCGTCATATTCAGCAACGGCTTCAATTAAATTTGCTCTATACTTTTCAACATCATCCTTCATATCATCAGGAATATCAACAACATCAAATGTTGATCCTTTATTTTCTTCATGCCAAACGATTGCTTGATTTTTTACAAGATCAACAACGCCTCTAAAATCTTCTTCTTCACCAATTGGTAATACAATTGGTACGGCATTAGATTTTAGCATGTCTTTAATTTGTTGACATACTTTTAAAAAATCAGAACCTTGACGATCCATTTTGTTAACAAATCCCATTCTAGGAACTTTGTAGTTATCGGCTAATCTCCAGTTAGTTTCTGATTGAGGTTCAACACCATCAACAGCGCTAAATAAAAAAACTAAACCATCAAGAACTCTCAATGATCTGTTAACTTCAACAGTAAAATCTACGTGACCTGGTGTGTCGATAATATTGAAATGGTAGGGTTTAGTCGAATCTATTTTATTACCTTGATCTGTTGGAAAGTTCCATGTACAGGTCGTAGCAGCAGATGTTATAGTTATACCTCTTTCCTGCTCTTGTTCCATCCAATCCATGGTTGCTGCACCATCATGAACTTCACCAATCTTATGACTTACGCCAGTATAATAAAGAATTCTTTCGGTCGTGGTAGTTTTACCAGCATCGATGTGCGCAGCAATCCCAATATTTCTTGTATATTTTAAATCTCTTGCCATTAGTTAGAATCTAAAGTGTGAAAAAGCTTTATTAGCTTCTGCCATTTTGTGAGTATCAACTTTTTTCTTGACAGCAGCACCCTCTTCTTTTTCAGCTGCTAAAATTTCTGATGCCAATTTTTGAGCCATTGACTTTTCATTTCTTTTTCTAGCGTAACTGATCAACCATTTCATCGCTAGCGAAATTTTTCTATCAGGTCTAATTTGCATGGGGATTTGAAATGTTGCACCACCTACTCTTCTACTTCTCACTTCAACATGAGGCATAACATTAGATAATCCATCTTTCCAAACTTCCAATGAAGATTTTTCAGATGAGTTTTTTTGTTCAACTATGTCAAGTGCATCATAAAAAATTTTAAATGCTGTTGATTTTTTACCATCCCACATCAGGTTATTGACAAATCTTGTTACTAACTGGTCGTTAAATTTTGGATCTGGAAGTAAGGGACGTTTTTTTGCTTTTCTTTTTCTCATTTTAATTTAATTGAGAGGTTCATATACACATTGAACATCATTAACTTTTAGCTTTAGCTTTTTTTGCTCCATATTTTGATCTTCTTTGAAGTCTCCCTTCGACACCAGCAGTATCTAAAGCACCTCTAACAATGTGATAACGTACACCGGGAAGATCTTTTACTCTTCCGCCTCTAACAAGAACAATTGAATGTTCTTGAAGGTTGTGTCCCTCACCTGGAATATATGCATTAACTTCAATACCGTTAGTTAGTCTAACCCTAGCAACTTTTCTCATAGCTGAATTTGGTTTTTTAGGAGTAGTAGTATACACTCTAGTGCACACTCCTCTTTTTTGAGGACAAGATGTCAGAGAAGCTGATTTGCTCTTCTTTGTAATCTTTTTTCTTCCTTTTCTTACTAATTGCGATATTGTTGGCATAATTTCCTCTATTAAAGGGCTGCAAATGTATAATAATTTATTTATTAATCAAACTTTGATAAAAAAATATTTTTGATAAAGAAAAACTGATTCTTCGAATTATTCACAATAAACTAAAATACTGATGTAATCAACAAAAAAAAACCCCCAAATTTGACATTTTATGATTAAAAAAATTTAATGAAATATTAATATCGTAGCTTTAAACATATTTTATGAGTGAAATTATTTTTGGTAAAAGAGCAGTTTTTGAAGCTATTGAAAATGAAGTTCAAATTGATAAAATTTTTATTGATAGAGATAATCGTTATATGGACAATATAAAAAGGAAAATTATTGAAAAAAAAATTAAAATATCTTTCGTTCCAATTGAAAAGCTCAACAAACTTTCAAAAAATAATCATCAGGGGATAGTAGCATCTATATCACCAATAAAAACTTTAGGGATCAATGATTTAGAAAAATCAATTGACAAAAAGGATTCAAAATTTTTAATTCTAGATAACGTCACTGATACAAAAAACTTTGGTGCTATAGTTAGGACTGCAGAATGCCTTGGTATAAATGGTATAATTATTTCTAAAACTGGAAGTTCACCAATCAATGGTGAAACAATCAAATCCTCTTCTGGAGCTTTATTTAGTATACCAATTTATAAGCTAAATCATTTAAAGGATGGAATATTTTTGTTAAAGGATAAAGAAATTGAAATCATAGGTGCTGATGAGAAAAGTGAAAAATCAGTTTTTAATTTTAAATTTAATTACAGAACAGCAATAATAATGGGTTCCGAGGGCAAAGGAATTTCTAAATCTATTCTAAGTCTTTGCGATAAAACATTGAAAATTCCTATGAAAGGAAAAATTGATTCATTAAATGTTTCTGTTGCTTGTGGGATAATTTTAGCTGAACTTTCAAAATAATTATAATAAATTCATTAATTCATCAAGATCGTTTATTATTTTACATTTTGAGTGGATATTTTCACCGTGAGCAATAAAATGAATTGCATTCATACCAACATTTAATGCACCTTCAATATCTGCTTCTAAACTATCACCTATCATCAAAGATTCAGATTTTACAGAATTTGAATCAGAAAGAGCGTAATTAAAAACAATTGGGTTTGGCTTTTTTACTCCAATTGATTCTGAGTCATAAATCTTTTTAAAATACTTTTTAATATTAGATGATTTGATTTTATGATTTTGAACATTTTTAAATCCGTTAGTTATTATGTAAAGATTGTATCGATTAACTAAATAATCTAAAACTTTAATTGCATTGGGCATTAAATGATGATTTGCTGGTAAATATTTAATATAGTCCTCAGCAAGTCCATTTATAATTTCATCTGAGATTTCAATTGATAATTCATCAAATGCTGATTTTAATCTGTTATACCTTAAAAACTCTTTTGTTATTTTTTCTTCTCTATAAAGCTTCCAATACTTAAAGTTTATTGGGACATAAACTTTCAAAAATTTATCAATATTTATATCTAATCGATAATCATTTAAAATTTTTTTAAATGTTAGTGCTGAGTTTTTTTCAAAATCCCAAATAGTATGATCTAAATCAAAAAAAATATTTTTAATTCTAGGCATTTATCAATTATTATTTTTTACGAAAGAAAGCATATCAATAGAAGAAAAGTTTCCTGAACTCATCATTAATAAAACTGTGTTATAAAGATTAATTTTTGATATACTTTGCTCTAACTTAGACTTTTTCGAGATTACAATTAAATCATCGCTTCCAAAAGAATCTTTGATTATCTTTTCATTAATTTTAAATTCACTTCTCTTTTTCAATACTTCATCATCATAATAAACAATCTTCTTATCAGCATATGACATTGAATTTAAATATTCTTTGATAAATTTTTGATTAAAACTACTGTAGGTGTGTAGTTCATAGACAGCAATAATATTTTTATTTGAAAATTGATTTTTGACAGCATCTATTGTAGCCTTTAGTTTACTTGGTGAGTGAGCAAAATCTTTAATTATTATTTTATTATTATCTCTATAAATGGTTTCTAATCTTTTACTGGCACCCTTAAATGATGCAATTGCTGCAAAAAAATCATCATCAAAAACTCCCATTAACGCACAAATCTGTTTTGCAGCAGACAAATTTGACAAATTGTGATCACCGAACACTTTTAACGGAATATTACCTTCACTTGTTTTTAAATAAGTAACTCCACTAACTATCTCAAAATCAGGTTTGCCATATCCAATCTTTCTAATAGTTTTTTCGCTCTTGTTAACTATATCTAATACTAATTCATCTAGTTCATTAAATACCAAAACACCACCATCAGTTATTGTCTCAATAAATTTTTCAAATTGGCTGACATAATTTTCAAAAGTAGGAAAGACATTAATATGATCCCAAGCAATTCCAGTAATAACAGCTATGTTAGAATTGTATTTATGAAATTTTGGAGAATTATCAATAGGTGAGCTCAAATACTCATCACCTTCTATAAGTATAAAATCATTATCATCAGAAATGTGAACCATATTTTCAAAACCTTCAATCTGGGCACCTAGTAAATAATCAACTTTTATATTGTTGAAATCAAGAACATGTAAAATCATAGAAGATACTGTTGTTTTTCCATGGCTTCCACCTATTGTAATTCTGGTTTTTGATTTTGAAAACTCAAAAATTAGTTCAGGATAAGAATAAATTTTACAATCCAATTCTTGTGCTTTTAATAGTTCAGGATTGTCTTTTTTAGCATGCATCCCAAGAACAATAAAATCAATTTCTTTATCAATTAATTCTGGAAACCAACCTAAATCTTTTGGAAGAAGATTATGTTTTTCAAGACGAGATCTGGATGGGTCATATATTTTATCATCACTACCCGAAACTTCATAACCTAATTGTTTTAAGGTAATAGCTAAATTATGCATAACGCTCCCTCCTACTGCTATAAAATGTACTTTACCTTTCATAATTATATTAATTGGCATTTAACTTTTCCCAAATTAAATCTTTTAGCTCTTGAATGCCCGAGTTACTTACAGATGATATGAAATGAGTTGTAATTCCTTTTAAATTTGAATTTAATTTTTTCTTTATCGCAATTAAAACACTTTCAGAAATTAGATCACTTTTAGAAATAATAACTATTCTTTCTTTATCTAAAAGCTCACGATTATAGTTTTTTAATTCTGAGATAAGTGTTTTATACTCTTTAATAACATTTGATGATTCACAAGAAACTAAAAAAATCAAAATAGAATTTCTTTCAATATGTCTTAGAAAGTGATGACCCAAGCCTTTGCCCTCTGATGCACCTTCAATTATACCAGGAATATCAGAAACAACAAAAGTGTTAAAATCCCTATGTTTTACAATCCCGAGATTAGGCTTTAGAGTTGTGAATTCATAATCTGCAATTTTAGGTTTTGCTTCAGTTATTACACTCAAAAGAGTAGATTTTCCAGCATTAGGAAAACCTACTAGACCAACATCAGCCAAAACTTTTAACTCAATTAAAAGATTTTTTTCAGCACCATCCAAGCCTGGCTGGGCATACTTTGGGGTTTGGTTTGTTGAAGATTTAAAGTTCCAATTACCAAGACCACCTTTGCCCCCTTTTACCACAATTTTCTCTTCTCCATCTTTTATAGATTCAAATAAAATTTCACCTGAATCTATGTCCTTTACAATAGTACCAACTGGAACCTTTATCAATTGATCCTTACCATTTGCTCCAGAACTTCTTGATTTACTACCGTTATGACCATTTTCTGCTTTGAAATGTCTTTTAAATTTAAAATGATAAAGTGTCCATAAGTTTTTATCTGAAATAAATTTAATATTACCTCCATGTCCACCATTTCCTCCGTCAGGACCACCTTTTGCCACATATTTTTCCCTTCTTAGATGAGATGAACCACTCCCCCCCCTTCCAGATTTGACATGAATTTTTACGTAATCGACAAAATTATCTTCAGTCATTGTTGTAATCTTCAATAACCTCTACTATTCTTGATGTAATTTGCTCAAGTGAGCCTATACCATTAATGGAGTAAAACTTATTTTGATCATTATAGTACTCTACTAGAGGCTTAGTCTTGTTATCATATTCTTGAAGTCTCATATTTATTTTTTCAACGCTTTGATCATCAGCTCTTCCACTACTCTTTCCTCTTTCAAGAAGTCTATCAATAAGTGAATTATTATCAACATCCAAAGCAATTGTTAGATCAATTTTTAATGATTTTTCTAATAATAAATTATCTAATTCCTTTGCTTGAAATGTTGTTCTAGGAAAACCGTCAAAAATAAATCCATTACAAGGCATAAAATTATTTATTTCATCTTTCAACATATCGACTGTGACCTTATCTGGAACTAATTCACCTTTTTCCATATATCCTTTTGCTAAAAGACCTAAATCAGTATTGTTTGACATGTTTTTTCTAAAAACATCTCCTGTTGAAATATGTAGTAAAGAATATTTGTCTTTAATTAATGATGCTTGAGTACCCTTTCCTGAACCAGGTTTTCCAAATAATATAATATTTAACATATGATTATAAAAAAAACAAATATACCCAATTAAGTTCCAAATTATAAATTATGACATTTGAATATAAATTAGTGTATTTTTGCATCGATGAATAAAATTCATAAACTCAATATTGGAATTATTGGGGGTGGACAACTTGGAAAAATGATTTTATCAGAATCGAACAGAATGTCCCTTAATACATCCGTACTCGACTCTAATAAAAATTCACCATGTAAAAATCTAACAAAAAATTTTATTGTTGGAGATTTAAATAATTACAATGATGTTCTTGAATTTGGTAAAAAGTGTGATATTATAACTTTTGAGATAGAACATATAAATGTAGATGCATTAACACAACTTCAGAAATCAGGAAAAAAAGTTTACCCAAAACCTGAGACTTTATCAATAATTCAAGACAAGTCAAAACAAAAAAAATTTTATAATGATAATAATCTCCCAACAAGTGAGTTTAAATTTCTAAATAATATTAATGAACTAAAAAAACTCATAAAGGAAGGAAAAATTGATTTTCCGTGTGTATGGAAAAAAACAAAATTTGGATACGATGGTTTTGGAGTTAAAATTCTTAATTCGAAGAATGACATCTTAGATTTACCGGACTGTGAAATGATAATTGAAGATTTTGTGCCTTTTAGAAAAGAACTTGCAGTAATAGTTGCCAGAAATTTAGATGGAGATATAAAGACTTTTGAAACTGTTGAAATGGAATTTAATTCTGAGTCAAATCAAGTTGAATTAGTAATAAGTCCAGCTAGAATATCAAAAAAATTAAAGGGCAAGGCTAAAGAAATAGCAATTGAAATAACTAAAAAAATTGACAATATTGGACTTTTAGCAGTTGAAATGTTTTTAACTGAAAATGATGAAATATTAATAAACGAAATTGCTCCTAGACCTCACAATAGTGGTCATTTTTCAATAGAAGCTTGTCCAACATCACAATTTGAACAACATCTTAGATCAATTCTTAATTTACCTCTTGGTAAGACATCTCACAATAACTTTGCTGTGATGTTAAATTTAGTTGGAGATTATGGCTTCAATGGAAATGTATTTTATGAAAATATTGAAAGTTCATTTAGCGAAGCAAATACTCATATTCATATTTATGGAAAAGAAAAAACAAGACACAATAGAAAAATGGGGCATATAACAATTATTTGTGATAAATTTGAGGATGCTTACAAAAAAGCAACTTATCTAAAGAATAAGATTAAAGTAAAAACGCTCTAGTATGGCAAAGGTTGGAATCATAATGGGAAGTAAATCAGATTATCCTGTGATGAAGGAAGCTGAAGATATTTTAAAGGAATTCAACATAGATTATGAACTTGAAATTGTTTCTGCTCACAGGACACCTGAAAAGATGATGGATTATAGTAGAAATGCGCATAAACGTGGCATTAATGTTATTATTGCTGGTGCTGGAGGAGCAGCTCATCTCCCTGGAATGGTTGCTTCAAATTCACCTCTTCCCGTAATAGGAGTACCTGTAAAATCAAGAAATTCTATTGATGGTTGGGATTCAATATTATCTATTCTACAAATGCCAGGTGGTGTTCCAGTTGCTACTGTAGCACTAGATGGAGCTAAAAATGCTGGAATTTTAGCTGTTGAAATAATTGGATCATCAGACTCAAACATTTTGGATAAAATTATTGAGTACAAAAAACAACTTGAAAATAAAGTCAATAATTCAACTTTAAAAGAATAATTTAATTGTCAATAAACAAGTTAAAAACTTTTTTAAATCGTTGATTTTTTATGTTGCCAAACTAGAAGTTTATCAATAATTTTGACTTCTTTATATGAAATTCTCACAAAGACATATTGGAATATCTAGTAACGATGAAAAATACATGCTAGAATTTCTGGGAGCTAAGAATATAAATGAACTTATCAATAAAACCATTCCTGAGAACATTAGAACTAATAAAGTTCTTGATCTTGAAAAAGAAATGAGTGAATCCCAGTTTCTTGAGCATATTTTTAAACAATCCCAAAAGAATAAACATTTTAAAAATTTTATTGGATTAGGCTACAATGAATCTGTACTTCCTCCTGTAATCCAAAGAAATATTTTAGAAAATCCAGGGTGGTATACCGCATATACACCATATCAAGCTGAAATAGCTCAGGGAAGATTAGAGGCTTTGTTAAATTACCAAACTGTAATTTGTGATTTAACAGGTATGGAAATGGCAAATGCTTCACTACTAGATGAGGGGACTGCAGCAGCTGAGGCTGTAACAATGATTTTTGCTAATAGAACAAGAGAAAAAATAAAAAATAATTGTAGAAATTTTATTGTTTCTAAAGATACTTTTCAGCAAACAATTGATGTAATTGAAACAAGAGCTGAACCACTGGGAATAAAAGTGATTATTGAGGATATTGAAAAAGTTAAAATTGATAATAGTTTTTTTGGATGTTACGTTCAACTAACTGGAAAGCATGGAAAAATCAATGATTTAAAAACAATTTCTAATAAACTTCAAAACAATGATGTAAAGTTAATAGTTGGTGCTGATCTTCTTTCTTTAGCAGTTCTTGAAGAACCTGCATCATCAAACTGTGAAGTGGTTGTTGGTACTTCTCAGAGATTCGGAATTCCCTTAGGATTTGGTGGTCCTCATGCTGGTTATTTTGCAACAAAAAAATCTTATAAGAGACACATACCAGGAAGGATTATTGGAGTTTCAAAAGATAGATTAGGTAACAGAGCCTTGAGAATGGCTTTACAAACCAGAGAACAACATATTAAGAGAGAAAGAGCAACATCAAACATATGTACGGCGCAAGTTTTATTGGCAGTTATGGCTGGAATGTATGCTGTTTACCATGGTCCAAAAGGAATTAAGTCAATTGCAAAAAAAATAAATGATTTGGCAAATATTTTAAATAACAACTTAAAAAATATTGGATTAAATCCTCTGAACAATCAATTCTTTGATACATTACATGTAAATGCTGATAGTAAAAAAGTGAAAAAATTAGCTACTGAAAATAAATTAAATTTCAATTACGTAAGTAACAGTGAAATTTCAATATCTATTAATGAAGCTACTGAATTAGATGATATCAAGTTAATCTTTGAAATTTTTTCTAAAGCACATGATCAAAATATTGAATTTGATTCATCTTTAAATGCAAATTCTTCTTTGTTGAAGTTTACAAGAAAATCATCCTTTTTAACTGGAAAAATTTTCAACACTCATCACTCAGAAACATCAATGATGAGATATATAAAAAGTCTTGAAAGAAAAGATTTATCTCTAAATCACTCAATGATTTCATTAGGTTCTTGTACCATGAAGTTAAATGCTGCCGCTGAAATGCTTCCGCTTAGTTGGAAAAAATGGAATAATATTCACCCTTTTGCACCTAATAATCAAGTTAACGGATATACTGAGATACTTTTAAAATTAGAAAAGCAATTAAACGAAATAACGGGTTTTTATGCTACTACTTTACAGCCAAACTCTGGAGCTCAAGGCGAGTATACAGGACTCATGTTAATTAGGGCGTATTTCAAAAGCATAAAACAAGAAAATAGAAATATTTGTTTGATTCCCTCCTCTGCTCACGGAACTAATCCTGCCTCAGCAATCATGGCTGGGATGAAAGTCGTAGTTGTTGGAACTGATAAGTATGGAAATATAAATGAGGAAGAATTAAAACAAAAGGCTGAAGATAACTCTGAAAATCTAGCTGCATTAATGATAACTTATCCATCAACTCATGGTGTATTTGAATCATCAATTAAAAGAATTACTGACATTATTCATGACAACGGAGGTCAAGTTTACATGGATGGTGCTAATATGAATGCTCAAGTTGGTTTGACAAACCCATATTTAATTGGTGCTGATGTTTGTCATCTTAATCTGCATAAAACCTTTGCAATTCCTCACGGAGGAGGAGGTCCTGGAGTTGGGCCTGTTTGTGTCGCTAAACATTTATCAAATTTTTTACCAAATGTCGATAGATCTGATAATAATGACTTCTCTATTAAAGCTATTTCCTCAGCTCCTTGGGGATCAGCGATGGCTTGTTTAATTTCATATGGATATATATGTATGATGGGGCCTTACGGATTAAAAAAAGCTACAGAAATTTCGATTTTAAATGCTAATTATATAAAAAAAAGAATTGAAAAAGATTATAAGATTCTCTATCAGGGTGAAAATGGAACTTCTGCTCACGAACTAATAATAGATTGTAGAGAGTTTAAGGATACTCACAATATTGGGGTAATGGACATTGCAAAGAGATTAATTGACTATGGATTTCATGCTCCTACCGTTTCATTTCCTGTTCCCGGAACTATGATGATTGAACCTACAGAAAGTGAAAATCTTGCAGAAATCGACAGATTTTGTGATGCTTTGATTTCAATAAAAGCAGAAATTATTTCTTCGTCAAAAGATGATGACGAAAATGTTTTATTAAATTCACCTCATACAATGGAAATGATTACATCAAATGAGTGGAAAAAAAGCTACACTAGAGAATATGCTGCTTACCCTTTGGATTATGTAAGAGAAAACAAATTTTGGCCTTCAGTAACAAGAATTGATGAAGCATTTGGAGATAGAAATTTAATTTGTACTTGTTCCCCAATAGAAAATTATATTGAAAGCTAATTAATTCATACTTTTACTAAAATTTACTTATGTCCATTAAAATCACTGGGACAGGTTCCTACATTCCAAAAAATATCATTAAGAATAATGAATTCTTAAACAACAATTTTTTTGATAAGGACGGAAATTCTTATGCTAATTCGAATCAAGAAATAATTGATAAATTTCAAGCTATTACTGGAATTATTGAAAGAAGATATGCAGATGAAAATCATAACACTTCTGACTTAGCTACATTCGCCGCAGAAAATTCTATTAAATCAGCAAACATTGATAAGGAAACATTAGATTATATTATTGTTGCACACAATTTTGGTGAAATTGAAGCTAATTCCAATAATTATATTGCTCTTCCATCTGTAGCATCACTTGTTAAACATAAGTTGGGTATTGAAAATCCAAATTGCGTAGCATATGATTTAATTTTTGGCTGCCCAGGATGGGTTGAAGGTGTAATTCAATCATCCGCATATATTAAGTCTGGTATGGCAAAAAAATGCTTAGTCATTGGTGCTGATACTCTTTCAAGAACAGTTGATTCAAACGATAGAGACTCAATGATTTTTGCTGATGGAGCTGGCGCATCAATAATTGAAAAAAGTACAGAAAATGGTGGTATTTTATCACACAAAACTGTTACATACGCAGGAAAAGAAGCCCTGTATCTTTTTGCTGACAGGTCTTATAATCCTGAATCAAAATCTAATGTTAAACATATTAAAATGAATGGCAGAAAGGTGTATGAATTTGCTATTTCTACAATACCTAATGCATTAAAAGAATGTTTAGAAGATAGTGGGAAAAAAATTCATGAGATAAAAAAAATATTTTTACACCAAGCAAATGAAAAACTAGATGAAGCTGTTTTAAAATACTTTTATAAATTATTTGACATGGAAGTACCTTGTAATATTATGCCAATAAGTGTTGATGTTTTAGGAAATTCTTCAGTTGCTACTGTGCCAACTTTATATGATATTGTTTTGAATGAAAATTTTAAAGGACATCATTTAGAAAAAGGTGATATAATTTTATTTGCTAGTGTTGGAGCAGGAATGAATATTAACGCAATTACATATCAGGTTTAATCATGAATTATCTTTATGACATTGGAAAATATTTTCTTATGATAAGGATTTCATTTTCTAAATCATGTAAAAAATCTGTACTTTATAAGCAAATATTTAAAGAAATAAACGATTTAGTTTTGGATTCTATTCCAATTGTTTCAATTCTTTCTTTTTTTATTGGTGGAGTTGTTGCCATTCAAATGGCATTAAACCTTGAAAGTCCTTTACTTTCTAAAACTCTGATAGGTTTTGCTACTAGACAATCTGTTATTTTAGAATTTGCACCAACCTTTATATCTATCATTATGGCTGGTAAAGTTGGGTCATACATAACTTCAAGCATTGGAACAATGAGAGTAACTGAACAAATTGATGCTCTAGAAGTAATGGGTATAAACTCATTGAATTATTTAGTTTTTCCAAAAATAATAGCAATGTTACTATACCCTTTTGTTATTACTATATCTATGTTTTTAGGTATAATTGGTGGATTATTAGCAATGACTTTAACAGGTGTTCCAAGTGAAGCTTATATACAAGGAATTCAAACCGATTTCGATGGATATCATGTCACTTACTCATATGTAAAAACACTTGTCTTCTCATTTGTACTAGCGACAGTTCCTGCATTTCATGGATATTACATGAAAGGGGGTGCCTTGGATGTCGGCAAAGCTAGCACTCAGTCTTTTTACTGGACCTCAATTATTATTATACTATTAAATTACATAATTACACAACTACTACTTGCATAATGATAGAAGTCAAATCAATATCAAAAAAATTTGAAAACAATAAAGTTTTGTTTGATATAAACTCTCATTTTGAAAGAGGAAAAACAAATTTGATTATTGGTCAAAGTGGATCCGGTAAGACAGTTTTTTTAAAATGTCTATTGGGATTATATAATATTGACTCAGGCGAAATCAAATATGATGGAAGATCTTCATTAAAAATGAACGATTTTGAAAAGTTGAATTTAAGACGAGATATGGGTATGGTATTTCAAGGAA
Source organism: uncultured Bacteroidota bacterium (assembly GCA_902520835.1). GTDB lineage: Bacteria > Bacteroidota > Bacteroidia > Flavobacteriales > Flavobacteriaceae > Eutrophosalina. The sequence goes on from CABYPD010000001.1 coordinate 113,827, forward strand.
GTGCATTATTTGACTCATTAAATGTTTTACAAAATGTAAGATTTCCACTTGACATGTTAACTGATATTGATAGTGAAGAAAAAAATGAAAGAGCATTAAAGTTTATAAAAAGAGTAAACTTGGAAGATGCATTAAATAAATTACCATCTGAACTTTCAGGTGGTATGCAAAAAAGAGTTGCAATAGCTAGGGCTGTAGTTATGAACCCAAAATATCTTTTTTGCGATGAACCAAACTCAGGACTTGATCCAAAAACAGCTATTGTAATTGATAAATTAATTCATGAAATAACTGCTGAATACCAAATAACTACCGTGATTAACTCTCATGATATGAATTCTGTTATTGAAATTGGTGAAAATATAGTTTTTCTAAAGGATGGTATTAAAATCTGGCAAGGAACAAATAAAGAGATTCTAAATTCAGGAAATAAAGAGGTTAATGACTTTGTATATTCTTCTGAATTAGTAAAAAAATTAAAATAAATTTAATTATTCTCGATAATAAAGTTTTTACTATCAATTTGAAACTCCAACCATCTTCTAATACTTAAATTAAGTTTCTCAGTTTCATTTTTTGATAAAATAGAATCCCAAATCACACTAACAACTAAAATTTTTTTTGTTGAGTTAAAATCAGTTCTAATTTTTTCAGATATTTCAAATTGTTTTAAATCTGGATAAATTAAACTAGCTTCTTTTGCAATTTCATTAAAAATCAATTTTTCACGACTCAACTCTTTCAATTCTTCAATTTCTTTTGAAAGTTCAACTAATTGTAAATTCTTTTCGACTAATTCAATTGAATCTCTCAATCTAAGCTCTTTAATGAAAGAGTTTGAATTTTTATCTAGTTCTAGCTGATTAAAAACTAATGTAGAATTCTCTAATGATTTATAATTTTTAAGTTTACTTTTTAGTATAGAAATTACCTCCTCTGAAATTGGTTTCTGACCATAATTATTTAATATTATTTCTTGATTTTCATAATTACTCTCTGCACTTTCAATTAAATATTTATAATTCTCTAAGCCGACTAATTCATCAATTAAAAATGATTCAGCTTGTTTTTCGAAACTAACTTTTTTAACAGTGTTCAAAAAAGTTAATAATGGCAAAATCATTACAATAAGTGATATTAAAGTCAATATTCGACTTACTAATTTTCTATTTGATGAATTAGTATAATTTAATAATGGGAATTTTAAGACCTTTAAAACCAAATAAGTTGCAACAATAATATACATGGAATTTATAGTAAATAGGTACATTGCTTTTCCAGCGCTTGTAAAATCATATATAGCAAGATAAAATCCTGCTGTACATAAAGGAGGCATTAGAGCTGTTGCAATAGCAACTCCAAAAATTGCTGTACTAATATTTTCTTTTTTTGTTTTGGCTATAATTAATGCCAGTCCACCGAAGAATGCAATCAAAACATCTCTAATATCAAATTCAGTTCTTGTTAAAAGCTCTGACGACTCATCTTTAATAGGAAATATTAAGAAGAAAATGAATGCAGTTAAAACACTTATTGACACCATTGCTATAAAATTCATTGAGGAATTTCTCAAAGTATTAAGATCATTTGTTGCAATTGAAAAACCTAAACCTAAAATTGGTCCCATTAGAGGAGAAATAAGCATTGCTCCAATGACAACTGCTGTTGAATCAGCATTCAGCCCAACTGATGCAATCAAGATAGAACACACAAGAATCCATGATGTTGTTCCTATCATGGAAATATCCCTCTTTATTGAGTTTACAACTAGGTTTTTATCAACATCATTTTTGAAATTGAATACCTTTTTTGTAAAAAGAAATAATGCATTGAATAAGCCCGATGCATTTTTTTTAATTTCTTCTGAATTATCATTAAAATCAAACTTTGTTTCCACTACTTTATTTCTTTAAGTCCAGTAAGATCTGAGGAACTTCTTATTTTTTCACCCAATCCGTCGATAATTTGAATATTATACTTTTTACAAATTGCAGATTCTGGAATTTCATAATTTTTTCTATCACCACCATTTGCGAAAATATCTGGCTTTAATAGTTCGAGTGATTTACATACTGTTTTGTCATGATCAACAGAAAGAAAGACTTCATCAACATCTTTTAAACTTGAAGTAATTATAACTCTATCTTTTTCATCCATAAATGGTTTGCCTTTTTTTAAAACACATTGATGATTATTATTTACAATAACAATTAATTTGTCTCCTAGCTTTCTTGCCTCTGTTATGTACTCTAAATGTCCAACATGAATTGGATCAAAATAACCACTAATTGCTACTGTTTTCATCTATTTTAATTTTTGCATTTCCTAAAAAAAGATATTTTTTTTTGTTAAGTAAATTTTCACAAAGATACCTTTTTCTTCTTTTTTTGATTTTTAGAAATCTATTTCCATCACCATAAAAAAATATTTTCCCATCCTTGACTTGATCTAAATAAAAATACTTTTGTCTTGAATTGTCATATTTATCTAAAACTTTAGATAATTCTAAATCATAAGAAAAAGTTGATTTAGGGTTTTCCATATGTTTAGATAAACATTTTAATAAATCATTTGGGAAAACTGATTTGTCTAAAAGAGGGTTAAGAAGCTGTTTAAATTTATTTTTCCAGAGTTCCCCATGTGGTTTAGCCTTGTAGTATTTAATTGTCACAAAATAATGTGCTAATTCGTGAATGAGGGTGAGTATAAAACGATACTTGTTATAAAATCTATTTATTGTTATAATATAATTACCATTTATTGTTCTTTTAAAATCACCATGCTTAGATCTCCTTACTTTTACTATTTTAAACTGAATATTCTCTTTTTCAATTAATGAACTTACATAGTTAATTGATTTAGCGGGGATAAATTCTTCTAGACTTGAAATCATGGATTTGAAATCGAAACGGGAATGATTTTTCCATTAAACATAATTGGATTAGAAGTTGAAAAACTGTAAATAAAATTCGCCATATCCTCAGGTTTAGTTAATGCTTTATAGTCTGGAAAGGCAAGTTCTAACATAGGGGTTTGGACTGCTCCCAAGCATAAAGAATTGATATATGGTCCATTTTTAAACTCAACAGCCAGTACTTCAGTTAGTATATTTAATGCACCTTTACTTGAGGAATATGAGCTCAAACCAGGATATTTTGAACTTCCATTGATACCACCTACACTACTAATATTTACAATGTGACTATTTTCATGAAAAAATGGTAGTAACGACTTTATCAAGTTAACCACTCCAAATAAATTTACATCATAAATCGATCTAAATTCTGAATCAGAAAAATCACTGAATGGTTTGCTTATTAGTTTACCTGCGTTATTTATAAGTATATCAATATTTAAGTGCTTTGATTTAAGTAGTTCTATTAATGAATTAATATCATCATTATTAGTAATATCAAAATTTATGTGATTAACATTTTCAGAACACGAAGTAGTGATAGGTAGATTATTTCTTGAAAGAGAAATCACGCAATACCCGTTCAAATCAAACGTCTTGACCAGATCTAATCCGATCCCTGAACTAGTCCCTGTAATTATAACCGTTTTCATTAATTTAAACTAAAATTGTAACAGGGTTTTCAATGTACCCTTTCAGAGTTTGTAAAAATAATGAGCCAGTAACTCCGTCTACCGATCTATGATCACAAGCTAATGTTAATTTCATTGTATTTCCTACTACAACTTTTTCATTAACAACAATTGGTTTTTTGACTATAGCTCCAACAGATAAAATAGCTGAATTTGGTTGATTGATAATTGAAGTAAATTCTTGAATACCAAACATACCTAAATTAGAAATTGTAAAAGTACTTCCCTCTATTTCATCAGGCCTTAATTTTTTTGATTTCGCTCTTACAGCATAATCTCTGACAGTAGTATTTATATTATGCAGCGATTCCAAATCAGCATTCTTGATAACAGGAACTACTAAACCGTCTTCAATTCCAACAGCAACACCAATATTGACAATATTATTTAGTCTAATTTTATTATCAGACCACTGAGAATTAACTTGTGGGTGAGATTTTAAAGCAATAGCACATGCCTTGATAATTATATCATTAAATGAAATTTTAGTATTTGGCATAGAATTATACTGTTCTCTAAATGCGATTGCATTATCCATATTAAATTCAACTGACAAGTAATAATGCGGTGCAGAAAATTTAGATTTACTTAAATTTTTTGCAATTGCTTTTCTCATTGAAGAATTTTCAATTTCAGTAAATTCTTCACCATCATTAAAAATAGATTTAGCTTTTGCTAAATCTGTCTTGGGTTGGCTAATCGGTGTGGGTTGGCTAATCGGTGTGGGTTGGCTAATCGGTGCGGGTTCGCTACTCTTTCCTGGTGTAGCTTTATTAGTAGTATATATATTTTCAAGATCTTCCTTAACTATTCGACCATTTTCACCAGAGCCTGTTATTTTGGAAAGATCTATATTTTTTTCATTAGCTATCTTTTTTGCCAATGGTGACGCAAAAATTCTCTGGTCTGAAATTGATACTTCTGGAGACATTTCGACCTGATCTGAGTCATTATTTTGTTCAATATTTTCAGCTTCTACTTTTATTTCAGTTGAGAGTTTAATTGAATCTTTTGAGTAATTTTCAAGAGCTTTATTAACGTCTATTTCCCCATCAGAAATGATTGCAATTAATTCATCAACTTTCACAGTTTCTCCAGCTTGCACAGCAATATGACTTAGTATTCCATCATAAAAAGACTCAAATTCCATTGTAGCTTTGTCAGTTTCAATCTCTGCTAAAATCTCACCTTCAACAACTTTTTCTCCAACATCTTTTAACCAGCTTGAAATTGTTCCTTCTTCCATTGTATCACTCAGTCTTGGCATTGTTATATAGTCAATTGATGTATTTTCACTTGTTACATCGTTAGTTTCATCTAAAATTAAAGGTTTCACTTGATCAATATCATCTATATTTTCTTGTTCATTGATTTGATCAACTAAATCAAGTTGATTGTTATTATTTGTTGTTTTTACTGATTCATTTTCTGGAATTAAAAATTGAGAAATATCCTCACCTTCTTCACCAATAATACATAACAATGAATCTACTGAAGCTGTTACACCCTCGTCAATTTCTATATGTAACAATGTACCCTCATGAAAGGATTCGAACTCCATTGTTGCTTTATCAGTTTCAATTTCTGCTAAAATTTCACCCTCTTCAACCTTGTCTCCAACTTTTTTTAGCCAAGCAGCAACCACCCCCTCTTCCATGGTATCACTCAATCTAGGCATCTTAATTACTTCAGCCATTCTATATTTTATGTTTTATGAAAGGGTAATCTTTTTGTTCGTATACAGCATCATACATAACATTAACTTCAGGATATGGTGAGTCCTCAGCAAATTTTTCACATTCTAATACCCTTGATTTAACTCTCATGTCAATTTCTTTCAAATCTTCCTCAGTGGCATAATTATTACTCAATATTGAGTCCTTCACTTGAGTTATTGGATCAATCTTTCTGTACTCATTAACTTCTTCTTTGGTTCTATATTTTTGGGCATCAGACATAGAGTGGCCACGATATCTGTAAGTTTTCATCTCCAATAAGCTAGGACCATTTCCATCTCTAGCTCTGGTAATTGCTTCATTTAATGCTTCTGCTACCTTTACAGGATTCATACCATCAACGGGTCCGCATGGCATTTCATAACCTAAGCCTAATTTCCAAATATCAGTATGATTAGAAGTTCTTTTGACAGAGGTTCCCATGGCATAACCATTATTTTCTACAATAAAAATAACTGGTAAGTTCCAAAGCATTGCTAAATTCAATGTTTCGTGAAAAGAGCCTTGTCTTACTGCTCCATCACCCATAAAGCATAGGGTAACAGCATCACGCCCGTGATACTTATCTCCAAATGCCATTCCTGCTCCAAGAGGTATCTGTCCACCCACAATACCATGTCCACCATGAAATCTATGTTCCTTGGAAAAAATATGCATTGACCCTCCTAGACCATTTGATGTTCCTGTATTTTTACCATACAATTCAGCCATAACTTTTTTAGGATCTACACCCAGACCAATTGGCATAACATGATTTCTGTATGCAGTTATCATTCTATCTTTAGTTGTGTCCATTACATGAAGGGCTCCCGCAAGAACAGCTTCTTGACCATTGTAAAGGTGTAGAAAGCCTCTAACTTTTTGTTGAATATATACTGCAGCTAACTTATCTTCAAACTTTCTCCAGAATAGCATTTCTTCGTACCAATTAAGGTAAGTTTCTTTCGTGACAGGTCTCATATAATTATCAGCAAAGATAATTTAAAAAAATTACTTATTTCTTAATTAAAATAATGTTTTTAACAGCTAACTAGAAACGATTAAAGGATAAAGAAAACCTTAATGTATTTTCTAATGGGCTTATAATTTCAGAAGTTGAAATTAAATATGAAAGATCAAATCCAAGATTTGAATTTGTTTTAAATCCAATTCCAAGTGTTAAAAACTTTCTTGATCCCTTAAATTCATGTTCACTAAAATAGCCTGTTCTTAAAAAGAATGATTGATTGAAAGCATATTCAAGACCTAAACTGTAGGTTAACTCTTTTAATTCTTCCGATGATCCATCTGGAGCATCACCAAAAGACTTAAATATTCCACTCAAAAAACTAATATCTTCTTGCTTGTAAGAAATTATTTCAGAGCCTGTAGGATCGTAAATAGGCACACTTGGTGTTGGTACTAAAAGCTTATTTATTTCGAGCGAAACTGTAAAACTATTGCTGTTATTTGATAAAAATTCAAATCCAGTACCAACTCTAAGGTTTGAAGGAATAAAACTTTCTTGCCCTAAATCAGAATATTTCATTTTTGGACCTAGGTTTGAAATGTTAAATCCTGCTCGGAAAACGCCATCGTTTCTCCCTATTGAGATACGATCAGATTTATAAAATCCAGAAATATCAACTGCAACGCTGGTTGAGGCTTGAGATTCAGCATCAAAAGATTGTAACTTGACGTCTGAAAGTAAAAATCTACCTGTAATTCCAAGACCAAAATTTTCGTTTAGCTTTAAAGAATAACCAGCATCAAATATAAATTCATTAGGACTTTCTATGAAGGGAACATCCAAAGGGTTTTGAAGAATATCTACATCACCTAAACTGAAATATTTTAAACTAAAACTCCAGACTGATCTTTCGGAGGGTTTACTATAGTATGTTAAATTTCCTAAAAAAACATCATTTATAATTTTACTCAGGTACGGTGTATAACTGAACCCAAAACCAGATGAGCTTTCTGAAAAAACATATTTTGAGGGATTCCAATGTTGAGCAAAATTATCAAAAGATGTGGCTACGCCCTGTTCCCCAATACCTGATGCTCTTGCATCTGAGGAAATCATTAAAAATGGTACAGCAGTTGTAATTACTCTTCTTTCTTTTTGAGAATATATACTTAAAGCTGAAAGTAAAAATATAAATGATAATGTTTTCTTATTCATTTAATTCTTAAAAATAAATAAAAAAATACTTTTAAGCTCGATTTATTTTTGATAATGATTTGGCTTAATTGTTGTAATTTTTCTAGAGAAATAATTTTATTTTTATCAAACTTTATATATTTACAACTATTCTTATGAAAAATTTCAAACTTATTTTGCTGTTTTTTTCAATTTTAATAGTTATTGGATGTAGTAGAAACAATTACAAATCAGGGAAAAATATTTCTCAAGCTACCGGATGGAAAATCAACTCTTCAGATGGCGGATTTAAATTTAATACTAAATTTAAAGGACAGCAGAATGCCCCAGGAATGATATTTGTTCAAGGTGGAACCTTTGTTAAAGGAAATTCTAAAGATAATGTTTTGAACGATTGGAATAATACTCCCACCCAACAATATGTTAGATCATTTTTCATGGACGAAACTGAGGTCACTAACATAATGTACCTAGAATATCTTGATTGGTTAAAAAGAATGTATGGTAGTGATTTGGAGCTTAAAAAAATATACTTGGCAGCGCTTCCTGACACATTAGTATGGAGAAATCCGCTTGGTTTCAATGAAGACATGGTTAACAACTATTTACGTCATCCAGCATTTCAGAATCACCCTGTTGTTGGAGTTAGTTGGCATCAGGCATCTAACTTTGCTCAATGGAGGACTCATCGTGTAAATGAAAGAATTCTTGCTGAAAAAGGTTATTTAAATAGTGATTCAATACTAAACCCGAATTCAAAACTTTCTTTTAACACAAAAACATATTTAATTGATCCTTCAAGTACTTACGATGGTAAAATATCAACACTTGTTGGTGACAAATCTATATCAGAAAACGACACAATATTTTCATCTATAGAAGAAGGATTATTGCTTCCAGAATACAGACTTCCAACTGAAACTGAATGGGAGTACGCAGCTCTTGGTCTAGAGGAATTACGAAATGGAAATAATTATAGAGGAAAGAAAAAATTTCCTTGGGAAGGTGAATACACACGTTCTCAAAAGAAAAAAACTTTAGGTGATCAGCTTGCAAATTATAAACTAGGACAAGGTGATTATGGTGGTATTGCTGGATGGTCTGAAACAGGATCAGGTATCACCACAAGTGTAAGATCATATCCGCCAAATAATTTTGGGCTGTATGGAATGGCTGGAAATGTAGCAGAATGGGTAGCGGATGTCTACAGACCAATAATAGACGATGATGCTAATGATTTTAATTACTATCGTGGAAATCTTTATACTAAACCTTTAATTGATGATAATGGTAAAGTAACAACTATAACCAGGGAAAATTTTTCAGATCAATATGAAGTTCTTCCTAATGGAAGGTTGCTTATAAAAAATATGCCTGGTGATTTAGTTGAGGTTGAATTAAGCGAATTTGATTTAAATAGAACTAATTATTCGTCATCCGACAATAGAAATTATAGAGACGGTGATGTTGAATCATCGAGATTTTTTTCTGCCGGACAAGAAAAAGAAATGTATAATTCACCTAATATATCTGATGAAAATAGCTCATCAATGAATAGCACCTCTTTAATTAGTGATGAGACAAGAGTTTATAAAGGTGGTTCTTGGCTTGACAGATCCTACTATTTAGATCCTGCACAAAGAAGGTTTCTACCTGAATATATGACTACAAATTATATCGGTTTTAGATGCGCTATGTCTTATTTGGGTGAGTCGAGAAATTTGGGAAAGCCAAAGAAAAGATAGATCTTACTATTTATATTTTACTTTTTTTAAATTTAATCATTGGAGATTATCAAACTACATAAGTTATTAATTGAATGCGATTATAAGATATCAACTGACACAAGAAAAATAATTCGTAAATCAATTTTTTTTGCTCTTAAGGGAAAGAATTTTAATGGAAATCATTTTGCAAATAATGCAATAAAAAAAGGTGCTAGTTACGTAGTTATTGATGATAAAATTGAAAAAAAATATGATGAAAATCTTTATATTAAAGTAGATAACAGTCTAGAAACTCTTCAAAATTTAGCAAAATACAACAGATTGCAATCACATGCCAAAATTATTGCGTTAACTGGAAGTAATGGAAAAACAACAACAAAAGAACTTATCAAATCAGTTTTAGAGGTAAAGTATAATACAATATCAACAGATGGAAATCTAAATAATCACATTGGAGTACCTTTAACATTATTAAGAATTAAACCTGAAACCCAATTTGCGATCATTGAGATGGGTGCAAATAATTTGGGCGAGATAAATTTTCTAACCAAATTAATAAATCCTGATTATGGCTATATTACAAACTTTGGAAAAGCTCATTTAGAAGGTTTTAAAAATATTAAAGGTGTTATAAAAGGCAAAACTGAATTGTATGATTGGATCATCAAAAGTCGAAAAATTTTAATAATAAATTCAGATGATCTAGTTCAACAAAAATATATAAACAAAAACTCAATTTCATTTGGTAAAAATGAAAATTCAAATTATCATTTTGAAAACATTTCGAAAAATTATGTTGGTGCCAAATACAATGGAATTAATGTAATTACAAATCTTTATGGTGATTATAACTTTTCCAATTTATGTGCAGCAATTTCAATAGGTTTAAATTTTAATATTGATATAAATGAAATCTCTTATAAATTAAAAAACTTTAATCTTAGTATAAATAGATCTGAGTACATTGAAAAAAAGAATAAAAAAATTATTCTTGATGCATATAACGCAAATCCTACAAGTATGAAATCTGCCATCGAATCATTTGAAAAAGTTGAAGGAAATAAAATAGTAATTCTTGGAGACATGTATGAGCTTGGAAAATATCAAAAACTAGAGCATGAAAAAATTATTGAAGTTTGTAATTCTAAGAAGATTGATAAATGCATTTTTATTGGTGAGATATTTTACAGATTAAAAAATAACATATCTTCAAATTATTTTTATAAAAACAAGACTGATTTTTTTAAAAATAACAATCAAATTGATGAAACCAACATCCTAATTAAAGGTTCAAGAGGAATGAAAATGGAAGAAATTTTTAAAAAAATATTTTGAAAAAAATAATATTATTAGTTCTATTACTCTCGATTATATCTTGTAGTCAAAATAATTTAAAGAGATGGGTGAACTATGATCAATCGTCAGAAATAATTGAAAATTTAGAAAATAAAAATCAAAGACTTAGATACAAAAGAATCCAAAGCATGTCAAACAATAAAAATGACCTTATAAATGGATTTGAAGATGAAATCTCGATTTTTCTTAAAACTAGATATGATAAAATTAAAAACTTGATAATTGAAAAATCAATACCACAAATTCAAAAAAGTGTTTCTAAAGGGAAATTTTCATACTATGAATTAACTCTGTTTTATTTATCCAGAATTTATTTAATAGAATTTGATAAGGAAGAGTATTTAAATTCTATTATCTCAATTAATAAAAATGCTCTTTCTGAAGCAAAATTGAGAGATAAAAATATTACTCCTAATGTGAATTCAATTTATGGAATTCCTATTCTTCTGAAAGATAATGTTGGGTTTGAAGGGCTTGCAACGACCGCAGGTGCTTACAGTTTAAGAGATAATTTCACAAAAGATGCATACATAGTAGAAAAATTAAAAAACTCAGGCGCAATAATTTTAGGAAAAACTAACCTAAGTGAATGGGCTAATTATTTTTGCTTAGGATGCCCAAACGGGTATAGTGCGATGGGAGGTCAGACATTAAATCCATATGGCAGAAAAAAGATTGATACTGGTGGTTCAAGCTCAGGGAGTGGTGTAGCAACAACATCAAATTTAAGTTCTGTTTCAATCGGATCTGAAACCTCTGGATCAATATTATCACCATCGTCATCTAATTCTCTAGTTGGAATGAAACCTACCATTGGTTCTGTTAGTAGATCTGGCATTATTCCTATTTCCTCTTCTTTAGATACTGCTGGTCCTATGACAAAATTTGTTATTGATAATATAATTGTAATGAACTCAATTATTGGGTTTGATAAGAACGATCCATATTCTTATAAAAAACAACCAATCAATTTAGATTTAGTAAAAAGTTCTGATCTAAGTAATTATAGACTAGGATATTATTCCAACTACTATCAAAATGACTCATTATACAGAACAAATATTGATTTGTTAGAGTTAAATGGTGCTAAAGTCGTAGAAATCAATCCAAAAAATATTTCTCTTCCTAATTTTAGAAAACTTTTGGATGAAGATATGAGAAGAGATCTGTTGAAATATTTTAATGATTATGGCAATGAAAATCTTGTAGTTAATGATATAAAATCAATAATAAATTACAATTCTTTAGACACTATCAATAGAGCTCCATACGGACAAGAAATTTTTAAGAGCATCATAAAAGATACCATGAGTGAATATGATTATAAATTAATGAAAGAAAAATTATTGTTTAATGGTAATAAATTTTTTGATTTAGATTATAATAAATATGACCTAGATGCAGTTATCTCAATTAATAATTACCATGCAAGTTATGCGGCTGTAGCTCACAATCCATGCTTAACTGTTCCTATGGGTTTTAGAAATGATAATTCACCAGCGGGTTTAACATTTATTGGAGCATCTAAAAATGAACAAATACTATATGAAATTGGTTATGCTTTTGAACAAGTCTCGAAAAAAAGAAGAAAACCTAATAACTAATTGTTTAAAAGATAATCAATTGCTAGAGAAGTCATTGATCTGACTCCAGTTTCAATTGCAGAATCATCAACATAAAAATCAGGAGTATGGTGAGGGGCAACTTTAGAAAGGTCTTCCCCAACTTTTGATCCACCGATAAAAAAGTAAACACCTGGAATTTTCTCTTGAAAATATGAAAAATCCTCAGCGCCTGTTATAGCCTTCATTAAATTGACATTTTTTTCTCCATTTACTCTGTTAAGAGTTGGTAGGACCTCTTGATACAAAAAAGGGTCATTATATGTTATTGGATAGGATACCAAGTAGGTTATTTTAGCATCAACGTTATTAGATTTAGCAACATTGTAGACTATTTCTTCTAATCTTTTTAAAACGATTTCTTTCATATTTTTATCCAATGTTCTGATAGTTCCTAGCATATACAAATCTTCAGGAATTATATTACTTCTTACACCGCCATGGATACTTCCTATAGTTACAACTGCTCCTGCTTCAGTTAGCGGTAAACTTCTACTTACAATAGTTTGTAAAGAATTAACAATTTGTGATGCGGTGACGATAGGGTCTCTACCAGTCCATGGTGTTGATCCATGAGTCTGAACACCTTTTAAATCAATTCTAAATTCATTTACTGCAGCCATAATTCCCTCCGGTCTTAGGTGCACTTGACCAGCATACATTCCAGACCAAACATGAAGTCCAAAAATTGCATCAACATCCGGATTTTTTAAAACTCCTTCTCTTACCATTAATTCTGCACCACCATCCTCACCTGCTGGAGCACCTTCCTCAGCTGGTTGAAAAATAAATTTTACTTGCCCTGGAATTTCATCTTTAATTTCATATAAAATTTTAGCCGTTGACAACAATATTGCAGTGTGCATATCATGACCACAGGCATGCATGACTGGAACTTCCTCACCATTGTATATACCCGTCATTTTTGATGCCCACGGTATATTAGCTCTTTCTTTGACAGGAAGACCATCAATATCAGCTCTTAGTCCTACTACTGGACCTTCTTTTCCTTCATTTAAAATAGCTACTACACCTGTTTTTGCGATACCTGTTTTTGGATTATAACCTATTTTTCTGAGTTCTGCAGCAATTCTTTCAGCAGTTTTGAACTCTCTGTTACTTAATTCTGCGTTTTGATGAAACCAATGTCTGAGTTCAATTGTTTCTTCAATATTTTCTTGAATTAAATTATCAACTCTTTCATCAAACTTTTGTGAGTTAGATAGAGTACTAAATAAAATTAATAGATAGAATATATATTTCATTAGTTTTAAATTATGAAATTAATTTCTGATAACAATTTCATCACCAAAAAAATCTACAATTAATTTGTTTTTAATACTTACTTTTTCTGAAAGAATCATTTTACTTAGATTATCTAATATATTTTTTTGAATAACTCTTTTAACAGGTCTTGCTCCATATTCTGGATCAAAACCTAATTCGGAAAGTTTTTCAAGTGCCTCATCAGTTATTGAAAGATCTATGTCCTTGTCTTTTAATTTATTTGATAGTTTATTAAACTGTAATTCAACAATTTTTTTAATTTCATTTTTCGTCAAGGGTGAAAATAAAATAATATCATCTATTCGATTTAAGAACTCAGGTTTCAAATTCTTTTTTAAAAGTTTCATTGATCTCTTTTTGGCTGTAGATTTAGCAATATTAAAATTATCAATTTCCTGAAATGATTTTTGAATTTCATTACTACCCATATTACTTGTCATAATTACAATTGTATTTCTAAAATCTGCTGTTCTGCCCTTACTGTCTGTTAATCTTCCCTCATCAAGCAATTGCAATAAGATGTTAAATGTATCAGGATGAGCTTTTTCTATTTCATCAAGCAGAATTACTGAGTAGGGACGTCTTCTAACTGCTTCTGTCAATTGTCCTCCTTCATCATATCCAATATAACCTGGTGGAGCTCCTATTAACCTACTAACAGAATGTTGTTCTTGATATTCACTCATATCTATTCTAACTATATTTTGTTCGTTATCGAATAGAATTTCAGCAATTGCTTTAGCTAATTCAGTTTTACCAACTCCAGTTGTTCCTAGAAATAAAAAACTACCAATTGGTTTGTTATCATCTTGTAATCCAGATCTGCTTCTGCGAATTGAATCACTAATGGATCCAATAGCATCTGACTGACCTACTAGTCTTTTAGAAATTTCGTTCTCTAAATTCAATAGTTTTGATTTTTCAGACTTTATCATTTTTGAGACTGGAATTCCTGTCCATTTAGAAACGACTTCAGCAATATTATCAAAAGTTACTTCTTCGTTTAGAATAGAATTTTCATTGAAATATTTTGACATTTCATGTTCGTAATCTTTAAGTTTTTCTTGTAGCTCTTTTATCTTGCCATATCTAAGTTCCGCAACTTTGGCATAATCTCCTTCTCTTTCACACTTATCAGCCTCAGATTTTAATTCATCGATATTTATTTTTGTTTGTTGGACCTTATCAATTACATTTTTTTCATTTTCCCACTTTGTATAAATTAAATTTCTATCATTTTTTAATTCAGATAATTGATCATTTAATTCTTTAATTTTCTTTTTATCATTCTCTCTTTTTATAGCAACAAGCTCAATCTCAATTTGTCTAATTTTTCTGTCTAGATTATCTAGTTCTTCAGGCTTAGAATTTATTTCTAATCTTAATTTTGAAGCAGCTTCATCCATTAAATCAATTGCTTTGTCTGGCAGAAATCTGTCAGAAATATATCTGCTAGATAATTTTACTGCCCCAATTAATGATTCATCTAAAATCTTTACTTTATGATGAGCTTCATATTTTTCTTTAATTCCTCTAAGTATAGAAATTGAATCTTCTATATTTGGTTCATCAACAAATACTTTCTGAAATCTTCGCTCTAAAGCCTTATCTTTTTCAAAATACTTTTGAAATTCATCGAGTGTTGTAGCTCCGATTGCTCGCAATTCTCCTCTGGCAAGTGCAGGTTTTAATATATTTGCTGCATCCATAGCTCCTTGCCCACCACCTGCTCCAACTAAGGTATGTATTTCATCAACAAATAGTATTATTCTACCATCACTATTAATTACTTCCTTAATTACTGTCTTTAATCTTTCCTCAAACTCACCTTTATACTTGGCACCAGCTATTAAGGCTCCCATATCAAGAGCATAAATTAATTTCTCTTTTAAATTTTCAGGAACATCACCTTCAACTATTCTTTTTGCTAATCCTTCAGCAATTGCAGTTTTGCCAGTTCCAGGTTCTCCAACAAGTATTGGGTTATTCTTTGATCTTCTTGAAAGTATCTGTAATAACCTTCTTATCTCATCATCTCTTCCAATTACAGGATCTAATTTACCATCAGTTGCTTGAGAAACTAAGTTGATAGCATACTTATCAAGCGCATTAAAGTTATCATCATCTGAGGATGATTTAACCTTCTCACCCTGTCGCATTTTAGATAATACATTCTTTACTTTTTGAGCAGTATAACCAAAACCATTTAGAACTTTAGACAGCTCACTATTTGAATCAATTAGAGAGATTAAAAGATGATCGACTGAAACATAATTATCACCCATTTTTTTTGAGTGGCTAACTGCCTTCATCAATGTCTTGGAGGAATTTTGAGAAAATCCGATAAATTCACCTTTTACTTTCGGAATTGAATCAATCATTTTTTCAACTGTTGATTTGACTATTGAATTATTAATTTCCAATTGTGTTGTGACATATGGGAATATATTTTTATCATTATCTATTATTGACTTAAGAATGTGACTATCTTGAACTGTCTGATGGCTTTTATCAATAGCATTTTGTTGAGATTCTTGCAGAATTTCTTGAATCTTAAAAGTAAATTGATCTGTTTTCATTAATTATTTTTAAAGTGTACATCAAAATATATTCCTCAATAAATTTATGTCAGATTGACGTATAATTATATAGATATCAAGACATTATGTCTTATTCTCCAACTATTGTGATAATTATTTGCCTTGATGATGCTTGATTTCTATGTTCACACAAGTAAACTCCTTGCCAAATACCAATTTGAGGTATCCCATTTTTTATAGGAAAATTAACTGATGAACCCAAAATAGAACTTTTTATATGTGAAGTCATATCGTCTTTACCCTCAAGTGTATGAGTATAATGATTATCATTTTCACTGACCAACTTATTAAAATGATTTTCAAAATCTGTTCTGACAGCTGGATCTGCATTCTCATTAATTGTTAAGCTTGCGGATGTGTGCTTAATAAAAACATTTACAATTCCGTTCATATTAGGTAATTCATCAAATATTACATTACTAATTAAGTGGAATCCTCTAGGAAATGGTTTTAATGTAATTTCTTTTTGAAATATCATAAAATAAAATTATGTTAGATTAAATGAAAGATTACAAAAAATCTTGGAGCATTAATTTAACAAAAAGAATTAACTCAAGAGATAAAGATATTTGGAATCTTATTTCCTCTCCAAATAATTTAGAATTATTTCACCCATTTTGTAAATCAAATAAAGTAATTAAATGGCCTGGTAAAGGCTCAATTGATGAACTAACATACTTAAATGATATTAAATTAATAAGAAACTTTATTTTTTGGAACGAAAATAAAGGCTATGAACTTTTAATTGGTAGAGAAAATGGTAAAAAATCATTAGTTAAATGGGATATCTTTAAAAAAAATAACAAAAATTTTCTTTCTATAACAGTTTATCCACACTACATGAGAAATAGAAGTAAAATAATTTCTTTTTTTCCCTACTTTATATTCGTTAAACCAAACTTAAAAAAATACTTAGAGAGTGTTTTAGGTGGACTGGATTGGTACTTAAAAAATAAAAAGACTATTCCTAAAAACCATTTTGGAAAGCACAAATGGTTCTCATAATACAATTTGTTTAAATTAACTATGTATTAATATCATTAAAATATGTACCTATTGAATCTTTGAATTCTAAACCGTCAAGCATTCTGTTTTTATCTAATTTCTTAAAAGCAGACATACCCCAAAGCAATAATTCTTTAAAAAATAATAAATCTTGTTTTTTTTGGTTGTTACAATATTTATCAATTAAATCATCAAGAGGTTTTACTGAATTTAATACTTTTTCATATTCAACATTAGTAAATTCATCACCAATAAAAATTTCATTTTCATTAACTAAAAACCACTCAACGACTTCATCATAGGGAGAGACTTCATCTTGTTTTTGCAACTTTTTGATCTCTGGAAAATATTTTACGAATATTGATTTAACTCCTTCATTTATCAAGTCATACGATATCTGGTCGGCACCTTGTTCCTCTCCCTCATAAACTAACTCAATTTTTCCATTGATTGCTGGAATAATCCCGGCGAAGTCTGATAATCTAATTACTGAATTATCCTCACCATTAATAAGCATCCTTCTTCTAGTAGTACTAACTAAATTTTCAAATGCTGTAATACTCATCCTTGCACTTACTCCACTTTTATAATCAACATAATCACTTTTTCTAGCAGCAAAATTTATTTCTTCTACTAAGTCTTTGGCTATTTCAGGAACATATACATTTGAATAAGATGAATTTGCCTCTTGATTTGTAATTTTTTTTGAAACCTCTATGGATAAGGGATAATGAGTAATTATTTGAGATCCAATCCTATCTTTGAGAGGCGTAACAATACTTCCCCTATTTGTATAATCTTCAGGATTTGCAGTAAAAATAAACTGGAGATCAAGTGGTAATCTTAATTTAAACCCTCTGATTTGTATCTCTTTTTCCTCCAAAATTGAAAATAATGCAACCTGTATTCTAGCTTGTAAATCTGGAAGTTCGTTAATAACAAATATTGATCTATTGGCCCTCGGAATCATTCCAAAATGAATAACTCTTTCATCAGAATATGATAATTTTAGAGAAGCTGCTTTTATTGGATCAATATCACCAATAAGGTCGGATACAGTAACATCGGGTGTTGCTAATTTTTCATAAAATCTTTCAGATCTATGAATCCAATTTATTTTCGTATCATCACCTTTATTATTGATGATTTTTTTTGCATAATTTGATATTGGATCTAATGGATCATCATTAATTTCTGATCCATCAACAACAGGAATCCACTCGTCAAGTAAATCAACCATTTTTCTTGCTAATCTTGTTTTTGCTTGTCCTCTTAGTCCTAAAAAATTAATGTTATGTTTTGATAATATAGCTCTCTCAAGATCAGGGATAACTGTATTTTCATAACCATATATTCCAAAAAATGAAGGTTTACCATTTTTAAGTAAATTAGATAAATTATCACTGAGTTCGTCTTTAATACTTTTTGACTTATAATTTATTTTTTTTAAATCTTTTATAGTTGAGTAAACTGGTTTTTTCATTTAAATTTTTCTTTTTTTATTATTATTATAATCTTCAAAAATCATTTCTCCAAGATTGTCTAAGCCAGTGTAAAACGCTTTTCCTCCATTTGCTTTAGAAAACTCTCTAACAAAATGCTGAAGATATGAATCTCTAGCAATCATAAAAGTTGTAATTGGAATTTTTAACTTTCTTGCTTGTTTTGCCATATTATAGCATTTATTGATGATCTTAGGGTCTAAACCAGCACTATTCTTATAAAAACTTCCATCGCTTAACTTTAAACAACTTGGTTTACCATCTGTAATCATTAAAATTTGCTTATTATTATTCTTCTTTCTTTTTAAAATATCCATTGCCAATTGGATACCTGCAACTGTGTTTGTATGGAACGGACCAACTTTTAAATAAGGTAAATCCTTAAGCTCTACAACTTTAGCTTCATTTCCAAAAACAATAATATCTAATGTGTCTTTTGGGTATCTAGTTGTTATTAACTCTGCCAAGGCCATAGCTACTTTTTTTGCGGGAGTTATCCTATCCTCACCATAAAGAATCATACTATGACTAATATCAATCATCAATACAGTACTCATCTGAGATTTAAAAGCCCCGTTAGTTACAACTATATCATCCGAAATTAAATTCAATTCATCGCTACCAGTTCGTGTATACATGTTTTTCAAACTTTCACTGATTATAATTTTATCAAATGAATCACCATATTCAAAACTTTTAAAATGAGACAAATCATTGTCGTTTGGAGAAGAAAATTTTGATTTATGATTACCTTGTTTGGACTTCTTAATTTGACCGAAAATCTTTTTTAGTGCAAATTTTCTCAAGGCCTTTTCCATTTTAGATGTAATCTTTAAGAATTCCTTAGATGAATTAACACCAATTTCTGTAGATATATATCCTTTCTTCAATAAATCATTAATAAAGTCATCAATAGTATAGTCATCATTGGTTAATAAATATTCTTTATCTAACTCCCTTAGCCAATTAATTGCTTCATCAAAATCACCGGAAGTGTAAGTTAATAGTTCTTTAAATATTTCTAGAAGTTTATCAAAAACAGATATTTTTTCATTAGAAAAATTAGAAAAAGTCCAGCCTGAAATTGGAATATTATTAAGAAATTTCACAAAATATAATTTGCAAATCAAATGCCAAGTTTGATTTGATTTCTTAAAAAAATAAAATAGGCGATACTGGACTCGAAATCAACTTTTTAACAATTAATTTTCTATAACTTAATTTTTAAACTTTTCAGTTAAGAATCATTTTATGTTCTAAGAAGTATAACTTTTTTTTTCAATATTAATAAAAAATTAATGTGAACATAATCTGTGCAAATTAATTTTTCATTCCAAAATTATTAAACTTAAAGAATATATCATATTTAACTTTTACTTATTATTTATAAAACATTAACGTCATATTTATGTGGTTGTTTTGTAATATGGGTGAAAAGAGAAAAATAGATTTACTTGTTCTTTCTGATATTCATTTAGGCACGCGTGGGTGCAGAGCTGAGGAATTAATTAATTATTTGAGAACTATCAGTCCCAATAAAATCATTTTAAACGGCGATATAATTGATATATGGCAGTTCAAAAAAAAGTACTTTCCAAAATCTCATTTAAAAATAATAAGAATGCTCTTAGATTTTTTATCTAAAGGATCCAAGATTTATTATTTACCAGGAAATCATGATGAAGTTCTTAGGAAGTTTAATGGTTATGGAATGAAAAATTTTAAAATTAGTAATAAAGTAGTTTTAAAGTTAAATGGTAAAAAAGCATGGTTTTTTCATGGAGATGTATTTGATATTACAATGAAATATTCTAAATGGGTCGCAAAATTAGGAGGTATAGGATACGATTTTTTGATTAGATTAAATTTTATTGTTAATAGTTTTAGGAAATGGAGGGGCAAAGAAAAAATATCATTTTCTAAATACATAAAATATAAGGTCAAGGAAGCTGTGAAATATGTCAATCAATTTGAACAGATTTCTCTTGGAATAGCTCGTGAAAATAATTATGATTTTGTTGTCTGTGGACACATACATCATCCAGTTATTAGGGATCAAATTATTAAGGGAAAAAAAATAACATATTTGAACTCTGGAGATTGGATAGAAAATTTAACTTCACTTGAGTACAACAACGATAAATGGAATTTATTTGAATATGATTCTAATAATTTCAAACATCTGAAAAAAGAAAGAAGCTCAACAATTGATAAATCAACAAATGAACTTTTTGAATCAATGCTTAAAAATTTTAAATCATGAAAATTTTATTCGCAGTTCAATCAACTGGAAACGGACATATAGTCAGAGCAAATGAACTGATTAAAATTCTTAAGAAACGAGCTGAAGTTGATGTATTGATTAGCGGAACTCAATCTTCATTAAAATTAAAACATGAGATAAAATACCAATATAAAGGATTGAGTTTTGTGTTTGGTAAGAGTGGAGGAATTGATTTTTTAAAGACACTAAAATTATTCAATCCAATTACTTTTTTTAAAGAGGTTTACATTTGCCCCGTTAAGCAATACGATTTAATAATTAATGACTTTGAACCTATATCTGCATGGGCATCTTTACTTAAAAGAAAAACAAATTGTGTAGCATCGAGTCATCAATTCTCTTTATTATCACATAAAGTACCAAAAGGATCAAAAGTTAATCTGATTCAATCATTTATTTTAAAATATTATGCTCCAGTAAAGAAAGGTTATGGTTATCATTTTAAAAAGTATGATAAAAATATTTTTTTTCCAATAATTAAATCGCATTTAAGAAAAAAAGAAATTAAAAGTGGTTCTCACATAACTATTTATCTGCCAGCATATTCAGATAAGTATCTATATAACATATTTTCTAAAATTTACAAAAAACAATGGCATATTTTTTCACCTTATACAAAACACAAGTATAGGAGAGGAAATATTTCATTTTTTCCTACTGGATATGAGCAGTTTGAAGAAAGTTTATTATCGTGTTCAGGTGTGATATGTAATTCAGGCTTCGAAACACCATCAGAGGCACTATTTCTAGGAAAAAAATTACTAGTTATTCCAATGAAAAATCAATTTGAGCAAAAGATGAATGCAATTGCCTTAGAAGAAATTGGAGTTAATGTTCTACAAAAACTTAATATAAACTCAATTAATAAAATTAGAAAATGGATAAAAAAAGGTAATCCAATTAAGATGAGTTATCCAGATGAAAATAAGAAAATCATTGATAAAATTTTAATTGATTATATAAGAGAAAAAACAGGTAAAAAAATATCTAAAAATTTAAAACACTTTATAAATCAAAGAGATACAATTTTCTAAGAAATTGTTAAGTTTTAAATTTCAAAGATTAAATTTTTTCACTAGTTCCAATCAAAAATTTCGGAACTATTTTTAGTTTATTAGCACTTATTATTCGTAAATTTTTTTGTGGGTGATACTGGATTCGAACCAGTGACCCCTACCCTGTCAAGGTAGTGCTCTGAACCAACTGAGCTAATCACCCAAAATTTATCAAATTTAGTATAATATTTGTTAGTAAATATTTATGTTAAAGAATATATCTTACAATAACTTAAATGTCATTGATGAAATTAATAAACTGGTAGGAAAACCATATTCCTTTTTAGAGAAAATAAAAAGAGGTGGTGTTGGTTCCAAAAAATTATTGATTACCAAAGCTGACAAAGTAATAGAAAGTCTACTAATACTCGATCAAAACATTAACAATTGTAATATTGAGATTCGTTCTAATGGTATTATAATTTATTTTAGGTCACTTTTAGAAACTTATGGTTTGATAATTCCATATTATAAACTTGTAGTTTTTAAAGTATCTGAAAATGAGTATACTTTTAATGTTGACAGTAAATTTGTAAAAATAAAGACCAAGTCAGAAAAAGATCAGGCGTTTATAAGAAAAATTATGGAAGAAAAAGCTAAAAATACTAAAAACTACATTCCCTAGAACTTTGATTACTAATATTTTAGTATTTTTAAAATAAAAATGAAAAATTTCTCAAAAATTTTATTATTACCTATATTTTTGTTCTTCATCCATTCATGCGAAGTTGAAAATATATTAACAGATGATGAATTAATTGAAGCAATCATTAACTCAAAAGAAAAAATTTCAGTCTTAGAAAGTGATTTACCTAATAAATTAAAAAATTCTATTTCAGATGACATGCCCGATGATTTTATCGATAATGCAAAACTAGCCCCAAGTCTAGGTTATCTAATAGAGATGAGGTCAATTGAGATTTTCACAATGGGAATTAGATCTGGTGATGTTTTTTTTGACACAGATGGAAGAAAATTAGAAAGAAGTAAAGATTTTGATAAAAAAGATAAAAATAAAAGATCTAAGCCCTGTTTTAAGCTTAAATATCCATTAACACTTGAACTTTCTGACGGAAAAACTGTTGAAGTTAAAAATAGAAAAGAGCATTGTGAAGTTGTTAAAACTTACCACTCTAAAAGTAAATCCGTAAGAAAAGAAATAAAAATATTATTTCCAGTTACTGTGACATTTTATGACGACAATAAAAATCTTATTGAAAAAGTAATGGATAATGAAAAGGAATTACAAGAATTAAAAGAAACCTGCGAACAAAAGGACACTAAAGAAAGAAAAAATTAAATATTGTAATTAAACTAAAAATTAAAATAGGATTCAAATTGAATCCTATTTTTTTTTTAAAACTGCAAATAAAATAAATAAAAAAACAGAAATTAGTAAACTGACAAAACCGACAGGTAATAAAAAAAACGGTTCTTGTAGTATTGTATTTTCATCAACTTTAGAATCGATTAAGTAAAATGCTAAAAAACAAACAATACCGATTACTAAAAAACTTGTTGCTATTTTAAATTTAGTTTCCAATTGATATTAATTTTCATAATTTTAAATTAATAAAAATACATGATTCGATTTGATAAAAATAAAATTAAAAGTTTAGAAAAAATTTATAGATTGAATCTCATTAATAGCTGTACTGGATATAAATCAGCTAATCTTCTTGGTTCAATTGACAATGAAGGAAATACAAATCTTGCAATATTTAGCTCAATTACACACATGGGAAGTGATCCCGCAATGATTGGGTTTATTTTAAGGCCAAGAACAGTACCTAGAAATACTTATAATAATTTATTCAGAACAAGATACTTTACAGTAAATCATATAAATATTCATGATATTGAAGATGCTCACCACACCTCTGCTAAATATCCAAAAGAAATATCTGAATTTGATAAAACCAAATTTGAACCAGAGTTTCTTGATAATTTCAAAGCTCCATTTGTGAAGAGTTCTAAAATTAAATTTGGGTGTAAATATTTAAATGAATATGATATTAAAGAAAATAATACAATTTTAATTGTAGCATCGATTGAATGTCTATACGTTGATAAAAACTCATTACAAACTGATGGATGGATAAGACTGGATAAGGCTGAAACAGTAACCATAAATGGATTGGATGGATATGCTAAAACTGATCTAATTAATAGATTTAAATATGCTAGACCAAAAAAATGAAAGATTTTGTCGATAAAAAAATTCTAGAATATGTCCATAATAAAACATCAGATGAATCAAAAATTTTAAATGATCTTTCTAGAGAAACCCACTTAAAAGTTCTCAATCCAAGAATGTTAAGCGGACATTATCAAGGCAGATTATTATCACTAATTTCAAAATTAATTAAACCTAAATCAATACTTGAGATTGGAACATACACCGGCTATTCAACTTTATGTTTATTGGAGGGTCTAGAAAAAAAAGGTTTTATACATACAATTGATCATAATGAAGAACTATTGAATATCCAAAATAAATTTTTTAAAAGAGCTAAAGTATCAAACAGAATTAAACAATATACAGGTGATGCTAAAGAAATTATAAAAAACTTAGAAGTTAAATTTGATCTTATTTTTATTGATGCTGATAAAGAAAATTATCCTCTATATTATGATCTAGTTTTTGAAAAACTAAAGTCCGGAGGAATCATCATTGCGGACAATATCCTTTGGAGTGGAAAAATTCTTGAAAAAGTTGAAAAAGATGATTATGCTACGCAATCAATAATAAACTTTAACAATAAAATCAAGAATGATGAAAGAGTTGAGAAAATTATCTTACCAATAAGAGATGGTTTAAGTTTGATAAGAAAAATTTAAAGATCTCTTTTTATTGATCCAGTTAAATCATCAATTTCGTCTTTAACACTATCTATCTGTTCCGATATCTCTTTAGTATCAATACCCTTTTTATTTGCGCTTTTTTGTATTTCAGTTTTTATTTCTTGTGTGGCATCTTTAACCTGTCTAATACCTTTACCTAATCCTTTGGCAATTTCTGGAATTCTATCAGCTCCAAATAATAAAAGAATAATTAAAAAAATTACTAAAATTTCAGCTCCACTAATGAAAAACACAAACATTTACCCTTTAATTTTTGATTTAAATTTATCAAATTCTGACTCAATTTCTTTTTCTGGCCAAGAATTATTTGATGTATCAATATCCGCAGTTTCCTTGTCAGGATCAAGATTAACACTTAAAATTCTCTTATCAGATGTCAAAACTTTTCTAACTTCTAAATCATTTTTTCTCCAAACTTGTGCTGGATATTTTTTTCTTTCAATTGTTCCATCATCATATTCAATATCAATTATGATTGGCATTACCAGTCCGCCTGGCTTTTCAAAAATGATTTCATAATAAAAATTTGGAACATTCAAATTTTCAATTTGTTCTTTTGAATAGTTTTCTTTTAAATAATTATTTAACAACTTTGAGTTTTCCGTGGGTTGATTTTCCTTATTATTTTCTAAATCATTTTCTAATTGATCTAAAAAAATTAAGGACCTCCATCGATTCCTAGGTATACCCATTTCTTCAATCATAAGTTTTTTGAATTCTTCACTTGGGTTTGGAGAAACAAAATATTCTTTAACCTCCTTTATTGCTATATCTACATAATCAGTAGTATAAAACCACCCACGCCAAAACCAATCCAAATCAACAGCTGATGCATCTTCCATTGTCCTAAAAAAATCTTCAGGTGTTGGGTGCTTAAATTTCCATCTATTAGAATACTTTTTAAATGCATAATCAAATAAATCTTTACCCATCACTGTTTCTCTCAATATATTCAGTGCAGTGGCAGGTTTTCCATATGCGTTTGGGCCCAAACTATAAACATTTTCAGGGTTTGACATAATTGGAGCCAAAAAATTTTGATCGACACTCATGTAATCTACTATCAGCTCTGCTGGACCTCTGTCAGAGGGGAAATTTTTATATGGATATATTATATCTGGATATTTTTTTCCAAATTCTTGTTCAGCTAAATACTGAACAAACGTATTAATTCCTTCATCCATCCAAGCCCATTGTCTTTCATCACTATTAACAATCATTGGAAAGAAAAAATGTCCAATCTCATGAATTATTACTCCAATCATTCCGAATTTCTCGTCATCTGAGTAAGAACCATCTATATTGGGCCTTCCAAAATTAAAACATATCATTGGATACTCCATACCTACTCTGTGAGCATGTACAGAAACAGCCTTGTGATAAGGATAATTAAATGTATAATCAGAATAGAATTTTAGTGTTTCAACAACAGTTATAGTAGAAAAATCCTCCCACATTGGATTACCCTCTTTTGGATACAAAGAAACAGCCATAACATCATCATTACCTATTTTTACTGCCATCATATCTAAAATATACTTTCTAGAAGTTGCAAAGGCAAAATCCCTGACATTTTTTGCAATAAATTTCCAAGTTTTTTTACTATTGGAAAAAGATTTTTCAGCAATCTCAGCTTCTTCCTGCGAAACTATAATAACGGGCTTATCATATGATTTTTTTGCTCTATTATATCTTTTTAGCATTTCCTTAGAATAAACTTCTTTTCTATTGATTAACTCCCCGGTAGCTTCCAATATATGATCGGCTGGTACTGTTATGTTAACTTCATAATTTCCAAATGGTAAAGCAAATTCTCCATCACCCCAAAACTGATAGTTTTGCCATCCTTCAACTTCATCATAAACGCACATCCTCGGGAAAAACTGTGCTATAGTATAGGCACGGTTGTCGTCATTTGGAAAAGTCTCATATCCAGATCTACCCCTGTCCACTAAACGATTATTAATATTGTACCACCATTTAATTTTAAATGAAAAACTTTGACCTGTTGCAATTGGATTAGGTAAATCAATTCTCATCATGGTTTGATTGATGAAAAAATCAAGATTTTTATTATCTAATGACTTAACATATTCAATATTAAATCCACCATCAAAGCTTTCACCTAAAAACTCGTCATCAAATGTATCAGGAATATACGCTGGTTGAATACTATTATCACTATCATGTATTAAGCTCTGAGAATCTTTTGACCTAAGATTCTGATCTAATTGCACCCACAAATAATCTAATTTTTCTGGTGAGTTGTTAGTGTATGTTATAATTTCATCTCCATATATTTTTTTATTAATATCATCTAACTCAATATTGATTTTGTAATCTGCCTGTTGCTGGTAATACTCGGGACCTGGAGCTCCTGATGCAGTTCTGAACATGTTTGGCGAAGAAAATTCTTGGTTTAACTGACGAAATTTATTTGTATTTATTTTTTCTTGTGAAAAAGCATTTAAACAAAACAAAAAAAATGCAAATATGAATATCGATAAATTATTATTCATAATATATAAAATTACTTATTATTAAAATTAAAACTATCTTTTGGATTATACATGTCTTGAATTAAGCTTTTTCTAAATCTGCCACTTCTAAAAAGAATAATATTTTTTTGATCAGGAAAAGAATTAAATAAAACAGAATTTTGAATATTAATTGATTTATTTTTTAGATCATTATCTAAATTCATATAAAAATTTATCTGATCTCTTTTTTTTTCATATCCTAAATACTCAAGAATTATTCGTTGATTTTCAATTTCTATTATAAAGTTTTCACTCAAATATTTTTTAAATATTTTATTCAAATAGTTATAATCCTTTTCGTAATCAACAACTGCTGAATCTAATTCTAGATCTTTTTCCAAGTCATCATAAAATACTTTTAAAGTTATTTCAAATGTTTGTGATTTTAAATCAAAATCAATCAATGTCGTACTCACATAGTACTTGTGTATTACAACAAATAATAGTATGTAGAAAAATTTAATAATTAATTGACTCATAAAATGTATCAAAATTTGATAAAATTAATCCATGATTAGAGTTTTTAAAATCATTTTCTAAATCAAAATTTTCAGTCGCACCTAATATAAACTCGTAAATTTCAT
The DNA here is from genome assembly GCA_902520835.1 of uncultured Bacteroidota bacterium. Lineage (GTDB taxonomy): Bacteria > Bacteroidota > Bacteroidia > Flavobacteriales > Flavobacteriaceae > Eutrophosalina. Next base: position 141,739 of record CABYPD010000001.1, read on the forward strand.
CAATTTCCAACTTATATCTTGCTTGAAAATATTTAACTCCATAAAATTGAATAACAGACTCTATTGTATTATATCTAACTTCAAGTCCTCTTGCCATTTTTAAATTTTTATAATAGCCAGAGAGTTGTTTATAAATACCTTCAATATTTAATGGCATTACTGGAAGTAATAAAACATTAAGCAAAATTTGTGCATTATTTTTATATGCAATTTTTTCTTTTCTAATGCCCTTAAAACCAGGTATTCCAAAATCATCAAAGTTTAAAACTTCTGTTTTGTTTACTCTATTTGCATCCGCTAAAATATTTCCGGAAAGATTGTGAGGTGTTACAGTAACATTGCTTAGTTGATTTACTTTTTGTTCCAGGTAAACTCTTAAAGAATCTGATTTAAAAATATTTTCATTGATGAATATTAAATGAGCTTTTATTTGTAATGATCTTAAATAAATTGAATCATTCAAACGAACACCTATTTTAAAAAAACCGTTAACATCAGAAATTGTAGTCCCACCAGTAGACTTGTTTAAGATAACAATTCCACTTTTATCGATATCGTTATTTATAATTTCACCTGTTAAAGTTTTAATTTCATTAACCTGAGTGTGGGCTAATGAGATCATTAATACAAACAATAATGAAAACCAAACTCTAGTTGACAATTTTATTGAATTTTTTACTCTGTTTTACTAAAAAATCTATCAATTCGAACTCCTTATCTTTTTTTAAGATAATTTTTGAGGGAAAATTTTCATCACAATAAATTAAGAACTCATTGATTTTATCTTTTCGTACACCAAGACTTTTTATAAAAAAAACATCATCATAAACTTCTCTAATTAAATCACTTGGATTATAATTAAATGAAGAACTTTCTTCATTTGACTTTTTATTAATTGTATTAGCAATTAACTTATATAGATTAACAAAATTTAAACCATCTCTAAGTTTTCCCTGCTCATTAATGACATTTACAACTCTCGTAGATTTATCACTGCTATAATCAAACCTTTTGAACTCTTCTTCTTTTAAATCTAAGAATTTTTCTCTGTTCTCTGGAGTGACAACAACCTCATCTAGAGCTGTTACTTTTTCATTAACATCTACAACTATTCTATTTCTTTGTAAAATTTCTTTAGTTATAATAATTTCCCTAATCTGATATTGAACTGAGGAAAAAAGTATTTTATCATTTAGTTTAACTTCAATTTCAAATTCTCCTTCATTATTAGTTGTTGTCGCTATTTGGGAGGTATTATTAATAACATTAGCACCTTCAACATTAATATTTTTATAAAGAACTTTTCCCTTAATCCATGTACGATAATCATTTTGTCCAAACGAAAGGCATGAAAAAAGAGTAACTAAAACAAAAAAATATTTTTTAATATTCATTAATTAATTATTGAGCGGGAGACCGGGTTCGAACCGGCGACATTCAGCTTGGAAGGCTGACGCTCTACCAACTGAGCTACTCCCGCATTTTAGTTTTAACAATTTAAGATTAAATTTGTTAAAATTGAATCTTAACATAAAAATAGTCAAATCTAACAAGTTGCTTAACCTTAGGAGTAAAATCTTAAGAAACAACATGAATCCATCTAAATGTATTTATCAAGGAGATGATAATGAAACATCATTTCATATTGGAGCTTACATTGATGGAATTTTAGTAGGTGGAGTTTCAATTATAAAAAATAAATGTTCATATAAAGATTTTCCTAATTGTTATCAGCTTAGAGGTCTATTTGTTGATTTTAATCATCAAAAAAAGGGTATCGGAAAGATGATAATTGAGAAAGTTGAATCTTTACTTAAAAATAAAAAAACTAGTTATTTATGGATGAATGCAAGAGTCAAAGCACTTGACTTTTATTTAAAATTAAATTACACTAATTCTGAGATAACATACAATATAAACGAAATAGGTTTACACTACATGCTTTATAAAAAACTATGAATAAAAGTAAATTCTTTATTTTAATTATAATTTTAATTCATACATCAGAATTAATGTCACAGAAAATAGACTTAGATATTCTTCAAGGTAAAACGACTAGACATCTTATTGGTGATACCGTTTTACTTGAAAAAGAGACATTTAAAGCATTTGAAAAAATGAGAAATGCAGCAATGAGGGATGGAATTAAAATTAAAATCATATCTGGGCATAGAGATTTTGAAAGACAAACTTTGATTTGGAATTCTAAATTTATAAAGTTCACAAAAGAATTTAAATTAAAACCTGATGAGGCTATAAATGAAATTATAAGATTCTCTACCATACCTGGAACATCTAGACATCATTGGGGAACAGAGATAGATATAATTGATGAAGATTTTAAAAATGAAAAAAACCCATTAATATCTGAAAAATATGAGTCGGGGGGTATTTATAATAAATTGAAAAAATGGATGGATTTGAATTCCGAAAAATTTGGTTTTTATCTAACCTACACGAATGATGAACAAAGAAAAGGATTTGAATATGAACCATGGCATTACAGCTATAAGCCTATTTCAAAAAATCTATTTGAAGAACTTAAAAAAAATGATATTTCAAAAATAATATCTGATCTTGAAATTATGGGTAAAGAATATTTTACGAAAGAATTTATCGAAAAATATATTAATGAAAATATTCTAGGTGTTAATAAAGAACTTGAGCTGTAAATTAATATTATATCTTAAATTTGTAGATACAAAATTAATTTGAAAGAAAAAAAACAAAGTATTTTAATTATTCTTGATGGCTGGGGAATATCAAATAATTCAGAGTTCTCAGCTATTGATCAGGCTAAGACGCCTTTTTTCGATAGTCTTATTAAGAAATATCCAAATGCTAAACTATTAACTCATGGTGAAAATGTTGGGCTTCCAAATGGGCAAATGGGTAATAGTGAAGTAGGCCACATAAATATTGGGGCTGGAAGAATTGTTTACCAAGAATTAGCAAAAATTAATCGTGATATCATTAATAAGACAATCGATGAAAATAAAAAACTGATCGAGGCTTTTAATTATTGCAAATCAAATAAAAAAAAGCTTCATTTTATTGGCCTTGTGTCTGATGGCGGAGTTCACTCCCACATAGATCATGTTAAACACCTAATTAATCTGTCTAAAACTCATGACTTAAAAGATGTATTTATTCACGCCTTCACTGATGGTAGAGATGTTGATCCAAAATCTGGAATTAGTATGATTAATGAACTTGTAGAATCCATGGAAGGAACAAATGCAAAACTTGCGAGTGTTTGCGGCAGATATTATGGAATGGATAGAGATAAAAGATGGGAAAGAACTAAAAAAGCATATGATTTGATTGTTAATGGAATTGGAAAAAAATCAAATGAAATTGAAAAATCGATTATTGATTCTTACAACAATAAAATAACTGATGAATTTATAGAGCCCATAGTAATTGTTGACAATAAAAATCTTCCGTTAGCAAAAATTGAAGATAATGATGTTGTTATATTTTTTAATTTCAGAACGGATAGAGGAAGACAACTAACCGAAGTATTAACTCAAAATGATTTTAATGATTTTTCAATGAAGAAATTGAACTTGAAATTCTTAACAATGACCAATTACAATGATGAATATAAAAATATTGATTGTATTTACGATAATGAAAATTTAAGTCAAACATTGGGTGAAGTTTTAGAACAAAACAAGAGAACTCAAATTAGAATTGCAGAAACAGAAAAGTATCCCCATGTCACATTTTTCTTCAATGGAGGAAAAGAATCACCTTTTAAGAATGAAATAAGAATCATGTGTCCATCTCCTAAAGTTGCAACTTATGATTTAAAACCTGAGATGAGTGCGTATGAAATTAAGGATTCTATAATACCAGAAATAAATTCAAATTCCGCTGACTTTATTTGCTTAAATTTTGCAAACCCTGATATGGTAGGACATACCGGAAACTTTGATGCTGCTGTTAAAGCATGTGAAACAGTTGATATTTGCTTAAAGGAAATCGTTGAATCTTCAATTAATAATAATTACTCAATTATAATTATTGCTGATCATGGTAATAGTGATGTTATGAAAAATAATGATGGTTCACCTAATACGGCGCATACTACAAATCCAGTTCCTATTATTGTTATAGATTCAAAAACTGATAAAGTTGATGATGGTATCTTAGCTGATATTGCCCCAACTATTCTAAATATTATGGATATTGACATTCCAGAGAAAATGTCAGGAAAAATTTTAATATGAAAAGTATAATAAAACTTAGTCTACTATTTATTTTATTTATTGGTTGTAATGGTAAAATAAAAAAAGAAAATAATGTTGATAATGAAGATATTGAGTACGTAGATTTAATTGGTAAATTTAAAAGAGTAGAACTTGAGACACATCCATTTATTAAAGATTCTTTTAAACTGAATTATACTGATTATAAAGTAGACCAGGATGTATTAAAAAAAATTAAACCATTACTTAAAAGAGATATTAGTATCAAAGTAATTATGGGTACTTGGTGTGAAGACAGTAGATTACTAGTTCCTCAATTTTTTAAAGTAATGGATAAATTAAGATTTAATAAAAGAAAAATTGAGCTAATTGGGTTGGATAATGAAAAAAAATCACCAGAAAACTATCACGAAATTTATGAAATATTAAATGTTCCAACATTTATATTCTACAGGAAAGAAAAAGAAATAAATAGAATAGTAGAAATAACTATTGAAACCTTGGAAAAAGATATTTTTAGTATTCTTAGTGATAGTGGCTATGAAAATGCTTACTATGGATTCTAAAAAAATAGTAATTAAGACAGAGGAAGAAATTGAATTAATTAGAGAAAGTGCTTTATTAGTTTCAAAAACCTTAGGACTTATAGCCAAGGAAATTAAACCTGGGGAAAATTCATTAAAGCTTGATAAGATTGCAGAAGAATTTATTAGAGATAATGGTGGAGAACCTGGTTTTTTAGGAATGTATGGATTTCCAAACACTCTGTGTGTGAGCCCAAATCAAGAAGTAGTACATGGAATTCCAAATGAAATACCATTTGAAAATGGGGATATTATATCAGTCGATTGTGGTGTTCTTAAAAATGAATTCTATGGAGATCACGCTTACACATTTCAAGTTGGTGAAGTAACTGATGAAATAAAAAAACTATTAAATGTTACTAAAAAATCTCTTTATGAGGGTATAAGAGAATTTAAAATTGGAAATAGAGTTGGAGATATTAGCTATGCAATACAAAACTATAATGAAAAAAATGGTTATGGTGTTGTAAAAGATTTAGTTGGTCATGGATTAGGTAAAAGTTTACATGAAAAACCTGAGGTTCCAAACTTTGGAAGAAGAGGTAATGGAAAATCCCTTGTTAATGGAATGGTTTTGGCAATCGAGCCTATGATTAATTTAGGAACTGATAAAGTTCTACATTTAAATGATGGGTGGACTATTGAAACAGCAGATAAAAAACCGAGTGCTCATTTTGAGCATAATGTGGCATTAATAAATGGTCAAATAAAACTTTTATCCACTTTTAAATATATATATGATGCATTAGGAATTGAATCAAATGAAGAAAACGAATTTAAATAAATATGAATTTCATAGTAAGATTATTTCTTAATTTATTTCCAAGAACATTTCTAATTAGAACAAGTCTTTTATTTAAACCTTTTTTTGATGTTTTTTTTAAGGGAACAAAATTTACTGATCCAATTAATAATAAATCTTATTCTTACTTTTTTCCCTACGGATATAATAAACGAAGAAAAAATGCTTTATGTCCAGGAACATTTTCTCTTGAGAGACATCGGTTATTGTGGCTTTATTTAAAAAAAGAAACTGACTTTTTTAATTCAAACAATAAAATACTTCATTTCGCTCCTGAACAATGTTTTCATAAATTTTTTAAATTATTTTTTAAAAATTATACCTCGACTGACTTAAATTCACCAATTGTTGATATTAAAGCTGATATATGTAATCTACCATTTAATGACAACTCTTTTGATTATATTTTGTGTAATCATGTCTTAGAACATATATATGATGACGAAAAGGCCATGAAAGAAATCTTTAGAGTATTAAATAAAAATGGAATTGCAATTTTACAAGTGCCTATAGATATAAAAAGTAATTTAACTCATGAAGGAAGAGATATAGATGATAAAGAAGTTAGGAACAAACTTTTTGGACAATATGATCACTTAAGAATGTATGGTTTAGATTATTTTAAAAAATTAAAAAAAGTTGGTTTTAATGTAAAAAACATAGATTATCTATCAAAACTTACCCAAGAAGAAGCAGAAAAGTTCTCATTAATAAATGCTGGAACTATTCCAGTTTGTATTAAGGATTAATAAATAGTTTTTTAAAACCAAAGGAAGAATATTCTGCTACATTATTTAATGAATCTACATAAATAATAAAAGAATCTATTTCATCATTAACTTCGGTTAATTTAATCGCATTATCAATATCACCTACCATCATAGCTGTAGCAAATGCATCTGCTGTAAAACAACTTTCGCTAATGACTGAGGCACTTAAAACATTTGTTTCTTGAGATTTACCATTGATTGGATTTATTGTATGAACATACTTTTTTCCTGATTTGGGATCAATTTTATAATTACGATAGTTACCTGATGTGGCTATAGAAATATTTTCAAGTTCTAATAGTTTGTAATAATTGCTTTCACTTTTTAAATCAGGATTATTTATAGCAATTTTCCATTTCGAGTTTTTTAGAATATTTATTCCACTGGACTTTATTTCACCACCAATATCAATCAAATAATTTGAAACACCTTTAGACTCAATATAATTTGAAATAACATCAACTGCATATCCTTTAGCAATAGCATTAAAATCTAGTTTTGTCCTAATATTTTCTTTGTTTAGTTTACGATTATTAATTGAAATTTTATCAAAACCAACAGACATCATTATATTAATAATTGAGTCATCATTGATATTATTCTGAATTTTGTTAGGACCAAATCCATAATATTCAAGTAATAAACCTATTGATGGATCAAAAAGACCATTGGTTTTTTTATGTAATGATTTAGACTTGTTGTAAACATCAAAAAATAAATCATCAACATCAATATCATCTCCACTATTAATTTTAGATATTACAGATGAATTAACATATGTTGATAATGAGTTATTAAAACCTTCAAAAATAGAATCAAGATTTTGTCTTGAAATTAGCTGATCTTCCTCAGAAAACATTTTAATATCATAATATGTTCCAAATGTATATCCAGTCAAATTAGTGAAATTTGTACTAGAGCTGCAAGAATATAAAAAAATTACAATGAGAAACAAAAGGTACTTTGAAATCTTAGCCTCCAAAATCGTCAAATCTAATATTCTCTGGCGGCACGCCGAAATCAAGAGCCATTTTTTCAACGGCAAGATTCATAAGTGGAGGTCCACAGTAATAAACTTCAATGTCTTCAGGTGATTCGTGAAAATTTAAATAATTATCAATAACAGCTTGATGAATAAAACCTACAAACCCATCGCCATCGCCATCTAACCCGTCTTTAACCTTCCAATTATCCTCTTCTAAAGGTTCTGATAATGATATATAAAATTTAAAATTTGGAAAATCTTTTTCTAAAGCTCTAAAATGGTCAACATAAAACAACTCTCTTTTTGATCTTCCACCATACCAAAAATTAACTTTTCTTCCACTCTTTATGGTTCTAAATAACTGATATAGATGAGATCTCATAGGAGCCATACCAGCTCCACCACCAACATAAAGCATTTCAGCCTCTGAATCATTTATAAAAAATTCACCATAAGGTCCAGAAATTGTTACAGTATCACCAGGTTTTTTTGAAAAAATATATGATGAGGCAATTCCAGGATTAACATCCATCCATCCATTTTTATTTCTATCCCAGGGTGGTGTAGCAATTCGAACATTAAGCATTATTTCTTTACCTTCTGCAGGATAAGAAGCCATTGAATAAGCTCTTTCAACGTCATCATCATTTTTCATTTTTAAATTCCATAATCCAAAGTTATCCCACTCTAATTTAAATTTTTCGGGATCATCTGGGTGTTCTTTTGGATGAGAAGTTATATCAATATCATTGTAATTAACTTCGCATTTAGGAATTTCGATTTGTATGTACCCTCCAGCCTTATAATTCATCTCTTCAGGTATTTCAACAACAAATTCTTTAATAAAAGAAGCTACGTTATAATTTCTAACAACTTTAGCTTCATATTTTTTAATTCCGAAAACCTCTTCTGGGACATGAATATTCATATTTTCCTTTACTTTTACTTGACATCCTAATCTCCATCCTTCTTTGATTTCTTTTCTGGAAAAATGTGGTTTTTCTGTTGGTAGTATTTCACCACCCCCATCATTAACTATACACTTACATTGAATACAAGTACCTCCTCCACCGCAAGCTGATGGTAAAAAAACTTTATTGTCTCCTAAGGTTGTTAACAATGTGCTGCCAGAACTAACCTCAATTTCTTTTTCATCATTAATTAATATTTTAACAGGGCCTGACGGAAGTAATTTAGATTTTACACCTAAAAGCATAGCAACTAAGATGTATATAACTAAAATGAAAATTATAGTACTAACAAGTATATATGTAAAAACACTCATAAATTACAATTTTATACCCATAAAGCTCATAAAGCCTAAGGCCATTAATCCGGTTATTATAAAGGTGATACCTAAGCCTTTTAATGGAGCTGGAACGTTAGAGTAAGCAATTTTTTCTCTTATTGCAGCAATTGCTACAATTGCCAAAAACCACCCGATTCCTGATCCAAAACCATATACTGCAGCTTCAGAAACACCCGAAAAATCTTTAATTTGCATAAAAAGGGACCCCCCCAAAATAGCACAGTTTACTGCTATAAGGGGAAGAAAAATTCCTAATGAGCCATAGAGTGCTGGTGAAAACTTTTCTACTATCATTTCAACTAATTGAACCATTGAGGCAATTACAGCAATAAACATTATTAGACTTAAAAAACTCAGATCTAGGTCTGCATATTCTGGACCAATCCATTTAAGAGCACCGTCAACTAGTAGATACTCATAAATTAAATAATTTAAAGGTACAGTAATAGTGAGAACAAAAATAACAGCTAGTCCCATACCAACTCCATTCTTAAGTGTTTTTGAAATGGCTAGATATGAGCACATTCCAAGAAAATAAGCAAAAACCATATTTTCTATGAAAATACTTTTGATAAATAAATTAGCGTACTCTTCAAACATAACTATTAACCTTCTTCAATTAATTTTTCATTTCTAGACCTCTGAATCCATATAATAATTCCAACAGTAATTAATGCCATTGGAGATAATAACATTAATCCATTATTCTCATATCCCATTTCATAAACAAAATCTGGAATAACTTGATAGCCCATTAAATTACCAGAGCCTAAAAGCTCTCTGAAAAAAGCTACCAAAATCAAAATTACTCCATAACCTATTGCGTTTCCAATTCCATCAAGCAAAGACTTGAATACTCCATTTCCAAGAGCAAAAGCTTCTAGCCTACCCATTACAATACAATTTGTAACAATCAAACCAATAAAAATTGAAAGTTCTTTACTAACATCATAGGCATAAGCTTTTAAAAATTGATCAACTAAAGCAACTAAAGATGATATAACCACTAAAAAGACTATAATTCGAATTCTGTTGGGAATAAGATTTCTTAATACAGAAATAATAACATTACTAAAAGCCATTACAAAAATTACAGAAAGGGTCATCACAATAGCTGGTTTTAGCTGAACTGTAATAGCTAAAGCTGAACATATTCCTAAAACCTGAACCGTGATTGGATTATTATCGTCAAGTGGATCTGAAAGTAACTTCTTATTCTTTTTTGAAAATATAGGTTCACTGTTTTTGCCTATAAAGAGAATTAATGGTTTTTTGTTTTTATTTTTTTTCATTTTTCTTTAAAGTTGTGCTATCTCTAACTTTTTAAGATATGGTAAATAATTATTCAGTCTCTCTTTAATCATATCGGTAACACCATCTCCAGTAATTGTTGAACCAGAAATAGCATCCACCTCATGATCATCCTTATCAGAATTACTTGGATCATTATTTCCTTTTAAAACAGTTATTCCAACTAATTGACCATCCTTATTAAATACTTTTTCGTCGATAAAACTTTCTTTAAACCAATCTTTTGTAATCTCAGCACCTAGCCCAGCAGTTTCTCCTTTATGATCAAAAGAAACACCATTTATAGTATTAAAATCTGATTTGAGAGAAATATATCCCCAAATTGCATCCCAAAGTCCAACACCTCTCAATTCGATAATATAATATCGTTGAGAATCAATATCAGCAATGTAAAGAGGAAAATGTTGATCTTTATAATCCTTTTTTAATTCCTTGGCAAGGTTTAAATCTGAAAATGGATTTAAAGATTCATTAATTGATCCATCCATTTTTAATGCTAATTCTTGAGTAATATATCTACTGTAAGACTCCTCAGCTTCTTCTCTAGAAACATTTATACCCACCGTGGACAATATGTTCTGCATTTTCTCATTCTTAACATTCTCATCTTGCAAAGGCTTCAAAGTTTGGGAAGTATATGCAAGTATTGATGCAATACCAACAATCATGATACCTACAAATAAAAAAGTATAAATGTTAGAATCTCTATTCATTAAGCTGTTTTTAATTGATTTTTAACTCTTTGTTCTCTTTTTTTAATGTTTGATTCTAAAACATAGTGATCAATTGTAGGTGCAAAAACATTCATTAATAAGATTGCTAACATAACACCTTCAGGATATGCAGGATTAAAAACTCTAATAAGAATACATAAAACACCAACTAGTATTCCATAAATCCATTTTCCTTTCATTGTTTGTGCAGCAGATACAGGATCGGTTGCCATAAATACAATTCCAAAAGCAAATCCACCAACAATTAAATGACTCATCCAATTAAAACTCATAAGGGCATTGGCTCCCCATAGGTTGAATAAATATCCAGTAATTGCAGCTCCAATTACTCCACCAAGCATAATTCTCCAACTCCCAACTCCAGTATATATTAAAATGAAAGCTCCAATTAAAACCATCAGGGTTGATGTTTCGGCAATTGATCCTGGTATTGAACCAATAAACATTTCCATTATACCAAATTGTTCAGGTGAATTTCCAGCTGCAAGCATTCCAAGAATGGTTTCACCAGAAACACCATCAACATTTGAAGCCTCTGATACCCATACCTGATTTCCAGACATATAAGTTGGATACGCAAAAAATGCAAATGCACGGGCGGTGAGTGCAGGATTGAGTATATTCATGCCGGTTCCTCCAAATGCTTCCTTACCAATAACTACAGCAAAAGCTACTGAAGCACCTACCATCCATAAAGGAATGTCTACAGGCATTATCATTGGAATTAAAAGACCAGTAACAAGATATCCTTCATTAACTTGATGTCCTCTTAAAATAGCAAATAAAAACTCAAGAGATAAACCAACAATATATGAAACAGCAATCATTGGAATAATTTTGTAAGATCCATGTATTATTGCATCAAGTGTAGTGAAAGCTTCAGAAGTTTGTATCAAATATTGATAACCAGTATTGTAAATTCCATAAAATAATGCCGGTAAAAGGGCAATAATAACTGTAATCATTACTCTTTTTAAATCAATTGCATCTCTTATGTGAGCTCCTGTTTTTGATGTGTGATTTGGCACAAACAAAAAAGTTTCAAAAGCATCAAATGCAGGATAAAGTTTTTCTAATTTTTGTCCCTTTTCAAAAGGCTTTTTTAAATTATCAAGGGTTTTTCTAATCTTCATTTTACTGTGTTTCTTTATATAAATAATCTAATCCATCTCTTATAATGGTTTGTGCTTCTATCTTGGATGATGATGAATAATCAATCAATCCAAAATCCTCAGGTGAAACTTCATAAATTCCCAGTTTTTCCATCTTTTCAATATCACCAATTAGGCACTCTTTAATTAATTGCATCGGAAATACGTCCATTGGAAAAACACTTTCCATTTCTCCAGTGGCTACAAAAGCTCTTTCCTCTCCATTTAAATTTGTATCGTATTCTTTTGCTTTACTATTGGTTAACCACGAGAATGAAGTTTTATATATACTAGGTACTTTATTATTTATAAATGGAATCCATCCAAAAAGTTTATACTCATTACCTTCTTTTAAAACTGAAACATTATTATTGTAATAACCCAAAAAACCATCAGGACTAACTTTATGACCGGATAAAACATCACCATTAATAAATCTCAAACTGTATCCTTTTGACAATTTAACTTTTTTTGTAAGAGATTTTAATTCAACACCTAATCGAGTTTTGAGATACATTGGATTTTCAACAGGTGGTCCTGATATAGCTACTGTTCTTTCTGGAATATACTCGCCATTTTTTACAAAATTTCCAATAGTAACAACATCCTCAGGTTTAACAACCCAAACAACTTCACCAGAATTTATTGGGTTAATGTGATGAATTTGAACACCTACATTACCGGACGGATGCGGACCATCAAAAACAGTAGTATTGTAGTTTGACAATTCCTCACTAAAAAATGATTGACATTTTTTAATGCCCAAATTAACATTATTTGGACATAATATTTCAAGAGCATCAAGGCCGATCTTAAAAACATCAATGTTATCCTTTAATATAAATTCAAAATCAACACCAAGTGGAGCGGAATCAAAGCAGGAAACATGAATCGATTTGGGATTTAAATTTGGATCTGCAATAATATCAAAGGGTCTTTGTTTGATGAAGGGCCACAAACCGCAACTTAAAAGTTTACTTTTTAAACCTTCAGCTGATGATTTTTTTAAATTAATTGGCTTATTTTTTACAAAATCATCCTTGCCATCACTTTCAATTATAATATTCAATATTTTTCTTCTATCCCCACGAATTGTATCTCTAATTTTACCAGAAACCGGGGAAACAAATACCAATTCTTCATTTGTTTTTGAGTAAAAAAGTGATTCACCTCTTTTTACAAAATCATCTACTTTTTTGGTAAGCTTTGGCATCACCAAATGAAAGTCTTGTAAGTTTAGAGCGTAAGATTTTGCTAGAGGAATTTTTTCTATTTTTTTTATTGCAGAACCTTTAATATTAATGGATAATCCTTTCCTTATCCTTATGTCTTTAGTCATAAATAATTCAACACGCCGCAAATGTATTAATTAAAAGCCATTAAGTGAAATATTTTTTGTTAATATTACATAGATTTTTCAACAATTTTTTATGAGAATAATAAAGTCACATTTTTTTTTAATAATTGTAATATTTTACAGCTCAAATAGTCAAGAAAATTTATTTAAATCTATACAATTAGTAGACTCTAATTTTGAAAATGAAAAGTTTATTTTTAATGAATCAGAAAAAATCATGGTTGTTTTTGATGAACTGACAAATAGAACAAAAAATTATTACTTTGAGGTTGATCATTATGATTTTGATTGGAATTTATCTGAACTAAGAAAATCTGAGTTCTTAGAAGGGTTTGATGACATTAGAATAACCAATTATTTTAAATCATACAATACTATTCAACCCTATATAAATTATCAATTCCAAATACCTAATCGGAATTTCAAAATTAAAAAATCTGGGAACTATATGATCAAGGTAAAAAATGATGAAGGAGAATATATTTTTAAAAGGAAATTTATTTTTATCAGGGATGTATCATTAGGTTTAATTGAAATATCAAAGTCAAGAAAAATCAATTTTCAAGACTCAAATCAGAAACTAAAAGTGACAATTAATTGTAAAGATTGTAATTTTTCTAGTAATTCCCACATATATAAATTAATCGTTTTTAAAAACTATGATTTACATAACTACAAAGTCATTAATTCACCTACTTATAAGCTTTCTCAAAAAGTTATTTATGACAATATAGTTTTTAGAGGAGGTACTGAGTTTTTTAATTTTGATAATTCAAATATTTTAAATAGCAATATTGAAATTAAAAATATTGAATTAAATAAAAACTACATAACAGAGCTCAGAAATGACATTATACCATCCACTTACACGTACGAGCCTGATATCAATGGAAAATTCATAATTAATAACAATAGTAATAATCCACAAACTGAATCAGAATATTCCAATGTTGTTTTTTCTCTAAAAACAAAAAAAAATTCAAATAATAATATTTATTTAGTTGGAAACTTTAATGACTATAAAACAAATAAATCCAGCCAACTAAATTTCAAAAATGGGATTTTCCAAGTTACATTATTGTTAAAACAAGGTTTCTACAATTATAAATATTTAATTAAGGATGAAAATAAAACTTATGAGATGGCTGATTTTTGGGAAACTGAAAACGCTTATACTGCTATACTTTATGAAAAAAGACCTGATGAAAATTATTTTAAAATAAAAACTATTGCCACTAACAATTCATCAAATATTGTAAATTAGTGAAGCATTTTTTTAAACATGACAAACAAAATTACTGACTTAGATAATTTAAAAGGAATCAGAATTTCAGTTAAATCATTTTACCTCAATAAAATAATCTTCGAAAAAAAAATTAAATACAAATTTAAAAATGTAATTACTATTTATAATATCGGAATGAATACAGTACAAATTATTTCTAAACACAAAAAATTATTTGATTTAAAGGGTGTAAAATATATTAGTGGTTTAATTAAAAATAAACCTATCTTAAAACCTGGAGCTAAACTCGAATTAGAATTAAATTATTCAATGAGATCAAAAATCACATCTATTATTGGTTATTTTTCAATTATATGTTTAAATACATCCACTAAATGCAAGGCATATATTCCAACTATCAAATTATCACCACCTGAAACTTTAAATTAGTGAATAAAATAAAATTATATAAAGCAGAAAACGAACCTGTACTAGGTTACCACAAAAATTCTCCCGAAAGGAAAAAAGTTGAAGAAACATACAATGATATGTTTAATTCTAAAATTGATGTACCATTATATATTGGTGAAAAAACTGTTTTTACTAAAAATAAAAAAGATATTTTACCACCACATGATCATAAAAATATAGTTGGAACTTTTTCTCAAGCCAATAAAGAGCATGTACATGAAGCCATTGAAAATTTAATAAAAAATAAAAGAAAATGGTCTGAAACACCTTGGGAAAAAAGATGTGAAATTTTTCTTAAAGCTGCTGATCTCTTGTCCGATAAATATCGAGCAAAAATAACAGCTGGTACTATGATTGGACAATCAAAAAATATTTTTCAAGCTGAAATTGATGCTGCTTGTGAGTTCATAGATTTTTTAAGATTTAATGTATCCTATCTTACGGAAATTTATAATGAGCAGCCTATTGATGGTCCTGGTAAATCTAATAATTTGGACTATAGAGCATTAGAAGGGTTTATTTATGCAGTAACACCATTTAATTTTACAGCCATCGGTGGAAACTTATGTGCTAGTGCAGCATTGATGGGCAATGTTGTTTTGTGGAAACCAAGTGATAATCAAGTATACACTGCAAAAATTACTATGGATATTTTTAAAGAGGCTGGACTTCCAGACGGAGTTATTAATTTAGTCACAGGTGATCCAGAAATGATATCAGACATTGCGCTAGCTCATCCGGAATTTTCAGGACTACACTTTACAGGATCTACATCCGTTTTTAGAAATCTATGGATGAAAATTGGTAATAATATTAATATTTACAGAGACTATCCAAGAATTGTAGGTGAAACTGGAGGAAAAGATTTTATCTTTTGTCACCCATCAGCGAATATTGAAGCGTCTGCAACTGCAATAATTAGAGGTGGTTTTGAGTTTCAAGGTCAAAAATGTTCTGCAGCATCAAGAATTTACATTCCAAAATCAATTTCTAATGAACTTATTTCAAGTGTTATAAATCAAACTAAAACAATCAAAATGGGATCTCCTATTGATTTCAATAATTTCATGACAGCTGTAATTCATGAAAATGCTTTTAAAAGAATTTCTGAATATATTGATTATGCAAAATCCAGCGATGATTGTGAAATATTAATTGGAGGAGGATATGATGACAGTGTTGGATATTTTGTTGAACCAACAATAATTCTAACGAAAAATCATCAGTTTAGAACTATGCAAGAAGAAATTTTTGGTCCAGTTGTTACTATTTACGTTTACAATGATGAAGAATGGAATAGTATGTTGGATATTGTTGATCAAACATCTGATTACGCACTGACTGGAGCATTTATCTCTCAAGATGAAGAAAGTATTAAAACTGCATTAAATAAATTAAGATACAGTGCTGGAAACTTTTATATTAACGATAAACCTTCAGGTGCAGTTGTTGGTCAACAACCTTTTGGAGGATGTAGAGCTTCAGGAACAGACGATAAGGCTGGTTCTAAATTGAATTTACTAAGATGGGTTAGCCCAAGATTAGTGAGTAGAACTCACAATCCACCAACTAACTATCCTTATGATTATATGGATTAGGAACATATATAATTTTTTTAGTTTGAAAGTAGTCTAAATTTATTTTTTCAAAAATATTGTAAGTTATATAGTTTTTAGTTTCAGAAAATTCCTTTTTAATATCTCCACCTTTTAAAAGAATAAAACCATTTTTTAATTTGTGTTTGCTTTCAGGTTTCATCTTATTAAAGCAGATTTTTTTAATTTTTGGATATGAGGCTACTGCCCTAGAGATAATAAAATCATACTTAGAGTTTATATCTTTTGCATTTGACCAACTTGTTTTCACATTTTTTAAATTTAACTCTTCAACAATAAAATTTACTACATCAATTTTTTTTTTAATACTATCGATCAAATGAAAATTAACATTTGGAAAAATTATAGAAAGAGGAATTCCAGGCAAACCTCCTCCAGTGCCTAAATCCATAATATCGCTATTATCTTTAAAATTAAAATACTTTGATACAGAAATTGAATGTAATATGTGATTAACTTCAAAATTTTCTATGTCTTTTCTTGAAACTAAATTTATCTTTTGATTCCAAATAGTTATAAGATTTTTAAACTTTTCTAATTGCTTCTTTTTTAGATTGTCAAGTTGAAAATAAGAATCTATTTTATTTGTCATTAATTTAAAATATATCTTACTAAAGTAGTCCAATTTAAATATCTTTGGCAAAAAATTAAATTCATTTTTAATGAAAGAGTTTCTTACTAACAAAATAAATAATCTTCCCGCTTCAGCCACTCTAGCAATGGCTGCCAAGGCGAGAGAACTTAAAAATAGTGGAATTGATATAATTGGTTTAAGTTTAGGCGAACCTGATTTTAATGTTCCAGATTTTATTAAAAATGCCGCTATTAGTGCAATCAACCAGAACTACAATTCGTACACACCAGTTGATGGATATGCAGATTTAAAAGAAGCTATTTGTCAAAAATTTAAGCGAGATAATAAACTTTCTTATAATGCAAATCAAATTGTTGTATCAACTGGAGCTAAACAATCTATTGCTAATGTAGTTCAAGCTATGGTCAAACCAGGTGAGGAAGTTATATTATTAGCACCTTTTTGGGTAAGCTACTCGGCAATTGTAGAAATGGCAGAGGGGATACCAATCATAATAGAAAGTGGAATTGAAGATGATTTTAAGGTAAAGGCCTCAAAGATTAAAGATTATATAACAGATAAAACTAAAATGATTATTCTTAACTCACCTAATAACCCAAGTGGATCGATGTATAGTGAGAATGAGCTGAGAGCAATTGGAAATGTATTAAAAAACTATCCAAATATTTTTGTTTTATCAGATGAAATATATGAACATATACAATATGGCAATGATCATTTTAGTTTTGCCGCTATAGATGATATGTATGAGAGAACTATAACTGTAAATGGTGTTGCTAAAGCATTTGCTATGACCGGATGGAGAATTGGCTACATAGGAGCACCTGAATGGATCGCAAAAGCTTGTACTAAACTTCAAGGTCAAGTGACCAGTGGAGCAAATTGTATAGCTCAAAAAGCTACTATTGCTGCAATTACAGCCGATGTAAAGGAAATTAGCTACATGATTGATGAATTTAAGTCTAGAAGAAAACTAATTATTGAACTTCTTTCGGAGATTAAAGGAATTAAACTTAATAATCCAGACGGTGCATTTTATATTTTTCCTGATATTTCATATTATTTTGGAAAAGAAATTGATGGTTTTAAAATAAATAACTCATCAGACTTTTCAATGTTTTTATTGGAAAAAGCTCATGTTGCTACAGTAACTGGAAGCGCATTTGGTTGTCCAAATAATATCAGAATTAGTTATGCTGCATCAAAAGAAAATATTACAGAAGCAATAAAAAGAATTAAAGCAGTATTAGCCTAAATTTTTCTCCAAAAGTATGGCGTAAATATTATTAAAAAGGTAAATAATTCAAGCCTTCCTACTAACATTAAAAATGAGCACCATATCTTGGCAAAAGCTGACAACCCTTCATAGGTCAATGAAGGACCTAATGAACCTATAGCTGGTCCAACATTACCTAAAGATGCAGCTGAGCCACCTATTGCTGAAGAAAAATCAAGACCTTGGGTACTTAATACACCTGCTCCAATTATGAATAAAATTAAATAAAGCATAAAAAATGCTAAAATATTTACAATTACAGCTTTTTTAACAACTGAGTGATTATATCTCAATGGTAACACTGCATTTGGATGAAGTGCTTTCTTAAATTCTAAAAATCCATTTTTAATCAAAATCAGATGTCTAGAAATTTTTATACCGCCAGATGTAGATCCAGATGATGCACCTATAAACATCAATCCAAAAAACAGCATAGTAAGAAAAGGTGTCCATCCTGCAAAATCACCTGTGACAAATCCTGTAGTGGTAATTACAGCAACAATTTGAAAAAAAGCATGTCTAAAACTTGATTCAAATTTTCCATATATCTCAGGATGATCAAATTCAGTATTGCTCAAATCAACATTAAAAAATAAAACTAAAGTTGTTACTAAAACAAAAACAGCAATAAAACTTAAATACCATATGAACTCCGTATTATTAAATAATTTCTTGAATTTTCCAATAAATGCAGAATAAATCAATAAATAGTTTGTTCCAGCAAGAATCATAAAAAATATAATTATATATTGGATTTGAGGTATAGAATTCCAGTAAGCTAAACTATTATTTTTGGTAGAAAATCCACCAGTTGCAATATTACTCATTGAGTGATTTATAGCATCAAAAATGCTCATTCCAGCAAAATTTAAAGCTAGAGTCTCTACGAAGGTCAAGCCTACATATATATACCACAATCTTTTTGCTGTAGCGCTTATTCTTGGATGAATTTTATCACCACTTATTCCACTACCTGGAGCTTCAGCTGAAAACAATTGCATTCCTCCTATCCCAAGTAAAGGAAGTATTGCTATGGCTAATACAATTATTCCCATTCCACCAAGCCAATGTGTCATACTTCTCCAAAAAATTACACTTTTAGGTAGAGATTCAACATCATTAATAATTGTTGATCCAGTTGCAGTATACCCTGACATACTTTCAAAAATTAAATTTGAAAACGAGGATATTGAATCCGTCATGTAATAAGGTAGCATTCCGGAAAATATCATTGTTAACCAACCGACTGTTACAATTAAATAACCATCTTTTTTATTTATTTGTCTAACATTATTTTTATTAGATAACATTAAAATGAGTCCAATTGAAATTATTATAATTGCTGAACTAGTAATTTCTTTAACTACTCCGTCGCTAGTTAACAAACTAACACCAGCAGTAATAAACATAGCTCCACCATTAAATAAAAGTAGGAGCCCAATTATATATAGAATTAACTTGTAATTTAGCTTTGACATAAACTAGAGAAAAAGTTTTTCAACTTTACTAATACCCTCATACAGGGAGCAAATCAGTACTTTATCACCTTCCTTAATTTGAAAATCACCTAAGGCAATTAAACCTTTATCATCTCTAATAACTCCTCCAATAATTGCTGATCTCGGGAAATTAATATCTTTTATTTTTTTACCAATAACCTTAGAGTTTGAGCTGACCAGAAATTCTAAAACTTCAGCATTCATGTTATTTAATTTATTTAACTCAAGAATATTTCCCTTTCTAATAAATCTAAATATTTCATTTGCCGCTAATAATTTTTTGTTTATCAATGTGTCAACACCAATAGATTCAGATAATTCGAAATAATCAGAATCATCAACCAACGCGATTGTTTTTTTTATTTTTTTTGACTTTGCCATGAGGCATGACATGATATTTTTTTGTGAATCTCCAGTAGTAGAAATAAAGGCGTCCATTTGATCTAAATTCTCTTCGTTTAATAGATCAACACGAGTCCCATCCAAATTTAAAACCAAAACATTATTTAATTGATCTGCAATTCTTTCAGCTTTATCATTATTAATCTCAACCAATTTAACTGAATATCCTTCTTCACTAAGTTCTTGAGCTACCTTGAAACCAACTCTACCTCCGCCAAGAATCATAATGTTTTGAAGTTTATCTTTTTTTGTCCCCATCAGCTTATATAATTCATCAACACCATCATCACAAGTTATGAAGTATACATGATCATCTTCTTTAAATAAGGTATTTCCTCTTGGGATAATTGCAGATTGACTTCCGCTTCTTTCGATTGCTATGGGCATAAATTTAATTCCGGGATATACTGATGCAGCTTCCTGAACTTTTTTTCCAATAAAAGGAGCATCAATTTGAATTCTAGCTGCCATCATCTTAAGTTCACCATCTTCAAAGTCGTGACTATTTGTAAAAGCAGAATCATTTACCAATAATTTAATCTCATTAACAGCTAAATGTTCTGGAGAAATAATTTCATCAATTCCTAGTTTTTTAAAGTCAATAGCATTATCATTTATGAATTCAGGGTTAGTTATTCTTGCTATTGTTCTATTTGCTCCAAGTTGCTTAGAAAGACTACAGGTTAAAAAATTAATTGATTCACTCGCAGTTACACCGATTACTAAATCAGAGTCTTTAACATTTGCTTGACCTAGTGTAGAAATAGACGATGAATCACCATTTATAACCTTTATATCAAGATAGTTTTCTCCATCTTTTAGGTTAACATCATTATTGTCAATTAATGTGATATCATGAGATTCAAAAGACAATAATTTAGACAAATGCAATCCAACTTCACCAGCACCAGCAATAATTATTTTCATTAATCAGTTGTTTGAATAACAGAACAAATATACTTGATTTTGAATATAAATAAATAAAAGTCAAGTTGACTATGACCTTATGTGATAGTTTGTTAGATTTGAAATGTGAAAGCAAAATTATTTTTTTTATTTTTTGTGAATACTTTTTT
This sequence comes from uncultured Bacteroidota bacterium, assembly GCA_902520835.1. Lineage (GTDB taxonomy): Bacteria > Bacteroidota > Bacteroidia > Flavobacteriales > Flavobacteriaceae > Eutrophosalina. Next base: position 163,116 of record CABYPD010000001.1, read on the forward strand.
TTGTTTTTCTCAATTTACCAATCTTCCAAATTTTGATGAAAAAGACTTGAGATTTGGATACTTTATTGGAACAAATCAATACGATTATAAAATAATTTACAAAGAAAATCAAGAATATCCTATCTCAGTTGAAAGATCAAACGGACTTAACGTAGGATTAATTGGTGAATTAAAATTAAATAAAAATTTGAGACTGAGTTTTGAACCTGGCCTACATTCAAATAGTAAGAAATTAGTATTTAATGAAAGACAGAATTTTACCAATTACAATGATACATTGTGGACAATAAAATCAAACAACATTCATTTTCCACTCCTATTAAAATACAGTTCGAAAAGATTAAATAATCTGAGACCCTATTTGAAAGGTGGAATTGCTGCATCAATTAATCTTTCTGAAATAGAAAGTACACTCGAAAATTACTCAATTGATAATTTCGAATTTGCAAAGTTTAATATGTTTTACGAGTTATCATTCGGAATAGACTTTTATTTGAGATATTTTAAATTTTCACCTTCAATTAGAGGTATCTTTTCTTTTAAAAATGAATTACCAGATGGAATCCCTAATAATCCATGGACTGGAAATTTAAAAAAAATGTTTACGAGAGCAGTATTTATTAATCTAAGTTTTTATTAATATAATTTTAAAAAACTTAAGATAATTGAAAAAGAGGTTGAAAGATTTAAACTTTCAGTCTTCACACTATTATTGCCTTTTGGAATGCAGTAATTTTGATCAATGAGTTTACTTATATTATCTGAGATTCCATTTGATTCAGATCCAAAAATCCAAATTCCTGAATCTTTTTTTTCAGTAAATTCTAAAATTGATTTTCCAGAAACAGAAGCTCCATAAACAGGTAAATTTGATGAACTTATTAAATCATATAGATCAACGTAATGAACATTTACTCTTGATAAGGAACCCATGGTAGATTGAATTACTTTTGTATTATAACAATCAACCGAGTTCTTAGAACAAATCAATTGATCATATCCAAACCAATCCAAGGTTCTAATCATTGTTCCTAAATTTCCTGGATCACTTACAGAGTCAAGTACAAAATAATTTTTTTGATTCTTTAGAGGGAATTCAATTTTATTAAAAATTGCAATATGTTTATTTGGAGTTTTTAAAGCACTTATTTGAATTAATTGTTTATCAGATATTTGGATTATATCAGTATAAGAAATATTAGCTGGATGAGTTGAGTATATTTTATAAACTTTATAATCTGAATTTAAAAATTCATCAATTGATTTTTTTCCTTCGACTACAAATAAGTTAAATTTGTTTCTAATGCTTTTATCCCTTAGAGATTTAATGAATTTTATTTCATTTTTGGTAACCATTTAATTAGGTGTATTTTTACTTTATATAATATGTTTAAAAACCTAGTAAAAATAAAACTAATATTTGTACTATCATTATTTACTGTTAGTTGTTCATTACAAAAATCCTTAATCGATGAAGATTTAATTCTAGAAAAAACTAATATCAAAATAAATGGAAATCTGATTAAAAAAGACTCTTTATCAAATTTAATAACTTTTAAAGAGAATTCGAAATTACTTGGAATTCCGTTCAATGCATTGATTTCATCTACAGCTAAGAAAAATCCTGATAGCATTTTTGATAAATGGGTTAATGAACAAAAAAAACAAAAAAAATTAAAGAACATTTTTTCTCAAAAACAAGTCTTACAATTAAAAAAATACTTCAAAAATTTTAATGATTGGAAGATTAATAATGGTGAAAAAATTAGTTTAATAGATAGTTTTGAAATTAATAAATCTTTAGATAATTTAAATATTTACTTCCAAAACATTGGATATCTTGATAATTCTATATCCTTTAAAGTAACAAAAAAAGCGAATAAAAAAGCTTTTGTTGATTTCAATATCGAAACAGGCTCAAGATATTATATAGGAGAAATAAATTCAAGAATAGAATCTAAGATTATTGACTCCATCTATATGGCTAACAAATCAAAATCATTTATAATAGAAAATAATTTTTTTGAAACAAAAAATTTTGATTTAGAAAGAAATAGACTTTACACTTTATTTAGAAATAATGGTATTTATGGATTTCAAATAAATTCTATTTCCTTTTCTGTTAAAGTTGATCCTGCGGGAAACAATTATTCTCTACCTGTAGAAATTATAATTGATGGAAATAACCATGAAGTTTTTAAAATAAATAATATTATTTTAAAACAAGTTAATAATGAAGCAAACTTTAGATTTAAAGATGATTTTATATTTTCAAAAATCAAGTTTGAGAAAGGTTCTATTTTTAATGATTCGTTGAGAAAAGTAACACTCAAGGAGCTTAACAGTCTTGATTTGTTCAATTTTCCATCTGTTCAATATGATGAAATATATGGAAACAAATTAAATGCCAATATCATTTTAAACAACAAGAAAAGGTTTAGACTTGGATTTGGTTTTGACATAAAGCAATCTGATATTGAGGATATTGGTATAGCTTTTGAAAATAGATTTAAATCCAGAAATTTTTTCAAAAAAGGAGAAAATTTTAACATTTCTGCCAGCGGATCAGTTGGGAAATCTGGGGATAAAACAATTTCTCAGGTTAATTATGATTTAACTATTGATTTTCCAAGGTTTTTAATCTTTGAGAATTCATCAAAATCTTTGGAAAATAAAAGAACATTTTTAAGTTTAGGGTCATCAAACCAAAATAATATTGGACTAGATAGAAATAGTTTTAAGTTTAATTATAATTATGCATGGTCTAATTCTAAAAAATTTTTTAATTTTTCACCTTTAGAGATTGAATTAATCAATAATAAAAATATTGAAAATTACTTTAATATTTACTCAAACTCTTATGAACAAATAAATCTAATTTCAAAAAAATATAGCTCTGACCCAAAATATTTCATTAATAATGAATTATCCATTCCAAATGGAATTAATTTATTTATAAATGACATATTAAATGAGAATTTAGTTACAACTAATGATGATTATTCCTTAGTTAGCTATATTGAAGGAAGAAGAGAAAGACTTATTGCAAATAATTTAATTATTGGTTCAAGCTTTCAAATTTCGAATAGTTATGAAAACAGATATGATAAAAGAAATTTTAAACAATGGAAACTTAAATTAAAATCATCTGGAAATCTATTAAGTTTATTATCTAAAAAAAATAATAAAGGGAAAAAACTTATTTCAGATTTAGAATTTTCTCAATTCATAAAGATGGAATATAGCTTTATTAGACATTGGGACATAAGTGACAACTCTACTTTTGCTTTAAGATATTTTGGAGGAATTGCTGTTCCATTTGGTAATTCAAATAATATTCCATTTTCGGAATCATTTTTTGGTGGGGGATCAAATGACAATAGAGCGTGGGAAGTTTATAAACTAGGGCCTGGCTCAAGTGGTGCCAAAAATGAGTTTAATGAAGCTAATTTCAAACTAGCTTTAAATCTCGAATATAGATTTAAAATGTTTGGAAATTTTAATGGTGCTTTATTTTCAGATATTGGAAACATTTGGAATATTTTTGATGATACTAACGAATCTTTAAGAAGTTTTGATGGCCTGAAAGATCTTGATGAATTAGCAATTGGAAGTGGATTTGGATTAAGATATGATTCTGGATTGTTCATTTTTAGACTTGATATGGGTTTAAAAACATACAATCCCTCTTCGGCAAAAAGCAGAAGATGGTTAAAAGATTTCTCATTAAAAAAAGCTGTCTTTAACATTGGTTTAAATTATCCTTTTTAACTTCCTTTTTTCTTACTAGTTTTGCCTTTCAATATAAAATATGAGTATACTTACTGGAAATGATGTTCAAAAAATTTTTGATTTAGCAAAACAAAAGAAATTTGCTATTCCTGCAGTTAACGTAATCGGATCCAATTCAATTAACGCAACATTAGAGACAGCAGCTAAATTAAATGCACCTGTCATAATTCAATTTTCTAATGGAGGAGGTAGCTTCAATGCAGGTAAAGGATTAGGAAATATAGATCAAATAGCTTCAATTAAGGGTTCCATAGCAGGTGCTAAACACGTTCACGAGCTTGCGAAGTCGTATAACAGTACTGTAATATTACACACAGACCACGCTGCAAGAAAGTTATTACCTTGGATTGATGGTTTATTGGATGAAAGTGAAAGGCATTATTCTAAGCACGGAAAACCTTTATTTAGCTCTCACATGATTGATCTTTCTGAAGAAGATATTGTTGACAATATTTCAACTTGCAAAGAATACCTTAGTAGAATGTCAAAAATTAATATGACCTTAGAAATTGAACTTGGTGTTACAGGAGGCGAAGAAGATGGAGTTGATAATACAGATATTGATGATTCTAAACTATACACTCAACCTGAAGAAGTTGCATATGCATACGAACAGTTATCCGAGGTCAGTAATAGATTTACAATAGCTGCCGCATTTGGTAATGTTCACGGTGTTTACAAACCTGGTAATGTTAAATTAACTCCAAAAATTTTAAAGAATTCACAAGAATATATTTCAAAAAAATTCAATTTACCTGATAATACTGTAAATTTTGTTTTTCATGGCGGTTCAGGGTCATCTGTTGAAGAGATCAGAGAGGCAATTTCATATGGTGCTGTAAAAATGAATATTGATACTGATATGCAGTTTGCTTTTATGAGTGGAGTAAGAAATTATTTTAATGAAAATACAGAATATTTAAAAAATCAAATTGGAAACCCTGATGGAGATGATATTCCAAATAAAAAATTTTATGATCCAAGAGTGTGGTTGAGAAAAGGTGAAGAAGCATTTGTTGATAGGCTTGAGCAAGCATTTAAAGATTTAAATAATATTAATACATTGTAGTTTATTTTTACAGATTTTTTTATGGCTTGGTTTAAAAGAACTAGAAAAGGGATTCAAACAAACACTAAGGACAAAAAAGACACCCCAAATGGTCTTTGGCATAAAACTCCCTCAGGAAAAATTGTTGATAATGATGAATTAGTAAAAAATAATTTTGTTTCTCCCGAAGATAATTTTCATATGAGAATCGGTTCTTCGGAATATTTTAAAATATTTTTTGATGAGGATACATATGAAAATCTTTTTGATAATCTTACAGCTTCTGATCCCTTGAAGTTTAATGATACAAAAACATATCCACAAAGAATTAAAGAAGCACAAAAAAAAACTGGTCTTAAAGATGCAATAGCAGTTGCCTATGGTAAATCAAAAGGTAAAAATTTAACTATTGCAGCAATGGATTTTTCTTACATAGGAGGGTCAATGGGTTCTGTAGTAGGTGAAAAAATATCAAGAGCAGTTGACCACTCAATAAAAACAAAATCTCCACTACTTATAATATCAAAATCAGGTGGAGCTAGAATGATGGAAGGGGCTATATCTTTAATGCAAATGGCTAAAACTTCTGCAAAGTTATCTGAACTATCAAATAAAAAAATCCCTTACATCTCTCTTTGCACTGATCCAACAACAGGTGGTACAACTGCATCTTTTGCTATGCTGGGTGATATAATTATTTCAGAACCGGGAGCATTAATTGGTTTTGCTGGACCAAGGGTTGTTAAAGATACAACCGGACAAGATTTACCAGACGGCTTTCAAAGATCTGAATTTTTACTCGAACATGGATTTATTGATTTTATTTCTCACAGAAATGATTTAAAAGATAAAATCAACCTTTACTTAGACTTAATTTTAAATAAGCCATTGAGAAAAAATTCTCAAGAACATTAAAAAATTATGCTATATTTGCGCCACAAAAAAAGAGTTTAATGTACATAACAAAGAAAATTAGGGAGGATATTTTTAAAGATAATGGGGCTTCAGAAAAAGATACAGGATCTACTGAAGGTCAAATAGCATTATTTACTACTAAAATTAATCATTTAACGAATCACCTTAAAGTGAATAAAAAAGATTATAACACCGAAAGATCTCTTTTAAAAATGGTTGGAAAAAGAAAAAGTCTTCTAAATTATTTAAAAAATAAAGATATCAACAGATATAGATCAATTATTAAAAAACTATCTCTAAGAAAATAATATTAGTTTTCATTGGTTGCTACTCACACAACACTTAATTAATGAAAACATATGAAAATAAAAGTTTATAAAAAAGAAATCTCCTTGCCTGATGGCAGAGTTATTTCAATAGAAACAGGAAAACTGGCAAAACAAGCTGATGGCTCTGCGGTCATTCAGATGGGAAATGCAATGCTTCTTGCAACTGTAGTTTCAGCTCGAAATGCAAGTCCGGTTGATTTTTTACCATTGACTGTTGACTATAGGGAAAAATTTGCTGCTGCAGGAAAATTTCCAGGTGGTTTTTTTAAAAGAGAGGCAAGACCATCAAACGAAGAAATTCTAACAATGAGGCTTGTTGATAGAGTTCTAAGACCTCTTTTTCCAAAAGATTATCATCATGAAACTCAGGTTATGATTCAATTGATGTCTCATGATGAAAATGTAATGCCAGATTCTCTAGCTGGTTTAGCTGCATCAACAGTAATTCAATTGTCTGATATTCCATTTGAGTATCCAATTTCTGAGGTTCGAGTAGGTAGAATTAATGGAAATTTTATTATTAACCCAAGTAGATCACAATTAGAGGAATCTGATATTGATATCATGGTTGGAGCAAGTTATGATTCCGTTTCAATGGTTGAGGGTGAATTTGATGAAATTTCTGAAGAGGAAATGACTAATGCTATTAAATTTGGTCATGAAGCAATTAAAGTACAAATTGATGCACAAAATGATCTAGTAAATGAAATTGGAAGAAAAGATATTAGAGAGTATGATCAAGGTATTGAAGACAAAGAATTATTAGATAAGGTTCACAATCATTGTTATGAAAAATGTTATGAAATTGCAAAGAAAGGATTAGGAAAAAAACAAAGATCAGAGGAATTTTCAAACGTTAAAGAAAATCTTCTGGAGTCTTTCAATGAGGAAGAACTTGAAGAGAATGAAAGCCTTATTTTAAGCTATTTTTATAAAGTTGAAAAGGAAGCTATTAGAGAGTTAGTTTTAAGCGAAGGGATCAGATTAGATGGAAGAAAAACCACTGATATTAGGCCAATTTGGTGTGAAATTGATTATTTACCCTCAACTCATGGGTCTTCAATTTTCACTAGAGGTGAAACTCAAGCTTTAGCAACAGTTACTTTAGGAACTTCAAGAGATGCTAATATTATTGATTCTCCAACACATCAAGGTGAAGAAAATTTTTATTTACATTATAATTTCCCGCCATTTTCAACAGGTGAGGCTAGACCATTGAGAGGAACATCTCGAAGAGAAATTGGTCATGGTAATTTAGCTCAAAGAGCTTTAAGTAAAGTATTCCCAAAAGATTGTCCATACACTGTTAGAGTAGTTTCTGAAGTGCTAGAATCAAATGGCTCATCATCTATGGCTACAGTTTGTTCAGGAACTATGGCATTAATGGATGCCGGTGTTAAAATTAGTAAACCAGTTTCAGGAATTGCAATGGGATTAATTTCTGATGGTGAAAGATACTCAGTTTTATCTGATATATTAGGTGATGAAGATCACTTAGGCGATATGGACTTTAAAGTTACAGGAACAAATAATGGGATTACTGCATGTCAAATGGATATAAAAATTAAAGGCCTTTCTTATGAAATTATAGTTAAAGCTTTAGAACAAGCAAGAGTCGGTAGATTAGAAATTTTAAATGAATTAACTAAAACAATTGAAAAACCTGCTAATTCAGTTAAGCCACATGCTCCTAAAATGGTTAAAGTAGTTATTGATGGAGACTACATCGGTGCAGTCATTGGACCTGGAGGAAAAGTAATTCAAGAAATGCAAAAAGAAACTGGCACAACAATAGTAATTGAAGAAGAAGATGAAAAGGGTATTATTGAAATACTAGGAACCAACCAAGAAATGATTGATACTGTTATTCAAAAAATTGATGATATTACATTCAAACCTGAATATGGAAAAGAATATGATGTAAAAGTAGTTAAGATTTTGGAATTTGGTGCTGTTGTAGAATTTAGACCTGGAAAAGAAGTTTTATTACATATTTCTGAAATTGCTTGGGAGAGAGTTGAAAAAGTTGAAAAATACCTAAATATTGGTGATGTTACAAGGGTTAAGTATTTAGGTGTTGATTCTAGAACCAAAAAACAAAAAGTTTCTAGAAAAATTTTACTTGAAAGACCAAAAAAAAAGGAATAAAATGAAACCTTTTTATTATTATTTCGTATAAATAATAAAATACTTTAATGAGACAACTCAAAATAACAAAACAGGTAACAAACAGAGAAACAGCTTCTCTAGATAAATATTTGCAAGAAATTGGTAAAGTTGATCTAATAACTGCTGAAGAAGAAGTTGAATTAGCTCAAAGAATAAAAGAAGGTGATGAGATAGCACTGGAAAAATTAACTAAAGCAAATTTAAGATTTGTTGTCTCTGTTGCTAAGCAATACCAAAACCAGGGTTTAACCTTACCAGACTTAATAAATGAAGGAAACTTGGGCCTAATCAAAGCTGCAAAACGATTTGACGAAACACGTGGTTTTAAGTTTATCTCATATGCTGTTTGGTGGATTAGACAATCCATTCTTCAAGCACTTGCTGAACAATCTAGAATAGTTAGACTTCCATTGAATAAAATCGGTTCAATCAATAAAATTAATAAGATGTATGCTTTTTTGGAGCAAGCTAATGAAAGAGTGCCGTCTGCTGAAGAAATTGCTAAGGAACTTGATATGACCGTTTCTGACGTAAAGGAATCCATGAAAAACTCAGGTCGACATGTTTCAATGGATGCACCTCTAGTTGAGGGTGAAGACTCAAATTTATATGATGTTCTCAAAAGTGGTGAATCTCCTAACCCAGACAAAGGTTTGTTACATGAATCACTACAAACCGAAATTGAGAGAGCTTTAGAAACACTCACACCAAGAGAAGCAGATGTTGTCAGACTATATTTTGGTTTAGGAGAACAACATGCTATGACTCTTGAAGAAATTGGTGAAACATTTGATTTAACTAGAGAACGTGTAAGACAGATTAAAGAAAAGGCCATACGAAGATTAAAACATACTTCACGAAGCAAAATATTAAAAACATATCTTGGATAGTAATATTAAAATCATAGCACCTTCAATGCTGGCCTGTAATTTTGGAAAGTTAGAAGATGAAATTGATTTGGTTAATAAAAGTGAAGCAAATTGGTTTCACATCGATGTTATGGATGGTGTTTTTGTTCCTAATATTTCTTTTGGCACTCCCATAATGGAAGTTTTTAAAAAACATGCAAAAAAAACTTTGGATGTACACCTTATGATTGTCAACCCCGAAAGATATATACAAAAGTTTGCTGAGCTAGGTAGTGAAATTCTTACAGTTCACCTTGAAGCCTCCACCCATTTACATAGAACAGTCGAAAACATTAAAAATAATGGGATGAAAAGTGGTGTTGCAATTAATCCTCACTCTCCAGTTTCTTCATTGAACACAATAATAGGAGACATTGATTTAGTATGCCTGATGAGTGTTAATCCAGGATTTGGAGGACAATCATTTATAGAAAATACTTATAAAAAAGTTGAAGAATTAAAGAATCTTATTGAAAAAACTAACTCAAGAGCTTTAATTGAAGTTGATGGTGGAGTTAACAAGGATAATGCTAAACAACTTTTTGATTCTGGTGCTAACGTTCTAGTTGCAGGTAGTTCTGTTTTTAACTCTAAAGATCCCATATCAACCATTTCTTATTTAAATTCCTTATAATTAAATTTTTTTTAATACTTTCCGTCGATAATGGATAAAATTGAAGTTATCGGAGTAATGAGTGGCACTTCCTTAGATGGGCTAGATTTATGTCATGTAATTTTCGATTTAAAAAATCTTTCAGATTTTAAAATAGCTAATTCCATATCCATTAGTTACAACAATAATATTTTAGAAAAGCTTCACAATATTGTTGAAAGAAAGTCTGAAGAAATAAATAGGATTGATTTAGAATATGGAACTTTTATTGGCGAATCTATAAATAAATTTATTTCTGATTTTAATCTTAAAAATATTAATTTGATTTCATCACACGGTCATACTGTTTTTCATCAACCTGAAATGGGAATTACACTACAAATTGGAAATGGTGAAATCATTAATAAAATGACAGGAATTAAGACAGTTAATAATTTTAGGGCTCAAGATTTAAGTTTAAGTGGGCAAGGTGCTCCTTTAGTTCCTATTGGAGATAAAATTTTATTTTCCAAATTTAAGTATTGTCTTAATCTAGGTGGTTTTATAAACCTGTCAATTAAATCTGATAGTCAAATTATAGCATATGATATTTGTCCATTAAACACTGTTTTAAATTTTTATTCAAAAAAAATGGGATATGAATATGATGAGAATGGTATCTTGTCATCAAGAGGAAAAATTAATATAGATTTATTTCACGAATTAAATTCTATATCATTTTATTCTAAAAAAAATCCTAAGTCTTTAGGAATTGAATTCGTAATTGATAAAATTTTTCCAATGATTGATAGTTATAAAATTACTGAGGAAGAAACCTTGGCGACTTTTGTAAAACATGCAGCATTTCAAATAAGTAAAAACATCAATGATTCAGAAAAGGTTCTACTTAGCGGAGGGGGAACTTACAATAATAATTTAGTTGATATTCTTCGAAATGAATATAATATTAACATCTTTATACCCAACAAACAGATAATTGATTTTAAGGAAGCATTAATTTTTGCTCTTTTAGGTGTTCTTAGAGTCCAAAACAAAACAAACTGTTTAAAATCAGTAACAGGAGCCGAAAAAGATCATTCTTCAGGTGATATTTATTTTTAATATTTAAACTTTACTATATTCAAAATTTAGGATAGTAATTTGAATGATTACTATAGAATTATAATTTAATTTAAATATTGAGTATATTACTTAGTAAACATTAATTTATTAATTAAAATGATTAATAGAACTAAATTTTTTTTATTACTCCTGGTATTTAGCTTCACCAGTCATTCTCAGGGAATAAAAACTTTTTTTGAAAGCCCAAATGATTATTATTATATATCATCGGACTTACATATACATACTGTTTTTTCTGATGGTGTTGTATGGCCAACGCTTAGAGTTGATGAAGCTTTGAGGGATAGTATTGATTTAATTTCATTAACTGAACACATTGAATATCAATCACATATATCAGACATTCCACATGAAAACAGAAATAGATCATTTCAAATAGCTGGTGGCTATGTTAAAAATCAACCACTAGCTGTAGTTCATGGAACAGAAATTACTAAACCTATGCCTCCAGGTCATTTCAATGCTATTTTTATTAATGACGCAAATAGATTTTTTGATATTGATAAAAAACCACTAGAATTTTCAAAAGCAATTAAAGAAGCTAATAAACAAGGGGCATTTGTTTTCTGGAATCATCCTCATTGGGAAGCGAATAGAAGTGATGGGATAGCAAAATTAGATCCAATACATAAAGAGATTATAAAAAAAGGGTTGCTTCATGGAATAGAGGTTGTTAATTTCGATACTTTTTCTGAGGAGGCTCTACAAATTGCTCTTGAAAATGAATTAACAATAATGGGTACCAGTGATGTACACATTTTAATTGAATGGGACTTTATTAACAAAAAAGAAAGTTATCATCGACCATTGACATTCATCATGTCAAAAAATAAATCAATAGACTCTCTAAAAAAAGCTCTCTTTGATGGTAATACATTTGTTTGGTATAGAGACCTTATAATTGGAAAATCGGAAAATCTAAACCAAGTCATTGAAAATAATTTTGAGATAATTTCTAAAGGATACAATTTCAGAGATAGAAAAGTTGAAATTTTGGAGGTTGAATTAAAAAATAAGTCTGTAGCACCTATTAACCTAAATTATACTGGAGAATACACATTCCACAACGATTATAAATACATTGAACTATCTCCAAAGTCATCTAAAACTATTTATATAAAAACTAAAGAAGTTAAAAAGACAATTAATTTAAAATTTGAAATTTTAAATTATGTAGTAGGTCCTAAAACAAACCTAATCTTTTCTAAAAATATAAATACTTTAAATTAATTTGATTTTTAATTCATATTTAAAAGAATTTTCATATAATTTAAAACTTTCATATCCCGTAATGGTTGGGCTAATTGGACATACATTGGTCCAGTTTGTAGACAACGCAATGGTTGGTAGATTAGGAACAGCTGAACTCGCAGCAATTTCTTTAGGAAATAGTTTCATTTTTTTAGCAATGTCATTTGGTATTGGTTTTTCAACAGCAATTACACCGCTGATTTCTGAAAGCGATGCTAAGAAGGATTATCAAAAAACAAAAGATGTTTTATTGAATGGTATATTAATTTGTACAATTTTAGGAATAATTTTGTCGCTTGCTGTTCTTATTTTTAAACCTATAATATTTCACATGGGTCAACCTGAAGATGTTGTGAATCTTGCTTTTCCATATATCACATGGGTTGCAATTTCATTGGTTCCTCTTGTGATTTTTCAGTCATTTAAGCAATTCTCAGACGGATTATCTCTCACTAAAATTTCTATGATTTCAACAATAATTGCAAATATTATAAATGTTATTATTAATTATATTTTAATTTATGGAAAACTTGGATTTCCAAAACTGGAATTGGTTGGTGCAGGGATTGGAACTTTAGTATCTAGAATAAGTATGGTTATTATTATAATAATAATTATAAAAAATAATAAAAAAACAAAGAATTTTTTCAGGTCTATTTACAGCTTAAATTTTTCAAAATCAATATCAAAAAATATTTTAAATTTAGGATATCCATCAGCACTTCAAATGATGTTTGAAGTTGGCTTTTTTATTGCTGGTGTATGGATATGTGGATTGATTGGCACTAATTACCAAGCAGCGAATCAAATAGCTCTTAATTTATCAACAATGACATTTATGGTTGCTTTAGGACTTAGTGTTGCTGCGACAATAAGAGTTGGAAATCAAAAGGGTTATGAAGACTATTTAAATCTTAAAAGAGTAGCAATTTCATTCTTCTTATTAGTAGTGATAATTGAAATAGCATTTGCTATTATTTTCATTTTAGGATCTGAATTTTTCCCATGGTTATATTTGAGTAATGATGAATCAACGGGAGTTATAGAAACAGTTAAAATTGCTTCAAAACTATTAATTGTTGTTGCAGTATTTCAAGTTTTTGATGGAATACAAGTTATTGCTCAAGGTTGTTTGAGAGGTATTCAAGATGTAAAAATCCCTTCATTAATATGTTTTTTTTCTTACATAATTTTTGGATTGCCAGTTATGGTATATTTAGGTTTGTATACTGAACTTAAAGCGATAGGTGTATGGATTGGCTTTTTGTTTGGCCTAACAGCATCATCATTTTTTTTGAGTTTTAGATTTTTTATGAAAAGTGACCAATTAATCAAACTAAAATAGTGACCAAGGAAGGATTCGAACCCTCAACCGTCAGAGCCGAAATCTGATGTTCTATCCAGTTGAACTACTTGGCCAATTCATGACAATTTTTTTCTTACAATTTCTGAAATTGTTTTTCCATCAGATTTTCCTGAAAGTTCTTTAGAGGCTAATCCCATAACTTTACCCATTTCCTTCATAGTTGTAGCACCTAATTTAGTAATGATTTGACTAATTACTTCACTTACCTCATCACGACTCATTTGTTTTGGCAAAAAAGATTCAATTACAGAGGCTTGATTTAGTTCAACTTCACTTAATTCTGGCCTATTTTGATTTTTATAAATATCAGCGCTTTCCTTTCTCTGCTTAACCAATTTTTGTAAAATTTTAATCTCATCATCAGATGTCATATCATTTGAGGATCCCGACTGAGTTTTAAACAATAAAATAGCTGATTTAACTGCTCTCAAAGATTCTAATGTAACAGAATCTTTTGATTTCATTGCTGATTTTATATTTTTATCTATAATTTCTAATAAGCTCATAAATTAGTCAACATTATCATGTAAAAAAGAGTTATCTGATTTTAATTCTATATTTCCATTATCATCTTCTTCAACTTTTGTTAAGGAAATTTCGGTACTTAAATCATTTTCTAAATCAATACCAGCTCTTTTATATGCAGGTTCTTTTTCCATATCCTCAACTCTTCGTGCCTTTGCAAATTTATAATTAAATTCTTTTAGTTTTATTTTTCTTTCTTCGGTTCGTTTAGCTAGTGCTTTTGCTATCGGATTATCAAATGGATTAAAATCTTCAACAGATTTTTTATTTTCTGGGTTTGTATTTATTTCATCTGTGGCTTTTACTGTATCAGAATCACCAACCATGGTATATGGAATAATCTGAAGGGGGTCAATTACTTCAAAATCATTAATATCCTCTTCTAAAACATGTATGACTTCGCGAGAGTTGGTTATATTAGGATCTTGAATATAATTTTTACTTTCAGATTTTACTATTTCAGCATCATTAACATAAATATCTCTAAAATCTAATTTAATTCTATCATCAATAATTTCTGAATTATTAAACGTAACAGTTTCGAATTCAACATTAATGTCTTTGAGATCTTCAATTTCAATAATTTCTTTTTCTTCATTAATATATTCTAAACTGTCATAATCAAAATTAATATTTTTAAAATCAATAGAATCAGATGCATAATCATATTGAAGAGGAGGATCTAATTTTTTATCTTCAAATTTTTCAACAACTTCAGATTCTTCATCTAAATAATGAATTTTCTTTTTAGGGTCAACATGTATAATTTCATCTTGTAAACTAATATCAAAACCAGTTGCAATAACAGTTACCGATATTTCATCAACAAGGTTTGAATCCTCTCCAATTCCCATAATAATATTAACGTTATTGCCAGCTCTTTCCTGAATATAATCATTGATAATACCTATTTCATCAATAGTTACTTCACTAGAACCAGAAAGAATTAATAGTAGTACATTCTGTGCTCCCTGAATTCTATTATCATTAAGTAATGGGGAGTCTAGAGCATTAGTTACAGCTTTTATAGCTCTTTTATCACCAGACGAACCAGCAGAGCCCATTATAGCACTCCCACTTTTAGATAAAACAGCTTTAGCATCTTTCAAATCAATATTTTGAGTATAGTGATGAGTAATAACTTCAGCAATTCCTTTAGCTGCAGTCGCAAGCACTTCATCAGCCTTAGAAAAACCTTCTTTAACACCTAAATTTCCATATATATCTCTTAATTTGTTGTTATTAACAACTATTATTGAATCGCAATTATTTTTAAGTTTCTCTAAGCCTTTATTTGCTTGATTTTGTCTTATTTTTCCTTCAAAAACAAAAGGCATTGTTACAATTCCTACAGTCAAAATATCCATCTCCATTGCTAATTTTGAAATTATTGGAGCAGCACCAGTACCTGTACCACCACCCATTCCTGCTGTAATAAATACCATTTTTGTATTTTTTTCTAACATATCTCTGAGCTCAGTTAGATTTTCTATAGCAGCCTGTTCACCAATTGAAGGATTAGCCCCAGCACCCATTCCCTCAGTTAAATTTACTCCCAACTGTATTTTGTTTGGAACAGGACTGTTTTTTAGAGCTTGCGAGTCTGTATTACAAACTACATAATCTACGCCTTTGATGCCCTTCAAAAACATATGGTTAATTGCATTACTTCCGCCACCACCGACTCCAATTACTTTTATAACATTGCTTTGATTTTTTGGGAGATCGAATGATAAATTATTAAAATCTAGATTTGTACTCATGGTTATTGTTTTATTCTGCGTTTTCTAAAAAATTTTTTATTTTATCTGTAAACTTCTCAAAAACTGATCTTGAGAAATCTGAATTATTTTTTTCAATATTGGATTTATCAGAAAGATCATCATCTGAAAAATCTTTTTTGTTATTATTTATTTTCTTTCTGTTCATTGAATTCATGACTAAACCAACAGCTGTCGCAAATGTTGGATCTGATATTTCAATTGAATTATTTCCTGCTAAGTGCTCATTTGGTTGTCCAAGTCTTGTATCCATTCCTGTTACTAATTCAACACATTGTTTTAAATGTTTTAATTGGCTTCCTCCGCCAGTAAGGACAATACCAGCAATTAATTTTTTCTTCTGTTCGTCATGGCCATAGTTTTTAATTTCAATAAAAACCTGTTCAATAATCTCAATAATTCTAGCATTAATTATTTTTGATAAATTTTTTAAGGTTATTTCTTTTGGGTCTCTTCCCCTCAGTCCTGGTATTGAAACGATTTCATTATCTTTATTTTCACCTGGCCATGCAGAGCCAAACTTAATCTTTAATAATTCTGCTTGTTTTTCAATTATTGAGCAGCCTTCTTTAATATCTTCAGTAATAATATTTCCTCCAAAGGGAATTACAGCAGTATGTCTGATAATACCATCTTTAAAAATTGCCAAATCAGTAGTTCCACCACCAATGTCAATTAAAGCAACTCCAGCTTCTTTTTCTTCTTGACTTAAAACTGCATCAGCAGATGCTAATGGTTCTAAAGTTATTCCATCAAAGTCAATTCCTGCACTTTTCACACACCTTGCAATATTTTTAATCGAACTTACCTGCCCTACAACTACATGAAAATTAGCTTCCACTCTCGATCCAAACATTCCGATTGGTTCTTTTATTTCACCTTGAGCATCAACTTTATAATCCTGTGGTAAAACATGTATTATTTCCTCACCGGGAAGCATAACTAATTTATATACTTGATTAATTAATTTGTCAATGTCTTCTTTATCAATAACTTGATCAGAATTTTCTCTAGTAACATAATCGCTGTGCTGTAAACTTCTAATATGTTGTCCAGCAATTCCTACAACTACTTTATCAATTTTAAAGTCTGAGTTTTCTTCAGCTTCCTCAACTGCAAGTTGGATTGACTGTATAGTTTGAGTAATATTATTTACAACACCTCGATGGACACCTAGACTTTTTGACTTTCCTATTCCTACAATTTTTAATTTACCATACTCATTAACAATTCCGATCATGGCTACAATTTTTGTAGTACCAATGTCTAATCCTATATACAATTCATTATTTTCCATATTATTTTTTTTGTGCTATTACTTGATTATTGATGTTCAAATCGAGTTTATTATAATTTTTAAATAAATCTGTATTGACTTTTGCTGCATAAAAACCTTTATATTTTTTTAGTTTGTTTTCAAAATGATTAAGATTTCCAAGTTTTACTTGATATTTATAATCATTGACAGAGAAGTAAAAACTAGCGCTATCTGCATAAAGATATTTTATATGTTCAATAAAGAAATTATCATTATTAATGTACTTAGCTAAAGAAGCTAAATCACAAAAAACTATTGAATCAATTTTTCCAAAAAAACTTTTAATATTAAGTTTTTTGTTCTCTATTTTTGGAATTCTTTCTCCCTTTTCAGATAAATAAAAATCATAATCTTTTAGGTCGATTATAGGTTTCTTTTCTACAATTTCCAGCGAAAAATTTGATTGAATATCAATTGATGATGACACTTTATCTATGTAAGGTATTTCTAATACTTTTGACTCAATTTTTTCTAAATTAATAGACTTTACTAATATTGAATCAGATATTAGTTTTGATGTTTTAAGAATATTAAATATGGAATCGTTTGATATAAAATTATATGAATTAACATATATATTTGAGGAAGTAATTGAGGAAATATTAAATCCATTAACATAGTTTAAATAAACTATAGCTAAAATCTTTAATGAAATAAAAATTGTAAATATTATATGTATAAACTTAATTTTCAAGTATTAATTTTTTTTTTAAAGTCTGACATATTTTTCCAATACTTCCAGCTCCCATTGTAATTATAATTTCAGAATTATCTTTATTGATTAATTCTAATAATTCGTTTTCATTGGCTAATGATTTATTCTTATTTTTTATTTTGTTTAGTAAAAGTCTTGAAGTTATACCTTTAATAGGTTTTTCCCTAGCTGGATATATATCTAACAAAACCACTCTATCAAACTTTTCTAAACTTTGAGCAAACTCATCAATTAAATCTCTTGTTCTAGTAAATAAATGAGGTTGGAATATCACAAATTTCTTAAGAGAAGGGTAAACATCATCTAAACAGTTAAAAACAGATTGAATCTCTTTTGGGTGATGAGCATAATCATCAATTAATATTTTTGGTTTAGTAAGCTCAAAAGAGAGTCTTCTTTTTACTCCTTTAAAGGTCTTTAGACTTTTCTTAATTAAATCAAATGAAATATTCATTTTTAAAGAAATAATTATAGCAGCAAGAGCATTAATACAATTATATTTTCCTAACATATTAAACTGTATATTATTGTACTTAATATCGTTTGTTACTATATCAAAGATTGACTGACCAGCCTTAGTTCTAAAGTTTTTAATAATAAAATTTGAATCATTCTTAAATCCATAATTAATTGATTCAAAATCTAATTCATCATTAGAAATTAATATGCCTTCATCACGCAGATTTTTAGAAAATTGAACAAATGATGTTTTTAAATCATTATAATCCTTGTAAATATCAAAGTGATCACCATCAATATTATTAATACAAATAATATTAGGTTTTAATTTTAAAAATGTTCTATCATATTCATCAGCTTCAACAATAAAAATTTCATCTCCAATACATTTTAGATTTGAGTTATTTTCATTTAAAATTCCACCTATGAAAGCAGTATAATTTAGATTGGAAATACTTAATATGTGAGATAAAATAGCAGTTATAGTTGTTTTACCATGTGTGCCAGCAATCGCAATAGAAAAATTATTATTTACTATTGATGCTAGTAAGTCAGATCTTTTAATAATTCTAAAATGTAAATCTTTAAAAAATTTAAAAAGTATATTATCATGTGAAATTGCAGGAGTGTAAATTACTAAGGTTTTTGTTGGATCTTTAAAACTTTTATTAATATTATTTATATCAAAATCATATAAAATATCAATACCTATTTTTTCTAAATTACAGGTCAATTCTGTTTTTTCTCTATCATATCCAGCAATATTTTTATTCTTGATAGCTAAATACTTAGCTAAGGATGACATTCCAATTCCTCCTGCACCTATGAAAAAATAATATTTGTAATCTTGGTAATTCATTTAATATATTTTTCAATTTCATCAACTATTAACTTTGTAGACTTTAAAGTTGAAAGTGATTTTAGATTATTAGCTAATTGATTTCTGTATTTATCACTAATAAAAATTTTATTTATTACATTCTTTAGTTTATAATTAATCTCATCCTCATGAATTAATTCTGCAGCTTCCAAATCATATAAATATTTTGCATTTTTTGTTTGGTGATCTTCTGCAACATTTGGTGATGGAATAAAAATAACAGGTTTACCTACAAAGGATAATTCAGAAATAATAATAGCACCTGCTCTTGAAACAATCAAATCTGAGCAAGATATTACTGTTGGCATTTGATCTATAAAAGGTAAAATAATTAAGTTTTTAGATTTATTATCTTTTATTTTTTTTTTATACCTGTCTCCACATTGAAGTATTACATTAAAATTATTTTTTTCAAAATAATCAATGTTATCCATAACAAACTCATTCATAACTTCAGACCCCAAACTTCCACCAAGAAATAAAATTGTTTTATTGTTTTTATTAATACCATATGCTTTTATAAATTTTTCTATTTTAATATTATCAGCTTTACCAAATCTATTTCTAACAGGATTCCCATAATTCAAAATTTTTTCTTTTGGAAAGAATTTTTCCATTCTATCATAGGATACAAAAATTTTATCAGCAAATTTCGATAATATTTTATTGGTAATGCCTGGGTAAGAGTTTTGCTCTTGAATAAAAATTGGAATTCTAAAAAGATTAGCAATAAATAAAGTTGGTCCGCTTGCAAATCCACCTGTTCCAATAACTACATTTGGTTTAAATGCATGTAAGATTTTAATTGATTGCAATAGACTAACGATTACTTTTAATGGAAATAATAAATTTGAAAAAAAGTTTTTTCTATTAAAACCAGATATCCATAACCCCCTTATTTTATATCCGTTTTCCGGAATTTTTTTCATTTCCATTCTAGAGCTTGAACCTGTAAATAATATTTTGGAACTTGAAAATCTTTCTTTAATTTCATCAGCTATTGCTATAGCAGGATATATATGTCCTCCTGTGCCTCCTCCCGAAATTAAAAACTTTTTATCCATTTTTTTTCTCATCGATTATATTTAATTCCAAATCACTATTTATTTTTTTTGCACTTACACTTAATAATATTCCAAATGCTAAAAATGTTGTCCATATTGATGTGCCTCCCATACTAATTAATGGTAAAGGTTGGCCAGTAACAGGGATTAATTGAACAGCAACTCCCATGTTAATAAAAGCTTGAAATACCACTGGCAATCCGACAGATAATGCAATTAATTTTCCAAATATTGAGGTTGCTTTATATGAAATAATAATTATTCTAAATAATAATATTAAGTATAGAAAAAGGATTAATATTGCTATAACTAAACCATATTCTTCAGTAATTATTGAAAAAATAAAGTCTGAGGTACTTTGTGGAAGAATATATTTCATTGAGCTTTTTCCTGCTCCAACTCCAAATAAAGATCCATTTGCAATTGCTGCTTTTGCTCTATTTATTTGATAATTTGATTCTTCTGAAACAGGATTAATATAATTTTCAATCCTGCTAGTCCAAGTATCAATTCTGTTAGGTAGTAAATCTGGATAATTTTTTGCAAATAAAATAAATGTTGATGCTAAAATAATTCCAATAAATATTATTGAAGAAATATATTTAAATGGATATTGTCCCATAAATAATATTGTTAATACCATCAAAAATATCATAAGTGAAGTTGAAAAATTTGAAGGTAAGATTAATAATATCACCATTAGGATAGGAATCCATAATGGAAAAAATGAGGATCTAAGGTCTAACTTTTTATCGATATTCTTAGACAGAAAATTCGATATGTAAATCAATAAAAAAATAGCAGCTAATGAAGATGGCTGAAATGAAATTCCGATTAAAGGTATATTAATCCATCGACTTGCATTTGCTCCTTCAATTTCATTTCCTTGAATTGCTGTAAATATTAATAATATAATAATTAAGGGTAAAATTAATTTAGATAAGCCTTTAAAGTACTTGTAATCGATTAAATGAGTAGTATACATTATCAATATTCCAACTATTATAATAGCTACATGTTTAAATAAATTTGAGAAAATAAAGTTTGTACCAAAATTTGAGGTTGCACTAAAAATTGGTAAAAAAGAAAAAAATGATAAAGCTAGGACTACATACCAAACAACCTTATCTCCCTTTAACTTTGAAATTAAACTCATAATTTTCTTACTTCTTCTTTAAATTGATTTCCTCTATCCTCAAAATTTTTAAATAGATCAAAACTTGCACATGCTGGAGATAATAAAACAGTATCATTTTGTTTTGCAAACTCATATGCACTTTTTACAGCATCTTTCATATTGTTTGTGCTTACAATTAAGTCACAATGATTTGAGAAAAATTCTATAGGTTTTGAGTTGTCCTTACCCAAACAAATAATCGCCTTAACTTTATTTTTAACAAAAGGAATCAAATCAGAATAATCATTTCCTTTATCAACTCCCCCAATTATCCATATAATCGGAGTTTTTACTGATTCCAATGCATAGTAAACAGCATTAACATTAGTAGCTTTAGAGTCATTAATATATTTAACCTTTTGGATGGTTAAAAAATGTTCTAAACGATGTGGAATATTTTTAAATGATCTAAGACTATCTTTAATCGATTCATTTGAAATATTCAAAAGTTGCGCAACACAAATAGCTGCCATTGAGTTCTGAATATTATGATTCCCTTGGATTGATAAATTATTTATATTCATCTTAAGATAATTATTATTGATTGTTGAGTTAATTTTATTTTCTTTAAGAAAAATCATGTCAGATTTTTCGTTATTGATTTTATTCTTATTAATTATTATTAATTGAGATTTTATTTTTATATCCTTTAAAAAATTTATTGAGTTCTCACACTTTCCATTTAAAATTAAAGTGTTATCCGACGTTTGATTTTTTGTAATTCTAAACTTTGAGCTGATGTAATTAGAAAATGAATAGTTATATCGATCTAAATGATCTTCAGAAATATTAGTTATTATTGATATATCTGGTTTAAATTTTACAATATCATCTAATTGAAAACTACTAACTTCAAGAACATAATATTCAAACTGACCATCAGAAATAGATTCTGAAAAGCTTATGCCCATATTTCCTGCAATTCCAACATTAAATCCTGAGCTCTTTAAAATATGATATATTAAATAACTTGTTGTTGTCTTACCGTTAGATCCTGTAACTGCAATTAAAAATGAATTGGTATATCTACTTGCAAATTCAATTTCAGAAATTATATTTTTTTTATCGAATAAAGGCATATTTTCAATAATCTTATTTGAGGAAATACCAGGACTAATTACAATTTCTTTTGAACTTGAAATTTTATCCCAGTTATGGCCATTTTCCTCAAATTTTATATTGTTTTTTAACAAAAATTCTTTTACATCATCAGAAATCACAGAATGATCAGATAGATAAACAGAGATATTTTTTTTTATAGCAAGTTTAACAGCACCCATTCCACTCAATCCAGAACCTAATATTGTTGTCATTTGTTTTTTTATCATCTTACTTTTAATGTTATTAATGATAAAATTGCCAGCATTATACAGACAATCCAGAATCTTGCTACTATTTTACTTTCACTGTATCCTTTCTTTTGAAAATGATGATGAATTGGTGTCATGAGAAAGATCCGCTTTCCTACACCAAATTTCTTTTTAGAATATTTAAAATAACTTACCTGAACAATTACAGATAAAGTTTCAACTAAGAAAACTCCACATAAAATCGGCAGTAGTAATTCCTTTCTAACTAAAATTGCTATTATTGCAATCAAACCACCTACAGTTAGACTTCCTGTATCACCCATAAAAACTTGGGCAGGATATGTATTATACCATAGAAACCCTATCAAACCTCCAAGCATTGCTGCAACAAAAACTACTATTTCTCCTATTCCGGGCAAATACATTATGTTTAAGTAATCAGAAAAAATTATATTTCCAGAAATCCACGCAAAAATTCCAAGTGTAAAAATTATTATTGAGGAGGAACCAGCTGCTAATCCATCTAAACCGTCAGTCAAATTTGCTCCATTTGAAACTGACACTATTACAAGGGTAATTATAACTATGTAGAATATCCAATTAAAATTTGTTGATTTAATTCCAAATATCTCTTCATAATCTAATTCGTTATCTTTTAAAAAAGGAATTGTAGTTTTTAATGATCCAGTCTTGGAGCTAAGACTATGCTCATCAACTAAATTTATTTGATTTTTTTCATAAATATTTTGTGTTTTTATTTCAGGATTAAAGTAAACTGTGAAACCAATATAAAGACCAAGAATTACCTGGCCAATAATTTTAAATGAGCCTTTTAAACCTTTTTTGTTTTTTCTAAAAACTTTGATATAGTCATCAATAAAACCAATAACACCTAGCCAAAAAGTTGAGATTAATAAGATTATTATATAAATGTTTTTAAAATCAGCGAATAATATAATTGGAATTATTGTTGAAATAATTATAATTATTCCACCCATGGTTGGGGTTCCTTTTTTTAAGTTCTCACCCGGTAAATCTAACTCTCTTATATTTTCACCAATTTGCTTAAATGATAAATAATTGATTATTCTTTTTCCGAAAACCGTTGAAATAAATAAAGCTAGTATAAAAGTAATTCCTGCCCTGAATGACAGATACTGAAAAAGACTAGCTCCAGCAAACTGATAATTTTTTTCAAGAAAATCGAACAAATAATAAAACATTATATAGCTATTTTTAAATAATTATTAAGTACCTCACTGTCGCTGAATTCAATTTTCTTATCACCAATAATTTGATATTTTTCATGACCTTTTCCCAGAACTAATAGAATATCATTAACCTTAGATTTAGATACAGCATATTTTATAGCATCTTTCCTGTCAATTATAGTTTTCACTTTTTTTATTTTTTTATTAACGACACCCATCTTCATATCATCTATAATTTGATTTGGATCTTCATTTCTAGGGTTATCAGATGTAAAAATTGTTAAATCACTTAACTCAGATGAAACATAGCCCATCTTATTTCTTTTTTCTTTGTCTCTTCCTCCTCCACATCCAACTACAGTTATTATTATTCCATCACTTTTTACATAATCTTTAACTGATACTAAAACTTTCTCTATAGCATCAGGTGTATGAGCAAAATCAACTATTGCAGTAATTCCATTCTTTACAATAACTTGAAATCGACCTTCAACAGGTTTTATCTTACTTAATAATTCAATTGATTTATTTTGATCTAATCCTAATATGTCACAGACTGCATATACTGCGACTAGATTATATGCATTAAATTTTCCTGTAATTTGAGTATGAATTAATTTATTATTCAATTGAATAATTAATCCCTCAATGTTATTTTCAATAATTTTTATGTTGTAATCTGAAAGTTTTTTTAGAGAATATGTTTTAATTTTTGATTTAGTATTTTGAACCATTACACTACTATTTTTATCATCAATATTGACTAAAGAATATGAATCTTTAGAAAGTGAATCAAAAAATTTCTTCTTTGTATATATATAATTTTTAAAAGTTTTATGATAATTAAGATGATCATGAGAAATATTAGTGTAAACTCCTATGTCATAATTTAAATTTGAAATTCTTTCTTGATCAATAGAATGTGAGGAAACCTCCATGAAACAATACTCGACATTAGAATTAACCATTTCACTCAAATAAAAATTTAATTTATATGAGTCAGGTGTTGTTAAATTGGTTTTAAACTCTTTACCATCAATTAAAATTTTATTAGTTGACAATAATCCAACCTTATATCCATACAAATTGAAAATTTTATATAGAAGAGTAGCTGTAGTTGTTTTTCCGTTTGTTCCTGTAATTCCAATTAAGTACATTTTTTTGCTCGGATTTTTAAAATAATTTGAGCAAATTTTGGAGTAAACCTGTCTAGTATTATTAACAACAACGTATGTTATATCTTCACGAATTACATCTGGAATTTTTTCACAAATAATACTTTTTGAACCATTTTCAATAGCATCATTTATAAAAATATGACCATCAATTGTATTTCCATCGATTGCTATGAATAAATCATTTAATTTTATTTCTCTTGAATTATTCTTGACATCATTTATAATTCGATCTTTTACACCAAAAAATTTTACAACCTCAATATTTCTTAAGAGTTCTTTAAGTTCCATTACTTACAATTTTATTAAGGTTAGATCTATTTTTAATTTGAATTTTTGAAAGCTTTATATTTTCATTAAGCTCATGTAAATTATATTTTTCAACTTTTGGATATTTTGAAAATATTTTTTCAGCTATTCTTTTAAATACAGGTGCTGCCACTGTGTTACCATAATAGCCTTTAGTTTTATTAGGCTTATTTATAACTATTATGCAAGAATATTTCGGTTCATCTGATGGAAAATATCCAACAAAACTTGAAATATAATTTATACTATCTTTTGCATAATCAACCTGTGCAGTTCCTGTTTTACCAGACAACTTTAAGTGCTTAGATTTTATGTTCTTTGCTGTTCCATTTTCATGATGTACTACATCATAGAGCATCTTCTTTAATACTTTGTTTGTATTAATTGAAAAAATAGATTTGTTCAAAATTTGTTTTGGATATATTTTATTATCATTAGTTCCAAACTTTCTTGTACTGTGAATAAATTTTGGCTTAACAACTTCTCCTTCATTAGCGATGGCATTATAAAATGTTAAAATCTGTAGTGGAGTCATATTTACACCATAACCATATGTCATCCATGGTAATGATAAACCATTCCAGTTATCATCATTAGGATGAGGAATCTTTGGCTTAGGTTCACCTTTAATTGAGCTTATTACTGGATTAGCAATACCAAAATTGTAAAGACGATCTACAAATTTTTTTGAATTTTTATTATATACAGAGTCAATAATTTTAACAACTCCCGTATTAGATGATAACCTGATAGCGTCCATAATATTTATCTTTCCATATCCACCTTTTCTACTATCTCTAACTTTAAACCCATAAAAATCAAGTATTCCTCCAGATGTATCAACTTTTTGTAAAGTGTCAATCACTTGATCCTCTAGAGCTGCGGCGATAGCTATTAATTTAAAGGTAGAACCTGGTTCAATTCCCTCACCAATTGCATAATTTAATTTTTCATAATACTTACCATTTTCAGTTAATCCAAAATTTGATATTGCTTTAATATCACCAGTTTGAACTTCCATTACTATAGCTGATGAATGATGAGCATCATATTTTTCTGTTTGCTCAAGTAAATAGTCATGAACAATATCTTGAATTTCACTGTCTATGGTAGTTATGATATCTAATCCATTGATCGGTTCCTTTTTTAATTCATTATCTAAAGTTTTCCATTGACCATTTGAAATTTTTCTTTTTAACATATAGCCATCTTGACCTCTTAGGTATTTTCCAAAAGCATGTTCTAAACCAACTCCTCTATAATTACCATTTTCGTCAATTCTTTCATATCCAATAGTTCTTTCAGCTACTTTTCCTAACGGAAATTCTCTTTTAATTTTCTTTTCTACTATTAGTCCGCCCTTTATAGATCCATGTTTAAAAATTGGAAAACTCTTAACTCTATCAACATCTTCCTTACCTATATTTTTAATTATTGAGTAATATCTATTTCCGCTATTTCTTGCACTGATTAATGAATTGTGAACTATATTTTGATCTACTGATATTAATTCTGCTATTTTTTTAGAAAGATTATAAACTTCACTATCAAAAAGTTTTTTCTTTACAGTTTTTGAATCAAAATAAACATCATACATTGTTGTCGATGTAGCAAGTAAACTCCCGTCGAATGAATATATGTTTCCTCTTTGGGGATTTACCGTTGAATATTTTAATGTTTTGTCTTCTGCTAATTGTCGATATTTATCACCGTCAACAAACTGTATGTGGAATAACTTATAACCAATAAATAAACCAAACAATAAAAAAACTGTTGCAAATCCATAAAGTTTCAATACAAATTGATTATTGTTCATTTAATACTGGATATTATTATTTTATTTGGCGGACTCAATGAAGGTTTTATCTCTCGATCTATTAGTTTTTTTCTTACTGTTGACTCCACTCTTAAATTCATAAGTTTTTTTCTTAATTCAATAAAGTTGGATTCAGCAACAGAAACTTCAGTGTTTAAGTGACTAATTTTATAAACTTTACTATCAACACTGTGGGAAGAGTATAT
Organism: uncultured Bacteroidota bacterium; assembly: GCA_902520835.1. Lineage (GTDB taxonomy): Bacteria > Bacteroidota > Bacteroidia > Flavobacteriales > Flavobacteriaceae > Eutrophosalina. The sequence goes on from CABYPD010000001.1 coordinate 190,575, forward strand.
TAATAGAAAAGCAAGAGAAAAAATAAAAAATATAAAACGGATATTGTCAATATTAATTTTTTCAATTAAGAATTTTCCTAGCAGTATATCAATAATTTTATTTTTCATAGTTTAACGGCTGTTCTCAGCTTAGCACTTCTTGCTCTTGGATTATTTTTTATTTCTAATTCAGATGGTTTAATAAAATTGTATTTTGGTTTAATTGACAAAATTTTATTTCCAAAATCATCCTTAACTGGTTCATTCTCAAAACAATTATTTTTAAAAAATCTTTTAACTAGCCTATCTTCAACTGAATGGTATGTGATTATTGAAACTAATCCATTTTGGTTTAATAAATTTGGAAGTTGATTTAGTAGCTTTTTTAGGTTTTTTATCTCTTGATTAACCTCTATTCTTATAGCTTGATACACTCTAGCTAAAAATTTATTTTCATATCCAGGATTTATAAATTCGGAAAGTGTTTCGTTTAAATTATTAGAAGATTTTATTTTTTTAGTCTTTCTTTTTTCAACTATACTTTTTGCAATTTTTCTAGAATTTGTTAAATCAGAATAATTAAAAAATAAATTTGCAAGATCGGCTTCACTATAGTTATTTAAAATCTCCATTGCATCAATGCTTGATTCTTGATTCATTCTCATGTCAAGGATTGAATCATTTTCATAGCTAAATCCTCTGTCGATTGAATCAAACTGAAAAGAACTTACACCCAGATCTGCAAGAATACCATCAACTTTTGATATTTTTAAATATTTCAAATTTTGTTCTAGATAAATGAAATTCTGCTTTAATAACATAACTCTATTGTCATCAATTTTATTTTTTATAGCACTTTTATCCTGATCAAATGCTATTAATCTTCCATCATCATTTATTCTTTTTAAAATTTCTTTAGAATGACCTCCTCCTCCAAAGGTTAAATCAACATAAATCCCATTTTCTTTTATTTCAAGACTATCAATCGCCTCTGACAACATAACAGGTTTATGAAACATTATTGTCATCATTACCCATTACTTCCTCCGTTAATTTTGCAAAGTCAACATTTGAATCATTAATCGCATTTTCATACATTTCCTTATCCCATATTTCAATGATATTTAAAGCTGTTGACATTACAATATTTTTTTTAAGTTGCGAGAAATTGATTAAATCTTTTGGAATTAATATTCTTCCAGCATTATCTAATTCAATATGCTTTAGTCCAGCAGTATACCTTCTAATAAAATCATTATTTTTCTTTGTGAAACGATTTAGTTTATTTACTCCCAGCATTGTTTCATCCCACTCATTAACAGGAAAGAGTTCTAAACATTTTTGGAATACAGATCTTTTAAGAATAAAACCTTTAGAAAGTTTTTTTTCTAACTGTTTTTTAAAGGATGAAGGAAACATAATTCTCCCCTTATTATCAATCTTGCATTCATATGTGCCTATAAGATTATACATATCAGATTAGCGTTACTATCAAATATATTTAAATTTTACCACTTTTTACCACTTTTTACCACATTGTTAATAATTTTTATGATAAAGACATAAAGTACTGATTATCATTAATTTAAAAGGATTTATAATTTAGTTTCTATATTCATTTTATATTATTGTTTCAAAATGAAATACATATCTTTGTCTGCAACTGCTAAATCATAATAGATTTTGGAAAGTTTTATTTCAGAAAACGGCTTTAACTATAGGTCTGTCGGTAAAGGGAGACCAATTTTAATTTTACATGGTCTAATGGGAGGCTTAAGTAACTTTGAAGATGTGTTTAATTTCTTTCCACAAAAAAACTATAATGTTATTGCTCCTCAGTTACCAATATATACTTCTAAACTATTGGATACAAATGTTAAGTTTTTTGCAAAGTTTGTAAATGAATTTGTAAAATTTAAAAAACTTAAAGATTTTGTAATTGTCGGAAATTCTTTAGGGGGACATGTTGGATTAATTTATGCTAAACTTTTTCCTAACTTATTAAAAGGGTTAGTTTTAACAGGAAGTTCTGGACTCTATGAAAATTCCATGGGTGATAGTTACCCTAAAAGAGAAGACTATAACTTTATAAGAAAAAAAACTGAAGGTGTTTTTTATGATCCGAAAGTTGCAACAAAAGAAATTGTAGATGAAATTTTTGAAACAGTCAATGATAGAAAAAAATTGATTAAAATTTTAGCAATGGCAAAAAGTGCCATAAGACATAATATGGCAAAAGATTTACCAAAAATAGATGTAGAAACTGCAATAATTTGGGGTAAACAAGACACTGTAACACCACCAGATGTTGCAAAAGATTTTGATAAACTTCTACCTAACTCAGATCTGTTTTGGATAGACAAGTGTGGTCATGCTCCTATGATGGAACATCCAAACATATTCAATGATATTTTAGACGGTTGGCTTTCAAAGAAAAATTTGTAGTTGTGTCTAGTTTTTCTAATGTTTCATTTAAAAAAAGTAGCTCTAATGAAAATGAATGTCCAAAAGACGGTTTTCATGAGTTTGCAATGATTGGCAGATCAAATGTTGGAAAATCTAGTCTTATAAATTCTATATTAAATAAAAAAAACATAGCTAAAACATCAAAGACACCAGGTAAAACACAATTAATTAATCACTATTTAGTAGAAAATAATTTTTATATAGTTGATCTTCCTGGATATGGATATTCCAAGCTTTCAAAAAAACAATCTGAAAAAATTCTAAATATTTCATTTGATTATATTTTAAATAGGGAAAACCTTTTACAAATCTTTATATTGATTGATATAAGACATAAACCTCTTGAAATAGATGTTGATTTTATTGAGTTTCTAATTTCCGAGGGGAAAAAATTCAATATAATTTTTACTAAAGCTGACAAATTAAAAAAAAATAACTTAAACAAATATTGTGATGACTATTTCAAACAACTAAATATACCTGAAATTAATAGTACATATTTTATTTGTTCATCTACAAGAAATATTGGAATTTCCGAAATCAGAAAACATATACAAAAAAGTTTAGTTTAATTTTTTTTTAGCTCAAGCTTTTCTGAAAAATAATCACAAAACTGTTTGAAAGAATCAGTCATTTTTTCATTATTAGTTGCTTTAAAAAAAGATTGAGATAAGCTAACAAGTGTTTGATGAATAAATACGTTCATTTCATCAACAGGCATGTCCTTTGTCCATAAATCAATTTTCATTGTTTCTTTATTGATGTGATCCCATGAGGAAAATAAAAAAGCTTTTGTTTGTTGGTCAGATACACCTCCATCTTTAGCTGACCAGCTCATCTTTTCAGGTATTTTATTTTCATCTAATTCAACATTTATTACTATGTCAGTTTTTTTAGAAATCATAATCCGGGTTTATAATTAGAATTTAAATATAATTCATACTCATTCATATTTAAAATTTCTTCAATAGTTTTATTGTTAGATTTTAAATATGATTTTACAATTTTATAACCAATCCATCTACCAATCATTGGTGCTGATTCATAGTCTATTGATATACCAAACTTTGAATATGGTCCAAAGTTTATAAATCTTTCTTCTAAGTCGTTAGAAGTATTAAATAAAATTTCATTTTCAATAAAAAATTTCCAAACTTCTTTTTCATTATTTTTTGCCCAAACAATTTCTGTTTCATTGTAATTAAGTGCTTTTTTTTCATCAAAATCGAGATTATTGATCATCAGATTATAAATTTTTCCATGATAAATAATCTTACTAATAAATTGACGATTTCTTGGATAGATAACATGTCTCGAGATTAATTTTTCAGCTAAATCTCTTACTAAAAATTCTTCACTCATTCTTTGGGAAATATATGATGGAATATTTTTGTATAAGTCTTGGTTGTCGAGGTAACAATCCAACGATAATAAAACTAATGAATCTGTAGTAATAATTTTAAATTGATAATCAATTCCATTATTTAGAGTAATTATCTTAGGAGAATTAAAATCTGAAAATTCATCACTTAAATTTGAATATAGTGCTGAAATTTCTCTATTTAATTTTTTGTCATCATATTTTTTAATTGATTCATTAAAAATAAATTTTCGTAAAGAATCGTTTTTTATATTAACCCATTCTTCTTTATTAAAATTTGAAGGAAATAGAAAAGGATAATCATTAAATAATTTAATCAATGAATCTGAATCAGCATTAAAAAATTTTTTTTCAAACCTATCAATACTAACTAAATCATAAACTTTATTGATTTTATTACTACAACCTAATATAAAAATTAAAATAAAGGAGAAAATGATTTTATAATAATGCTTAAATAAATTAATTTGGCAAAAAATTTGATAATAATTTTTTTTGTAATTCATGAATTATTCAAAGGTAATCAAACACATTGTTAATTGGCTAAATTCTTACACTAATGATTCACACACAAAAGGATATGTAGTTGGGATTTCTGGAGGTATTGATTCAGCCGTAACATCAACACTTGCTGCTTCTACGGGTCATCCAACTCTTTGTTTGGAGATGCCAATTTTCCAATCAAATCAAGAACTTGAAAGATCAGGAAACCATATTGAATGGTTAAAAAATAATTTTTCTAATGTAAGCTCAGAAGTAATTGATTTAACAGAATCTTTTGATAAATTTTCACAAAAAATTCAAAAGATTGATTCAAAAAATAATCTTTTAGCATTAGCTAATTCTCGATCAAGGCTTAGAATGACTACTTTATATTATTATGCTGCGATTAATAATTACCTAGTTGTTGGTACTGGCAATAAAGTTGAAGATTTTGGGGTTGGGTTTTACACAAAATATGGTGATGGCGGAGTTGATCTTTCACCTATTGCTGATCTTATGAAAACAGATGTTAGACTAATTGCTAAAGAACTTGGCATCATTGATAGCGTCATAAAAGCTCCACCAACTGATGGACTATGGGATGATTCACGTACTGATGAAGATCAACTTGGTGCTTCATATGAAGAGCTTGAAAAAGCTATGAAACAAGTAGAGAATAAAGTTCAAATTAAATCATTAAGTTCAAGAGAAATTGAAGTCTACAAAATTTTAAATCAATTTAACTCTGCAAATAAGCATAAAATGGAACCTATACCAATTTGTATAATTCCAGAACATTTCAAAACTAAATAACCCTATTTAGCTTTTTCGATAACAAAGATTTTAATTGATAATAATTAACAATTTCGTCCAACAGATCCTGATCTAAATTATCTGTCTCACTTTTTTCTTTACTTAATTCATTAACCTTTTTATTTATCAATAAAGTTCGTAGTGTTAGTATAGTTTCAGTAACTAGCTGTGATATTGATTTTGATTTTTGTTTTACATATATATTTTTGGTTTCCCAATTATGCAATTGATATATATCTTCATTAATAAGAATTGTTGTAACTAGATTTGAAAGCTTTTCATCTAATGAATTTAAAAAAGTTTTTGGATCAAAATTTTCACTTTTTTGGTATTCACTTATTAACATTTTATATAAGCTTTTAAAACTCTCATTTGCAAACTCAACCTCATCAGATTGAAGATCTAAAAATATTTTTTCAAAAACTAAAGACTCAACTTTAACTGGCTTGTATGTAAAATCACCTTTTTCGTTTTTTATTAACTTAATTTCATCAAAAATGACTTTTTTTTCACCGTATAAAATCAATATTTCGATTATTTTTTTTTCTAATTCAAAAATTTGATCAACCTTTCTATGTTCAACAATTGTTTTCTCTTTTATTGGAGTCCTACTCGGAATTTGTTTTTTTGTAACAACTATTTGAGCTAAAACATTAAATAAAGTGTTTTCAGAAATATTCATGATTTCTGAACAATGTTTGATATAAATTTCTTGTTTAATCCTATCAGGTATTTTTGAAATACTTAACACTATTTCATTTATTATTTTAGCTTTTTCAGTTGGTGATTTTTTTAAAGAATCATTTAAAAGTTTTGCTTTAAATTCAATAAAATCAATTGAATTATTATCTAAAAAATTTACAATCTCATTAGTGTCCTTGTTACTAGCAAAACTGTCAGGATCTTCATTATTTGGAAACGAGACAACACTAACATTCATATTTTGCTCTAAGATTATATCAATGCTACGAACAGTAGCACTAACTCCCGCTTTATCTGAGTCATAAAGCATTGTTATGTTTTTAGTTAATCTCCTAATTAAATTAATTTGATCAATAGATAAAGCTGTACCAGATGAAGAAACAACATTTTTAATTCCCTTTTGATGAAATCTCATTACATCAGTATAGCCTTCAACCACATAACAATTATCTTTTTTTACAATCTCACTTTTAGAATTATAAAGACCAAAAAGAATTTTACTCTTATTGTATATTATAGATTCAGGACTGTTAATATATTTTGCTGATTTAATATTTGTCTTTAAAGTCCTAGCACCAAAACCAGCTGTTCTTCCAGAAATCGTTTTAATCGGAAAAATAATTCTAGCCCTGTAAATGTCATTATTAGTTTTTGAAGAAACTAAACCTAAAGAAATTAGATCATCAACATTATAATTTTTATCTAGTAAAAATTTTTTTAACCCATCGATAGACTCGGTTAAACAACCTACCTCAAATTTTTCTATTATTTCATTGTCAAAATTTCTTTCAAGCATGTAAGATTTAGCAATATTTTTTCCAAATTCTGATTTATGAAATCTTTCAATAAAATAGTTTTTTGCAATATCAGTAATTATAAACAATTTTTCTTTTTCATTTATTTTTTCTTTTTGCTTATCGCTTAACTGAGTTTCTTCAATTTCAATATTGTATTTTTTTGCTAAATATTTTATTGCTTCTGGATATGATAATTGTTCATGCTCCATTAGAAAAGCAATTACATTTCCACCCTTACCACTACTAAAATCTTTCCATATTTGTTTAGCAGGAGAAACCATAAAACTTGGTGTCTTTTCGTCAGTAAAAGGACTTAGCCCTTTGTAATTAGAACCTGATTTTTTGAGTTGAATAAAATCACCAATAACTTCTTCTACTACTGCAGTTTCAAAAACTTTATCTATGGTGATTTTTGATATCATTATATAAATTTAATAATCTCTTTCAATAACATAATCAATCATTTCTTTTAAAGCATCACTGTATTTAGATTTTGGAAATTTTTCTAAAATTTTAATAGCACTTCTGTGATAGAGATTCATTTTTTCAATAGCATATTCTAAACCACCTGTTTCCTTCACATAGTTAATTATTTCTTTTACTACTTTTTTATCTTTACTATGTTTTTTTATAGAATTAATTAACCATCTTTTTTGCGATCTATCAGAATTATTAATAGAATAAATTAGAGGAAGTGTTAATTTTTTTTCTTTAATGTCTATTCCTCTAGGCTTACCTATCTTCTTTCTCCCATAATCAAATAAATCATCTTTAATTTGAAATGCAATTCCAATTGAGTTACCTAAATCTCCAATTAACTTTTGTTCTTTTTTTGAGCTTCCTACACCACATGCTGCAATTTTACAACATGAACTAATTAAAGAAGCTGTCTTCTTGGTAATTATTTCAAAGTAAATATCCTCTTGAATATCTAAATTTTTTGCCTTTTCAATTTGTAAAAGTTCTCCCTCACTCATATTTCTAACAGACTCAGAAATAATTTCAAGCAAATCATAATCTTTATTTTCAATACATAAAAGCATTCCCTTGGAAAGCAGAAAATCACCTACTAGAACAGCAATTTTATTTTTCCATATCGCATTAATTGAAAAAAAACCTCTTCTCCTATTACTATCATCAACAACATCATCATGAATTAAAGTAGCAGTGTGAATTAATTCAATTACAGAAGCTCCTCTAAAAACCTTTTCATTTACCTTTCCACCTGATATGAGCTTAGAACACAAAAATATAAGCATTGGTCGCATTTGCTTACCTTTTCTTTTAATTATGTAGTGAGTAATTCTGTTTAATAACGGAACTTTAGTAAGCATTAGATTAGAAAACTTTTCTTCAAAAACTTCCATTTCTTTTGATATTGGCTCTCTTATTTTGAATACCTTTTTCACTTTAAGTTAATTTAATGTTTATTTGCCAATTGACCACAGGCTGCTTTTATATCTTTACCTCTAGATCTTCTAATTGAAGCAGATACTTTATTTTCTTTGAGAATTTTTAAATACTTATCAACCCATAATTCATCTGCTTTTAAAAATCTAGGATCATCAATACTATTATATTCAATCAAATTAACTTTTGATGGAACTCTTTTACAGATTTTAACTAGAGCATCTATGTGTTCAAAATTATCATTTATTCCCTTCCAAATTAAATACTCAAAAGTTACTTTTCGTTTAGTTTTTTCATACCAATATTCAAGACTTTTAATTAATTGATTTAGAGGAAAAGATTTAGAAAAAGGCATAATTTCATTTCTTGTTGATTCAATAGCTGAGTGAAGTGAAATGGCAAGATTAAACTTAACATTATCATCAGCCATCTTATGTATCATTTTTGAAATCCCTGAGGTTGATAAAGTAATTTTTTTATGAGATATTTCAATTCCTTCCTTTCCAGTAATTAAATTTACAGAATTAATAACATTATTATAGTTCAATAAGGGCTCTCCCATTCCCATAAAAACAATGTTCGAAATTGGAAGAGAATAATTTTCAATCGATTGTTCATTCAAAAGTATTATTTGATCAAAAATTTCATACGATTCAAGATTTCTCATTCTTGAAAGCTTTGAAGTAGCACAAAATTCACAGTCTAAACTGCACCCAACTTGGCTAGAGACACATGCTGTAACTCTGTCACCTGAAGGTATTAATACAGATTCCACTACCAATTTGTCATGCAATTTAATTGCAAACTTCATTGTTGAATCAATACTAATCTGTTTAGATAATATCTGACTAAAATTTAATCTAAAATTTTCCTTCAATAAATCAATAAGACTCATTGGTAAATTAGTCATGTCATCAAAACTTTTAATTGAGGATTTATTAATCCAGTTAAAAATTTGCTTTGATCTATATAATGGAAAGTTATTCTTTGCTACAAATTTATTTAGCTTTTCTAAACCAATTGATCTAATATCATCAACTTTTACAGACATGCTAAAGAATTAACATAGCATCCCCATAAGAATAAAATCTATATTTTTCCTTGATTGCTTCTTCGTATGCTTCCATCATAAAATCATGGCCTGCAAATGCTGAAACCATCATAAGCAAAGTAGATTTTGGCATGTGAAAGTTTGTAATTAATGAATTAGCAATACAAAAATGATATGGTGGAAAAATGAATTTATGTGTCCAACCTACATATGGATTTAATGTTCCGAATGATGAAACTGATGATTCCATCCCTCTCATAACAGTTGTTCCAACAGCACAGACTTTTTTCTTATTACTTTTTGTCTGATTTATAATATCAACAGCTTTTTGATCTATAAATAATTCCTCAGAATCCATTTTATGTTTTGATAGATCTTCAACCTCAACAGGGTTAAAAGTTCCTAAGCCAACATGTAATGTTAATTCAGCAAGACTTATTCCTTTAATTTGTAATCTTTTTAGCAAATGTTTTGAAAAATGCAAACCAGCAGTAGGAGCTGCTACAGCACCTTCATTTTTAGCATAAATAGTTTGATATCTATCTTTATCAAAGTCTTCTTCCTCTCTCTTGATATATTTTGGAAGTGGTGTCTGACCTAATTCCAATAATTTTTCTCTAAATTCATCATATGAACCATCGTATAGAAATCTTAATGTTCTACCCCTTGAAGTTGTATTATCAATAACTTCAGCAACCAAGCTATCATCGTCTCCAAAGTATAATTTATTACCAATTCTAATTTTTCTTGCTGGATCAACTAGAACATCCCATAATCTTTGATCTCTACTTAACTCTCTCAATAGAAAAACTTCAATTCGAGCACCAGTTTTTTCCTTGTTTCCCATTAATCTAGCAGGAAAAACTTTAGTGTTATTTAAAACAAAAGAATCACCGTCTTCAAAATAATCTATGACATCTTTGAAGTGTTTATGCTCAATTTTTTTTGAATCTCTATGTAAAACCATAAGTCTTGATTCATCTCTTTGATCAGACGGATATTCTGCCAATAACTCTTTTGGCAAATCATAATTAAAATTTGATAGTTTCATAAAATAAATTAAAGCGGCAAATATACATTTAGAGCATAGGGGTTGTCAAGTAAAATGAGAATTAATTTTTAAATTTTAAATTGAAATTTAATTGTAATAAATCATTCCAATAACTTGGAAATGATTTTGTTACAACATCTGGGTCATTAATTATCAGAGGTGTAATCAAACCTAATGGGGCAAATGATAAAGCCATTCTATGGTCATCATAGGTGAATATTTCAATATTTTTATTAAAGTTAACCGGAGGAATAATTTCAATACTAGCATCATCAAAAATAATTTTTCCACCCAACTTTGACAGTTCATTATGTAATGCTAGAATTCTATCAGTTTCTTTAATTTTTAGTGTTTGTAAACCTGTTATTTTAACTTGGATTTTTAAAGCTAAACAAGTTACTGCAACTGTTTGAGCTAAATCAGGATTATCTATTAAATTAAATGATAAACTACTTGGTCTTTCATAGTCGCCAATAGGAGATAATAGTATTTCATTTTGATTTAAAAATTCGGTTTTAACACCTAGTTTTGTAAATATTTTTTCTATAAAACTGTCACCTTGAAAAGATTCTTTAAAAAAGTTACTAAGTTTTATATTTATTTTTTTGTCAATAGCTACAATTGAGTAAAAATAAGACGAAGAACTCCAATCAGATTCAATTAAATATTCGATTGGGTTAATCTCTTTAACATTATCAATTTTAATTATATTTTTTCTAAACGAACACCCTATTCCAATTCTCTTTAAAACATTCAAAGTCAAATTTATATAGGGTTTAGAAATAATTTCACCATCAAGTTCAATGGTTAAACCATTTTTAAAAGTTGGCCCAATTAAAATTAAAGCACTGATAAATTGACTACTAATATCAGATTTAAGTTTTATAATTGACTTTTTGCTTTTAGTTCCATTAATTCCTAAAGGTGGGTAACCCTTTTTTTTGAGATAATTAATATTAAATCCTAAATTTTTTAGAGCATCAACTAAAATACCAATAGGTCTTTCTTTCATTCTTTTTGACCCAGTTAATATGAACTTGCCCCCATCTAAAGTTGAGAGATAAGCAGTTAAAAACCTCATTGCAGTACCAGCATGATGTATATCAATATTTTTATTAAGATTTTCAAGAGCATATTTAAGCACAACCGAATCATCAGAATCTGAAAGGTTACTGATTTTAATATTTTTGAATATTGAGTTTAAGATTAAAACTCTGTTTGATTCACTTTTAGAACCAGAGATTTTAATACTAGAATCAGGAGATAAATCAGATGGTGTTATCTCAACTTTTTTCATTTTAATTTTTCATTAGAGAAATGTCTGTTTTTATCTCTTTTTGTTTTCTCATTTAATTTTTCTTCAAAAGCCTTTTCTAAATCAATACCTGTTTGATTAGCTAAACATATTAAAACAAATAAAACATCAGCCAGTTCCTCACCTAAATCATTAATTTTTTCATTCTTTTTTGGGGATTGCTCACCATATACTCTGGAAATAATTCTAGCTACTTCTCCAACCTCTTCGGTAAGTTGAGCCATATTGGTAAGCTCATTAAAGTACCTTACACCATACTTTTTAATCCAATCATCAACTTTTTTTTGTAAAATATTTAATTCCATTTTAGACTTTATTTTTTGAATCAATAATTATAGTGACAGGACCATCATTTTCAAAATCAATCTGCATATCAGCACCAAATTTACCAGTTTTTATTTTTTTATTAAAAATCATATTAATTTCATCAACAAATAAATTATAGTTTATTTCAGCAAATTCACCTTTCGCTGCTTGAATATAAGAGGGCCTATTTCCTTTTTTTGTTAGTGCATGTAGAGTAAATTGGCTTACAACTTGTAAATCTCCATCAATTTCTTTTATAGATTTATTCATTATTCCATAATCATCATTAAAAATTCTAAGATTTACAATTTTATTTGATAACCATTTAATATCATCAATTGTATCTTCATGAGTAATCCCTAAAAGAACCATTAATCCTTTGGAAATTTCACTGTAAACTTTACCATGAATTTTAAGTTTAGAATAATTAACCCTTTGAATAACAGCTTTCATTTACCTAAAATTATTTTCTATTTCTGATAACATTGAAATGTAGTTATTATACCTAGATCTTGAAATTAATCCATTATCAACACTTTTTTTTATCTCGCAGCCAGGTTCATGATTATGTGTACAGTTATTGAATTTACACGAATTGAAATTTAAAAACTCTTTAAAATAATCTTTTAATTCATGTTTATTAACATTATATAACCCGAAACCTTTTATGCCTGGTGTGTCAATGATTTTAGAACCAAAGTTCAAATCATACATTTGGGAAAAAGTAGTAGTATGTTGACCAGTTAAATTGGAATCAGAAATTGGTGATGTTTTAATATTTAGATCCGAATCAAGAGAATTTATCAATGTTGATTTTCCAACTCCGCTATGTCCTGAAAAAACACATGTATTACCTATCATAATACTTTTTAGTATATCAATGTTGATTTTTTTCTTTCCTGAAACTGAAATTGTTTTATAACCAGCAGATGTATATATTTCTTCAAGATTTTTTACAATTTCTTTAGACTTTAAATCAAAATTATCAATCTTGTTAAATAAAATTAAAGTATCAATTCCATATGAAACAGTTGATGCTAAAAATCTATCAATAAACATAGTTGATGTTTCAGGATTTTTTGGAGTAACAATTAAAAAACAAAGATTAATATTTGAGGCTATAATGTGAAATTGTTTTGATAATTTGACTGACTTTCTAACGACATAATTCTTTCTCTCAAACAATTCCTTTATTACATTTCCAGAAGATTCATTTAAATCAACAAGTACTTGATCTCCCACACAAATTGGATTAGTAGAATTTATGTCTTGAATTCTAAATTTTCCTGAAAGTTTACAATCAACAAAAGATCCGTTTTCTAATTTTATTTTATACAAACTGCCTGTTGATTTGTAAACTAATCCTGTCATTAACTATTTACTATTTTATTTTGATGATTTATTGATTCTTGATGAATTGCTTTAAAAATTTTCAAAACAAAATCCTCACTCAACCCTTTTTCTTTCCCTTCTAAAATCATCTTACCTAAAATTTCATTCCATCTTTTTGATTGTAAAACAGCAACATTTTGTTTTTTCTTTAGCTTACCAATTTTATCTGATATAATCATTCTCTTGGACAAAATTTCTAAAATATCATTATCAGCTATATCAATTTTTGTTCTATACTTCGCTAGTTTATTTACATAACTCTCTTCATTGAAAGCTCCTTTTCTAATCTTTAACTCTTTCATTAGTTGTATTAAAACCTTTGGTGTAATTTGTTGAGCAGCATCACTCCATGCGTTATCTGGATCAACATGAGATTCAATCATTAATCCATCAAAGTTTAAATCTAGAGAAATTTGAGAAACATCATGTAATAAATCTCTTCTACCACATATATGTGAAGGATCACAAATTAATGGCAAGTCAGGAAATTTATTTTGAAGTTCTATTGGGATTTGCCATTCAGGATTATTTCTAAATTTTGATTTTGAGTATGTAGAAAATCCTCTGTGAATAACACCAAGTTTTTTAATGTCAGATGAATATAATCTTTCAATTCCTCCATACCATAATGCTAAATCAGGGTTAACAGGATTTTTTATCAGTACTATTTTATCTGTTCCTTCAAGGGCATCAGCAATTTCTTGAACAATAAATGGGCTAACTGTAGATCTAGCTCCAATCCATAAAACATCTACATCATGTTCAACAGCAAGCTTTACATGATTTGCATTTGCAACTTCAGTCGCAGTAAGTAATCCTGTTTCTTTTTTTACCTTTTGTAACCACTTAAGTCCAATTGAACCAACGCCTTCAAACATACCTGGTCTTGTTCTAGGTTTCCAAATACCAGCTCTGAAAATAGAAACATCAGAGCCTTTAAGTTCATTAGCAACACTCATCATTTGAGCTTCAGTTTCAGCACTACATGGCCCAGCAATTACTAGTGGATGATCTAATTTAAAATCATCAAGCCATTTTCTAAGTTTTTTGTTATTTTTCATAGTTTTTATTGTTTATCCCTAAAAGAATTTTTTTAACTCTATTTATATTGTTTAAATCTTTAATTATAGATTTTTTATCATCATTAATTATTAATTGTTTTAACTCCTCAAGATTATTAATATATCCATTTAAAGCCTCTAAAATATTTTCTTTGTTCTGAAGAAAGATTGGTGTCCACATTTCAGATGAACTTTTTGCTAATCTAACAGTTGATTCAAATCCACTTCCAGCTAGATCAAAAATATTTTTTTCATTCTTTTCCTTTTGAATCACTGTTTTAGCTAAGGTAAATGAAGTAATATGTGAAAGATGAGAAACATATGAAATATGTTGATCGTGAGATGCTGGATCCATATTAATAATTTTCATATTAAATTTTTTAAACAGGGAATTAGCAAAATCTAATAGATTAGGACTTGTTAATTCAGGCTCACAAATAATATTAGTAATATTAAAATATAAATTTTTCTTGGCAGAATATGGTCCACTATTCTCAGTTCCTGAAATTGGGTGCATTGCCAAAAAATTTTTTCTATTAATATGATTTTTTAACTCACTACATATTTTTTGCTTAGTTGAACCTACATCGATAACGAGGGTTTCTTTTGAAACATTATTTAAAACTCTTTTTAAAACATCAATCGATTTGTCAACAGGGACCGAAACGATAATGATGTTAAAATCAGATATTTTTCTAATATCAAGTAATGAACTAATTATTCCTAATTCAATAGCAGTAGTAATATTTTGCTTTGAAATATCAAATCCTGAAATTACAGCATCAGGATATAAATCTCTAATATCATAAGAAAATGACCCACCCATTAAACCTAGTCCAATTATTCCAATTTTCATTATAATCTACTTTTTGCTTTAGTAATTAATTGCACGTCTAAACACAATGAAAAACGAATATATCCTTCACCATTTTTTCCAAAAATAAATCCTGGTGTAACAAAAATATTTTTTTCATACAATAAATAATCAGTTAATTCTTTTGATGATTTATTTGAATTAATTTTTGCCCAAACAAACATTCCAACTGATTTAGGATCATATGATAAGTTTAAAATGTCACATATTTCTAAAACAATTTTTTTTCTTTTTAAATACATATCATTGATTTTATTAAACCAACTACTATCTAATTTTAAAGCTTTTACAGCGCCCATTTGAACTCCATAAAACATACCGGAATCCATATTGGATTTTATTTTTAAAACACAATCGATATTTCTTTTTGAACCTAAGAGCATTCCAACTCTCCAACCTGACATATTAAATGACTTGCTAAGTGAGTTTAATTCCATACAATAATCAATTGAGTTTTTAATTGATAATATACTTTTTGGATTTTTATTTAGTATAAAACTATATGGATTATCATTTATCAATAAAATTTCATTTTGTTTAGCAAACGAAATAAGTTCTTCAAACTTGACTGTGTCTAAGTCAGAACCAGTTGGCATATTTGGATAATTAATCCACATAAGTTTAACTTTAGATAAATTCAATTGATTCAATTTATCAATATCTGGTAGCCAAGAATTTTCTTCAGTTAAATCAAAATATATCGGTTTTGCACCAACAATATTTGTAACTGATGTATAAGTTGGATAACCAGGATCAGGAATTAATACCTCATCACCAGGATTTAAAAATGCTAGTGAGATATGCATAATCCCTTCTTTTGATCCAAGTAATGGAAGAATATTATTATCAGAGTTTAATTCAACATTATAATTAGATTTATAAAAAT
The DNA here is from genome assembly GCA_902520835.1 of uncultured Bacteroidota bacterium. Classification (GTDB taxonomy): domain Bacteria; phylum Bacteroidota; class Bacteroidia; order Flavobacteriales; family Flavobacteriaceae; genus Eutrophosalina. The sequence continues at coordinate 206,542 of CABYPD010000001.1, forward strand.
TTTTAATTGATTCTCTAAGTAAATCTATCCCCTTGTAACTCTGGTATCTATGAGCATTTTCATGATTTAATGATTTTTGTAAAGACTGAGATATTTTTTTTGGAGGTAAAATATCAGGGCTTCCTATGCCCATATTGATTATTGGTTTACCATCCTTCTCAAGTTTCTTTACCTCCCTTAATTTTTTTGAAAAGTAATATTCTTCAATATGATTTAATCTTTTAGCTACTTTAATCATAACTTTTCACTTTTATATAAACCAAATTCCTTAAGCAACTCCGAATTTAGTTTAACATTATTTATTGCATTAGTATAATCATTGATATTTGTAAAAGTTACATCAATAAAAAATGAGTATTTCCAGGGTGTTTCGATTACAGGAATAGATTGGATTTTTGTGAGATTGATATTATAATTGTGGAAAATATTTAAAACCTTAGCTAAGCTTCCATTACTATGATTTAAAATTAACTTTAATGAAGCCTTGTTTTTTTCTATAGTTGAATTCAATGAATCTTCAGCTGATAAAATCACAAATCTAGTCTCATTATTTTTGATTGTTTGAATATTCTTTTCAATTATATCCAGGCCATATATTTCTGCAGCTTTATTACTTGCGATTGCAGCCATATCAGTTAAATTATTTTTAGAAATCTTGTTTGCAACTTCAGCTGTATCTTTGTCTTCTAATATTAATTTATTTGAATTTTTTAAAAAATCTTTACACTGGAGAAGAGCCATGGGATGTGATGAAATAGTTTTTATATCATCAATTTTGACTCCAGGTGCTACCATCAATTGGTGATTTATATTTATATAAGACTCTCCAATAATTTTTAAATTACTTTCATCAATTAGTGAATAATTTGGTATCAATGAACCAGCAATTGAATTTTCAATAGCCATTACCCCAAAATCGGACACCCCATCTTTAACAGATAAAACTACTTCGTCAAATGTCATACAATCTAATATTGTACATTCATTTCCAAAGTAAATTTTAGCTACTTGATCATGATAAGATCCTGATATTCCCTGAATTGCTATTTTCATAATCCAAAAAAAAAGTCCTGAAATTCAGGACTCTTTGACTTATTTATTTATGTAATAACAAAAAATCCTTCTTCAACTTGAATAGTAAAAGTAGAAATAGAATTTTTTGTTATAGATTTTATTCATATTTTTCAAAAATACATCAGATAATTTAATTTTCAAAATAAATTACAAAAAGCAATCTTTTAAAAAATCATTAATTTGATCATATTCAATGAAAAAAGCATCATGACCATGATCTGATTTTATCTGAAAGTAGTAAATATTTTGTTTAATTAAACTTATTTTTTTATAAATATTTCTCTGTTCATTATCAGTAAAAAGTAAATCAGAGTCGATGGACAGAATATATATATTACTATTTACCTTATTAATCAATTTATTAATACTAGAATTAGAATAAGACTCAACATCTATTGAAGAGAGAAATCTATTCATGGTTTTGTATGCATCCAAATTAAATCTATTTTTTAGAGTTTCTCCATGAAAATCCAACCAATTTTTAACCTTTCTAACTTTACCATCATATTGATTTTTAAATCTATTATTCAATGATGTAGGATTTCTGTAAGTAAGCATTGCATGAAGTCTTGCATCAAATATGGGATCAGATGAATTTTCTAACAATTTTGATTGAAGATGAGTATTTGCTATCAACCAGTCTGAAGATTTATAATCCGCTGCTATAGGAACGAGGTTCTCAAAAAGATTAGGTTCCAAAACACCCATTTCCCAAACTAAACCACCACCTATAGAACCTCCTATTAATGTGTGTACCTTAGAAATACCTAATTGTTGAATTGCTTTATTAAAAACTTTCGCAATATCACCGAGAATTAATTCATCAATAAAGTCATTTAATTCGTTTCCAAAACAATTACCAGGTATATTAAAAGACAATACAGCATATTTCTTAGTATCAATTAATTTGTTATCCCCAACTAGATTATTCCACCATCCATCTTTTCCTGTTACATTTGAATTACCTGTAAGAGAGTGATTTATTACAACAACAGGGTATGATTTATAATCTTTACCAAAGGTTTGGTAGGAAAGTTGAAAATCAACCTTCCTACCTGAAAAAACTTCTACATCTCTTACATTAATGTAAGATAGGTTATGTTCCATTTATGAAGTTAAAACCTTAGAATCAATTTGTGAAAATGCAAATTCTAAATCTCCTTTTAAATCATCTATGTCTTCCAACCCAACTGAAAGCCTAATAAGATCTTTAGTTACACCCGTTGTTTCTTGTTGCTCATCATTCAATTGTTGATGAGTTGTACTAGCTGGGTGAATTATCAAAGATTTAGAATCTCCAATATTTGCAAGTAAAGAGAATATTTGAGTTTTATCAGCAACTGTCTTAGCACTTTCATAACCACCTTTTACTCCAAAAGTAACAATTCCACTTTGACCATTTGGTAAGTATTTATCGGCAAGACTTTTATATTTACTACTCTTTAATCCAGGATAATTAACCCAGGTTACTTCTTCCTTCGACTCTAACCATTTGGATAAACTTAAGGCATTTTCACTGTGTCTCTTCATTCTTACATCCAAAGTTTCTAAGCCTTGCAAAATTTGAAAAGCATTAAATGGGCTAAGGGCTGCTCCCAAATCTCTTAACCCTTCAATTCTTACTTTTGCAATAAAAGAAGCCTCAGCTAATACATCATGATATACTAACCCGTGATAACCTGCTGATGGCTCTGTAAACTCAGGAAATTTTCCGTTAGACCAGTCAAATTTTCCAGCATCAATTATTACACCACCAAGAGCGGTTCCGTTACCATTGATAAATTTTGTTAACGAATGTATAACAATATCAGCACCATGCTCAATAGGTCTAAGAAGAGCAGGGGTGGCGACTGTATTATCAACTATAAAAGGAACTTTTGCAGCTTTAGCTCTATTTGATATTTCAGATAAATCTAAAACATCTAGTTTAGGATTACCTAAAGATTCTGCAAAGAAAGCTCTTGTATTTTCTTGAACAGCTTCAGCAAAATTTTCAGGATTAGAAGGATCGACGAATGTAGTGGTAATACCTAACCTAGGGAGTGTAACATTCAAAAGATTATACGTTCCACCATATAAACTATTTGAAGCTACAATATGATCACCAGACCTAAGTAATGTTAAAAGTGTAGTTGAAATTGCTGCAGTTCCACCTGCTGTAACAACTGCTCCAATTCCACCCTCAAGCGAGGCTAGTCTTTGTTCTAAAACATCATTTGTTGGATTATTTAACCTGGTATAAATGTAGCCAGGTTCAGCCAAGGCAAAAAGATTTGCAGCATGTTCGGCATTATTAAAAACATATGATGTAGATTGATAGAGAGGAACAGCTCTTGTTCCCTGTGTTAAGCTTGTATCATGACCTGCATGAAGAGCTTTAGTTGAAAGTTTTTGGTTTCCCATTGTATTTTAATTTAATTTATGAGAGGGTGATTTGACGAAAACTGAACTGGGTGAAAAGCTTCTGCTTTAGCACTTTTTTTATGAGGTTGCAATCAGTCAAATCGATCCTCTATTGATTATTTAACAAATTTTGTGAAAAAAAAATTGAAAAAACAAATTTTATCTAAAATTTATTGATGTTCCTATTGTTACTACATCGTATTCTTGAAATGTATAATCAATAAAGGCATGAAAAAAAAGAAATTTAAATTTAAGTCCAAAATTCTTACTGAGTTCATGTATAGAATAATTAATTTCAACTGGATCAGAAATATTAATTGGAAATTTAGTATCAGAGTCACCATCCACTATATATTCTAACTCGAATTCCCCATTAATAGAAAAAGAAGATTTTCCCCCTGAAATGCCAATACCCCCATAAAACTCAAAAATTTTTAAATCGAAAGAACTTAAAATCTGAAATTTATAATTAGTAATATCAAATTCTGCAATTTGATTAATGCCTCTAAACTTGTTTGATGATTGAATATCATAATTTATTCTCATAATTGAATAAGCTCCAAAAGCAGTGACATTAAGGGAAGGTAATTTTTTTAAAAAAGTTAAATATTGTAAAATATCATGTTTAAATCCAATACCATAGTTAGAGAAGTAAACTCTGTTTCTATTGTACTCCGGTAAATATCTTAACGTAACTTCAGATTTAAAAGGTAAACCAATAGAGGCTTGAATTGATGGTGATGAAACAATTCCTAATGGAAGCTGATCTTTAATACCGCCTGGTGAAAAAAATGTTGCTTTAAGTTGCGGATGTAAATCACTTTTAGGAATTATAACATTTAGTTCCTCATTTTTTGAATCACCAAATATTGAAGGCAACCTTTTTACTTCAGATTCAATTAAGTTAAAATTTGAAATGTCAAAAGATTTCTCACCTTGAGGAACTATAATAGAGTTCAAGGAAATTGTTAAATCAAAGCCCAGCTTCCTATGAACTTTTGCAGTAGAATACCAACCAGAATTCATTAAGTAAATTGAACCCTTTAAAGCAGGTTTTAAATATCTCTCAAATAAATTTTGGCTACCTTCTTTGGATCCAAGTAAGAGATTTTCGAGTCCGTTTTGGGAAAATAAAAAAGGAGAACAGAATAAAAAGATAATTTTGAAAAACCTAAACAGCACATTCAAAATTATAAATAAATTTACTTATTTAAGCTTACCTCCTCCTCTATTCCCTCTTGGCAATGATGCAGTATCTGTTTTTTTGTTTTCAGATTTTTTACTACCTCCAAATGCAGTCAAATCATATTTTAATTTAAATAATATGTATCTGGGTTGAATTAAATACATCCTTGTTTGAGAGGATAAGTTTGTAGCAGAGTCTCTGTTAATTGATTGGTCATTCAAAATATTTGTTAATCCAATACTATATTCCCACTTCGAGCCTTCTTTTTCAAATGATAAATCTGCATCCCAAAATCTAAAGTTATTTAATACTTCATCTTGATTTTTATAATAGTTATAACTATACTCTGAATTAAAAACAAAACCTTTACCAAAATAAGCATCAATCCTTACATAAGGTGTTTCTCTATAGAAAATATTCTCTACAGAACTAACACTATTGTTGTATTTATTAATATTATATCTATATCCAACTTCTATGTTTGGTTTATCTCTAAAATTTGTTGCTAAACTAATTGTATAATTTTGGCCTAAATTCTCAGTCTTACTTATTTGATTATTAACAATGTTATTGAATTCACTAAAGTTATAATTTACACCAATCTCACCTTTTAGATTTTTAGTTCTTTTATCAATACGACCATATAAAGAATATGATTCTCTTGGAAAACTTGAGTTGACTGGCTTTCTAACTTGGTTTACACCAACCAAAGTTGTTCTAGATTGAATTGAATTTGATCTTTTTGAATAATTAGCTCCAGCAAAAACATTTGTAAATGTAAATTGATTGATACTTCTATAATTAAGATTGTAGTTAATAACCTTAGAAGTTTCTAGTTCAGGCTCGCCCTGAAATAAGCTGTTGTAGCTGTTAAAAACATAAGCCTTAGCAAGATTATTCACATCAGTAAATTGAGTTGTTTCTCTATAAGTTAATCTTAAACTTTCTGTTTTTTTAAATTGTAAATTCAATCTAAAATCTGGTCTTATATCACTAATTTTTGATTCAAAATAATCACCATATTGATTATTGTTTGTATTGTACGAGTGCAAAGTTAAACCAGGATCAAATGTGAAAATACCAGTCTTTAATCTATACTTAAGTGCAATATATGTGTCTGTGAAATTAAAATCAACATCATTAACATAAGCTTGATCACTAAAATTTTTGATTTGACCACTATCCAAAGTTTGAAAAAAATCAGAAGCATAAATTTGATTGACATCGGTTATTCCAAGGGTGATATTAATATTGGATTGATCATTAATCAAATAATAATAGTCGAATTTAGTCTCAAATTTCTTTGTATTTATATTCCTAGTTTGAGTTGTATTAAAATTTGATTGATTTGAGTCGAAATTTATCAAACTCGAAAAAGGATTAAATTCCCTAATAGATTTACCAATTGGATCTTCTTCTTGATCTAAGTGTTGAGCTTCAAGTGAAAAAATATTTTTTTCACCAGCGGTATAATATAATTTTAACTCTTGATTTAAAGAGTATGGTGTTTGAACTCTTCCAATATCAAGTGTTTCATTAACACGATTCAATCCTCTTCCATACATTGAAGTAAGATCAGTATTTTCATCTTGATTACTCTGATTTAATAATATATTATATTCTAGTTGTAAAATATCGCTTGGTTCATATTCCAGTGAAAATTTATACAACTCTAGTTCATTTTTTTGAAGAACATTTCTACCAGTGTTTTCAACTACATTATTAGTAAAATATGTTCTGCTAATATTCTCTTCAATCTCATTTATGTTTGAAGAGAAAATAGTAAAACCACTAATTTCTAATCCTTTTTCATTTGATACAGAAAAATTAGTTGCAAGTAATTCAGACTCAATTGATTTAGCTCTATTGTTTTGTAAATTACTAATTCCACCTATATCTGAGCTAATATTAATAGATGTCCCAGTTCTAGCATTTAAATTATTAAATCCACCTCCAAATCTGTAAAAATCTCTTCTTGAAAGTGGTGGTTGTCCAATATCATTTGAATTTCCAATTACTGAAAAATTAAAATTTTTTGAGTAATAAAATACTTTAGGCGCTATTAAATGAATATTATCTGGCCCTGTACCAGCGGTTATCTCTCCAAACCAAAATTTATCTTGACCATCTTTTAACCTAATATTTAGTGCAAAATTATCTTCATTATTTGTTACATCTCTTAGCTGATTGTTTTCAGTAAAATTTCTTAAAACTTCTACTTTACCAACTGCCTTAGCTGGTAAATTTTGAGTTGCCAATTTTGAGTCACCATCAAAAAAATCTTTTCCTTCAATTTGAACTTTTCTAACCACCTGTCCTTCAACCTCAATCTCACCATCATCATTAACTTCTATACCAGGCATATTTTTAAGAACATCAGCAAGTTTTTTTTCTGTTCCAGTATTGAAGGCATCTGCACTGTAAACAATTGTATCACCTTTAATAGTTACAGGCATTTCGTATACAATTTCGACTTCATCAAGAGCTTCGGCCTGTTCCTCTAAAGCAAAATTTCTTGTAACATCTTGATTTAAAGTTAAATTAAACTCAACAGGTGTAAAACCAATAAATGTAACTTTAATATTAAATTCCGTTTCATTTTTTAGATTCAGGCTATAAAAACCATTTTCATTGGAAATACCAAAACCATCTAATACATTAGTTTCGTTATTAACAGCAATGATATTAGCTCCCATAATTGAATTTCCATCAATGTCTGTTATTTTTCCACTAATACTGGATTGGGAATATATAAAAAGTGGAAATAATACTAGTAAAAATAATTTTTTCATCAATGTTATATTAATTTCTAGCAAATGATCGATTACCTCCAGATCTTCTCATTTTTTGCCACATCTCTCTTGCTTCTTGTCTTTTTTGGTCTTGTAAAACAATAAAATCATTATTACTAATAACTTTTCCTCTTTTTGGTCTTTTGATTTTTGATTTTTCACTAGGGTTCATTACAATTTTTGTACACAAAATCGTAGTATTATTATCATTAACTTCCAAGATCAATCCAGGAAGACCCTGATACCATGATGGTCCAGTAGAAACAGGAATATCAGGCGTAAACCAAGCAGAAACTTCTACCATCTTGGTTTTAATATTATTTTGATTTTGATTTTGAGAACCAAAGCTAAATACTCTTTCCTGTACTTCCTTTTGATAGGTGGCTTTGAAACAAGTATATTGTCCAATTTTTTTTGATTCGCCAGTCATTTTCCATTTAGAACTTTCAAGAGGATCTGTTATAAGAAAAAACTTACCCATCATTTCTGTTTCATTTATAGCAATTTTTTCTTGTAAATTTTTATATAATTTTCCAATATTATCACCAATATAAGTTGCCATCCAGTTATATCCGCCAGATTCACCAATATCAATTTTTTCTTTTTCAGAATAGGATGATTCAGTTGAAGTGAATTCAAGAACATAATTTTTCTCAGTATTCTTCTTAAGCATTTCCTCCATGTATCCCCTACGGCTTGCAAATCTGGGATTATCCATCCAAGATTTATCAATGTTAATTTTTGACATATAAAAAGCTTTTCCTTGAAATTCTTGAGAAAAACTCAGTGAAGAAATAAATATTAATAATAAAAATAATTTTTTCATATTGATTACTTATAGTTATAGACTTAGTTAGTTATAAAAAGTTTAATTTTTTTTGAAAAATTTTTCAAAAATATCATACTTTAGACTAAGTATCAAAAACCATGCATATAGCTATAGCAGGAAATATCGGAGCTGGAAAAACTACCTTAACTGAGATGCTTGCTAAGCATTATAATTGGGAGCCCCACTATGAAGATGTATTAAAAAATCCTTATTTGGATGATTTCTATGAAAAGATGGAAAGATGGTCATTCAACCTTCAAGTATATTTCTTAAACAGTAGATTTAACCAGATGCTTGAATGCTCAAATAATGGAAAAAATACAATTCAAGATAGGACTATATATGAAGACGCTTATATATTTGCTCCAAATTTACAATCAATGGGATTGATGACTAATCGAGATTTTAAAAATTATCAATCAATTTTCAATACGCTTAACTCATTTGTTAAGGATCCTGACCTACTAATATATTTAAGAAGCGGTATCCCTAACCTTGTAGATCAAATACATAAAAGAGGAAGGGAGTATGAAAACTCTATTAGCATTGAGTATCTAAGTAGACTAAATGAAAGATATGAAGCCTGGATTCAAAGCTATGATAAAAGCAACCTACTTATAATTGAGGTTGATAACATTGATTTTGTTGAAAATAATAAAGATTTTTCCCTGATAACTAAAAAAATAGATTCTAAACTCTCATAAAGAATCGATTTACTCATTTTGAGAAATCATTTCTAATACCGAGCTGGAATGTTGCTCACCTGAAATTTCAGCAGCTTTCAATAACAATTCAGCTTTTGAACCATAACATTTTTCAGTGTTCTCAGTAACAAGTCCATTCTCTTCAACTCTAGTGAAAACTGTTAAAGAGCTTTCGTCAGGATTTTCACTATTAACTTCAATAAACATCTTTTTTTCAATAAGTTCTTTATCAATTTCAACTTTATCAGCAACAGTTGATCCGTGATCACCAAGAATTGGAGCAATAACTAATCCAACTAAACAAGTTAACTTAATTAAAATATTCATTGAAGGACCAGAAGTGTCTTTAAAAGGATCTCCAACAGTATCACCTGTAACAGCAGCTTTGTGAGCATCAGAACCTTTCTTTTCAATTTTTCCATTAATTTCAACACCAGCCTCAAATGATTTTTTTGCATTATCCCACGCACCGCCTGCATTATTCTGGAAAATTGCCCATAGGACACCTGAAACAGCAACTCCAGCCATATAGCTTCCAAGAGCCTCGGGTCCAATTAAAAATCCAATAATAACAGGAGTTATAATTGTAATTAAACCTGGTAAAAGCATTTCCTTCAATGCTGCATTTGTAGATATTTCAACACATTTTTCATAATCTGGTTTAGCTTTTCCTTCTAGAATACCAGGTATTTCTTTAAACTGTCTCCTAACTTCCTCAACCATTTTCATTGCAGCTTTTCCAACAGATTCCATTGCCAATGCAGAAAAAATTACTGGGATCATTCCTCCAATGAATAAAGCAGCTAATACATCAGCCTTAAATATGTTAATACCATCAATTCCAGTAAAAGTGACATAAGCTGCAAATAAAGCAAGAGCCGTTAGAGCTGCAGAAGCAATAGCAAAACCTTTTCCAGTAGCAGCAGTCGTATTACCAACAGAATCAAGGATATCAGTTCTTTCTCTGACTTCTTTAGGAAGCTCGCTCATTTCAGCAACTCCACCAGCATTGTCAGAAATTGGACCAAACGCATCAATTGCAAGTTGCATAGCAGTAGTAGCCATCATAGCAGATGCTGCAATTGCGACACCGTAAAATCCACCTAAAACGTAAGAACCCCATATTGCAAGCGCAAATAAAATAACAGACGAGAAAGTTGATTTCATTCCAGTTGCTAAACCAGCAATTATGTTAGTTGCTGCACCTGTAGATGAATTTCTTACAATATTTAAAACTGGTTTTTTTCCCAATGCGGTGTAATATTCAGTAAATAGAGATATTAAAAAACCAACAGCTAAACCTACAATTGTTGATAAAAATATATTTAAGCTAGGAACATCCTTTGTTCCCTCTCCAAAGAACTTCATTCCAGTTATTGTATCTGGCAACAACCAATCTATTAAGAACCAACATGAAACTAAAGTAATTATAATAGACATTAAATTACCAGTATTTAGAGATGATTGTACTTGAGCTTCCTTTGCATCATTATTTTTAATTTTAATAAACAATGTCCCAATAATTGATGCAATTATTCCTACTCCTGCTATAAAAAGTGGAAGAAGTATTGGACCCATCCCATCAAAAGCGTCATTGAATTGTTGAGAAGCAGCATCAGACATATCTTTAATAATGTAATTTCCTAGAACCATTGATGCAAGAACAGTAGCTACATAACTACCAAAAAGGTCAGCTCCCATACCAGCTACATCACCGACATTATCCCCAACATTGTCAGCTATAGTTGCTGGATTTCTTGGATCATCTTCAGGAATTCCGGCTTCAACTTTTCCAACAAGATCTGCCCCAACATCAGCTGCTTTGGTATATATACCTCCACCTACTCTTGCAAAAAGAGCAATTGATTCAGCACCGAGTGAAAAACCTGCTAAAGCTTCAAGCACAATAGTCATTTCATTATAAAAGTCTCCTCCATCACTGATGAAGTAGTTAATAAAAAACATAAAGAATAAGCTCAAACCAAAAACAGCCAAACCAGCTACACCAAGACCCATAACTGTCCCTCCACCAAATGCTACATTTAAAGCTTTGGGTAAACTTGTTATAGCAGCTTGAGTAGTTCTTGAATTGGCATCTGTAGCTATTCGCATACCAATATTACCTGCTAATCCAGAAAAAAATGCACCTACAATAAAAGCTGGAATTATTAACCAACTTGTAGTTTCAACCATTGTTGAAATAACAAATAATGCAATTGATGCTCCAAAAACAAAAAATAGAAGCAACTTATATTCAGCATTGAGAAATGCTAAAGCACCATTTTTTATAGCAGCACTTATTGAAACCATTTTTTCATTTCCTGGATCTTGTTTTTTAACCCATTTGGCTTTGAAAAACATATAAATTAAACCCAAAATTGAAAGGGCTATTGGAATAAATATCGGATCGAAATTCATAATATATTTTTTTGAGGATTCAAAAATAGAAATTTATTGCTTATACATAACTTTATTTACAGCTTTAATTATGTCATTATAATTAGGCAACCATTCTTTTAATAAAGTTGGACTGTAAGGAGCAGGTGTATCAGCAGTATTTATTTTAAATATTGGAGCATCTAAATAATCAAATGCTGTGTTTTGAACTTGGTAGGTTATCTCTGTTGAAACATTTCCAAATGGCCAAGCTTCTTCAACAATTACAAGTCTATTAGTTTTTTTTACAGATTCATAAATAGTTTCATAATCAAGAGGTCTAACAGTTCTTAAATCAATAATCTCAACATTAATATTTTCTTCTTGAAGCTTTTCAGCAGCTTTATTAACTTCTTTCATGATTTTTCCAAATGAAACGATCGTTACATCATTCCCTTGTTTTGTAACCTCAGCTTTCCCAATAGGTATCAAATACTCTTCCTCAGGAACTTCTCCTTTATCACCATACATTTGTTCAGATTCCATAAAAATTACAGGATCATTATCTCTGATAGCTGACTTTAATAGTCCTTTTGCATCATATGGATTTGATGGGACTATAACTTTAAGACCTGGACAATTCGCATACCAACTTTCAAATGCTTGTGAATGAGTAGCTGCAAGTTGACCAGCTGAGCCAGTCGGTCCTCTGAAGACAATTGGACAGGGAAATTGACCACCTGACATCTGTCTTATCTTTGCTGCATTATTAATTATTTGATCAATTCCAACTAGAGCAAAATTAAAAGTCATAAATTCAATAATTGGTCTGTTACCCGTCATTGTTGAACCAACTCCAATTCCAGCAAATCCTAGCTCAGAGATTGGAGTGTCAATAACTCTCTTTTCACCAAATTCATCAAGCATTCCCTTGGATGCTTTATATGCACCATTATACTCTGCCACTTCCTCACCCATCAGATAAATACTTTCGTCTTTTCTCATCTCTTCTGACATAGCTTCACAAATAGCTTCTCGAAATTGAATTTGTCTCATAATTAAGTTTGTGCAAAAATATAAATAAAAAGCATTTAATTATTTATAAATTTATAAAATACTATGCGTGCATAATAAATTGAATTTTATTATATTTATAACTGGAATATATTATGAAAATTTTAGTTTGTATAAGCTGTGTCCCTGAAACAACTTCGAAAATTAATTTTGTTGAAAACGACACAAAATTTGATAAAAATGGTGTCAAATTCGTTATCAATCCTAATGATGAATTTGGATTAACAAGAGCAATCTGGATTAAAGAAAAAGATAATTCATCAATCGATGTGATTAATGTTGGATTAGATGATTCAGATCCCATATTGAGAAAAACACTAGCTATTGGTGCTGATAAAGCAATCAGAATTAATAGTAATCCCAAAGATAGCTTTCAAGTAGCAAAACTAATAGCAGATCATATTTCAAAGAATAATTATGATTTAATAATAGCAGGTCGTGAATCAATTGATTTCAATGGCAATATGGTTCCGGGGTTTATTTCAGAATTAGTTGGAATAAATTTTATTACAAATTGTGTTGGACTTGAAATCAATGGTAAAAAAATAAAAGCCAGTAGAGAAATTGAAGGTGGTACTGAAACATTGTCTTGTACTTTACCAGTAATAATTGGCGGTCAAAAAGGTTTGGTTGAGGAAAGTGATCTTAAAATTCCGAACATGAGGGGAATAATGCAAGCTAGACAGAAACCTCTTGAAGTTATTGAAGTTGATGAAAATAATCTTAAAACAGAAACTGTAAAGTTTTATAAACCTCAGGAAAAAGGAGAAATTAAAATGATATCCTCAGAAAACTTAGATGAATTAATCAATTTACTTCACAAGGAAGCAAAAGTTATTTAAAATGTCAGTATTAGTATATATAGAATCAAAAAACTCAAAGCCTAAGAAAAATTCAGCTGAAATTATTTCCTACGGAAAAGGATTAGCTGATATGTTATCATCTGAATTGATAATTCTCTCGTTTAATATTGAAAACACTGATGTTCTATCCAATTATGGTCCTGACAAAATATTAAATATAAAAAATGATGATCTGATTAAATTTAATGTTCAAAAATATGCAGATGTAATTGCTCAAGTTTGTGGCAGTTTGTCTATAAATCACATTATTGTTGGTGGAAGTGCAGACAGTAAATATTTAGCACCTTCATTATCTGTAAAAACAGATTCATCATACATATCAAATGTTGTCGGGCTCCCCACAACATTAGATCCTTTTAAACTAAAAAGGTCAACCTATTCAAATAAGGCATTTAGTGATGTAATAATAAATAATTCTAAAAGGTTAATTGGAATTTATAACAACTCTTTTGGTATAGTAGAAAAAAAATCTAATCCAGAACTTATATCTTTAGAAGTTAGAGTTCCTGATTCATTATTACACACAGACTCTGTAGAATATGGTTCTGGAAATATTTCTATTGCTGATGCTGATATTGTTGTATCAGCTGGTAGAGGCCTCAAAGGACCTGAAAACTGGAATATAATTGAAGATTTAGCAAAAACTTTAGGAGCTGCAACTGCATGTTCAAAACCAGTCTCAGACATGGGTTGGAGACCTCATGGTGAACATGTTGGCCAAACGGGTAAACCAGTTGCAACTAACCTTTACATAGCAATTGGTATTTCTGGAGCAATTCAACATTTAGCAGGTGTGAGTTCGTCTAAAGTTAAAGTTGTAATTAATTCGGATCCAGAAGCTCCTTTTTTTAAAGCTGCCGACTATGGAATTGTTGGTGATGCTTTTGATATTATTCCAAGACTAAACGAAAAACTTAAAGCCTTTAAGGCTAGTAGCAACTAATTTTCTATTTTTGATTTAGTTTTTTTCATTGAATGAATTTAGTTGAATTAAAGGTTAACAGAATATCTTACAGCCAGTCTCAGAATGGAGCATATGCTCTAATTTTAGAAGAAGTAAAAGGTGTAAGAAAATTACCAATTGTAATTGGTGGGTTTGAAGCACAATCAATTGCAATTGCACTTGATAAAAATATTGATCCTCCCAGACCACTTACACATGATCTTTTTAAAACTTTCTCTAATAATTATGACATAAACTTAAAGCAAGTTATCATTCATAAGCTTATTGACGGTATTTTTTATTCAAGTATTATATTTGAAAGAGATAAAATTGAAGAAATTATTGATGCTCGAACATCAGATGCTGTAGCTCTCGCCTTGAGGTTTGAATCACCAATTTTTACTTATACTAAGATATTAGATCAAGCAGGAATAATTTTGAATAAAGAAATTGCAGAAAAAGAAACTGAAAAAAAATTTGATGAGGAATATGAAAATCTTTCAGTAAAAGATCTTAACAAAAAAATTAGCGATGCCATTGAAATTGAAAACTATGAATTGGCTGCTAAATTAAGAGATGAAATTAATCAAAGAAAATAATTTTGAATTTAAACTTTGTGCTTTTATTTACAGAAAATCAAATGATTCCTTCCGAGGGTTTTACATTTGAAAGTTTTTCTAGAGGATTGTTGGGAATTATCACCATAATAGTCATAGCTTATATTTTTAGTAATCAAAAAAATAAAATAGCATGGAAAACTGTGATTTTGGCTCTACTTAGTCAGCTATTGATTGGAATTTTGATTTTAAAAGTACCTTTTATTCAGTCAATGTTCGAAAAGGCTGGGGCTGTTTTTGTTAAATTAATTGACTTTACCAGAGAGGGAACTATATTTGTTTTTGGTGATCTATTGAAACCAAAAACAACTAGCTACATTTGGGCATTTGAAATTTTACCAACAGTAATTTTCTTTTCTGCAATTACTTCAATTTTATTTTACTTTGGAATTATTCAAAAAGTGGTAAGTTTTTTTGCAAAACTATATACTAAGTTTTTAAAAATTTCGGGTTCGGAAAGTCTTTCAGTAATTGGAAATATTTTTTTAGGACAAACGGAATCTCCTTTACTGATCAAAGCATACTTAAGTAAGATGAATAAATCCGAAGTTTTACTTGTTATGATTGGAGGAATGGCGACAGTCGCAGGTGGTGTTTTAGCTGCATATATCGCATTTCTTGGTGGCGATGACCCTGAAAAGCAAATCGAGTTTGCAAAACATCTATTGACTGCATCTGTAATGGCTGCACCTGGTGCTATATTAATTTCCAAAATCATTATTCCTCAAACTGAAAAAATAGATAGTGATGTAAATATATCTGACTATGATGCTGGATCAAATATTTTAGATGCGATTTCAAATGGAACAATTGAGGGAATAAAATTAGCTGTTAATATAGGGGCTATGGTACTAGTATTTATCGCGCTTATTGCAATGGTAAATCATTTACTATTTTTGACTGGTAACATTAGTGGCTTAAACTCAATAATTGAAGCTAACACAATTTACAGCAATCTTTCACTGGAAGCCATCATGGGAATCATATTTTCTCCTTTAATGTGGTTAATTGGTGTTGCCTCAGCGGATATTATTCCAATGGGTCAATTACTTGGAATTAAACTTTCAGTAAATGAATTTATTGCATATATGCAACTGGCTGATTTTAAAGTAGGAGGTGCTGAAGTTGTTTTGAATTATGAAAAATCACTAATAATGGCTACTTACATGTTGTGTGGTTTTGCTAATTTTTCATCAATAGGTATTCAAATTGGAGGAATTGGTGCTTTGGCTCCAAATCAAAGAAAAAATTTGGCGAAATTTGGTATTAAAGCTTTAATTGGAGGAGCACTAGCATCACTCTTATCGGCTGCTATTGCCGGAATGCTAATCGGTTAATATCTTTTAATTTTTTTTTAAATTATTAGTGAATAAAAATTATCACATTTCATAATTTAGAAGCATGAAGCAATATCTTGATTTAATTCATCATGTTATAAAAAATGGTGTTGAGAAATCGGACAGAACTGGAACTGGAACGAAAAGTATCTTTGGATATCAAATGAGATTCGACCTTTCTGTGGGCTTTCCCATGGTAACTACAAAAAAACTTCATACAAAATCAATTATTTATGAATTGCTCTGGTTTTTAAATGGTGATACAAATATTGATTATTTAAAAAACAATGGTGTAAAAATTTGGGATGATTGGGCTGATGAAAATGGCGATTTAGGTCCTGTTTATGGTTTTCAGTGGAGAAACTGGAATAATGATAACATAGATCAAATTTCAGAATTAATCGAATCTATAAAAAATAATCCAGATAGTAGAAGAATGCTTATCTCTGCATGGAACCCAAGTGTTTTGCCTGATACATCAAAATCTTTTAGTGAAAACGTAAAAAATGGAAAGGCAGCTCTTCCACCCTGTCATGCCTTTTTCCAATTTTATGTTTCTGAAAATAAACTAAGTTGTCAACTCTATCAAAGAAGTGCTGATATTTTTTTGGGTGTTCCTTTTAATATAGCCTCTTACGCATTACTTACGCACATGATTGCTCATGTTTGTAATCTTGAAGTTGGTGACTTTGTTCACACATTTGGAGATGCTCACATTTACAACAATCACATAGATCAAATTAATCTACAATTGAGTAGAAAACCTAGAAAATTACCATCTTTAAAAATTAAACGAAAAGTAGAATCAATTTTTGATTTTAAATTTGAAGATTTTGAAATAATAAATTATGACCCGCATCCACACATAAAAGGTTTAGTTTCAGTGTAATTTGGTATAGTTGTTGTAACTTTTATTGCACAATTTATTTTTGAATTCTTTAAAAAAATATAGCCCATCAATTTATATATTATTAATTCTGATGCTTGGATTAGTGATAGAAACATACAATACTGATTTAAGTATTGTTGAAAAGAGAATTATACATCAAAAAAATTTAGCAAATTCCCCATTTTCAGACAGCAAAAACCTTTCAAAACCTACAAGAAAAAGTCTACAACTTCCACCAAATCCTTATTATGAAAAAATATGGGAATTGTCAATCAATCCACTTACTGGTAGAACGGAACCTGAAAAGATTTTTAAATTACAAGATGATTTAAGAAAATCAAGATTTATTGCAAAACGTTCAGCAGTACCTGGCGAAAACGAAGAAATGAAGTGGATTCAAAGAGGACCCATCAACGTTGGAGGAAGAACGAAAGCTATGATGTTTGATCCAAACGATAGTACAAATGAAACTGTTTTTTCTGGTGGAATCTCAGGAGGTCTATTTAAAAACACTAAAATATCTGACCCTAACTCACCATGGGTTCTTGTAACTAAAAATATTCCGCAAAATTTAGCAGTCTCCTCAATAACCTACGACCCTAATGATAAAAATATTTTTTATGTTGGAACTGGTGAATCTTACACAGCAGGAGATGCTCTTGGGAATGGCCTTTGGAAATCTGAGGATGGTGGAAATAGTTGGTTTAAAGTTTTCGGCGGAAATACTGAAAACCCCACAAGTTACATCAGTGAGGGGAATACAATTGAAATTAAAAAACCTTCAGGTCAGAACAAAATTGGTTATTTAGCAGCTAGTTTTGGCAAATCACTCACTTCAGACCCAATTGAAGCTGAAGCTGTAATTACAAGCCCTGAAGATGCATGTGGAACTATTAGCTCCGTTTCGGGGAAAATTGCTTTAATACAAAGAGGAGGATGTGAATTTGGAGTAAAAGTTCTAAATGCTCAAAACGCTGGTGCGATTGCTGCAATTATTTACAACAATGATGGTGATGATTTAGTCTCAATGGGGGTTGGTGCTACTAATCCAAACTCTATTAATATATCTGCATTGTTCATTACACAAAGTAATGGAGTTAGACTTAAAAACTTGATTACAAATGGTGAAACAGTTTTATCTTTAAAAAAATCTTCTAATTCAGTACAAGGTGTAACAATTGTTCCTGGCACATTTTATATTAATGATGTCGTAGTTAGAAACTATGAAGGTAAATCTGAAATTTACTTAGCAGCTGGAACATCCTCCTACAGAGATGCTTCCCAAACTTTTTTCAATGGAGAGGAATATGGAATTTATAAATCTAATGACGGTGGAAATAATTGGAATAAAATAAATGTTGAGTTTGAAGGGAGAATAGTTCAGCCAATTGATCTTGAAATATCCTCAGAAAATACAATATGGATGTCAACTACTCGTGACAATAGAGGCCTAGGTGCAGGTTTAATATATGAATCTGATTCAAGTGGTTCTGCTTTTAATTTAAAATTCCAAATAGATGGAGGAAGAAGAACAGAAATTGAATTAACTACAAATAATGAAATATTTGTTTTAGCTGCAACTGGTGATGCAGCAAATCCAGTAACGATCAAAAAGGGTTTAACTGCTGGTAATACACTCGAAGATATAACGTTACCAGATGATGACGACCCTGGAATTCCTTCAAATGATTTCACTAGAGGTCAGTCATTTTATGATTTAATGATTGAATCAAATCCACAAGATCCAAATCAATTATATGTTGGTGGTATAGATTTGTTTAAGACTTCTAGCGGTGGTATTTCAGGATCAGCTAATTCAAACCCATGGAATCAAATAAGCCACTGGTATAATCGTTATGGACCATACTCACATGCAGATCAACACGGAGCCACTATTAATGAATCAAATCCTAATTTAGTTTTATTTGGAAACGACGGAGGTATTTCATACACTAATTCAGGGGGTTCATCCATAAGCACAAGAAATTTAAATTTTCACACCAGTCAATACTATACCATTGCAGTCGCGCCCAAAGACATGTTTTCTAATCATAGCTCATCTATTACAGGAAATGACAGATCTAAATATGAAAATGCTTCACGGCCTATTCCTCAAGGTGATTATGATGTCTATGTTGGAGGATTACAAGATAATGGAACTATGTTTCAAGTTGATAATGAAAATTCTGGCTCAAAAGCTTACGATGTGAGTGGTGGAGATGGCGCTGCAACTATGTTTTCTCAGAAAGAGTCGAATAAATATTTTGTTCAAAACTATGTTTATAACAGGTCTGTTGAAGTATGGAACTTAAATGAAAGCTCTGGCCAAAATTTTGTAATTAATAATGAAAGCGAGAATAAAGGCGACTTTATTAACGTACAGGCTTTGGATTCCGAATTTGGTATCATTTATTCGAACTATTCATCATCTGGGGGTACATTTCCGCTTACTGAAATTGCAGCTTATGTAGAATGGGATGATTTCGATCCAGATGATAGAAACTTCAATGCAAAAAAAGTTTTACTTTTTGATAGCAATTTATTTTACTCAAATGCGAGTGCATTAAGTGTATATCCAAGCTCTGAAAAATCCACATTATACGTCGGAACAGAAGGTGGTCAACTTTTAAAAGTTGAGAACGCACATAAATATAGTGAAGGAGATAATCCAGAATCTCAGGCAGAATGGTCTTCATTAACTGGTAATAACTTTTTAGGAAGTATTTCAGATATTGAGTTTGGAAGTAGTGAAAATGAAATATTTGTAACATTTCACAATTTTGGTGTGAATAACATATTTTTTAGCGATGATGGAGGAGTTAGTTGGATTGAAAAAGACGGTGATCTTCCAGATATTCCGGTTAGGTGCATATTACAAAATCCAATGGTTGAAGATGAGGTTATAATCGGTACTGAATTAGGTGTATGGTATACTAAAGATTTTTCTTCCGATAAACCATCATGGTTACAAGCAAATGCCGGTATGAGTGATGTTAGAGTTACAGACTTAGATTTAAGAAAAGGGGATGATTTTAAAGTATTTGCTGCAACATATGGATTGGGAATTTACTCATCATTTTTTGCCTCTGATGAGCCATTGATCAATATAAATACCGAAGTAAAATCAATAAAAAT
The DNA here is from genome assembly GCA_902520835.1 of uncultured Bacteroidota bacterium. Taxonomy (GTDB): domain Bacteria; phylum Bacteroidota; class Bacteroidia; order Flavobacteriales; family Flavobacteriaceae; genus Eutrophosalina. The sequence continues at coordinate 226,764 of CABYPD010000001.1, forward strand.
AAATCAAGGGGAAGAAGGTAGTTTTAATGTTAATTATAAAGTTTATGGAGGTTTTGATGAACAAACAACTTTTTCAATTGAAGGTTTACCAACTGACACAAATATATCTTATGAACCATCTAATTCTTTAAAAATAAATTCTAATGGGTTTATTGAAATTACTTTAAAATTAGACGACAAAACTGTTGCTAAATCATACCCGCTAACCATAAAAGCTAAAAGTGAAAATCTTACAAAAACAACATCCTTAGAGCTCATTGTGGTTTCAAATGATAATGATAATGATGGTGTTAAGAATGATGTAGACAAATGTCCTGATACGCCAAATACTGACCAAAAAGACTCAGACAATGATGGTATTGGTGATGTTTGTGATACTACTCCTTTTGGACAAAATATATTCTCATTACTATTAAAAGATGAAACTTGCAGGAGTGCCAATGATGGATCGATGAGTCTAACTATATCAATCAGTGATCCTAAATTTACAGTTGCTGTTACTGGTGGACCATCCGGATTTAGTCATACACCAAAAACTATTGAAGGAACAACTTGGTCACTTAATAATTTACAAGCAGCAGATTATACTGTTTGCCTAACAACAGAAAACTTGGATAACTTTAAACAATGCTTTAATGTAGTTATTACTGAACCACAAGACCTGTCTGTTACTGCAACTGTTGACGACGATGATGATTATGTTAATTTTAAATTTGGTGGTAGTGATCAATATTACATAAATCTTAACAATGATATTTTAACTACTGACCAATCAGACTATAGACTTAAGCTTAGAAAAGGTTTAAACTTTATAAAAGTCACAGGTGATAAAACTTGTCAAGGATCCTATGAAAAAACTGTCTTCAACTCAGAAGATATTGTTCTAAGTCCAAACCCAACTACAAGTAAATCAACTCTGTACGTCGGTGGTGAAGATAATGATGTTTCATTATCTATGTTTGATAATGCTGGTAGGTTACTATGGGTAAAAAATAAAAAAGTAAACAGCTCCAGATCATTAGATGTAATAGTAAGTAACCTAAAATCAGGAACTTATTATCTAAAAGTAGAATCAAAAACAGTAAGAAAAACTGCAAAACTTATAAAGAAATAGTTAAATTAAAGTAAAATTTATTTAGATGAAAAAAAATAAACATGTTATACTATTTTTAATTTCAATTATAATCTTTGGTGGTTTATATTTTGAATCTAATTTTCATAAAAAATTTATACATAAAAAGAATTTAAAAAACAGTCCTTTTACTGAAACTAAAAAACTTAGTAGAGAAGAAAGAAAATCAGTAGGCCTTCCGCCAGATGCATACTACGAAAGAATGTGGGAACTTACAATGGATCCAATCTTGGGAAGACCCAAAATAGAAAATATATTTAAAATATATGACGATCAAGAATTGATTAGAAGTGTTAAGACTGATGGAGTTCCTGGAGAGAGTGAAGAAATGAAATGGATTAAAAGAGGGCCAACTAATGTTGGAGGAAGAACTAAAACTGCAATGTTTGACCCTAATGATAGTTCAAATAAAAAAGTTTTTGCTGGAGGTGTCAGTGGTGGATTATTTGTTAACGAAGATATTAGTGACGCAGACTCTGAATGGAAAATGATAGAAGGGATACCCAAAAACCTTGCTGTTTCTTCAATAACTTATGATCCCAATGATAAAAAGACTTTTTATGTAGGTACTGGAGAAATTTACACAAGAGGTGATGCCTTAGGAAATGGTTTATGGAAATCAAGTGATGGTGGAATAACTTGGACTAATGTCCTTGTAGGTGGAAGATTTAACGACGAACCCGTTTTTTCAACTAACAAAAATACAATTGAAGTCGTTTCACCAAGCGGGACCAATCCAATTGAGTTTAGACAGGCAGCTTTTGGTCCAAATTTAAACGACAAACCACTTAACAGGCTTGAAGGAAATTTAATTTTATCAAATCCCATAAATGCGTGTGATGATTTATCCAGCTCAGATAATTTTACAAATAAAATAGTTTTAATTGAAGATAGTGGTTGTCCATACTTTGATAAAGTTACTAAAGCCCAAGCTGCTGGAGCCAAAGCCGTGATTGTTTTTGGGAAAAACAGTGGAGCTGCTGATTGGGAGGATGAATTAGTTTATATGGGCCCTGGTGATAATGATGTATCAACTATCAATATACCCTCAATTTTTGTAAAAGAAAGTGGTGGTACCACTTTAAAGGGGTTAATTAATTCTAATAGTGAAGTTTCAGTTAGATTATCTAAAAGAACAAAACTATATGTTGATAACAGACAGATCGTTCCTGGAATGTTTTTCGTTAATGATGTTGTTGTTAGAAAAGTTGGAGATCAATCTGAAGTATATGCTGCTGTTGGTTCAGCAAGATGGGACAGAACTGCAAGCACAGCTGGAGCAACCGTTTATACACTATTCGGGGGTGGCACAAATGACGGAATTTATAAATCTGTTGATAAAGGAAATACTTGGGAAAAAATAGATATATATTATTCAGCTGATGAAGTAATGTCATTTAGTAATTATCCGGTCATTCCAATGGATCTTGAAATATCTAATGATAACAAAGTCTTTGTTTCAACAACACACGATGCAGTAATGGGAATTAATTCAATTGGATCACTTGGTGGTGGTAGAATTTATATGTCGGATGATAATGGAACTAAGTTTGATATCATCCATGAAATTAGATTTGACTACACAAATAGTGATGGTGAAACAAACGCATATTCTGCTGGTAGAACAGAAATCGAATTTACTGCTGATAATCAATTAATTGCATTAGCAAGAACTGTTAATTCCGAAGCAAGATTTAGGCCCACTATAATCAAAGGATCTGTTAGTGACTACATTAATAACCAAGTCACTACTGTTCCTCTACCACTTGATCAATCTGAAAATATTAATGCTGATGACTTTACAAGAGGACAAAGTAATTATAACTTAGTAATAGAAGCTAATCCAAAGAATAAAGATGATGTTTTTGTTGGCGGAATAAATCTTTTTAGATCAAATAATTTTTCAACCGCAGGGGATAGTAATCCGTGGCAACAATTTTCTCATAGAAGCGGCGATTTTGGATTAAAATATACTCATGCTGATCAGCACGGAACTGTTATTAATGAAAATGATACTGATAAAATAATATTTACAAATGATGGAGGGATAGCATATTCGAATGATAATGGTGCATCAATGGCTCACAGAAATAAAAATTATCAAACCACTCAATTTTACACTGTTGCTGTTGCACCTTCAGAAATGTTTAAAAATTATAAAACTAAAGTTAGAGGATGGGATCCAGACACTAGCAACAGAGACTATATTGTTACAATCGAAAATTCAGCGGATGTGTATGCAGGAGGAACCCAAGATAATGGAACCTTGTTAATGTCTAATAGCGGCTCTGCTAGTGGAGCTGTAGATATTGGAAGTGGTGATGGTGCTGCTACTATTTTTTCAACAAATCCAAACAACAAATATGTAGTTTATAATTACGTATATAATAATGCTGTTCGTGTTCTTAACATGAATAATCCAACGGGATTTAGTAATGTTGATGGAGAAACATCAGTGTGGTGGAGAATTAGCAGTAATAGTGATAATCAGGGAGAATTTATTAATACTCAAGCATTAGATTCAAACCAAGGAATTATTTATTCAAATGCTGGATTGGGAAGCATTATTGCCTATTATGGTTGGGATGATTTCGACACAAGTGAACAGGGTACTGTAGCTGATAAGTATACAATATTTGGTTTAAGTGGTGAAATCACTTCGATGAGCGTATCACCATACACTACATCATCCACAACATTACTTGCAGGAAATGATGCCGGAGATGTTTACATTGTTAGAAATGCTGATAATTCTACATCACAAAATATTACTAAAATAAACTCTACTGATTTTTTTGGAAGTGTTTCTGATATTGAGTATGGAAGTAGTGAAAATGAAATATTTGTTACAATGTATAATTATGGCGTTGAAAGTATATTTTATACAAATGATGGTGGTACTAACTGGTCAAAAAAAGAAGGTAATCTTCCTGATATGCCGATATATTGTATTTTACAAAATCCCTTAAACGCTGAAGAAGTAATCATCGGTACTGACCTAGGTGTTTGGTATACTAAAGATTTTTCTTCCGATAAACCATCATGGTTACAAGCTAATGCAGGAATGAAAGATGTTAGAGTTACTGATATGGATTTAAGAAAAGAGGATAATACTGTATTTATATCTACATACGGCTTAGGGATTTTTTCTGGAGTCTTTAATAATGATGATCCAAGTTTCAATATAGAGTCTCAAGAAGAAGAAATTGAAATATTTAGAGGTGAATCAAAATCATTTGAAGTAAAATATAATGTTGTTAATGATTTTAATGAAAATATTGCTTTTTCCATTGAAGGCTTACCATCTACAGTTACATATGAGATTACTCCATCATCTTCATTTGTAGTAAATTCATCTGGATCTATAAATATAAAACTCAACACAACAACACAAACTGAAGTTAAATCTTATCCACTTACTATTAAAGCTGAGTCCAGCTCTTTAACTAAATCAGATTCAATAACTCTTATTATAAAATCTGATGATAATGATAATGATGGTGTTAAGAATGATGTAGACAAATGTCCTGATACGCCAAATACTGACCAAAAAGACTCAGACAATGATGGTATTGGTGATGTTTGTGATACTACTCCTTTTGGACAAAATATATTCTCATTACTATTAAAAGATGAAACTTGCAGGAGTGCCAATGATGGATCGATGAGTCTAACTATATCAATCAGTGATCCTAAATTTACAGTTGCTGTTACTGGTGGACCATCCGGATTTAGTCATACACCAAAAACTATTGAAGGAACAACTTGGTCACTTAATAATTTACAAGCAGCAGATTATACTGTTTGCCTAACAACAGAAAACTTGGATAACTTTAAACAATGCTTTAATGTAGTTATTACTGAACCACAAGACCTGTCTGTTACTGCAACTGTTGACGACGATGATGATTATGTTAATTTTAAATTTGGTGGTAGTGATCAATATTACATAAATCTTAACAATGATATTATAACTACTGACCAATCAGACTATAGACTTAAGCTTAGAAAAGGTTTAAACTTTATAAAAGTCACAGGTGATAAAACTTGTCAAGGATCCTATGAAAAAACTGTCTTCAACTCAGAAGATATTGTTCTAAGTCCAAACCCAACTACAAGTAAATCAACTCTGTACGTCGGTGGTGAAGATAATGATGTTTCATTATCTATGTTTGATAATGCTGGTAGGTTACTATGGGTAAAAAATAAAAAAGTAAACAGCTCCAGATCATTAGATGTAATAGTAAGTAACCTAAAATCAGGAACTTATTATCTAAAAGTAGAATCAAAAACAGTAAGAAAAACTGCAAAACTTATAAAGAAATAAATTTTATGAAAAAATTATTAATCTTACCAATTTTTATATTATTAATATCATGTAGCTCAGAAAGCCGTGAAGGAGGAGATATCCCACCTCCACCTCCACCCCCTGAACCTCCAAAACTAACTACATTGATTGCACCAGCAAATCAAACTGAATGTCTAGATGGTGAAGATGTTGAGTTTTCATGGAATGCATCGGATAACACAGATAGCTATACAGTTATTGTTAAAAATTTACTAACAAATACTGAGAGTTCTAATTTGACCACAACTTCAACTAAAGCTACTATTAAACTTGAGGTTGGTCAACCTTATTCATGGTATGTAATTTCGTCAAATAGTGATAGTACTCAAACAGCGACAAGTGCAACATGGAAATTTTATTTAAAAGGAGAACAAACATCTAATTATGCTCCTTTTCCTGCTGATATTGTTTCACCGAAGTCTGAATCGACTGTAAGTAAAGGAGTAGTTAAATTAGAGTGGTCAGGTTCTGATGCTAATGCAAGTGATAATTTGACTTATGATATTTATTTAGGGAAATCAAATCCGCCGACAGCAAGTATAAAATCTAATCACACTTCATCTTCATTAAATCATACTATTTCTGAAAGTGGAACTTACTATTGGAAGATTATCACAAAAGATAATCAAGGAAGTAATTCTGATTCGGGTGTATCAATGTTTAAAGTGGAATGATAAAAATTATCTAAAAGATTCAGAAATTTTTCAATTTCATCAAAAGAGTTATAACTAGCTAAGCTTATTCTACATCCTTTTCCACGTCTAGATGTTTTTATATTACGTTCAGACAAATATTTGTGTAATTTCCCATCATTATCTACTATGTTAAAAATTGAAGAATGTTCGGATCTTTTTTTGTGAACTATTCCTAATAAGTTTCTTTTTTTTAAACCTAAAGTCATTTTTTTAGATAATGATTTTATTTTGTTGGAAATTAAATCGATTTCTTTTTCCATTACAGATAATGACATATTTAAACTTCCAAAAGAAAATAAATCCAAATGGCCAGATTCAATAATTTTATGTATTCTTAATCGACTTTTATTTACAAACTTATTTTTGTAAAAATCTTTTTTAAATAACATTATTGCATTTCCATATCCAGAAAACAACCATTTATATCCACTAGAAATAACAATGTCAAAACCTGAATCCTTTAAACTGAATTTTTCAGATCCTAAGTACTGAGTTCCATCACCAATTATTATTAAATCACTGAATTGTTGTTTTAATTTTTTAATGAAATCCAAATTCAATTTTAGCCCATCTATATATTGAACAATGGATACAACTAAAACGTTTGGCTTATGTTTTATGACACCCCGTAAAATTAGGTTCTCAATATTTTCCGTATATCCTAATTCAACTAACTTAAAATTGAAATTTTTAATTGATTTACTAATTGATGGATAGTCCCTTTTTATACACAAAAACTTTGCTTTTTTATCGATATTACTAAGTAATTTATTAAAACCACTTGTAAAACTATTTGAAAATAAAACATCATCATTTTGTGCATTAAAGAATGACTTAACACGAGACTTTAATTTATTAAAAAATATTTCGTGACCATCTCTAACACTACTTTTATTATTAAAAAGATTGCTTTCATATGAAAGCCTCCAATTATAGAGTTCCTCATAAATTGGTCCCATTTTGGCATTATCAAAATAGATCTCGTTTTTTTGTTTTATAAATCTCATTTAATAATATATTGTTTTAATTTAGCATCACAATGGATAAAAGTAGTTCCAAAATTGATCAAGAACAAATAGAATTTCTTGAAAATGCACAAAAAAGAATTCGTCAAAAAAAATTACTGTACTATCATTTTATAATTTTTTTATTTTTTTCTTCTTTTTTATTTGTCCTGAACTTTCTTTTAAAGATTGGGAATGAATTAATATTTTTAAAATACTCCTGGTCTGTATGGATTTTTCTTGTTTGGTGTTTTTTAATTTTATTTCACGCTTTTGATGTTTATGTAACTAATAGATTTTTAGGAAAAAAATGGCAAAAAAAGCAAACTAGATTATTGATGGAATTACAAATAAACAAAATTTTAGAACTTAAAAAAGAACATTATAGTGAAGCAGAAGTAATTTCTAAATCTGAAACATTTTATAGTAAATCAAATTTAATAACAATAATCGCTGCAGCAGATGAAAATAATGTTATTGGTAAAGAAAATAAGCTTATTTGGCATTTAAGCGATGATTTAAAACACTTTAAAAACCTAACAAAAGATCATCATGTTATAATGGGAAGAAAAACATTTGAGTCTATGCCCAAGGCTCTTCCAAATCGAACTAATATTGTTATTACTCGAAATTCTGATTATGTTGCTGATAATATAACTGTAGTTTCATCTCTAAATGAAGCTCTTGAAAAATCAAAAAACGATAAACAGCCTTTCATAATTGGAGGAGGAGAGATCTATAAATTAGCAATGCAAATTGCTGATAGAATTGAATTGACAAGAGTTCATCATGAATTTGATGGAGATACATATTTTCCTCAAATTGATCCTGAAAAATGGATTGAAGTTAAAAGAGATCAAAGAAAAAAAGATTTAAAACATAATTACGACTTTACTTTTATTAGATATGATAAAAAACAATAGATAAAATGAGTGCATTTGTATTTCCCGGACAAGGATCTCAATTCTCAGGAATGGGTCATGAGTTATATAAGTCAAATAAAAAAGTAAAACTTTTGTTTGATCAAAGTGATGAAGTTTTAGGATTTTCATTATCAAAAATTATGTTTAGAGGTAGTGATGATGAATTAAAGCAAACTAAGGTAACTCAACCAGCTATTTTTTTACATTCAATTGCAGAGTTAACAATTCTTAGGGAAACCCAATCACCTGCAGCAGTTGCTGGTCACTCACTTGGAGAGTTTTCAGCATTAGTTGCCAACAACACAATTTCATTTGAAGATGGTCTTAAATTAGTTTTTCTGAGAGCAAAAGCTATGCAAAAATCTTGTGAAAATACTAATGGGACAATGGCAGCAATTCTAGGATTAGATGATGAAAAAATTAAAGAAATATGTGCCAATTATGAAGGAAATGTAATTGCCGCAAACTTTAATTGTCCAGGACAGGTTGTTATTTCAGGTGAAATTAATGCTGTAAAAGATATTTGTGAAAAATTTAATTCACTTGGTGCAAGAAGAAGCATAATTCTACCTGTTGGCGGGGCATTTCATTCATCATTGATGAATGATGCAAAGTCTGAACTTAAAGAAGCAATTGATAGTACTAATTTTAGTGAACCCTCATGTCCAATCTATCAAAATTTTAATGCTAATAAGACCGTAGTAATTAGTAAAATAAAAAATAATTTAATCAACCAGCTAACAAACCCTGTACTTTGGACACAAACTGTAAATAATATGATAAATGATGGTATAAATGATTTTATTGAGGTTGGTCCAGGAAAAGTTTTACAAGGTCTAATCAGGAAAATTAATAGGGACTGCTCTACTAAATCAGCTTTGGCTTAAAAATTTAGTTATTTTTCCTGAAATATATTCAATCTGTTCATCGGTCAATTCAGAATGCATTGGCAAGGAAATAACTTGGCTTGATAAGAGGTTTGTATTTAAAAAATCTTCATCATCATAATCTTTATTTTTATATGCTTTCTGTCTATGTAAGGGTATTGGGTAATATATACCAAAAGGTATTTTCAAATCAGACAAATATTTCGAAAGATCATTTCTTTTATCGGATAGAATTCTAATTGTGTATTGATGAAAAACATGACAATGACAATTTGAACATACATCTATACATCCATTAGAAAACATCGGAGTTTTTATTTTGTCACAACCTTTTAATAGCTCAGTATATTTTTTTGCTGATGTTTGTCGTGATTTATTATAAGAGTTTAAGTGTGGTAATTTGGCATCCAAGACCGCAGCCTGAACTGAATCTAATCTTGAATTAACACCGACAACATCATGATGATATCTCTCATACATACCATGGTTTACGATTCCCCTAATCTTGTAAGCTAAATCGTCGTTGTTTGTAAATAAAGCTCCACCATCACCAAAACAACCTAGATTTTTTGAAGGAAAAAAAGATGTCGTACCTATATCCCCAATAGTCCCTGTTTTTCTTTTAATTCCCGAGCTAAACTGAAATGTAGCACCTATGGCTTGAGCATTATCTTCAATAACAAAGAGATTGTATTCTTTAGCTATCTGCATAACTTTTTCCATATCGGCAGACTGTCCAAATAGATGAACTGGAACAATTGCCTTTGTTTTTGAAGTAATGGCTTTTTTTATCTTATTACAATCAATATTAAAACTATCTAATTCTACATCAACTAAAACAGGCTTTAAATTCAGAAGAGATATAACCTCAACGGTAGCTGCAAAAGTAAAGTTTGTGGTAATTACTTCATCTCCAGGTTTCAAATCTAAGGACATCATAGCTATCTGTAAAGCATCAGTTCCGTTAGCACAAGGAATTACATGTTTAACTCCAAGGTAATCTTCAAGATTTTTTTGAAAACTTTTTACAGTTGGACCATTTATAAATGAAGCATTTTCCATTACACTAATGATAGAACTATCAACAACATCCTTAATCTTATTATACTGACTTTGAAGGTCTACCATTTGAATTTTTTTCATAAAAAAAATTTAATCCAAATTTACTATTTCTAAATGTATTACTTTAGTATTGATGAATTTATTATACAGAATATTAATAAATCTAATAGCATCAGTTCTTCCTTCAATAGGTATTTTTAATAAAAGGGTCAAAAGGTTTTTAGAATTTAGAAAAGATACCTTTAATAAAATATCTTCATCAATTAATTCTGGAGATAATCACATATGGGTTCATGCTGCATCACTAGGTGAATATGAACTTGCTGTACCATTTATAATTAAATTAAAAAAAAAATTTAAGTATAAAATTATTTTAACTTTTTTTTCTGAATCTGGTTTTAAATTAAAAAAAAGAATAAGTGAAATTGATTACACTTTTTATTTACCATTAGATACCAAATCAAATTCTCAAAAATTTATTAAAATAATTAATCCGTGTATTTCAGTTTTTGTAAAGTCAGAAATATGGCCTAATTATATTGATGAATTAAATCATCATGGGTCTAAAAAATATTTGATTGAAGCTAACTTCAAAAAAAAAGACTGGTATTTTATTTTTTTTAATTCATGGATAAGAAATAAAATAAAAACATTTGATAAAATTTTTGTACAAGATCAAAATTCTAAAAATGTACTTAATGAAAATGAAATAAATAACGTTGAAATTGTTGGAAGTTTAAAAATTGACAGAGTAAAACTTCAATTAAATCTTAACAATAAGATTGATAAATTTGAGGAGTTATCGAAAAATAAAAAAATAATTGTCTGTGGAAGTACATGGAAAGAAGATGAAGAAATTATTATAGAATATATTAAAAAAAATAATCATGAAAATTTATTTTGGATAATTGCACCACATAATACTTCAAGAGATAATTTAATAAGAATTAAAAAGAATTTATCAGTTCCAGTTTCCTGTTTTTCAGAAAAGAAAATTCAATCAAATATTTTATTAGTAGATACTATTGGCGATCTAAAAAAATTATATAGTTATTGTAAAATTGCTTACATCGGTGGAGGAATGGGTAATACAGGTTTGCATAATATCTTAGAAGCTTGTGTTTTTGATATTCCTGTTGTAATTGGCAAAAACTACAAAAAATTTATAGAATCTGTTGATTTGGTTAGTATGGGTGGAGTTATTTCTATCAGAAATCAGATTGAATTTAATAATCAATTTGATAAATTGATTAGTGATGGAAATTATAGACAAAAACTAACTAAAATAATATCTAAATATTTAAAAATTAGAACTGGAGCAAGTGAACGAATTATTAAAAGCATATCATTATGAAAAAAATATTTTTCATAATTATTATTTTCCATATTTCATTGGAAATAAATTGCCAAAGTCTGGTTGGATCCTGGGAAAGAGTTCATGAAAATTATAATGGTATCAAAGAAAAGCAGATAGTTATATTTACTTCACAAGGATATCAATCTATAAGTATTTTTAATGCTGAAACAGGTGAATTTATATATACAAATGGTGGTACCTGGAAGCTTGAAGGTGATAATTTGACGGAGATGGTAGAATTTGATACAAGAAATCCTGAAAGAGTTGGTACAGAAACTACTTTTAAAATAAAAATTAATAAAAATTCAATTTCAATTCCCTCAATGCAAAGAACATGGAATAGATTTGATAATGGATCAGAAGGTAATTTAGAAGGTGCTTGGCTAATGGGTGGTAGATATAGAAATGGTAAAAAACAAATGAGAAAAATTGATGGCCCTAGAAAAACTATGAAATTACTTTCTGGAAAAAGATTTCAATGGATTGCATATAATACTGAAACTAAGCAATTCATGGGAACTGGAGGTGGGATTTACACAACAAAAGATGGGAAATATTCAGAGATTATTGAATTTTTTTCAAGAGATAATTCAAAAGTAGGTAGTAAATTGAAGTTTGATTATGAACTAATTAATGGTGAATGGAACCATAGAGGATTTAGCAGTAAAGGTGATCCATTACACGAAATATGGGTTAAAAGAAAAAATTAACAAACTAAATTTAATTATCAATAATTTACTTTTATATTCTTGATTTCTAATTTAAAATTTCCCTCTTGTTTATTTGAAATTTGTATGCCCAATGAGTTTATTTTATCTAGTTCAATCTCAGGATAATCTGAGTATGTAAATCCTCTCCAAGTAGCTGTGAAATCTTTGATTGATAAATTAACTTCCTGCCATTGATCTTTTTTAGATTTAAAGTCAATTGAGTATGAGGCTCTTCTATTAGATTGTTGAAGTCTTAATTTATAAATATTACCATCACCTCTATATTTAATTGAAAATGATTTGATACCATCAAGGTTTACTTCATTTAGGTTTAACCGACAAGAAGCAAACCCTCCATTATTTTCTAAAGATAAATAACCATTAAATACTAAATTATTATAATTATCTATGTAAAGTTTTGATTTTGATATACCTCCCATTACATCATCGTTTACAATAATCCAATTCTCAATACCAATATTATCTTTAGGGTTAACCAAATCTATACTTTGACTATTCATAGGTATTGAAATTAAAATAAATATTTTTATAAATATTTTTTTTATCATGATAAGTAAATCAAAAAAACCTCAATTAAGCTGAGGTTTTTAAAGTGCGGGTGAAGGGACTCGAACCCCCACGCCGTGAAGCACTAGATCCTAAATCTAGCGTGTCTACCAATTTCACCACACCCGCGAAACGGAAGCAAATATAAGCAAGATTATTAAAATAAATAGATGTTTTATTAATGTATAAAAATTGTATTTAGTTAAATTTGTTTAAGATTTGTTATGGACGTAAAAACGTATATAGAAAACAATAAAGAAAGGTTATTAGAAGAACTTTTTGATTTATTAAGAATACCTTCCATAAGTGCAATTAAAGAATATAAAAATAGCATAAGAGATGCTGCAAGTTTTTTAAAGAATAAATTAAAAAACTTGGGTTTGGACAATTGTGAAATTTGTGAAACTGCTGGTTATCCTATAGTTTATGCTGAAAAAATTAAGGACCCAAACCTTCCAACAGTTTTAATTTACGGCCATTACGATGTACAACCAGTTGATCCAATTGAACTGTGGAATTCTGATCCATTCGAACCAATTGTTAAGAAAACTAATATTCATCCTGAGGGAGCAATCTTTGCAAGAGGATCTTGTGACGATAAAGGTCAAATGTATATGCATTTAAAAGCAATTGAGGTTTTAAATAATACTAGTGGAGTTCCATGTAATATAAAGTTTATGATTGAAGGTGAGGAGGAAATTGGAAGTGATAATTTAGAAGTTTTTGTGAAAGAAAATAAAGAGAAACTTAAATGTGATATTATTCTTGTCTCAGATACTGGAATGATTGATAAAGACATTCCCTCTATAACAACTGGACTGAGGGGGCTTGCATACTTAGAAGTTGAGCTTACTGGACCAAACCGAGATCTACACTCAGGTCTTTACGGAGGAAGTGTTGCAAACCCAATTAATTCTTTAGCTAGGATGATTTCTAATTTACACGATGAAAATAATAGAATTACTATTCCCGGCTTTTATGATGACGTAATTGAATATTCGGATGAAGAAAGAAAAAAAAACGGCTTAGTACCATTTGATATCAATGAATTTAAAAATTCATTGGAAATCAATGATGTACATGGTGAAAAATCATATACTACATTAGAAAGAAAATCGATTAGGCCATGTCTTGATGTTAATGGAATTTGGGGGGGATATACTGACGAAGGTTCAAAAACTGTAATACCTAGTAAAGCATTTGCAAAGATTTCAATGAGGTTAGTTAGCAACCAAAATTGGAAGAAAATTAGTAAACTTTTCAAAGATTACATGAAAAAAATGACCCCAACTGGAATGAAACTTAAAGTTAATGAACATCATGGTGGAGAACCCTACATAACTTCTACTGATTCTAAAGCATATTTAGCTGCAAGTGAAGCCTATAATTCTGTGTATAATAAAAAACCTTTTTCTGTTAAAGATGGAGGTTCTATTCCAATCATCGCTCAATTTGAAAAAGAATTAGGTGTAAAAACTATACTTATGGGATTTGGTTTAGATAGTGATGCTATTCATTCGCCCAATGAACACTTCGGTTTATCAAACTATTACAACGGAATTGAAACAATTTCAAATTTTTATAAATTTTTTACAAAATAAAAATTAATTTATTCTGATAAATCAATTATAAATAAATCTGCAGCAATTCCATCTGCAAGAAATCTAGCAGAGTCAGTTGTTATATACATACCATTTGAAATATGTATGAGCTTTTGTTCAATATATTTCTTGATGGATTTTAAAAAATGGTTTTTGAAATTTTTACCAAATTTATTTTCAATAAAATTTATAGAGATTCCCCACATTGTTCTTAAACCAGTCATAACATATTCATTATATTGATCTACCTTCGTAAGAATTTCCTTTTTATAAAATAACTTTCCAGATTGAATCTGATCAATATATTTTTTGTTATTTGAGATGTTCCAACTTCTATAAAGTCCATTGTAACTGTGCGCTGAAGGACCAATTCCAATATATTTTTTTCTTAACCAGTAACCAGTATTATTCTTTGAAAAAAAATTTTTTTTTGCAAAACTTGATAATTCATAATTTATGTAATCATTACTAATTAATTCTCTATTTACATGCTTGAATTGTTCAAAAACAATATCATCATTTGGAAGTTCAACAAGACCTTTTTTAATAAATTTTTCTAAAGCAGTTTTAGGCTCTAACGTTAAAGCATATGATGAAATGTGTTTAATATCAAAATTTAGTAAAATATTAATGTTGTGATTCAATGTCTCAACATTAGAGTCAGGTAAACCATATAATAAATCAACAGAAATATTATTGAATACTGATTTAGAAACTTCAACTGATCTAATGGCTTTGTTAGAATTGTGAGCTCTGTTCATCAATTTAAGCTCACTATCAATAAATGATTGCACTCCAATACTCAATCTATTAAATGATAATTTTTTTAAAAATTTTAATCTATCAATTGTTATGTCATCAGGGTTAGCTTCGATCGTAATCTCAGATTCTGATTTTACTTTATAGTATTTATAAATACAATTTAAGATAGCTTCAGTTTCAAGTGATGATAAAAGAGTTGGAGTTCCTCCACCAAAATAAATTGTTTCAATTTCCTCATTTTCAAATTTTGACTTAAGCTTAATTTCTTTTATTATGGAATTAATAATTGTTTTTTTTGATTTGAGATTAGTAGAAAAATGAAAATTACAGTAGTGACAAGCTTGCTTACAAAAAGGAATATGAATATATATACCAGCCAATTAGGTAATTTTTTCAGGATTATTTTTTACATAAGAATCCCAACTGGAAAATTTTGTTCCCAAACTTATTTTTTTTGAATTATAAAAATGACACATCGCAACAGCTAGTCCATCTGTTGAATCTAAATTTTTAGGTATTTCCTTAAATTTTAAAATACTTTGTAACATCTTAGCAACTTGCTCCTTTGATGCATTTCCATTCCCAGTTATAGCCATTTTAATTTTTTTTGGTGAGTATTCATTTATTGGAATTTCTTTGAGTAGTCCAGCAGCCATTGCTACACCTTGAGCTCTTCCCAGCTTTAGCATAGATTGAACATTTTTTCCAAAAAAAGGAGCTTCAATAGCAATTTCATCTGGATTATATTTATCTATAATTTTAGTTAAAGAAGAAAAAATATTTTTAAGTTTTAAATAATGATTATCTAATTTATTTAAACTAAAATCACTAAAATCAATCAGCTTTACTTTTTCTCCAGTAATTGAAATAATTCCATATCCCATTACATTAGTTCCAGGATCAATTCCTAAAATTATTTTTGATTCCATTAATCTGACTTAAATATTATTGGTAATTTAATTTTCGATTTTACTGCAATTCCTAAATTAGTTTTAGTAGCAGGAAGAATATTTGGAAAATTTTCAACTTTTTTTTTAATATCATCTATTGAACTAATGATTTCATTATTTCCAGTCATACCTTCTACAATAATTTTTCCATTACTATCAAAAGTTAAATCAAAAAAAATTGTATCATTATTATTTGAATTTTCTAGAACTAAATCCTTCATTATATTTTGCACAAATAAATCAGAAATATAAGAGTTGAAGCATTGAATACGATTCTTTTTATCGATTATTTTATCACATTCTACTGTTGATGGGTGTTCATCAGTAATTGCCCATTTTGTTTCTTGATTTATTATTAAATCAGGTTGATTATTTAAATTATATTGACACCCACTAATTAAAATAAAAAAAATATAAATTAATTTTATATTGTTCATCCCATATGAAATTACAAAATTTGTATTAATAATTACTATGGATATTTTACTTTCGGTGATAGGATTAATTTTATGTTTAATAGGATTGCTAGGCAGCTTTCTTCCAATCTTACCTGGACCGATTGCATCATGGTTTGGTCTATTGGCACTAAATTTTACAAATTATGTTAGTTTTTCATTTTGGTTTCTATTTACCACATTTTTAATTGCAATTACAATTTCAGTTTTAGATTATATTATTCCAATTGTCGGGGTTCAAAAACTTGGAGGAACTAAAGGAGGTCAATTAGGGGCTACAATTGGTCTTATTTTTGGTTTATTTTTAATTGGTCCACTAGGTTTAATTTTTGGACCTTTCATAGGTGCATTTACTGGCGAAATAATATCAAATAAAAATATTACAAAATCATTTTTACCTGCATTAGGGTCTTTAATTGGAGTTTTAGTAGGTACAGTATTTAAAACTATAATTACTATAATTTTTTTATTCTATTTCCTGTACTCGTTTATATCAAATTTTTAATAATAAGAAGATCTATTATCCTCAATTTTAGCAGATTCTTTTAATGATTCAACAATTTGAAAATCAATATTAGATCTATATAAAGATGATAATTGGTTTTGAAATGATCTATATGAGTTTGGTTTTTTAGTACCGATATCTTTTTTATCTAATCTTATCATATATACACCAGTCTCTCCACGAAATAATTCAGATTCTTCACCCAGCTCTAATGAAAAAGCTTTACCAATTAAACCAGGTTCATATCCAGCTTGGGATACTACAGGCGTATTTTTATTGATTGCATCAACATTGATTATCTGAATGTTATTAGATTTTGCTAAATCTTCAAGTGTGTTATTTTCTTTATTTCTTTTGAAAATAATCTCTGCCTTTTTTTCATTTTGAAGCTTTGGCAGTACGTTTAATAAAGCCATCTCATTGCTTTGTAAACCTTCATCTTTACTATCAACCAATTGAGCAATTACATAACCTCCTCTAGAAATATCAAATCTTTGGTAATCATTAATAGTTGTTTCATCATTATATAACCACTGAACCAATCTTCTCTGGTTAGGTAAACTAGGTAAGTCATGGTCAAGCCTGCTAATATTATTTTGAGATTTAACTTCCAGCCTCAAATTTTCAGCAACTTCATCAATATTTCCATTACTAGAAAGCTCAATCTCGAACTTTGAAGCTATGTTGAATATAGAATCACTTGTTTTTTCAGATGGGATATTTCTCAATGCAAGAGTTGCGACTTTAACTAAATCTTCTTTAGCAGTAATTTTAATTACATGAAAACCAAACTCAGTTTCAACCATACCTATCCTACCTACTCTGTTTTTAAAAACAAAATCGTTAAAGGCTTTTGTCATTACACCCTCTTGAAAAAACCCAAGATCTCCACCATTTGTTTTTGATGGTCCGTCAGAATTTTCAAGCGCGAGAGTAGAAAAATTATTAGAATCTGCCCTAACTAACCTCAAGATTCTATTTGCTTCTGATTTAGCTTCATCTTTGGTTCTGGAAATCTGAGAAGTTGAGCCCTGTGCGCCGGAGTATGAAATTAATATATGACTTGCTCTAACATTACCGTTATTTTTTTTGTCAAGGAGCTTTGTAACTTTAAAATATTCTCCATCTACGTATGGTCCATAGGTTCTATTTTTATCAAGATTGAAAATTAATTCTCCGTGATTGGAAGAGAAAAAGCCTTTGGGTCTGTAGATTGTATCAAATGGAATATCAGAATTATCCTCCAGATATAAGTCTATCTCTTTGGTAGTTAAAAAACTTGGAATAACTTCATTTAGCTTTGAAACTTGATTATACTCCTCTTTTTCAACTAACATTTCAGAAAGTCTTGCTCTTAACTCTCTTTCATCTTTAGCAGATGGTTTTTCATCAAATAGAACGTACTTTATATCTCTCGATTCTTCTTGTTTAAAATCTTTAGGATTATCTTTTATGTATTTAGAAATTTCAGAATTTGAAACAGAAACTAAGCTGTCATCAATTGATTCATAAGGAATTTTAACAAATGAAATATCAACCAATTCATTAGATTTTAAAAACTCTTTTTCACCCTCAAAAACATTAGAATTAATTCCAGAGTAAACCATATTCATATATAAATCAATATTGATTTGATTTTTAAAATCATTTTCTTGTGAGCTCCATTGTGCATAACCCTGAGGATCAAAGTCTTTCAATTCAGAAATAAAATTACTAAACAAACTCATATCAAATATTCCAGCATCATTTAAAAACCTATCATTTTCATAAAAATTGGGGTTTGATGAAATGAAGTATTCCAAGTGATCTTTTCCAGAACTTAAACCTAATTCACTAATTTCCTGATAAAGTAATTCATTTCTTACTGTTTGATCCCAAGCAGTATTAATTGATTGTAGGTCATTAAAATTATAAGATTTTTGAAATAAATCAACTTTAGATCTAAAGTCATTTAATGATAAAACTTCACCATTGACTTTTCCAATAGGATCTTGAGATTGGAAAGAATTACCATCAAAGACTCCAGCAATTACAAAGGCGAATAAAGCCATACCAATCACTGCGATTAAAACAAAAGAGTTTCTTCTTAAACTTCCTAATACTGCCATTGTTTAAAATTTAGTAAACGAAAATACAAATAATCACGGAAATTAGATAAATATTAACCTAAAGAATAATTAACTCAAATAGGTACTAAAAACTAAAGCAGGTGATAATTATCTTGAAAAAATATTTTAAAATCATTTATTTCTTTTATCAAACTTATTTCTAAAATATCTTCTAAAAAAGAACATAAACAAAGACATAAAGCCGAAAAAAATTAAAATTTCATTTCCTGAAAATGATTCTTTAAATAATACAATATCACAAAAAATAAAAACAGCAATAAATAAATATAAATAATCAAAAATTGGTGGATATTTCATAAGCTATTCTTTATCTTCAAATATAAAGCTACCATCTAATTTACCTGTTTTTAATAATTTAAATGAACGATCAGCATCCATTTTTTGAGCTCTTATATTGTAATCGTCACTTGAGAAAACAATTTTTTCTTCAGTGAACAGCCATTCTTGTTCAGGATCCCAAAAAATTTGATTTGATTTGATAAAAGAACTATCTGGAGACTGAATAATAACATTACCCTCTAAACTTACAATTTTTGTCGTGTAGTACACTATACCATAATTGGAGGAGACTTTTGTAGATCCTTCTTTTAAATCAAAGAATTCTATATTTAAACCATCGGGAAATTCAGAGTATGGAAAATTTTGATTAGTGTAATCAATATTTAAAGGTGATTTCAGTACAGCTTTAAGTTTTGCTGAGTCAGTATATTTTAAAATAAAATTTTTTGTTTTGCCTGCAGGGATTAGTCCGCTAGAATTTATTTTTTTTACATCATCAAAATAACTTTCACAAGAAAAAATAAATACAGAACAAATTATAAAAAAAAATAATTTATAATTCATTATAAACTTGGCACCGTAACTGAAAGACCTATCCAACAATTAAATTTTATAGTTTTACCAGCATTTCCTTCAGTAAATATATCAGTTTTTGATGGAGCTCTTCCTTCATAACTTTCTGCAGTTCTGATAGCAGTTTTTCTAACACTAGCATCAATATTGGCAGCTTTGCGAGCTTCTTTTGCCGCTAACCAGTAAACAGCTCTTTTTTCAAATTGAGTATTACCACAATTATTTGCGCTTGATGCATATAAATTTGATATGAGCAGATAAGCACTTCCCAAAGAGGGTTGATATTCAAGAGCTCTCCTTGCATAATTTCGAGATTTAGGAAACTGATTGGTTTTTTTATATTTTGAGGCAATCTTATATAATATTCTTGCTTTTTTGATATTGTCTGTTTCTAAGTCAATAGATTCATTATAAAATTTTAGTGCCTCAGACTCATTACCTTTTTTATCATTTAATAAACCTAAATAATATGCTGAGTTTGCTGAAGGATTTAAGTTATGTAATAGTTCAACTAATTCAACAAAAAGAGGATCATCAGAGCAATCCTTACTATCCATTCTACTTGCTGCTCTGTTTAGCCATATTGGATTTTCCTTGTTATCCTCCAAATTCTTTCTGTATAATGGAATTAAATTTTCACATGTTGACTCTTTGGCAATTATTGCATTTAAATTTTTTAGATAAATTGTGGAGGCATTTGAGTTGATACCAAAGGCTCTTTTGTTTGATTTTTCTCTTGAGGATAAAGGTTGTCCGGACTCTTCCTTTTTAAGTAGTATATCCAGCTGCTTAGAATAGCCATCAATAACTTCTTCAAATCTTTCAGATATGTCTTCATACTTATCAAAAACAAGTGAAAGAGTTACATCACCTTCGCCAGACTTATATAATTCGTAATAAGTTTTAAAATAATTGTAAAGAGGTTTAGGGTCATCAAAACTAGATCTGTCCTGCACGTAGGCACTATTGAACGTATTGTATATTTCAGAATTAGAGGCTAGATTATTATCAAGCATTGCTTGGGCTTTGTTAGATATAATTTCACCAATTATATTTCTTCCCTTCAAACTTGGAAAATTAATTAACCACTCATCGTAAAGACTTAAAAGATCATTTTGATAAGCAATTTTGTCATCACCATCATTGGACTTAATGAAGTGTTCTAACATCCTTTTTCCGTAGGAGTATATTGCTGCATTTATTTTTGGACATTCTTTTCTAACCTTCATCCAAGGCTCATAAGCCGATTCATAATTTTTTACTTTATAATATTCAGCAAAAATTGATAGGTTACTTATACAATCATCGCTTGATTGAGCATTAATATAACTAATTGAAAAAATCGAAAAAAATAAAATAAAATATTTCATAAACATTTTTTAATTATAAAGACTTTTTATAAACCATAAGTCATTTAGAGAAAAACCAAGCTTTAAACTAAAATAATTTTCCTTAATGAGTCCAGAACTATTAGTTCCACGCTGACCAATTTCAAAGCCTAAATTGGCACTTGATAAATTAGCAAGCGGTAAACTTAAACCAAAATTTATACCAAAATCATTAATCTGATGACCATTTACATAAAGTCCTCCAGATTCATATCTCACTCCAAATCTGTAAGTTATAGTATTTAGATAGCTAGTAAATGAATCATACTTAGGTAAATAAAATCCTCCAAAAGAGTAAAGCTTAGAGCTCCTAAATTTAACATTATCCAAGTTCATTATTTGATTTTCAAAACCTCCACCATTTTGATTTTTCAAACTCATACCAACAAACCATTTTTTATCTTGACCTATGCCCAGTCCATAACTAATTGAACTTGGTATTAAAAATGTTGTTTGTTTTAAACCTAAAACATCAAGGTCACTTTGTTCAATATCTCCACCATATGATCCATCCTGCTTAAGAGTAGAAATAGATTGATTATTTTTTGATTTTAACTTAGAATCTTGAGAATAATTTAATGAGGTTTTAAGTGTAAGTTTTTCAGAAATTTTAGTTTGAAATACAGATGAAAAACTAACGTTTAAACCGCTTAGAGATGATTCGTTTGAAACTTTAGTATATAATTCAATATCTTCAAGAAACTTAGAGTGGTAATGATTTATGTTTCCAAATGAATAAGATGAAGATATTCCTAGGCCCCAGTTTTTTATAATTTCAAATCCAACAGAAAGAAATGCATTATTAATACCACCATCACCCTCAAACCTATTCAATTCAGCTATTGTTTTAGTATCATCATTACTTTCAAGATAATAACCAACTGAAGTGTCTGGCTTTAATCCAAATGAAAAAGAAAAAACTTTTGTTGGTATTGAAACAGATATATATTTTAAACCTGCAGCTGTAGATTTTTCGTTAATTGAATTATTTTTGAATGAATTAGATTTAATATCAATTCCTAGGTTATAATTAACAAATTTTAATTTTGAAAGCGATGCTGCATTGTTAAGGTTTACATGAGTACTATCATAATATACCAACAAACCTCCCATCATTTGGTTCTCAGCAGTTGATGTAAAACCTTTATCACCAGCTCCAAAGTATGAATAAGGCGAATAACTTAGTTTTTGAGAGGAAAGTGAGATTGAGAAAAAAAAGATTATTAAAAAAAACCTATTCATTTACTTGGTTATATTCAATTAGATAATTCAAACCTTTATATATAAAATTTGAATTTGTAAATATGGTGTTTTTTAACTTACCAGACAAAAAAATTGAGTCACCCCCAGTAACAATTACTTTCAAATTTTTATATATTTTTTCATACCTGTTAATCATTCCTTCAATTTCTGATTGAATTCCTATTAGTAGTCCAATACTTATAGAACTGTGAGTGTCTGAAGCTATCATTGATTTTGGATATACAGGATCTATTTCATTTAGATTGACTGTGCCTGAGGATAAAGATTTCTTTCTCAATGATAAACCTGGTGAAATTCCACCTGCTTGATAAACGTTTTTAGAAGTTTTGATATCATATGTGATACAAGTTCCTAGATCAACTACTAAAACATTCTCTTGTGGGTACATCGAATATGCTCCCAATATTAATGATAATCTATCTTCACCTACCAAACCGTCATCATATGGGTTTTTAAACGGTAATCTAATTTCTTTATTAAAGGTGTAGAGATTTGATTTTGAATTACACAAATCAAATAATTTTTGATTTGGTTTTCTCACATTTGAAATTGCACTATTTTTTATGTTATTATCCTCTATAGTATCTTTGATAAAATCCAAATCAATTGACCTTAACTTGAATTCTGTTAGTATAGATTTACCATCAGAGACAGCAATTTTAGTTAATGTATTTCCAATATCTACAAGTAAATTCATTATTAAAGCAAAAGTAAATAAGTTTGAGTATTTTTCATTTATTATTGAAAAGGATTATATTTGCCACTGCAAAAAATTGCATGGTACCTTAGCTCAGTTGGTAGAGCAAAGGACTGAAAATCCTTGTGTCCGCAGTTCGATTCTGCGAGGTACCACAAAAGCCCCAAAAATGGGGCTTTTTTTATATATTTATGAAAAAACTTATCAATATGAAAAAATTTATCTTATTTATTATTTCAATTTTTTTAATTTCCTGTGAAACTACGGTCGTTGAAAAAGTTGAAACTAATGGTGAACCGGAGGGTCCACATACATCCAATGAATGGAAAATATGGGCATACAGTACGGCAGCTCCCTCATTTATTGCAGCTGAATGCACTGTAGTCGATGTAGATGGTACAGTTTTAAGAGAAGGTACTAATGGTTGGACTGCTATGGCTGCAAACCCAAGAGGTCCTGCTGATCCAGAAAATGGCTGGAAAGATCCACATGAAGCAATGCCTATGGTTGGTGATGCTCAATCTATGAAATGGGCTATGGCTTACATGTCTGGAGAAACACCCCAACTTGACTTTGATGGATACTCATACATGCTTCATGGTGATATGGGAGAAGATAACACTAAACATTTTGTTTTGAATAAAGAGGATGCTGCTGAGGGACAATGGATAGAATCAGGTGCGCACATTATGTTATTTCCAAAAGATCCTGCTTCATTGGATGGGTTTACAACTGACTTTAATTCAGGTGGACCTTACGTAATGTTTAAAGGGACTGGCTATGATCACTTAATGATTCCAGTTGAGGGATATTATGATTATCAGGAAAAAAAATAAAAGATGAAGAATATATTTAAACTTTTTATAATTACACTAATACTCACATCATGTGTTGTAAACACAGGTGATTCAATTACAACAGAATCTGGCCTAGATAACAATATGGTATCATTTGAAAATGGTGATATTATGACAAGTGTTACAGAAGATCCCTTAGGAACAAAATTTTCATATCCAACAGGCGAAGCAGCAATTACTAGTCAAATAAAGCGTTGGGCTCCTGGTTTTCAATCACCATGGCATTATCATCCTTATACTGGAGTAGCATATGTTATTCAAGGTGAACTAACAGTTAATTATGACTCTGAAACTTCATTGGATGAATTAGATGCAGAAAAAAAGATTATCACTTCTCAAACATATAAGGCTGGTGATAAAGCCTTTTTGGGAGTTGCAAATATGTGGCACCTTTCTGAGAACAAAGGATCTGAGGATCTTATCTTCATAGTCTCTTGGCTTGCAGAGAAAGATAAAGCTTTAGCAATTCTTGAACAAAAATAAATAATTTGTGAAAATTAAAAAGCCGCAACTTAGCGGCTTTTTTTATATTAAGTGATTAAATTACCTTCGTCATCCCATTCAGCTATGATATTTCTTTTAGACTGATCAACAAACTTTTCCAACCAATCTTTATCGTACTCTAAACCGTATTGATCAAGTACGTCTTGAGGAACACCGTCCCATATGTTTGGTATATTTCCCTTATAGCCAAGTTCATTAATTCCAACTTCAGAAGTAAAATATCCAGTCATTGTAAGGTTTCTAACTAAATTAAACCATTGAACAGGTTCAGAGTAATCTGAAATACTTTTATTTGGATCGTAGTATGCAATTTCATCAAAAATATTTTCTTGTTCTGCAATCTCACAATCCACAAAAAGATTATTAAATCTTTTTTTAGATTCGTTATCAATCCATATTAAACCGTTTCTTAATGGTTCTTTATAAGTTGGGATGTCTTTAGCCATAAATTCAATCAATTGAACAACCTCAGCATCTCTGATTGACCCAAATTCGTTTGGTGGTAGAATTAAATTACATATTTTATCAAGTGTAAATAGTTCTTGGTTTGTAAAAAACTTTTCAGCAAATAACTTATCATCATATAGTTTTTCTTCAGGAGTTCTACCATACTCATATCTAGTTAAAGATCTTTTTATTTTTTCTCTTGAAATACCATAACACCCTTCAAGCAGAAGCCCAGCTCCAATTGACAAAAAGGTTAAGTTCTTGATTGAATCTCTTCTATTCATCTTTAAAAATTTTGTTTTTTAAATTCCTCTACGATTTTTTCAGAAGATCTCATAGCCAAAGCAAGAATAGTCCATGTAGGATTTTTATCCGCTTGGGAAACAAAAGGACCCGCATCTACTACATACACATTATTAGTGTCGTGTAATTTCTCAAATTCATTTACAACAGAGTCTTTTGAATCTGAACCCATTCTTGTGGTACCAACCTCATGAATAATTTGTCCTGGTTTTGTTAAACCATAATTACTATCTTTTCCAGGTTTGTCCCATAGCGATATACCTCCCATATTATGAATTATTTCTTCAAATGTATCCTGCATATGCTTTGCTTGTTTGATTTCATTATCAGTCCATTGATAATTAAATCTTAGTACAGGAACACCAAACTTATCAACCTTGTTTGGATCAATCTCACAATAATTTGTTTTTTGAGCAATAGATTCTCCTCGGCCAGAAAGACCTATAGTTGAACCGTAGTATTTTTTCATATCTTCACGCAAAACATTTCCATATCCACCAGCTTTATTAATCCCAAAAAATTTATTAAATCTGTTTACATCAAAACCAGTTCCATATGTTGGAGCTCCTAATCCTCCCCATTGCTCGATATGATATCCTCTCGCAAAATCTAAATCTTTATTGTCCAACCACCAAGGTGAATAAACATGCATACCACCAACACCATCCTCATTATAAGTTTTTCTATTAATTAATCGAGGAATAAAAGCCATCATATCACCACCCGTTGAGTCATGTAAATATTTACCAACTAAATCTGAACTATTACCTAATCCATTTGGATGTTGCTTTGATTTTGAATTAAGTAAGATTCTTGCTGAGCTACAGGCTGATGCAGCTAATACTACAACTTTCCCTTTTATTTTATATTCTTTATTTTCTTCTTTATCTATAAATGAAACTCCAGTTGCTTTGCCTTCATTGTCTGTTGTTACAGTTCTTACCATAGAATTGACATGTAAATCAATTTGACCACCAGACTTTTGAGCAGGAAAAATTAAACAAGATCCTGAGGAAAAATCACCATAAACATTACAACTCCTTGCACAACCATTACAATAGTAACATATACCCCTTTCATTATTTAGTCTTTTAGTTAAGATAGATAAACGGGAAGGTATAACTTTGACATTGCTTTTTCTAGCAGCATCTATGTAGAAAAGTTCATGTAATCTAGGTTTTGGAGGAGGAAGAAAAAATCCGTCAGGCTCATTATATATATTTTCTTTGGTACCAAAAACACCAATCAATTTATCAACTTTATCATAATAAGGTTTAATATCATCATATGAAATAGGCCAATCTTCCCCTAAACCATCAATTGATTTTTTCTTAAAATCATCAGGCCCAAATCTAAGCGAAATTCTTCCCCAATGATTAGTTCTACCACCAAGCATTCTTGATCTAAACCACCTAAAATCCGTATTTTCTTTTTGACTGTAAGGTTCACCATCAATATCCCAACCACCATAAGCTTGATCATAGTCTCCAAAAAATCTAGTTGTTCCAGCTCCTCTTCTTGGCGAGTGGTATGCAGGTCTTAATTGTGTCATTTGTTCCGGGTTTGCAGGATCATAATATGGTCCTGCCTCAACTACAGCAATAGAAAGACCAGCTTCCGATAGAACTTTTGTAGCCATTCCACCACCCGCACCTGAACCAACAACAATTACATCGTACTCTTTTGAATTATTTTTAATTTGCATATAACTCTTTTATTTTCATGTTTCGAAAAGAAATAATTCCAGGATGATCTTGTATAGAAATTTTTCCTGTTTTAAATTTCCCAAATTCACAATTCTTCCATTCGTTAACACAGTTAACAAACTTAGTTCCTTCAAGCATCTTTTCCCATGCATTTCCTCTTAGTGGGAATGTAACAATATCCACGCCATTATGAATAACATTACCATAATTTTTTTCCTGGTCAATAGTAACGAGGTAATTATTCCACTCATTTGCAGATTTAGTAACAATCTTTTTAGGAGCAACTAAACCATATAATCCGCCAGCAATTGTTGTTTTGTCAAGAGTTTCTTCATTTAATCCTTCATCTAAAATTTGAATTTCAGGACCTGTAACATATGGAAATTCATATTTATCATCTTCTTTTACTCCCCAAAAAAAACCACTGTTAGACCCAGGAGAAACTTTCCATTCAAAATAAATAGCAAAACTTGTATATTCTTTATCACTCACTAAGCTTTTATCACCTTCACCAGAGGCATTTGCAGATGTAAAAGTAAAAACACCATCATTAACAGTCCAACCAGATTTTTTTCCATCGTCTTGAAAATAATGCCATCCATCCAAAGAATTTTTCTTAAATAATGGAATCCAATTTGAAGCTTCAAGAGATTTTTCTCCTTTTTTATCTATAATTTTTAACTGATTATCATTACATGATAGGAAAATAAATAGTAGAGATAAAAGAGTTATTTTTTTTATTTCCATAGGACTTATTTAAAATTCCCAACCAACTCTTCTCGATCTACCTACAAATCGATTAGCTTCATCAAAGTTTGTGATCTTCATGTTATCTCCGTCCCACAGAAGTTTTTTTCTTCCAACAAACTTTCCAAACTCTGATGTGTGATATTTGTCTGGAAAATATTTTGGCTTTTGCTCACCCATACTCATGTAAGATCTAATTGCTAGATTACCCATTAAAACTGTTTCTGTAAAAGGCCCAGAGTATTCAAAAGGTGCAGTAATTTTTTTGTAAGCATCTGATCCATATCCACCCTTGATACCATTAATCCACTCCATATGGTGCACATGATCAAGATTATTTCCATTATCAGTTTTATAAATTATGGTTTCTTTTCCTTTTCTGTAAAGTTTAGGAGTCAAAGCATAAACACCGCAAGAAATCACTCCTTTATCTCCAATCATCAAAACCCCGTTAGTGCTATTTTTTTCACCCAAAAAGTCATCTGCTGGTATATCCTCAGGGTGACTTGGCCTTAAACCTCCATCCATCCAAACAAGTTCTATTTTGGAATCATTTTTTTTGGTTTTATCAAAATGCAGTGTAACAATTGAAGATGGTGGACAACCTTCAGGAATAAAGTTTTGACTCCAAGCTTGTTGATAAACAGATCCAACACTGCACTCTACATCTGTAGGATAATGTAAGCCTAAGGTTTTATATGGTGCATCCAAAATATGACACCCCATATCACCAAGAGCGCCAGTTCCATAATTCCACCATCCTCTCCAGTTAAACGGATGAAGCTGAGAAGTATATTTTGTATATTCCGCGGGTCCTAACCATAAATCCCAATTCAAATTTTTAGGTTTTTCTTCATTATTGTCTTGCATTGGAAATCCTTGAGGCCATACAGGTCGATTTGTCCATGCATATATCTTTTTAATTGTTCCAATCATTTTTTTGTCAACCCATTCTTGAATTTTGACTACACCAGAACTTGAACCACCTTGATTTCCCATTTGAGTTACAACTTTATTCTTTCTGGCAATTATTGTTAGTTTTCTTGCTTCCTCGATATTGTGAGTTAGAGGTTTTTGGACATATACATGCAAGCCTCTATTCATTGCATTACTTGCTATAATACCATGAGTATGATCTGGTGTACTGACCGTAACTGCATCTAAATCCTTTTCATTATCTAACATTTCTCGGAAGTCAACATACACATTAGCATTTGGATATTTTTTTCTAGCATTAACTACATCGTTCTTATCTGGATGAACATCACAAAGAGCAATTACCCTTTCTTTTGACGCCCAATCATGAGTAATATCGAAGCCTTTACCGCCAGTTCCAATTGAAGCAATATTTAATTGATCACTAGGAGCAATAAATCCTGGCCCACCCAAAACATTTCTAGGTACTATAAACATTCCAGTACCAAGTAATGCTGAATTTTTAATAAATTTTCTTCTATTTTTCATAATAGTAATTTTGGAGATACAACCTGAATTAATAAATTTAAAACATAATTATTAAAAATTAAAATGAAATTATTTCAAATTCTAATTTTAACACTTGTTTTATTACCATATAATCAGTATTCACAATCATTGAATGAAAAAAATGTATTAGTTGTGTGGGGTGGCTGGGATGGTCATCAACCAGAATTATTTTCAAAATTAGTTGAAGAATGGTTAATTTCTGAAAAAGCTAATTATAAAATACACAACGGAACAGAGGTGTACAATGATTATGATGAACTTATTAAATATGACTTAATTATTCAATCAATAACCATGGGTGAAATAAATGGAAAGGCAGCGAGCAATTTAATGAAGGCTGTAAGGAATGGAGTTGGCATAGCTGGTACGCATGGAGGTCTCGGTGATTCATTTAGAAATAATCCTGGATATCAATTTATGATTGGTGGTCAATGGGTTTCACATCCTGGCGGAAAAGTCAATTTCAAAGTAAATATGCTCAAAGATGAATTAACTAAAGGATTAAATGATTTTGAAATTTACTCTGAACAATGGTATGTACATTACGATCCTAATATTGAAATTGTTGCAAACACAAAATTTAATGGTGATATATTTCATTGGATTGATGGAGTTGTGATGCCCATAGCATGGAAAAAACAATATGATGAAGGAAAAGTTTTTTATTTTTCAATTGGTCATGATCCTATGGAATTTAAAAAACATCCTGATGCATGGACATTAATGACTAGAGGATTTATATGGGCTTGTAGATAGGGATTTTAGATTAAGTATTTCTAAATCATTCAATTTTCTAAATTTTCCTCTGGGAATATCAAATTTATCTAAATTCTGAATTAGTACCCTATCCATAATTAAAACATTAAATTCATTGAGTTTGAAAAATAATTTGTTCTGATTTTTTTTTTGAATCTTTACAGCAACATTTTTATTATCGATAAAATTAATTTCGCTAAATTCATCTATCGACAAGATAAAATCATTTAAATCTTTTTTTTGATTTTTATTTAATTGATTTTTAAACTTTAAGTCAAATAGTAACCAAATGTTATCGACTAATTGATTGAGCTTATTGTCATCATAAAACAATACTAATCCGCAAACACCTATTTCAAGACCAATCCAATTATAATCATCATCATTGTAAAAACTTTTTAAAAATTTTTTGAGGTGTAATGGAATAGAATTAGAATCAATATCAGCAGGCTTGTTATACAGTATATAGCCTGATTTTTTTTTCTTAATTAACTTATTATTCAAATACACCTTGTCATTTTTTGTAATTGGAAAAAAAATGTCAGTAATCACCAAGCCGTTAACTTTAACTTTTTTTTTTGATATATAATCTTCAGCAATTTTTTTAGAGCTTGTCTTATGTACTGAAATGTATTTATTTAATTTCATCACAATTAAATTATCTTAAAATTAGTATTGTTAATCTAAAATTGAAAAAAAAACTAAAAAGAAAAAACTACTTTAAAACTGAATTTAGAAAAATAGCTTTTAGCTTTATTTAAATCCATGGATAAGCCTAATATAAAACCTCCTCCTCCAGAACCACATGGTTTAAGAATAAAATCTTCTGAATTAATTCCTTTTTCCCAAAGATTTTTAAATCCTTTTGGAATCATAAATTCAAAATTTTCAAGAATAAATTTTGATATTTTTTTTGTATTCATAAAAAGTTCATTGAATTCACTGTTCAAGAAATTTTCAACACATTTATTAGTGTTACTAATAAATTCTTTTTCAAAGGCATTGCTCACATCTGTATCTGCCATCAACTTAAAAAATAAATTGACAAGTGATTCTGTATTTCTATTTAAGCCACTGTCTATTATAAAAATACCACCATTACCAGTAGTGTTTTCAATTGGAAGACTTGTTGTTTGAATTCCGTGATTAAAATTTATGAGAATAGGTAATTTTAAGAAACTATTTAAAGGATCTAATCCTGAGGATTTCCCGTGGAAAAAAGATTCCATTAAAGAGAAGTTCTTTATCAAGTCTGAAATTCTATTTTTCTTGGTTTTATTTAAAATTTCATATTCATCTCTAATATAGTGTTCGTAAATTGCAGCAACAATAGCTCCACTACTTCCAACACCATATCCAGTTGGTATCGAGCTTTCAAAAAATAAACCAGATTTTAAATCATTAAATAACCTATCTAGTTTAATTAAACTTTTAATCTCTGAATTTTTAGATAAATAATTATAAAATTCCAACAAATTAGAATTTGAATCTACCACTTTTTGAATATTTAAATCGCCAATTTTTAATCTTCCACTGTACTGATCATAAGGGATAGACAAGCCATTAGAATTTTTCAAGATTCCATACTCACCAAAAAGTAAAATTTTTGAATAAAAAACTGAGGAATCCATAGAATTAATTTTTTTCAGGACCCAAACCAACTTCATCATTTATGAATCTTCCTTCATCACAAAAAACAATTAGACTTTTTTTAATAAAATCTTGAACTATTTGGAAAGAGCTTTTAGGATATAATAAGTGAACATTTGCGCCCGCGTCTAGTGTAAAACAAATTTTAGTATTTGTTTCATCTCTAAATTTCAAAACATGTTCAATTATATTAATAGTGTTTGGTTTAAATAAGATAAAATTTGGATTTGAAGTCATCATTAATGCATGTAGTGTGAGTGCCTCATTTTCCACGACTTCTACAAATGAATTAATATCGTTGGATTCTATAGATTTTTTTAGTTTGGAAGAGTTTAAATGAGACTGAGATATTCTTTCATTTTTGAAAATATGATTATCCATTAACTGATGTCCAAGAGTACTCGATACTTTTTTTATTCCACTATCAACTATTAAAATTGAATCACAGAATGTGGGAAAATTATTGTTTTTAATATTTATTGGTATAGCATATTGGTCCGAACTCCCAGGGTATAACTCAGTCTTTCCCCAACAAGTTAGAGGCCCATATATACTTCTTGAAGCACTTCCTGATCCAAGTCGAGAAATAAATGATGCTTTTTCAAAAAAGTTATCTTCATTTATTATGTTAGAAAACATACTTTCAATCTCAATCAAACATAAAGCTAAAGAGCTAAATGCTGATGCCGAGGATGCAATTCCGCTACTGTGGGGAAAAGAATTAAACGAATTAATCTTTAAGCTAAGTTTAGATAAAGAGGGTAAATATTTTTTAATTCTTGAAAAAAAGACATCTAGTTTAGGAATGAATTCAGGTTTATGATTACCATGAAACTTGAATTCATACTGAAAATTATTAGACTTAATAAAACTTATTGATGTAGAAGTATAACAATTTTTTAATGTAAAGCTAAAAGAGGGGTTTAAAGCTATCTGATTATCTTTTTTTCCCCAATACTTAATTAAAGCAATATTTGATGGCGATTTCCATGAGACTTCTGATTTGTTTAGAGCCATTATTAGTCTACCTTATTGAATTAATTTCAATTTTTTTTGCTTTTTTAACAGATCCATCAAAACCTTTTATGCCAGAAATTGTTGTATACTTTAAAGTATTCTTTTTTTCAGGGTTGATTAAACTGTAAGCACTGTGACACATAATTGCAGCTTCGTGAAACCCTGATAATATGAGTTTTAATTTACCTGGATATGTATTTATATCTCCAATAGCATAAATCCCTTTAATATTTGTACTGTAATCATTAGAATTATCAACAACTATAGCATTTTTATCAATATTCAAGCCCCACTCTTTAAAAACATCCATTTTTGGAACAAGACCATAAAGTGGAATAATAAAATCTGTATCAATTTTCAATTTAGATTCATTATGATTTAATTCAACGTTTTTTACACAATCATCACCATTAATTTTTAATAAAGTAGCAGGAGTTATAACATCAATAACTCCTTCATCCTTAAGTTTTTGAATTTGATTTGCTGAATCAACAGCACCTCTAAATTGATTTCTTCTGTGAATTAGTGTAACTTTTTTTGCAATTTTTGATAACTCAATAGTCCAGTCAAGAGCTGAATCTCCACCCCCTGATATGACAACTTTTTTACCCTTGAAGATTTTTTTTTCAATTATTTTATATTGTAAGCCTTTGTCTTCAAATTTAAGAATGTTATCAATGGAAGGTTTTCTTGGCTCAAAATTACCTAATCCACCTGCAATTGCTAAAACTTTTCCTTTAATTACAACACCCTTGTTAGTTGTTACAATAAAGCCATCATCAACTTTATCTAATTTTTCAGCGGTTTGACCGAGAGAATAAGTTGGATTGAAAGGCTTTATTTGTTTTAATAAATTATCAATCAAATCACCAGCTAAAATTTCAGGATGAGCAGGAATATCATAGATAGGTTTTTTTGGATATATTTCTGAACATTGTCCACCAGGCTTTCCGAGTGAGTCAATAATATGACACCTCATCCCTAGTAATCCTGCCTCAAATACCGTAAAAAGTCCAGTTGGGCCAGCACCAATTATTAAAATATCAGTATTTATCATTCAACGTTAATCACTTCTTTAATAGTAGGAACATATTTTTTTATTGTCATCTCCACACCATTTTTCAATGTCATTTGGTTGACTGAGCATCCAATACAATTGCCTAGTAACCTAACTTTTACAATGTCATTTTCAAATGAGACAAGCTCAATATTTCCTCCATCACCTTGAAGAAAAGGTCTTATTTCATCTAATGCTTTTTCAATTTCTGTCAATTTCTCACTCATAATTATGAACAACCAGCCATAGTTTTGATTTTAACAATCTCTGTGGGTGGTAATTTAGTATTTCTTTCCGTTAAATTTATAATCATATTTTTTGTAATATCATCAAAAATCTTACTCAAATCAGAATCCTCTTGAAGAGCCCCAGGTCTTCCAATATCACCTGATTCTCTCAATCCTTGAACTATCGGCACCTGACCAATAAATGGTATCTCGAAATCTTCTGCAAGATTTTTTACTCCATCTTTTCCAAAGATATAATACTTTTTCTCTTTATCCTCTGGTGGATTAAAATAAGACATGTTTTCAATCAAACCTAGAACAGGAATATTTATGTTTTCTTGTCTATACATAGAAATCCCTTTTCTTGCATCAGCCATTGCAACAATTTGTGGTGTACTTACAACTATAGATCCATTAACAGAAAGTTTTTGGACTATACTTAAATGAATATCTCCAGTTCCAGGTGGTAAATCGATTAATAGAAAATCTAACTCTTTCCAATCTGCATCAAAAATTAATTGATTTAGAGCTTTTGTTGCCATTGGACCTCTCCAAATAACTGCTTGATCCATTGATGTAAAAAATCCAATTGATAAAATTTTGACTCCATAACTTTCTAGAGGTTTCATTTTAGATTTCCCATCAACATCAACAGCCAAAGGCTTTCTCCCAACAAGATCAAACATGATGTGCATAGATGGTCCATAAATATCAGCATCAAGTATTCCTACTTTAAAACCCATTTTTGAAAGTGTTACAGCAATGTTAGCAGTAACAGTAGATTTACCTACACCACCTTTTGCAGATGAAATGGCAATGATATTTTTTACATTATTTAATTTATTTGAATCCTCTTTGTTGATAACCTTGGGTTTGAAGTTGATTTTAAAATTTAAGCTTGAATCAAAATTTTTAGACAAAACTTTAGTAATATTATTTCTCGCTTCAGATTTTGATTTGTGAGTGAAGTTTTCAATTAACAAGTCAATAGTAACATCATTTGAAAATTTATTGATATTGACAATTTCAAAAGATGCATTAACCTCATTTACAAGGTCTTTAATCTTCTCCTTACTAAAAATTTGTTTTGACATAAATAATTGATGCAAATTTAATGAATCATTAAAAATTTAACTATTTGGATCCCAAAAATGATTTTTGAAATTAATAATGGTATTATTTTTAACTTCAATACCTTCATTATTCAATAATTGTTCCATTAAGTCAGTTCCGTAAAAGTGGTGTTTGCCTGTTAATACACCATTTCTATTGACTACTCTGTGAGCAGGAATATTTTGATTATCATGTGATGCATTCATTGCCCATCCTACAATTCTTGATGAACTTGGAGATCCCAAAAACTTTGCAATTGCTCCATAGGTTGTTACTTTTCCTGCGGGAATTTTTTTCACTACTTTATAAACTCTTTCAAAAAAAGATTGTTCTTTCATTTTATTTGAAAAGATAAATAGGTTATTCTCTTATTTTTTTCCAAAAATATATTTTCATAATGAGTTTTAATATTTGTTACTTCTTCAGGAGCATTATAATTTAAATATATATCATGATTTGATTTTATTAATTTAAGATTTAGTGCTTCAATTAATCCAAGGGTATATCCATGTAAAAACTCACTATCAGTTTTAAGATGAATAATTCCTTTAGGTTTAATTATTTTTTTGTAGCTATTTAAAAAATTTATATTAGTCAATCTATGTTTTTGTCTTTGAATTTTAATTTGTGGATCTGGAAATGTAATCCATACTTCTGAAACTTCATTTTCAGCAAATAAAAATTCAATTAATTCAATTTGAGCTCTTATAAAGCAAGCATTTTTAATAGAATTAACAACAACATATTTTGCTCCACTCCAAATCCTTGCTCCTTTTATGTCCAACCCTATAAAATTCTTGTTTGGATATTTTTCAGCTAGTGAGCATGTGTATTCACCTTTTCCACAACCAAGCTCCAATACTATTGGATTATTGTTCTTAAAATAATCACTCCAAAGACCTTTATGCTTAAAAGAGTTAGCTAATAACTCTGATCTTGAAGGTTGAAAAAGATTACTAAATGATAAATTTTCTTTAAATCTTTTTAATTTGTTTTTACTACCCAAAAAAATTGTTTTTGGTAAATTTAATTATTTTGATTTATCAATTGTGAATGAGAATTCAGAACCAATTCCAAAATCGCTTTCAACATAAATTTTTTCATCATGAGCATCAACTATATGTTTTACTATAGCTAGACCCAATCCAGAACCGCCACTAGATCTGCTTCCACTTTGATCTACCCTGTAAAATCTTTCAAACAATCTATCTATATGATTCTCTTTAACTCCTATTCCATTATCTGTGACTCTAACTATTATTTTATTTTCAACTAAATCCTGTACAACAATCTCTGTTGTTCCATTTTCTCTTCCATACTTAATTGAATTTTCTATCAAATTTATTATTACTTGCTCTATTTTTTCTTTGTCGGCATGAACATTAATAGGAGGATTATTTTCATGTTCAATCATCAATTCAATATTCTTTTTTTTTGCACTTATTTCAAGCATTTCAATTGAGTTATTTATTAAATCAACAATATCAAAATTAGATTTTCTTAAGTTGCTATCGCCTGTTTCTAATTTGGTAATAAAATCTAAATCTTTAACAATTAGGTTTAGTCTTTCAATAGATTTTCCAGCAATTTTTAAATATTTCTTATTTACAGATTTATCATCAAGTGCTCCATCAAGTAGGGTAAGGATATAACTCTGACTTGTGAAAAGAGGTGTTTTTAATTCGTGTGCTAAATTTCCAATAAATTCTCTCCTAAAAGTTTCTTGCTCTCGCATTTCACTTAATTCAATTTTTCTTTTATCATCAAATTGTTTTATTTGATCAATTAAATCATCCATGTCTGTAGTAATAGTTTTATTCAGATTTAAGTCTTGAGAAAAAAGTTGATTAGAAATTTCTTTTATCCTTCTATTTAAAAAATACTTGACAAAAAAACTTAACGATAAGTAAATGATAACAGTAGCTAAAAGAGTAAAAGATAAAAATAGAGGTTTTAGTAGATTAAATTCTTTAATAAAAAAACTTATAAGAATGGTAAAAACAGAAGAAATAATCAAAGAAAACAGAGCAATTTGTATTCTTAATTTATTTTTTCTTGACATTTAGCTTGAATTTATATCCAACGCCCTTTATGGTTTTGATATATTTATCTCCAATTTTTTCTCTTAGTTTTCTTATGTGAACATCAATTGTTCTATCTCCAACAATTACTTGTGTACCCCAAACCTTAGCCATAATTTCATCACGAGAAAAAACTTTACCGGGCTTAGATGCCAATAAATATAATAATTCAAATTCTTTTCTTGGTAAAGAAACATCTTCTTTATTTATTGAAATCAAATAAGATTCTTTATCTATTTTAATCTCACCTAAATCAAGAAAATTTGATAAATTATTTTTAATCCTTTTTGAAATTGATGAAATTTTTTTAATTAGTATTTTTGGTTTTACAGGTTTGGTTAGATAATCATCTGCACCTGCATCGAATGCAGCAATTTGAGTAAAATCTTCACCTCTTGCTGATAAAAAAATAATTCTTGTATTGGAAAGAGTACTTATTTTTTTTAGTTCTACACAAGCTTCAATTCCATCCATCTCAGGCATCATAACATCAAGAAGAATAATATCGGGAATAAATTTTTTTGCCTTTTCAATAGCTTTTATACCATTATTTGCTGACTTTACATCATATCCTTCATTATTTAGATTATACTTTAATATTTCAATAATATCAGGTTCATCATCAACAATTAAAATCTTAGTAGGTAAATTTTTCATTATTTTGTGAAGTTAAAAATTAATAATAAAAATGTAGTTGACTTAACAATAACTTAATATTGAAAAATTTAGACAACATAAATTTAATAAATTCAAACAATTTTGACTTAATAGCTCTTGAAGTTTTTAAGTATCAATTTCAAAATAATAAAATATATAATAGCTATTGTGAGCAATTAAATATAAAAGTTGAAACAATTAATTCGATAGATAAAATTCCATTTCTTCCTATTTCTTTTTTTAAGACTGCTAAAGTATTATCTACCAATAATGAAATAGAAAAAGTATTTATAAGTAGTGGAACAACTGGAACTGAAAGCTATCATCATATCTCAGATCTTAAATTATATGAAAAAAGTATAAAATTGTGTTTTGATAATCATTATGGTAATTCTTCTAATTATGCTTTTTTAGGAGTAACCCCAAAACCAATGGAAAAACCAAATTCATCGCTTATTTACATGATTGATTATTTAATAAAAAATTCAGAATACAATGAAAGTTCTTTCTGTGAAAATGCAGATGAACTAAATGATAAAAGTTTATTTTTTGAAAAAAATAATATTAAATACATCATATACGGTCTTTCTCACGCTTTGCTAGATCTTTTGGAAAAATCTCGTTTTTCGTTTAAAAAGGCTATTATTATTGAAACTGGTGGTATGAAGGGAAAGAGAAAAGAAATTTCAAAAAAAGAACTTCACAAATTATTTGTATCAGGTTTTGGTACAAAAAAAATAAATTCTGAATACGGTATGACTGAGCTCTTGTCTCAAAGTTATTCTAATTCAGACTTGAATTTTAAAACTCCTAAAACAAAAAAACTATTAATAAGAGATATAAACGATCCATTCAAATTATCAAAT
Organism: uncultured Bacteroidota bacterium; assembly: GCA_902520835.1. Lineage (GTDB taxonomy): Bacteria > Bacteroidota > Bacteroidia > Flavobacteriales > Flavobacteriaceae > Eutrophosalina. The sequence continues at coordinate 265,524 of CABYPD010000001.1, forward strand.
TTTGGTAGAGGTCCAATTAATATTATTGATTTATCAAATATTAATTCATGTTCATTTATTGCAACTGATGATTATGGCTTGATTAAACAAAATGGATTTGAATTATTAGGACGCTTGGAAGAATCAGACTTAAGAGGATGTAACCAAATGCTAAGTCAATACTAAAAGAGAATAATTTTTTTTACCTCTTTGAATAACTAAATATTTATTGTGAATTAATTCAATGGATGATAAATCTTTATTAGAATCAATTTTTTCTTTATTTATTGATACAGAATTTTCTTTTAGGCTCCTAATGACATCAGACTTAGATTTAAATAAAGGAGAAAATTTTAAAAGTTCTTCAGTGGAATAACAATTATTATATTCTTCATTAGTAATTGAATTAGTTGGAACTCCTTCAAAAACTTGAGTAAAGGTTTCTTCATCAATATCAGAAAAACCTGAGTCTTTATTTTTTGAAAATAAAATATTTGAAGCATTAAGTACTTTTTCTAAATCTTGTTTAGAATGAACCATTTTAGTAAGTTCAGAAGCAATGAATTTTTGAAGAATTCTTTCATGGGGAGCTTTAAGGTGTTGATCAATTAATTCCTCAATAAATTTTTTGGATTCGAAAGTAAAAATTTTAATGTATTTTTTTGAATCTTCATCAGAGGAGTTTAACCAATATTGATAAAATTTATATGGTGATGTTTTTTGTTTGTCTAGCCAAACATTTCCTTCCTCAGTCTTGCCAAATTTTGTGCCATCAACTTTAGTTATTAATGGGCAAGTCATTGCATTAGTCTTTTTTCCTGATTTTTTTCTAATTAATTCAACGCCAGATGTTATATTACCCCATTGATCGCTACCACCCATTTGAATTGAACAATCATGGTTTTCATTTAAATAATAAAAATCATATGCTTGAAATAATTGATAAGTAAATTCTGTAAAAGACATTCCATCCGAACTATCAATTCCAAGTCTTTTTTTTACAGAATCTTTGGACATCATATAATTTACAGTTAGAGCTTTACCGAAATCTCTAAAAAATTCAATAATGTTTAACTTGTTGCACCAATCAAAATTATTTAAAATTATAGCTGAGTTTTTTGCATCATCAAAATTTAAAAATTTAGAAAATTGAACCTTTAGTGATTTGATATTCTTATTTATAATATCTTGACTTAATAAATTTCTTTCTTTAGATTTTCCTGAGGGATCACCTATCATTCCTGTAGCCCCACCTATTAATATGATTGGTTTATGACCATAATTTTGAAAATGCTTTAAAATTATTAATTGTACTAAACTTCCAATATGTAATGAATCAGAGGTAGGGTCAAATCCAATATAACCAACGCAGATATTATTACTTATTTCATCCTCAAAAGATGGAGTAATATCTTGTACTAAACCACGCCATTTTAATTCTTCAATGAAATTCATAGATTTTACCCAAATTTATTTAATTGATGGCATTATTTAATGAATCTTTTAAAGTTTTTAACTTTTGATCCAATCCTGAATAAATTTTTAAGTAAAGTTTTGGGTTTTTTGTGTAATAGTCGTTGCTTCTTACAAAAGTTAAACAATCAATTTTATGTTTTTTAAACAAACTAGAATCTCTAACTGAAAAATAATTACTATTAGATTTATTTGTAAACCCCCTGCTTGAATTTATTAAATTTACATCAAACAAGAAATCAATCATTTTGTTCTGATCCATAATATTTTCAGGTAATTTTTCATTACAACTAATTGAAATAATAAACAAAAAAATTATTGACTTAATTTTCATTATTAAAATTAATTTTCATACCCAATTTTGAATCATCAAGTTTACCATTATTAAATGCAAGGTGTCCATTAACAAAGGTATGAGTGATAACAGAATTAAAAGTTTTTCCCTCAAAAGGGGACCATCCACATTTATACAAAATATTATTAGAACTAATTGTTTGTTTTTTGTTAGGATCTAGAATTACAAGGTCAGCATAGAATCCCTCTTTTATATAACCTCTTTTTTTAATTTTAAAAATTTTAGCTGGGTTATTACACATTTTTTCTACAATTTTTTGTAAAGTGATTTTTTTATTTAAATAATGTTCATACATAACTATCAAAGAATGTTGAACCAAAGGACCACCACTAGGACAATTTAAATACTTATTTTGTTTTTCTTTTAATGTATGTGGAGCATGGTCAGTTGCCACAATATCGATTCTGTCTGAATTAAGAGCATCCCAAAGAGCATCTTGATCTAATTGTGATTTAACCGCAGGATTCCATTTAATAAGAGCCCCTTTTTCTTTATAATCTAAGTCATTAAATGATAAATGATGAATGCATACTTCACTTGTTATATTTTTATTTTCCATAGGAAGTATTTCAAAAAGTTTAGACTCTGATTTTGTAGAAAGATGAAATACATGTAGTCTTGAATTACATTTTTTTGCAAGATCAATAATCCTTAATGTAGATTTAAGACATGCTTCCTCAGATCTTATTTTTGGATGATATTCAATGGGAATATTATCTCCATATTTTTCTAAGTATTTATTTAAGTTTTTTTTAATTATACCTTCATCCTCACTATGTACAACTACTGGAACTTTTGAAAATTTCATTATATCCTGAATAACATTATAATCATCTACAAGCATATCTCCAGTTGATGAACCAAGGAATAGTTTAATTCCAGGTATCTCATTAAAATCTAATTTTTTAACCTCACTTAGATTAGAATTTGTACCGCCAAACATAAATGAAAAATTAGCTAATGAGTTATTAGCTGCTATCTCAAACTTACTTTTCAAATTTTCAATAGTGGTTGTCTGAGGATTTGTGTTTGGCATCTCAAAGTATGAGGTTACTCCACCTGCAACAGCTGCTCTTGATTCTGAAAAAATGGTTCCTTTATGACTCAAGCCAGGCTCTCTAAAATGAACCTGATCATCAATTATACCTGGAAATAAAAATTTATCACTACCATCAATAATTGTACAACCATTTTGCTCTGAAATATTAAAATCTATTTTATCAATAAATTTTCCCTTGACTAAAATATCTAATTTTTTAATTTCTTTAGACTCTACTACATTAATATTTTTAATCAGAAAATTCATTTATATCTTAAAAATATGCTTTTAAATTTCATTTTTAGTATACCAAAAATTGCTTCAGGAATAATTGATTTATTCATTTTAGAATTACCTTTTACTCTGTCGGTAAAAATTATTGGAATTTCATAGAGTTTATAACCAAGTAAATGAGCTTTAAATTTCATTTCTATCTGAAATGCATAACCATTAAATTCAATACCTTTTTTTAATATGTTTCTAATCACACTTATTTTATATCCAACAAAACCTGAGGTTAAATCCATAACAGGGACCCTAGTTACAATTCGAGCATACAGAGAGCCAAAGTATGAGAGTAAGACCCTTTGAATTGGCCAATTAATTACATTCACACCGGTAATGTATCTTGAACCAATTACTACATCTGCTCCATCCTTAGCTAAAAAAACCTTCATTCTTAATAAATCTTTAGGATTGTGTGAGAAATCAGCATCAATGGTAAAAATTATTTCATATTTTGAATTTTTATTTAAAGTAATTCCGTTATTAACTAAGTTTTGTGATAAAGCCCATTTAAATCCATCAGAATATGCTGAACCTAAACCTAATTTAGATTTTCGTTTTAAAATAAATAATCTATTATTTGAAACTTTAATTTTTTCTTCTACTAGATCAGAGGTTTTGTCTTGTGAATTGTCATCAACTACAAGAATATGTAAATTATCATCAAGCAAGAAAATTTCGTTAATTAAGTCAATAATATTTTCAGATTCATTATAGGTTGGAACTATTACTAGTGATCTTATAATTACCATTAATGTAAAATTATAACTTAATTTTTATTGATTTTACAAATCTAATTAAGATTAATTCAAAAAATACTAAATGAATTTGTAAATTTGCAGTCTTAATTTTTATTAAGACACATGAAAATTAAATCAATTTTAGTATCTCAGCCTGAGCCTGAGCTTAAAAACTCGCCTTATAATCAACTTATAAAAAAATGGAAAGTTAAGGTCGATTTTAGACCGTTTATTCATGTTGAAGGAAAAACAAGTAGAGAAATTAGAAAACAAAAAATTGATCTTTCAAAATTTTCAGCAATAATTTTAACTAGTAGAAATTCTGTTGATCATTTCTTTCGTATAGCTGAGGAAATGAGATATCCAATCCCTAATGCTTTAAAATATTTTTGTCTTTCAGAAGCTGTTGCATTTTATTTGCAAAAATATGTTGTTTATCGAAAAAGAAAAATATATGTTGGTGATAGAACCTTTAACGAATTATCTGAAATTATAGCAAAGTATAATGAAGAAAACTATCTTCTTCCTGGAAGTAATGTTCTCTCCCCAAAGATTGAGGAAAAACTTGATGAATTAGAAATAAGATGGACAAAAGGTGTTTTTTACAATACCGTTGTTAGTGATCTTTCTGATTTGAAAAATGTTTATTACGATGTTTTAGTATTTTTTAGCCCATCAGGAATTGAATCATTGTTCAAAAACTTCCCTGATTTTAAACAAAATCAAACTAGAATAGCTGTATTTGGAAAAAACACTGTGAAAGCAGCTATTGATTCAGGCTTAAGAGTTGATATTGAAGCTCCACTAGCAAAAATACCATCAATGTCTAAAGCATTAGATCTTTACATTGAAAAAACAAACAAATTTAAATCTTAAATTCAGGAACAAAATTTTCTAAAAATTCTTTAAAATCTTCTTGCGATTTTATATGTCGGTATTTATCAGCTTTAAATAATTTTAAATAAATTTCAATTTGATTTGGATTTAAAAAGCCAGTAATCGGAGCAATTGGATTAGATTCATCATCAAAAAAAACAATTGTAGGATAGCCAGAAACACCTAAATACCTTGTAAAATCATGTGTAGCATTTCTTCTTCCTTTTAAATTATCTTGATAATTAAAATTTGAAAACTCTCTCCCCTTGAATTTAATTTTATTAGGACCCTCAGCATTAAATTTAACAGCATAAAAATTATTATTTACAAAATTAACAACATCAGGATTTTGAAAGGTATTTAAGTCCATTAATTTACATGGACCACACCAATCAGTGTAGATATCCATAATAATATTTTTAGGAACTTTTTTTTGTAATTCTTGAGCTTTTTCTATGCTTATCCAGTTAATTTCTTGTGCAGAATTAGAAAAAAAAATAAATAAAGAAATCAAAAAAAATAATTTATGCATAAAGCTAATGTATATTAAAAATTCATTTTTAACTTATTGAATTATTTAAATAAATTATAAAACTTTTACATTCTAACTAAAACCATGCATTTTTCTCTTTAAAAATCCATTTAGTAAAAACATTATTATACCAGCACCAACAGGAATTAATGTAAAAATTAGAAAGAATCCAGATAAACCTGCTTTCTCGGAAATAATATTGATATAGCTACCAGTCAAACCTCCGATTAGATTTGCAAAAAAACTAGATAACAACCAAAATCCAAACATTAAGCCTACTAATCTAACTGGTGCAAGTTTACTTACGTATGATAAGCCTACAGGAGATACGCATAACTCACCGAGGGTATGAAATAAATAAGCAAAAACTAACCAAAATATACTAACGCTAGCTGTTTGAGCACCATAGGGTATTGACATGGAACCATATGCTAAGAAACCAAAACCTAGACCTAATAGAATTAAGCCAATTGAAAACTTTATTGGTCCTGAAGGATTATACCTTGAAGCCCAAATTTTAGAAAAAATAGGAGCAAAAAGTATTATGAATAGTGAATTTAAAACAGAGAACCAGGATGCTGGAATTTCAGTTGCTTCTTGACTAAACTCATTATTAATCATCCATATAACGATTCCCCATATTATGACAAAACTTGTACCTAGGAAGAAATTTGATATAAAATACTTTTGAAATATATTTTGAAACAATTTATACAAAACATAGGTTATCACTGCCATTGGAACAATAGTAATTATAGTATTTACAGTTTTAAAAATTGTGGCTGAATCTCCAGTTAAATTTCTTTCAGTATAATCATTTGCAAAAATTGTCATAGACCCACCTGCCTGCTCAAAAGCCCACCAAAAAAATATTGTTGCTGCAGAAAAAACTAGAATAACTGAAATTCTATCCCACTCAATGCTTGTAATTGGTGTCTTAACTTTTTCGTCAGAATTTTTACCTTTTTTCTCAGGCTTAAGACCAATAGATCCAAAAATTTCTTGGGCATAATAAAATTGAAGCATACCAAAAAACATAAAAATTCCTGCTAATCCAAATCCCCAATGCCATCCAACTTTTTCACCTAAATAACCGCACAATAGAATACCCAAGAATGCACCTGCATTGATACCCATATAGAATATAGTATAGGCACCATCTTTTCTAATATCATCATCTTTGTATAGCTGACCAACAATTGATGAAATATTTGGTTTGAACAAACCATTACCTATTATCAACAACCCAATTCCTAGAAAGAAGAAAGTATCAGCATAATACTCTAACGCCATTGAACCATGACCCAAAGCCATAATAAAAGCACCCATCACAGTTGCATTTCTGTAACCTAAAAACTTATCCGCTAAGATTCCACCGATTAAAGGAGTAAAATATACAAGTCCTGTATACCAACCGTATAAAACTAATGCATCTTCTCTTTCCCATCCCCATCCTTCATTCATAATTGATGAGGTTAGAAAAAGTACAAGAATTGCTCTCATTCCATAGTAACTGAATCGTTCCCACATTTCAGTAAAAAATAAGACAAATAAACCTGTTGGATGATCAAAAATTGTCTTTTGATTTAGCTCTGATCCATTAAATTGCCCACCTATCATATCTATTTTTTTCTAAATGTATTTATTTAATTATAATTCTCCAACGATTTTTCTACCATGATAATATCTTCCATTAATTTTTCTATGTAAAGATTCAAGATTTTCTTTAGTAATTTGTCCTGCACTGATCATCTCAAAACCATTAGGTGAAATATCAATCATTTTCTTTAAAATTTCTGATCCCTTTAATGCAGATGATTCTCCACCAGACGAAAGAACTCCATCTACGTCATCTAGCTTTAATATTTTTTTTAATGATTCTAAAGATGAAGCAGTTAAGTCAATAGCTTTATGAATAATAACATTTAACGGTTTCGAAAACTTAGCTAAATAATCTATTTTTTTTAAATCCAGCTCAGAACTATTATTCAAACATCCATAAACAATTCCATCAAAGTTTTCCTTTTTACAAAATTCAATAGTTTTTTTCATTTCTATTAAATCCTCATTATTATAATTAAAAGTTTTTGAGTGAGGTCTGATCATTACTCGAATTGGTATTGGTATTTTTAATTTTGATTTTTTTAAAACCTTTAAACTAGGAGATAGACCATCTTCAAATAAATTTGAACAAAGTTCGATTCTATCTGCACCCTTATGAAATGCTGATATTGCATCATCTAAATTATCAACGCATACTTCCTTTATAATCATTAAAAATGATATCTTCTAAAAGTTTCCATTGCTTGATAATCTGCCATACCTAAATTTCTGTATTGTTTAGCAATATCACGGTTCCTTTCTTCAACTCTTTCCCAAAATTCCCTTTTATCATCACCCTGAAACATAACAGTATTATTTTGAGATTTATGAAAAAAAATAGATTTTCTTTTCTTTAAAACTTGTTGTGGACTTAATGGTACAGCCATATCTATTTCATTAATTTCCCACTCATGCCAAGCTCCTCTGTATAACCATACCCAACAATTACTCATAAATTTTTCTTTCTTTAACTTATTCAATGATTGGAAAAGAAGCTTTATGCAAACAGCGTGTGTTCCATGAGGGTCTGCAAGATCTCCAGCAGCATAAATTTGGTGAGGCTTAATTTTTGAGATTATTTGATTCATTAAATCTATATCATTTTTTGAGGTTTTGTTCTTTACAATCTTGCCAGATTCATAGAATGGTAACCTTAAAAAATGTACGTTTTGATCATTTAATCCGACGTAACGTGTAGCAGATAATGCTTCTTTTTCTCTTATTTTGGCGGCAACTTCTCTAATAAATTTATTATCAAATATTTCATTACTATCTAATAATTTATTTTTAGTACTATTGATAAAATTATCATTAACATTAAAAACGTCAGAATAAACTTCTAAAAATTTTAATACTGAATCATTTGAAACAGCAATATTTCCAGATGTTTGATAAACAACATGTACATCATGTCCATGATCAACTAATCTTTGAAAAGTTCCACCCATAGAAATTACATCATCATCAGGATGAGGGCTAAATATTATTATTTTCTTTTTTTCTGGCTTCGCTCTTTCAGGTCTATATGTGTCATCTGAGTTAGGTTTTCCACCTGGCCAACCAGTTATTGTCCGTTGAACCCTATTGAAAATTTCAATATTTAAATCATGAATTGATTGATTAGCAGCTAACTCTGATAAGTCGTTCTGAATGTAATCTCTAAGAGATAATCTAAGGATTGACTTATTAGTTTTCTTACATAACCAAGTAAGTGCTCTTGTTTTAGTATTTAAATCCCATTTAACATTACCATCAACCAACCATGGAGATTCAATTCTTGTTAGTTGAGATGAACTTCCTTTATCCAAAACAAAAGTGGTATTTTTATGTTTTTGCAGAAAACTAGCTGTAATATTTTGTGTTATTTCAGATTCTATCGACTCAAAAACTACATCTTTTTTGTTTTCACCCCAAGCAAGAAGTACAACTCTTTTTGCTTTTAAAATAGTTGAAACACCCATTGTAATTGCTGTTTTTGGAACATTGTAAATTCCCCCAAAAGCTTTTGAAGCATCTTGTCTGGTTAAATAGTCTAGCTTAATTAATCTAGTTATTGAATTACGACTAGATCCTGGTTCGTTAAATCCAATATGGCCTGTTCTACCAATACCTAAAAGTTGAAAATCAATCCCTCCAAGTTTTTCAATTTTCTTTTCATAATTTTTACAATACTTCTCAATTTCATTCTTTTTTAAATCACCTTTTGGGATATTAACATTATTATAGTCTATATCAATATGGTTAAATAAATTTTCATACATGAAAGTATGATAACTTTCGGCATTATTAGGTGATATTGGATAATATTCATCAAGATTAAATGTTACAACATTTTTAAAGCTTAATTTTTCTTTTTTATGAATATTAATTAACTCTTCATAAACTGTAATTGGAGATGAACCGGTAGCTAAACCTAAAATACATTTCTGTTTTTTTGATTGCTTGTATTTAATCAAATCTGCAATTTCTCTAGCCACTGCTTTTGATCCAATTTTAGAATTATCAAAAATTACATTATGAATTTTTTCAAGTCTTGTTTCTTGAGTAATACCAGGCTTTAAATGTTTTAATAATTCACTCATTTGATAGAATTTTTTTAGAAATATTAAACAAAATAAATGAAAAAATAATTGTTGATGCTAAACATATTATTCCATTTATTATTTCTCCATAAATAAAATATCCTGTTGAGAATAATGCTGAATAAATAGCGAAGCACCCAAGAATCATACACATAATACCTCTTGGAACAATCCATTCAGAATTATTTTCACTTTCATTTATTTTAGCTAACTCTTTTATTCTTTTCCAACCAGGACCTCCAGGCTTTGTTTTTTTATAAAAATTAACTAAAGTTTCATCATCATCAGGCTTAGTCATAAATGTAACTACAAGCCAAACAAAAGTAGTAATCAAAACAACCATTGGGAATTTAAAATGAGGTTGAATAAAATCTTCAGAAAAAATCATACTTCCAATAGATGTAAATTCAAATAAAATTGATACCACACCCGAACATATCATTGCTGCAATTTCACTCCATGCATTAATACGCCACCAAAACCATCTCAAAATAAAAATTGAACCAGTACCAGCTCCAAACATTAAAATAATTTGAAATAATTGAAAAGCATTATTTAGCATAAGAGCTAATAAAGAACTTACTATCATCAAACAAATAACAGAAAACCTACCCACATTTACTAAAGCTCTTTCATCACCATCATCATTAATTAATGCTTTATAAAAGTCATTTACTACGTAGGAAGATCCCCAATTTAAATGAGTTGAAATAGTTGACATATAGGCAGAAACGAGTGAAGCTAAAACTAATCCGAGGAGTCCGGAAGGTAATAATGTTAACATAGCTGGATATGCTAAATCATGACCTATTTTATCTTCGTCAACATTAGGAAATGTTTCTCTTATTGCATCTAAATCAGGAAATATAATTAGTGATGCTAGAGCAACTAATATCCAAGGCCATGGTCGAAGTGCGTAGTGCATGATATTGAAAAATAAGGTTGCACCTAAAGAGTGATTTTCATTTTTGGCAGCTAGCATTCTTTGAGCAATATATCCACCTCCACCCGGTTCAGCACCTGGGTACCATGAACTCCACCATTGAACAGCAAGCGGAATGATTAATAATGTCCATAGTAATTCTTTATCTGATAAGTCAGGGAAAATAGAGACTTTGGATGAAACTAAATCGTTATTTAAAATCCCCGTTACACCACCAACTTCAGGTAAATTAATTAAATAATATGCTGCTCCTATGGCACCGGCCATTGCAGTAAAAAAGAGAATAAAATCAGTATACACCACTCCTCTAAAACCACCAACTGCACTAAAAATTAATGTGACTCCTCCAGCGTATAAAACGGTCTCAATTGCTGAAATATCAAGCATAATTGCACCAATTTTTATTGCAGCTAAGGTTACTCCAGCCATAGCTAAAACATTAAATATAATTCCTAAATAGATCGATCTAAAACCTCTTAAAAACCTTCCTGGGGCACCACTGTATCTTAAATCATAGAATTCCATGTCAGTGCTTACGCCTGATCTTCTCCACAATTTAGCATAAACAAAAACAGTTAATAAACCTGTCAGTAGAAAAATCCACCAGACCCAATTTCCTGAAACACCATTCTGTCTAACTATATCGGTAACTAAATTTGGAGTATCAGTAGAAAATGTTGTTGCAACCATTGATAAACCAAGCAACCACCAAGGCATTGTTCTTCCAGACAAGAAATATTCACTAGAACTTTGAGATGATTTTTTTGAAACAGCAAAACCAATTGCTAAAACAAGAAAGAAAAAAAAGAATATAATTATCTTATCAAAATTAGTTAGTTGTATCATTCAATTAAAAATAGAAAATCATTTTCGATTTTCCATGTTCAATCAAATAATTTATTAATTGTATGAATATCTGATTTTGACGTAAGGTCAGGGACATGTTCAGCAATAGCAATGCCTTTCATATATGAGCTACTTTCATTAATCATATTCATTATTGCTGTTGGAAGTTCTTTTTCTTTTCGAATAGGGTTTAAAGGACATTTTTCTAAAAATTTAAATATTTCACCACTAAACTTAAAAATATTCATACTAACTCTAATCTTCTTTGAACTGTCTAAATTATCTTGAACTTGTTCGGGTGTAGGCTTTTCAATAAATAAATTTAAATTTTTATCCGAGTCCATTTTCACAATTGAAAATGATGAAACTCTTTCTTTGGGGAATTCTAAATAATCTCTATCATATGCTAAAAAAGCATTAGTATATTCATTGTTCCTAATTAAATTAAAAGCATTAACTGAGTATAGATTATCACTATTACAAACACAAAAAGATGATTGCTTTAATTCTGGTATTTGTTTCATAGTTTGATATAATGCATCAGAAGTTCCTAAAGGCTTAAGTCTATCATTTGGTATTTTTTGAATAGCAAATTGAATTTTAAAATCAAATTCATCATTGAATTTTTCAATAGTATTTCTAAAATTCTCGTAATCTTTACTCACAAGTAAAATCACATTTTTAAAACCCGCTAATGAAATATTTTTTAGCAAATAAAATATGAATGGCTTATTATTTCCAAATGTAATTAGTGATTTACTTAATTTATTTGCTTGCTCAACTTTTTCATTCTCTAATTCAGTATCTTGAGATTTCTTCATTCTTGAGGACATTCCTCCAGCAAGTATAACAATTGTGTCAGTCATGAAGATTAATTTTTTCTAAAGATATTACTCTAATATTAATTATCTACTGCTTTAATCTTAAAAGTTTCAAGAGCTGGGGTTGTTCTGGCTTTTAACAAGATTGATTCAATTTTTTTTACAATCATTGGATTATCGTCTGAAACATTTTTTATTTCTTTAATATCATCTTCAAGATTAAATAATTGTAAAGGCTGAGGCCCCTTTTGAAGATCTGTTTTAATACCTTTCCATTTACCGTATCGAACTGCTTGTTGTCCACTTTGTGTGGAAAATTCCCAATATAAATACTCGTGTTTTTTTTGATTTTTATTTGTTAGTAGTGGTAAATAACTCAAACCATCAATGTAATCTGGTTTATCTAATTTTAAAATATCTAAAGCAGTTGCATAAAAATCTTGAAATGCAGAAATGTGATTAGTAGTTCTTTCACTTTTAATTTGACTTGGCCAATGTGCAATCATAGGTACTCTAATTCCTCCTTCGAAGACTCTCCCTTTAACTCTGCTTCTATCTCCGTTTAAAATACCAGCACTATTAAAATAATCAATGTCTACGTGATCTACATGAGTGGGCCCATTGTCACTTGTAAAGATTATCAAAGTATTTTCATATTTCCCAATTTCCTTTAGTTTCTCAACTATTTCTCCTACTTGCTCATCCAGATACGAAATCATTGCAGCATATGTAGCTTTAGGATATTGATTAGGATAATATCGCCTACCTACATAAGGTTTTTCAGTTCCTAATTTATTTCTATAGTAATCAACCCACTTTTTGGGTGCTTGTAAAGGTAAGTGAGGTATTGGAGAAGCATAATAAAGAAAGAAATTCGAGTCTTTATTTTCTTCAATAAAATTGAGTGCTTCATTATGCATTAATGTTGCTGAATAATCTGTCTGATTATATTTATTATAACTTTCTTCTGAATTAATATCTGCACCTAGATCAAGACCTTCTTGCTTTGTTACTATATAATTGTTTAAAATATCTTTTTCAGTGTTTTTCCATAAGTGAGTAGGATAAAAGGTATGAGCTTGTCTTTGACAATTATATCCATAAAAAAAATCAAAACCCATCAAATTAGGTATACTATTGGTATGTGGAGCTCCTAACCCCCACTTACCTACCATTCCGGTTTTATAACCATTGTCTTTAAAAACTTTTGCTACAGTAACAGTTGAGTCAGGAAGTGGTCTTTGACCCTCTAGAGATGAATCATTAAACATAGCTTCAAAACTCCAAACATCTCCTCTTTCAGACCACTCTCCATTATTTCTAATATATGTGTGACCAGAATGTTGACCTGTCATAAGAACACTCCTTGCTGGAGCACAAACTGGAGAACCGGTGTAATGATCAGTAAATAATAAACCTTTTTTTGCCAGAGCATCTATGTTGGGGGTTTCAATAATTTTTTGTCCATAAATACCCAATTCACCATAACCTAAATCATCAGCTAAAATATATATCACATTAGGTTTATCATTTACATGATTGTTACAACCTGTAATTAATCCGACTAATATTATCAAAAAAGTTTTAACGATCTTACTCATTTCTTAAAAGTTTTATTAATAACAATATATATATTTACTTTTGATTTATGAAAGAAGGTTTCTCAAAATTAACCAAGGAAGAAAAAATAGACTGGGTTATAAAAACTTTTTTTAAATCAGATACTAAAAGTTTTGATATTTTAAAAAAATATTGGAATGATGACAATTCAATTCAAACCATTCATGATGAATTTGCAGAAAATACAATAACCAACTTTTATCTTCCATTGGGCGTAGCTCCAAATTTTATTATCGATAAAATTAATTATACAATTCCAATGGCAATTGAAGAAAGTTCCGTTGTTGCTGCAGCATGTAAATCAGCAAAATTTTGGTCTAAAAGAGGTGGCTTTAAGTCAACTATTATTAGTACGACCAAAACTGGTCAGATTCACTTTAAATTTAATGGAAGTTCAAAAAAAATTAATGACTTATTTAATTCAATTAAAAATAAACTTAAAGATTCATGTAAAGAAATAACAAAAAACATGAACGAAAGAGGTGGTGGAATTATAAATATAAAACTACTAGATAAGACAAAGTCAATTAAAAACTACTTTCAGATTGCCGTTGAGTTTGATACTGTAGATTCCATGGGAGCAAATTTCATTAACTCATGTTTAGAACAAATTGCGTTATCCTTTGAAACAGAGTTCAATGAATCTAATTTTTTTAATGAAAGTGAAAAACTCAAAATAATTATGAGTATTCTATCAAATTACACTCCCGAATGTGTAGTGAAAGTTGAGCTAAAAACTAAAATATCTAATTTGAAAAGTAAAGATATTTCTGATCCTGAAAATTTTGCCAAAAAATTTGTTGAAGCAGTTGAAATTGCTGAAAATGATATTTCAAGAGCTGTAACCCACAACAAGGGGATTATGAACGGAATTGATGCAGTTGTTATTGCAACTGGAAACGATTTCAGAGCAGTTGAAGCGGCTATACATGCCTATGCTTCTAAAGATGGATCTTATATGAGCTTAACTCATGCAAAAATTGAAAATGATGAATTTATCTATTGGATTGAAATTCCTATTTCAATTGGAACAGTTGGTGGAATAATCAATCTTCATCCAATGGTAAATTGGTGTCTAAACTTATTACAAAAACCAAATAGTAAACAACTAATGAGTATCATTGGTGCAGCTGGTTTAGCTCAAAATTTTGCAGCTATTAAATCACTTATTACATCTGGAATTCAAGTTGGACACATGAAAATGCATTTAATAAATATTTTAAATTCATTAGGTTCTAATGAGAATGAAAAAACAAAAATGATTGAATATTTCAAATCGAATAAAGTCACTTTTAGTTCAGTCAAAACAGCTCTTGAAAAGTTAAGAAGAAATGAGTTATAGGATAGAAAGCTTTGGTAAACTTCTAATTTCTGGTGAATACTTAATTCTTAGAGGAGCAAAAGCATTATCAATTCCAGTAAATTTTTCTCAAACACTAAATGTTGATGAAAACACAAGTGGATATTTTGATTGGAAAAGTTACGATAGAAATAAAAAAATATGGTTTAGTTGTAAATTCAAAATTTCTGATTTTTACAATAAACAAAATTATAATAACAACCTATTATTATATGATATAATCAAAAATTTAAATGAATTAAATCCTGGTATAATTTCAAATAAAAAAGGAATATCATTTAAAACTTATATGAATTTTAACCATGATTGGGGCTTAGGCTCATCATCAACATTAATAAATAATTTATCAAAATGGGCAGATGTTGAACCATTTAGTGTGTATTGGAGAGTTACCAATGGAAGTGGATATGATTTGGCATCATGTAAATTTGATAAACCAATTGTATTTCAGTTAATTAAATCTGAAAAACCAAAAATTGAATCTGTAAATTTTTTGCCTGAATTTCATAAAAATTTATACTTCATCTACCTAGATAAAAAACAAAGCTCAAAATCTGAAATTGAATACTTTGATAAAATTAATATTTCAGCAGAATATATTTCTGAGGTGAGTAGAATTACTGAGAGAATGATTAAATGCAGTAACTTTCTAGATTTTCAAAATCTAGTAAGCCAACATGAAAAAATATTAGCCGAAGTATTAAATAAAAAAAGTATTAAGGAAAAGTTATTCAATGATTATGATGGTGCAATTAAAAGTTTAGGTGCGTGGGGTGGAGATTTTATTTTAGCTGTTGGCAATGATGATACCATAAACTATTTTGAAGAGAAAGGATACCAAACAATTTTTTCTTTTAAAGAAATGTTAAAAAATATTTAAAGTTTAAAGTTTGGCACGGTTAATGAAATAGTACTAACATAAAAATATATACAATATTTTTTGGTTAGTTGTTGTTTTAAATGCCTGTATCATCCACAAAAGATACAGGCATTTTATTTTTAATCAGCTGATACAACTGTCCTAAATCCAGTATGTAAGGAACTACTGTCTGGGGTTGTTTTCATTCTTGCAGCATTTCTATAACCACTACAATAAGAATCATTACATAAAAAACTACCTCCTCTAATAACTTTTTTTTCACTAAATGGTTCAACAGGATCATAACTTGAGTCGGGGCCTGTTGGATCTACTGATCCTTGCTTGGGTAACATGGAATAATAATTAGCATGATACCAATCTGAACACCATTCCCATACATTTCCAGCTAAGTCATATAAACCATAATTATTAGGCTTAAAAGATTTAACAGGTGCAGCATAATAAAATTTGTCAGTTAAGTTATTTTGATTAGGAAATTCTCCTTCCCAAGTATTTGCTTTTAAAATCCCTTCATTAACTTTTTCATTTCCCCAACTATAAACATTATTAATAATGCCAGCTCTTGATGCATATTCAAACTCTGCTTCAGTTGGTAATCTTTTACCAGCCCATTTACAATATTCATTAGCATCTTCCCAACTTACATGAACAACAGGGTAATTGTCTTTTCCAACTATATCGCTTTGAGGTCCAAACGGTTGTTTCCAGTTTGCATTCCTAATAAGTGACCACCATTTAGAATAATCATTCAAATTAGATGTAGAAGTTTCTTTGAACACTAGTGATGCTGGGCTTAATAAACTATCATTAGGCTTAGGTGTTCCAGGTGGTAACATTTTTTTTATTTCATCCCAATCGATTTTTCTTTCTGCAGTAGTAATATATCCTGTTTCGTCAACAAATTTTTTAAACTGAGCATTAGTAACTTCAGTGATATCCATCCAAAATGAACTAACTGTAACATGGTGTTTTGGAAATTCATCAGACCTTGCTTCCTCATTATCTCCACCCATGTCAAAATTTCCACCAGGAATAAAAACCATTCCTTTTTTTGACACTAATTTATCTTTTTTTGGATCTGAATTTTTACATGAAATATTGATAATCAATACAATACAAATTATTGATCTCAATATTATTTTATTGCCGTTATAATTTATCATTTTAGAAAATTAATCAATTAATTAAACATTCTATGATTTTTATAAAATTATGATTAATTTAAAAAAATCATCAACAACTAACCTTTTATGAAATTTATAAAATCTAAGGATTATTGGAGGAAGAATTTAAAGTATTTAATTATTCTTTTATCTATATGGTTTACAGTATCTTTTGGCTTTGGTATAATTCTAGTCGACCAATTAAACACAATTCAATTTTTTGGTTTTAAATTAGGATTTTGGTTTGCTCAACAAGGCTCAATATATGTATTTGTAATTTTAATTTTTGTGTATATATATTTAATGAATCGATTAGACAAAAAATTTAGATCAAGCAAATGAGTCTTCAATTTTCAATTTGGTTAATAGTAGGATTAACTTTTGCTTTGTATATAGGTATTGCAATTTGGTCGAGAGCAAGTTCAACAAACGAGTTTTATGTAGCTGGTAAAGGTGTTCATCCGATAGCTAATGGGATGGCAACTGCTGCAGACTGGATGAGTGCAGCATCTTTTATTTCAATGGCAGGGATTATATCATTTCTTGGTTATGATGGTTCTGTTTACTTAATGGGATGGACAGGAGGATATGTTTTACTGGCTTTACTACTAGCACCTTACTTAAGAAAATTTGGAAAGTTTACCGTCCCTGCTTTTATTGGTGATAGATACTACTCAAATACTGCAAGAACAGTAGCTGTATTTTGTGCCCTAATTGTATCATTTACATATATAGCTGGTCAGATGAGAGGGGTTGGCGTTGTTTTTTCTAGATATCTTGAAGTTGATATTAATTCGGGAGTGTTTATAGGAATGGGTATAGTTTTATTTTATGCGATTTTAGGAGGAATGAAAGGTATAACTTACACGCAAGTCGCTCAATACTGTGTATTAATTTTTGCTTTCATGGTTCCTGCTATTTTTATTTCAATAGAAATGACTAATAACCCCATCCCTCAATTAGGCTTTGGATCAGTAGGATCTGATGGTGTATACTTGCTTGACAAACTTAATGGGCTTCATCAAGAATTAGGATTTAGTCAATATACATCTGGGTCAAAATCAAGACTTGATATATTTTTTATTACTGCAGCTCTAATGATTGGAACTGCAGGTTTACCACATGTGATCGTAAGATTTTTTACTGTAAAAAAAGTAAGTGATGCAAGAAAATCAGCTGGTTGGGCTTTACTATTTATAGCAATATTATATACTACAGCACCTGCTATTGCAGTTTTTGCTAGAACAAATTTGATAGAAACAGTTTCAGAAAAAAATTATAATAATATGCCCTCTTGGTTTAAAAAATGGGAGGACACTGGATTATTAGAATTTAACGATAAAAACAATGATCAAATTATACAATACAACGGTAATGAAAATATTAATGAATTGACTATTGATAGAGATATTATGGTTTTAGCTAATCCTGAAATTGCACAACTACCTAATTGGGTTATTGCTTTGTTAGCTGCAGGTGCTTTAGCTGCAGCATTATCGACAGCAGCGGGACTTCTCTTGGTAATTTCATCTTCAGTTTCACATGACTTAATTAAGAGAATAGTAAAACCAGATATTTCTGAAAAGGGGGAACTAATTGCCGCAAGATTTTCAGCTTTTTTTGCTGTACTGCTTGCGGGATACTTTGGTATTAATCCACCTGACTTTGTTGCTGCAACTGTAGCTCTAGCCTTTGGTCTTGCAGCCGCGTCATTTTTCCCAGCAATCGTATTAGGAATTTTTTATAAACGTATGAATAAAGAAGGTGCTATCTCTGGAATGGTAATAGGAATATTACTCATGTTGTTTTACATGACAAAATTTAAATTTGGATGGTTTGGTGGAGGAGATTCTTCAGATTGGTGGTTTGGGATATCGCCAGAGGGATTTGGAACTGTAGCAATGATTGTAAATTTTATAGTTTCCATTGCAATTTCAAATTTAACAAAAGAACCTCCTAAAGAAATAATTGATTTAGTTGAAAATATTAGACTTCCAAATGATACTGACGATTAATGAAATATCTATTTTTAATATTTTCTGTTCTTACAATATATTCTCAGAATGAAAATTTTGAAAAAAAATCTTTCATTTATAAGACTGATACTCTCAATTATAGAATTTTAAAACCCCTTAATTATGATTCAAGTAAAAAATATCCTGTTCATCTATTTTTACATGGCGCAGGTGAAAGAGGGAATGATAACGAATCTCAATTGATTCATGGGGCTAATTTATTTTTGAAAGAAAATAATCGAAAAAAATATCCATCCTTTGTAATATTCCCACAATCTCCTAAAAACGATTGGTGGGGAGGTTATTATGATCCTTATAAATTTGATTACCAAGTCAAAAATTCAAAAGCACTAAAATTAGTGATTAATCTCATGGATGAATTTATTATGAGAAGTGATGTAAACAAAAATAAAATTTATGTAAGTGGATTATCTATGGGTGGTATGGGGACCTTTTCAATATTAAGTCAAAGGCCTGATATGTTTGCTGCAGCAACTCCAATTTGTGGTGATGGAGATCCAAATAGTGTAAAATCATTTGCTAAAAAAGTACCAATTTGGATATTTCACGGTGCACTAGACAGAGTTGTTCATCCGAATAGATCTCTAATTATGGCTCAGTCCATAATTGAAGAGAATGGAAGTCCAAGAGTTACCATATATGAAAATGTTTACCATGATAGCTGGAATAATGCATTTGATGAGAAAGATTTTTTATCATGGATACATTCAAAATCCAAAACCAATGAATAAATTTTTATTATTATCAATTATTTTTTTTAGTTTATCATGTAATAGTGGGAAAATAAGCAGTGAAGTTTATATTCAAGGTGGTGGCACACTTAATGATTGGGCTAACCTATCTAAATACGCTGAATCTAATAGCGAATTAAAAAAACAATTTGATGCTAATAGGGTTGTATTTATGGGAAATTCTATTACTGAAGGTTGGTATAATTTTAATCCTGATTTTTTTGTTGAAAACCCATTTGTTAATAGAGGAATAGGCGGTCAAACAACACCTCAAATGCTTATTAGATTCAAGCCTGATGTGGTAAACTTAAAACCTAAAGCTGTTGTAATTTTAGCGGGAATTAACGATATAGCTGGAAATACTGGTCCTATGGAAATTGACAATATTGCTGAAAATATTTTTTCAATGACAGAAATTGCAAAAGCAAATAATATTGAAGTATACATTTGTTCAGTTCTACCTGCTAAGGATTTTCCTTGGTCACCAGGATTAAATCCTGCTGAAAAAGTTATCAGTCTGAATACTATTTTAGAAAATTATTGTGAGGAAAATAATATAAAATACGTTGATTATTATTCAAAAATGGATGATGGCAATGGTGGATTAAAAGTTCCTGAGTTCACTTCTGAAGATGATCTGGTTCATCCTAATAAACAAGGATATAGTGTAATGGAATCTGTCATATTAAGTGCTCTTGATTAATCTATATAATTTTTTTAAATTGAGATTAACATGAAAAAAAATATTTTTTATTTCATTATTCCTCTTTTTTGTATGTTAATGATAAAGTTCATTAATACTTCAACTCAAAGTGAGGAAATAACTATCTCAAATTCAAGTGATGTGCTTCTGATTAGTAGTATTCCTGAAAATATTGATTTCAATTTTCATGTAAAACCAATAATTTCTGATAAGTGTTTTGCTTGTCATGGCCCTGATGAAAAAAAAAGAGCGGCAAACTTAAGACTTGATACTGAAGAAGGATTGTATCAACTTACCGAGGACTCAAATTCTTATGTAATTAATAAGAAAAATCCTGAAAAAAGTGAATTATTAAGAAGAATATTCCATGAGAATAAGTCAATCAGTATGCCTCCACCTGAATCTAATTTAATCTTAACTGATCATGAAAAAAGTATTCTTGAAAAGTGGATAATGCATGGAGCTGAATGGAAAAAACATTGGTCTTATATTAAACCAATTTTACCATCTGTTCCTGAGGTTAAAAATAAAGATTGGGTCAATAATCCAATAGATAATTTTATATTAAAAAATATCGAAAATAACCAATTAGATATTTCTAATAAAGAAGAAAAAGAAATTTTAATTAGAAGAGTTTATTTTGATTTAATTGGATTACCACCGTCTGTTGAAGAGATAGATAATTTTCTTAATGATAATTCAGAAAAAGCTTATTCAAATTTAGTCGATAAACTTCTTAACTCAGAAAATTTTGGGGAAAGGATGGCTTCCATTTGGATGGATATAGCTCGTTACGGCGATAGTCATGGTTACCAGGATGATTTAGAAAGAGTTATGTGGCCGTGGAGGGATTGGGTAATCCATGCTTACAATACTAATTTATCTTATGATAAGTTTATAACATGGCAAATTGCTGGTGACCTTATCCCTAATGCTTCAAAAGAACAAATTATTGCAACTGGATTTAATCGAAATCACAAAATAACTCAGGAAGGTGGTGTAATTCCTGAAGAATATCGTTCTGAATATGTTGCAGACAGAACTAATACTACTTCAAAAGTTATGATGGGATTAACTATGGAATGTGCAAGATGTCATAGTCACAAATATGATGATATTTCTCACGAAGAATACTACGGGATGTATAGCTACTTTAATAACATTGATGAAGATGGATTGATTAGTTATAGTGATAAAGCACCAAAACCTAATATAACAGTAACAAGAAATGATATTGAAAAGGATCTTGGATTTATTAATCTCCCTGACTCGATAAGTGAGGTTACTTTTATGGTTATGAGGGAAACAGAAAATTTAAGAAAAACATACATTCTTGATCGTGGATCTTATGATGCCCCAACTAAAGAAGTTGAATCTATGACACCCACAGCAGTGTTACCTATCAACATAATTAATTCTAATAGATTAGATTTAGCTAATTGGTTTTTTGATGATGAAAATCCTCTGACATCGAGGGTTGTTGTAAATAGATTATGGCAACAATTTTTCGGGGTTGGAATAGTTGCAACACCAGATGATTTTGGAAGTCAAGGAAATAGACCAACTAATCCTGAATTATTAGATTGGTTGGCAGTTACATTTGTTAAGGATAATTGGGATACCAAAAAATTTATAAAAAGAATTGTTACCTCATCAACATACATGCAATCAAGTAAGGTTAATATTTCAAATAAAAAATTAGATCCAGAAAATATGTTCTTATCTTATTTTCCAAGACAAAAACTAACAGCGGAAATGATAAGAGATAATATATTAGCGTCAAGTGGTTTATTAGTTAACAAGATTGGAGGACCAAGTGTAAAACCATATCAACCTAAAGGATTATGGGACGAAGTAATTGGCGGAGGTGGTGGAAGTTTAGCTAGATACATCCCAAGTACTGGAGAAAACTTGTATAGAAGAAGTGTTTATACTTTTTGGAAAAAAACAGTTCCTCCTCCATCAATGATGATTTTTGATGCATCAAGTAGAGATAATTGTGAAGTTAAAAGACAAGACACGAGTACACCTTTACAATCTCTAACTTTGATGAATAATCCTGAATTTATTAAAGCAGCTAATTATTTATCTGGTAGAATTTTTAATGAAAAGATTTCTTTGGAAAATAAAATAAAATTACTTTACAGAACAGTTACTGGCCGAAGTCCAAGTGATATTGAAATTGAAAAACTTGCTAAATATTACGATGATGAGAATTTGGGTGATGATTTTTTAGCATTTAATAAATTAACAATGTTGGTGTACAACTTAGATGAAACAAGTCAAAAAAGCTAGATGAAAGAATTACATAATCATTTTATAAATAACAATAGAAGAAACTTTCTAAAAAAAACTGGATTGTGTATTGGTGGTTTAGCCCTAGGCTCAATGTTAGATCCATTTAGCAATAAAAAAAGTGATCCATTTTCGTTAATTTCTAACAATCTAAATCTACCTCACTTTGCCCCTAAAGCTAAGAGAATAATTTATTTGTTTCAGAGTGGAGGACCATCACAGCACGATCTATTCGATTATAAACCAAAACTTAACGAAATGAAGGGAATTGATTTGCCTGAATCAGTTAGAATGGGTCAAAGACTAACAGGCATGACATCAGGACAGTCAAATTTTCCTCTTGTAGGTAGCGCAGCAAATTTTAAACAATATGGTGAAGCTAGAGCATGGGTAAGTGATTTACTTCCATACATAGGAAAGATTTCTGATGAATTGTGCTTTATAAAATCAATGCATACTGAAGCGATTAACCATGATCCTGCAGTTACTTTTTTTCAAACAGGATCTCAACAACCTGGTAGGCCAAGTATGGGATCTTGGCTTAGTTATGGATTAGGTAGCTTAAATAAAAACTTACCTGATTTTGTTGTTTTACTTTCAAGAGGAACTGGTCGTCCAAAAGGGCAACCACTTTATTCAAGACTGTGGGGTAATGGATTTTTGAGTTCCTTGCATCAAGGTGTTCAATTTAGATCAGCAAAAGACCCTGTATTGTTTTTAAAAAATCCTGAAAGTCTTTCAAAACAAGAAAGAAGAAAAATGTTGGATTATTTGTCAGAGCTGAACGAAGAACAAGAGAAAAAATTTGGTGATAAAGAAGTTTCAAACAGGATATCTCAATATGAAATGGCTTACAGGATGCAAACATCAGTTCCAGAAACTATGGATATTTCAGATGAACCTGAGGATATTTTAAAACTATATGGACCTAATGCAAACAAACCAGGAACATACGCGGCTAATTGTATTCTTGCAAGAAAGTTAATTGAAAAAGACGTAAGATTTGTTCAACTTTATCACATGGGTTGGGATCAACATTCAGATTTACCAATGCAAATCAAGGGTCAAGCTAATGATGTTGATCAACCAACCGCTGCACTAATAATGGATTTAAAACAAAGAGGTCTTTTGGAAGATACACTTGTAGTTTGGGGAGGAGAGTTTGGCAGAACCTCGTATGGTCAATTACAAACATCATTAAGTAAAGAAGACTTGAGGGTTATTAAAGCTGGTAAATATGGAAGAGATCATCACCCTAGATGTTTTACAATATTTATGGCAGGAGCTGGTGTTAAGCCTGGTTTTTCATACGGCCAGACCGATGAACTTGGTTATAATATTGTTAAAGATCCAGTTCATGTTCATGATCTTCAAGCAACAATTTTACATCTATTTGGCATCAACCATGAAAAAATGACTTATAAATATCAAGGGCGAAGATTTAGACTAACTGATGTCTTTGGTGAGGTTAAACACGACATCTTACTATAATAATGAGAAAAGTACTTTTACTTTTTTTTATACTTTCTCTTAACTCTCAAAATAAGGATTTTAATAACTATAATCAAAAAATAGCAGGTGGTGATTATGGATTAGAAATGGTTGCTATTCCTGCAGGTACTTTTGACATGGGAAGCCCAAATTTTGAAAGAAATAGACTAGCTGATGAGGGTCCAGTTCACAAGGTTAAAATAGATTCATTTTGGATTGGAAAGTTTGAAATAACTTGGGATATTTTTGAACTATTCATGCTCAGAGAACTGGATTCAAAAAAAGTATTAGAAGCATCAGAAGTTAAAATTGATATAGATGGAATTTCTGGAGCAACAACACCTTATGTTGATATGACTTTTGGTATGGGTTCAGATGGATATCCTGCAATTTCTATGACTCAACTGTCTGCATCTAAATTTTGTGAATGGTTATCAGCCATGACAGGTAACTATTACAGATTACCAACAGAGGCTGAATGGGAATATGCATGCAGAGCTGGTTCTAAAACAGCTTATCATTTTGGAGATAGTCCTGAAAATCTAGCTGATTATGCGTGGTATGAATCAAATAGTGAGGGAAAATACCACAAGGTTGGACAAAAAAAGCCAAATGATTGGGGTCTTCATGATATGCATGGAAATGTAGCTGAATGGACACTTGATCAATACAACCCCAAAAATTATTATAATTATGTTGGAAAAATAACATCAAATCCAATGAATATTGCAACCAAAGTTTACCCTAGAGTTGTTAGAGGAGGATCTTGGATGAACCCTGATTACAGGTTAAGAAGTTCATCAAGATTACCCTCGAATAAAAGTTGGAAAAAACAAGATCCGCAAATTCCAAAAAGTCGATGGTGGCACACAGATGCTCAATTTTTAGGATTTCGAATTGTCAGACCATATACAACACCTTCTGACAACGAAAAAGAAAAGTTTTGGATTAAATAATATTCACTAAATTAAAGGTATGCTTAGACGAAATTTCATAAATAGTATTGCCGTTGGATCTTCAATAGCTGCACTACCAAATGAAAAATTTCTTCAAAATAATCCAAAAAATAATTTCAATTTAAATTATGCTCCTCACTTCGGAATGTTCAAAAATTTTGCAGGGAAAAATTTGATCGATCAACTAAACTTTATGGCTGATGAAGGATTTACTGCTTTTGAGGATAATAATTTAAAGAAAAGAAGTATTTCTGATCAAGAAAAAATGGCTTCAACTATGGCCAAACGAAATATTAAAATGGGTGTATTTGTTGCTCATACAATTCATTGGAAAGAAGCAAATCTAGCAAGTGGTAAAAAAGAAAAAAGAAATCAATTTTTAAAAGAAATTGAAGAATCTGTTGAGGTTGCTAAAAGAATCAATGCAAAATGGATGACAGTTGTTCCAGGACATAGAGATTTAAGGATAAATATTTCATATCAACAAACCAATGTTATTGACTCACTAAAATATGCATGTGATATTTTGGAACCACATGGGTTGGTAATGGTTCTTGAACCTTTAAATTTTAGAGATCATCCAGGTCTTTTTTTAACAGAAAGTCCACAAGCTTATGAAATTTGTAAAGCAGTTAATTCTAAATCATGTAAAATTTTATTTGATATATATCATCAACAAATTCAAGAAGGTAATTTAATTCCAAATATTGATTCTTGTTGGGATGAAATTTCATATTTTCAAATTGGTGATAATCCTGGAAGAAAGGAACCAACAACTGGTGAAATTAATTATAAAAATATATTTAAATTCATACATGAAAAAGGTTTTACAGGAATCTTAGGGATGGAGCATGGAAATGCTCTTCCAGGTAAAAATGGAGAAATAAAACTAATTGAAGCCTACAAAAAAGTAGATAACTTTTAAACTTATAATTATGGACAATATTAAACGAAGATCTTTTCTAAAAAACTCATCTATACTAACGGGAAGTTTGGTTCTTCCTTCATTCTCATTTAAAAAACAAAAACAATTAGACAAGAAATTAAAAATTTCTGTTGTTGGATGTGGAGGAAGAGGAACTGGAGCAGCAGTTCAAGCTCTGAGAGCTGATAAAAATGTTAAACTAGTAGCACTAAGTGATGCTTTTGAAGACAGGCTTGAAAAAAGTTTAAATGCAATTATTGAAGAATTTGACGGTGAAATGGAAATTAAAGTAAAAGATAAAAACAAATTTATAGGATTTAACGGTTATAAGAAAGCTATTGATTTGGCTGATGTTGTTATTCTAGCTTCACCCCCAGGGTTTAGACCTGAACATTTTGAATATGCAGTAAATAAAAATAAACATATTTTTATGGAGAAGCCTGTTGCCACTGATGCTGCTGGGGTAAGAAAAATTTTGAATGCCGCTAAGCTTGTAAAAGAAAAAAAATTAAATGTTGTTGTCGGATTACAAAGAAGGTATCAACTAAGTTATTTAGACATTTTTAAGCAAGTTAAACGTGGGATTATTGGAAAAATTATCTCTGGAACAGTTAGATGGAATAGTAGTGGAGTTTGGGTAAATAAAAGGAAACCTGGG
Source organism: uncultured Bacteroidota bacterium (assembly GCA_902520835.1). GTDB lineage: Bacteria > Bacteroidota > Bacteroidia > Flavobacteriales > Flavobacteriaceae > Eutrophosalina. The sequence goes on from CABYPD010000001.1 coordinate 292,415, forward strand.
CAATCTGAACTCGAGTATCAAATGAGAAATTGGTACTATTTTAATTGGATTTGTGGCGACCATATTGTTGAACAACACATTCATAATCTAGATGTAGCAAACTGGTTTCTCGGTGAACATCCTGTTACTGCCCAAGGTATGGGAGGAAGGGAAGTGAGAAAAGGTATTGATCATGGTGAAATTTTTGATCATCATTATGTTGAATTTAAATATCCATCTGGAGCTGTGATTCACAGCCAATGTAGACACCAGCCAGGAACTGTAAGAAATGTTAACGAATTACTGGTTGGCACAAAAGGTGTTGTTAATTTAAGTGGCAATGGTGTTGTAAAAATAAATGATCATAATGGAAACCTATTGCATAAATATGATCCAAAAAATGACTTAAGTCCATATCAAATCGAACACAATAAATTATTTAAGTCTATAAGATCCAAAGGGCAAATTGATGATACTGAAATTGGTGCAATTGCAACCATGACAGCTATAATGGGAAGAATGGCAACCTACTCGGGTAAATTAATCGAATGGAAAAACGCACTAAATGCTGATCAAAAATTAGTGCCTGAAAATATAGATTGGGATAGTAAACCACCTGTAACACCTAATAAAAATGGTTACTATAAAATTCCTGTTCCAGGAAAATAATTCTAAATAAAATGAAGAATTATAATAGAAGAAGTTTTTTACGAACCTCTGCTCTAGGTGCAATTGCAACATCTTCTTTAAGTATAAACTGTCAAAAAAATTTAAACTCTGAAAGATTGGGTTCATACATGGGGGACTATGCAGACAAACCGATTAAGAATATTCGAGCAGCATTTATTGGAATAAATAGAGGAAGTACACACTTAAAAAACTTTGCAAATTTACCTGGAACTGAGATTGTAGCTTTATGCGATTTATATGAGGATATTGTGTTAAGAGAATTAAAAAAACTTAAATTATACAAGGCCAATTTTAAAAATATTAAAACATATTGGGGAAATAAAAACCAATGGAAAATAATGCTAAAAGAAGTTAGGCCCGATGTAGTATTTATAAGTACAAATTGGAGAAACCATGCTCCAATGGCAATTCAATCTATGAAAGACGGGGCACATGCTTTTTCTGAGGTTCCACTTGGTGTAAATATGGAGGAACTTTGGGAAATTATTAATACTTCTGAAAAAACACAAAAACATTGTATGATGATGGAAAATGTAAATTATGGAAGAGATGAATTAATGTTTTTAAATATTTGTAGAAAAGGTCATATTGGTGAATTGTTACATGCTGAAGCTGCATATATTCATGAACTAAGATGGCAGATGTTTAATACTGACAGAGGAACTGGTAATTGGAGAACTTTACACTACGCAGAAAGTAAAGGCAATTTATATCCAACTCATGGTTTAGGTCCAGTAGCTCAGTATATGAATTTAGGAAGAAATGATGATAATTTTAAACACCTGGTATCATTGTCATCTCCAGCCATTGGCAGAAATAATTTTGCTAAAGAAAATTTTGATAAAAGTCATAAGTGGAATAATATGGATTTTTCAAACGGAGATATAAATACATCCATAATTAAAACTCATTTAGGAAGAACTATAATGGTTCAGTGGGATGAAACTAGCCCGAGACCTTACTCTAGGTTAAATTTAATACAAGGAACTAGAGGAACTTTAGCAGGTTTTCCTACTAGGGCAGCATTTGAAAATGGTTATAAAGACTTAACAAAAGACCATCATTCATGGATTAAAGGAGAAAAATTAGAAATGCTCTATCAAGAATATGATCACCCTCTTTATAAAAGATTAAATAACAAAACTAAAAAATCTGGACATGGAGGAATGGATGGTATTATGATGTTTAGAATAGTTGAATGTCTTAGGGACGGTGTCCCTCTTGATCAGAATGTATATGAAGGATGTTTTTGGAGTGCTGTTACTCCGCTTAGCGCACGCTCAATTGAAAGAGATGGTGCTCCACAAGTTTTTCCAGACTTTACAAGAGGAGATTGGAAAAACACAAAAGCTTTGGAAATAATTTCTTGAAAAATAAAAAAGCTCTCCTACTGGAAAGCTTCTCATTGGTTTCTACAAACCTCTTGGAATTAACCAAGAATACACAACACTTCAAATATACCATTATTTCTCAAATAGTGTTAATTTATTTATAGTCATTGATTTTTAATAATTATTTATTTTTTAAAAAGAACTGAAAAAGGTTCTCTTTTTATGTACCAAGAATATTCTTTTCTTTTACTCCATTTTTCAAAAAAAGGAAAGTATTTCTCTTGATCTCTCCATTGTAATGGCTCAACTATTTTCTTTTTTTTAATATCAACTTCAACCGTTTTATTCCATTCTAAAAATTCATCTTTCATTTCCTCAAATAAAGCAGTATTATTTTTTGAAATATCATTTGATTCAGTTGGATCATTTAATAAATCATATAACTCAAATTCATAATCTTTAATATTTCGAGCTATTAACTTTATATTGTTATGAATTAATGCTCCTCTGTTATCAAAACGAAAAGGGATATTTGATGATCTAATTTCTTTTTTAGAATTAAAAACATCAAATATACTCTCTCCATCATAATTTTTTAATGATTGCTTATCGTTTAATCCGACTATTTCCATAATAGTTGGAAACATATCCATTGTAGAAACCGGATATTTACTAATCTGTGGTTTAATTAATTTGGGCCACTCAATTATAGCTGGAACTCTCAAACCGCCTTCCCACATTGTATTTTTAAATCCTTTTAATCCACCAACAGTTGAAGGCACAATTCTATTTAAACCTCCATTATCACTACAGTACCAAATAATTGTATTTTCCTTAACTCCAATTTCATTGATAGTTTTTCTTAATATTCCGATAGATCTATCAAATGCAACAATTTCACCATAATGTTCTCTACTCTCTTTATTTAATTTTTCAAATCCTATCTTATCAATATCACTAGACTCAAACGGATTATGTGGTGATCCATCCCAAATAACGGTAAAAAAGGGTTTACTCTCATCTACACTTTTTTTAATAAATTTTAGAGCTTCATTAACTATAATCATGGAAGAACTTCCTTTAAACTCTTTAAAAATTCCATTATCACTCAATATAGGATTACTATCAAAAAAATTCGATGAACTAAGCCACTTATCAAATCCATAATTTCCAGGATTGTATTCGTCGTCATTAAAAATTGGAGCACCTGGACCTCTAACTCCATTTAAGTGCCATTTCCCAAAATGACCGGTTGAATATCCAATTTTTTTTAATTCTTGCGCTATAGTTTTTTCATTCTTATTAAGCGGATAACCATGATAAAAAACACCAACTCTATCATTATTTTTACCTGTTAAAACACTTGCTCTAGTAGGTGAACATTGAGGAGCACCTGCATAGAATCTATCCAGGCGTAACCCATTAGCTGCCATCATATCAAGATTAGGTGTTTGCAATATAGGATGATTGTAATAGCTAGTTTGACCCCAGCCTTGATCATCTGTCATTACCAGAATTATGTTTGGTAATTTTTTTTTATCATTTTCTATGCAAGAGAAAAACAAAAAAAATAAAAAAATTATTATACGAGTTTTGATTGCACTAATTTTCCAACAATATAGTATTTTAAATATCAACCAAAAAAAAAACCCTCCAAAGCGAAGGGAATTAAAGCGGTCTGGACGGGACTCGAACCCGCGACCCCATGCGTGACAGGCATGTATTCTAACCAACTGAACTACCAGACCAAATTAGATGTGCAAATATACACTAAATGATAAACTATAAAAGAGCATCAATATAATCAGCATAAACATTTTTCTGAGAAACGCCTACCTGCCTATTCACTAACTCTCCATCTTTAAAAATTAATACCGTAGGGATATTTCTTACCCCAAATTGAGCAGCAAATTTTTGATTAGAATCAACATCTACTTTTCCAATAACAGCTTTTCCGTTATAATCTGAACTTAGTTCTTCAATGATTGGACCCAACATTCTACATGGACCACACCATTCAGCCCAAAAATCTACTAAGACGGGTTGAGAGGACTTTAAAACAACCTCTTCAAAATTTGCATCTGTAATTTCTAATGCCATAATTAATTTTTTGCCAAAAATATGAATAATAATAAACTAATTTAATCTAAAGTCTAATTTTTTTTCCTTTAGACTCTTTAATAATTGTTCATTGATTTTCACCTTATATTTTGTTGAATTTAAATTTACTTTTAAGCCATCACCATTACCAAAAACATTAAAAACCAACTCTTGATCACCTTTGTTATTTTTTATTAAATCTTTAAAAAATTTAACATTTTCATCTTCAATAAGATTAATTTCAAGCTTTACTGATAATCGTTTAGCATTTTTAGATAAACTATCCTGAAGTTGTTGAAAATTTAAAAATTGTATTCTTGGATCTCCAATACGTCCAGAATCAGCATCTTTCCAACCTTCTTTAATGAACATCTTAATGAATACAAAATTGTTTTCGTAAAGAAAATGTTTGAACCTTAAATATTCCTCTCCAAATATTCTAAGCTCCTGTGATTCATAATAGTCTTCAACTATAAATGTTGCCCATCCTTTTCCATTTTTGGAAATCCTATGTTGAACTTCGCCAATTATACCTCCAAACCTGACTTCTCTATCGACTAAAGGCCTTAAATCCCTTAAATTAGACAATTGGATATTAGATAAAAATTTGATTGTGTCTGTATAATCATCTAATGGATGACCAGATATATAAATTCCAACAACATCTTTTTCCTTTTTTAACTGTTCAAGCTTAGACCATTTGTCACATGTTGGAAATTCTGGCTCAACAATTTGAACTTCATCAGAATCTCCAAATAAACTTACTTGCAATGAATTTTGTTTTTCTTGAAATTTAGAACCAAATCTTATTGCTTTTTCTATAAATGTTTGTCCATCTGTATTTTCAAAAAAGTATTGAGCTCTGTGTGAAGATGAATCAATTGAATCGAAAGCACCAGCTAAAACCAAGCTATCAAAAGCTTTCTTATTAGCAGATCTTAAATCTACTCGTTTGGAAAAATCAAAAATTGAATTGTATTTACCTTCTTCTCTAGATTCAATGATTGCTGATACAGCACTTCTTCCAACTCCCTTAACTGCTCCCATGCCAAACCTAATTTCATTATTTTCATTTACAGTAAACTTATAGAATGATTCATTTACATCAGGTCCCAAAACATTAATTGACATATGCTTGCACTCTTCCATGAAAAAACTAACCTGCTTAATATCATTCATATTATTTGAAAGAACAGCAGCCATATATTCTGCAGGGTAATGGGCTTTTAAGTATGCAGTTTGATATGCAATTAAAGCATAACATGTAGAGTGAGATTTATTAAAAGCATATGACGCAAAAGCTTCCCAGTCTTTCCAAATTTTTTCTAAAATATCTTCTTCGAAACCATTTTTAACCCCACCATCAATAAATTTTGGTTTTAATTTTTCCAGTAAAGAAAATATTTTTTTACCCATTGCTTTTCTTAATAAGTCTGCATCACCTTTAGAAAAATCTGCTAGTTTTTGAGACAGTTGCATAACTTGCTCTTGATAAACAGTAATTCCATAAGTTTCTTTTAAATACTCTTCCATTTGAGGAATATCATAAGTGATTTTCTCAAGACCATTCTTTCTTCTAACAAATGATGGAATATATTCAAGTGGACCTGGTCTATATAAAGCATTCATTGCAATTAAATCCTCAAATACAGTTGGCTTTAAATCCCTTAAATATTTTTGCATTCCAGAACTTTCATACTGAAAAATACCCACAGTATCTCCTCTTTGAAATAATTCATATGTCTTATTATCGTTTAATGGGATTGAGTCAATATCAATGTCCTTATTGTGTATGTATTTAACTAATTTGATAGTATCCTTAATTAAGGATAATGTTTTCAATCCTAAGAAATCCATTTTTAAAAGCCCTGCACTTTCAACAACAGAATTATCATATTGTGTTACTGATAATTGAGAATCTTTAGCTGTAGCAATAGGAACAAAATTTGTAATATCATCAGGTGTAATAATAACTCCACATGCATGTACTCCAACGTTTCTTAAACTACCTTCAATGACTCTAGCTTGGTTAATAGTTTCTGCTTGTAAATCATCACCGTCTGAAAGCTTTTTTAGTTCCATTGCATTGGAATAATCATCCGATCTTAATTCAGAATTTAATTTTTTATCATCCTTATTAAATATATCAGAAAGCTTTACTGTGTTAGGCACTAATTTTGCCAAAAAATCAGCATCTGACAGAGATAGATCTAAAACTCTTGCAGTATCTCTTAAAGATGATTTAGCTGCCATTTTTCCATAAGTAATTATTTGAGCAACCTGTTTTGAGCCATATTTTTCAATAACATAATCAATTACTTTTGATCTTCCCTCATCATCAAAATCAATATCAATATCAGGCATACTAACTCTATCAGGATTTAAAAATCTTTCAAAAAGTAAGTCGTACTTTATTGGATCAATCTTTGTTATTTCTAAACAATAAGCAACAACAGAACCAGCAACAGATCCTCTTCCTGGTCCAACTGAAACATTCATTTTCCTAGCAGCACTTATTAAATCTTGTACAATTAAAAAATATCCAGGATAGCCAGAATTTCTTATAACTTCTAATTCAAAATCAATTCTATCAGCCAAATCTTTATTTATTTCGCCGTATATGCGCTTAGCTCCTTCATTAGTTAAGTGCCTTAAATATTCATTTTCAACATCATCATTTGTAGATTTAAAATCTTCAGGGATTTCAAATTTTGGTAATAAAACTTCTCTATGTAAATCAAAGTTTTCAATCTTTTCAACTAGCTGGGTTATGTTAGAAATTGATTCAGGAATATCCTGAAAAAGCTGAACCATGTCACTTGGTGATTTGAAATAATATTCATGATTTTTTAAACCATATCTAAAATTTCTTCCCTTTCCAATTGGAGTTGATTGTTTTTCACCATCCTTAACACATAATAGAATGTCATGTGCATTTGCATCTTCTTTATTTATATAATGTGTGTTATTTGTAGCTATTAATTTAACATCATAAGTTTTACTAAATTTTAGTAGTTGGTTATTCAGCACTTCATCTTCTTCTTCACCGTGTCTAATTAACTCTAAATAAAAATCATCACTGAATTTACTTTTCCACCACTCAAGTGCTTCAATAGCTTGATTTTCACCAACATTTAATATTTTATTAGAAATCTCTCCATATTTATTTCCCGAAAGAACAATTAAACCTTCTGAGTATTTTAAAACTATTTCTTTGTCAACTCTTGGTACATAATAAAATCCTTCAGTAAAACCAATTGAGCACATTTTGATAAGGTTTTGATAACCAATTTTATTTTTAGCCAAAAACACTATTTGATAACCATCATCTCTACTGCTCTTATCTAAATGATTTTCACATACATTTAATTCACATCCTATAATTGGTTTAATTTTCTTTCCTTCTTCATTATTTTCATTAAAGTTCTTAATTGCACGATAAAAGTGAAAACAACCCATCATATTAGCTTTGTCAGTCAAAGCAACTGCATTCATTCCCATTTCAGATGTTTTTTTAACTAGGTCGGCGATTTTTGAAGTAGATTGAAGAACTGAAAATTGAGAATTATTATGAAGATGAACAAAATGGTTTTCTAAACCTGTGGTTTTGTCAGACTTGTTTATTATTTCTGTAATAACTTCCTCTTTAGTTTCTTTCTTAATTTTTTTGGATTCTTCCTTTAGATTAAGATGTTTTATACCAAAAAGTCCAACCTTGTCTTTTAGATCTGAATTTAATTTGTTGAAAATCTTATTAAAATCCTCAAAATCATTAACATTAAAATTTTTAATTCTAATTAACTCAAAAAATGATCTTGAAGTTGCTTCAACATCAGCAGATGCATTGTGAGCCTGTTGAAAATCATCGTTAAATAAATACTTATATAGTTCAATCAAAGTTGGAAACTTGAATTTACCTCTTCCACCTTGAATTTGACATAAATTTGCAGTTTTTTCAGTACATGTATCTAGTATACTTTTTTCATTTAAAGAATTGTCAATTTTCAGACGAAAAAACTCAGCCCCAACAATATTAATATCAAATTTTAAATTATGACCTACAATATATTTTGCTTTAAATAAATCAGAATTAAATTTTTTAAGGACATCGTCTAAATTTTCACCTATTTTATTGGCTAAAACTGTAGATATCCCATGTACTTTTTCAGATTCAAAAGGAATGTCAAATCCATCAGGTTTAATAATTGAACTTTGATGTGATATTAATTTTCCGTTATCATCATGTAATTGCCAAGCTAATTGAACACACCTAGGCCAGTTTTCAGAATCAGAGATTGGAGCATTCCATTTTTTTGGTAAACCAGTCGTTTCAGTATCGAAAATTAAATACATAAGGGACTCATAAAATTACAGATCTTTTTTCTGAATTCAATATCTAAAAAAAAAATAATTTTACTTGGTTATTTAATAAATTCATTTATTTTTGCTTTCCATTAATAAAGGTGGTTTAGGACCTCAAAAATTAATAATATGGCAGTAAGAATAAGACTACAAAGACACGGTAAAAAAGGCAAGCCATTCTACTGGATTGTTGCAGCCGATTCAAGATCAAAAAGAGATGGCAAATTTCTAGAAAAACTAGGAACTTTCGATCCAAATTTTAACCCTCCACTAGTTTCATTAAATGTTGACTCAACTGTTAAATGGATTCAAAATGGAGCTCAACCCTCTGATACAGCTAGAAATATCATATCCAAAGAAGGTGCACTTTTAAAAAATCATTTATTAAATGGTGTGAAAAAAGGTGCATTAACTGAAGATGAAGCTGATAAAAAATTTAATGATTGGATTAATGAAAGAGATATAAATATCGAGAAGAAATTATCTGCATTAGAAAAAGAAGCTGCAGATAAAAGAAAAAAAGCCCTTGAACTTGAAAAAGAAGCTAGTGAAAAAAGAAAACTAGCTGCCGAAGAAGCTGCATTAGCTA
>CABYPD010000002.1 GCA_902520835.1 uncultured Bacteroidota bacterium
ATATTCCTACAATGGTTCCTCCAAAAAGAAGTCCAGCCCAAGGAAAATCAGGGTCATCCCAAGGTCTCCACATATTAAAGTGATCAGGACTTACTTCTAATACAGTTTCAGTTAATTGATTCCAACCACCAACTTCTTGAAATCCTAAATAAGTTATAATAACTGAACCAACAATTAAAACTACTGTTTGTAAAGTTTCGGTGTAGACTACAGCTTTCAAACCACCTATTATCGTGTATATTCCTGTAAAAATTACAATTCCAATAGCTCCAACCCAAAAGTCAAGGTTTAAAAGCTCGGATACAACTATACCTCCAGCATATATTGTAACAGAAACTTTTGTTAAAACATAAGCAAATAATGAAAAAACTGATAAAAACCATCTTGACCTACTATCAAATCTTTTTTCTAAAAATTCGGGCATTGTAAAAGCCCCACTTCTAATGTAAAATGGTAAAAACAACCAGCCAAGTAATAAAACAATCCAAGCGTGTAATTCATAATGAGCTAAAGGCGTGCCAGATGAAAAACCTGTACCAGCTAAACCAACAACATGTTCAGATCCTATATTTGAAGCAAATATTGAAGCACCAATAACAAACCAACCAACATTCCGACCAGCTAAAAAATAGTCTTCAGTGTTCTTGTTTCTCTGTAAAGCAACCCAAACAGCAACACCTACTAAAATTGCAAAATATAATCCTAAAACTAACCAGTCTAAACCCTCAAAAATTGATTTTGTCACATCCATAAATTTTATTTTATATAATTAAATAATATATTTTCGAATAATTCTTGCTTTCCACTAATTAATTTATACACGTTTTTTGATTTAGATATTTCATAGAGATCTTCAAGTTTTAATTTTCCATTTTCAAAATCTTTTCCTTTTCCAGAATCAAAACTTGCATACCTTTTTTTCAGAAGTTCTGGAATTTCAGATTCATTTAAAATTTTATCTGCAATTAGCAACGCCCTAGCAAATGTATCTGCACCCCCAATATGAGCTAAAAACAAATCTTCATAATCCGTTGAATTTCTTCTAAGTTTTGCATCAAAATTCACACCACCTCCTTGTAATCCACCTGATCTTAAAATTACCAACATGGCTTCTGTTGTTTCTTGAATATTAATTGGGAATTGATCTGTATCCCAACCATTTTGATAATCACCACGATTGGCGTCAACACTGCCTAACATACCATGCTTAGCAGCAACTGTTAATTCATGTTGAAAAGTATGTTGAGCTAGAGTTGCGTGATTTACCTCAATATTGATCTTAAAATCTTTTTCAAGTCCATAATTTTTTAAAAACCCAATAGCAGTAGCAGTATCAAAATCGTACTGATGTTTTGAAGGTTCCATAGGTTTTGGTTCGATAAAGAAATTACCTTTAAAACCTTTACTTCTAGCATAATCTCTACAAATTTTTAAAAATTGAGCCATATGATCTAGCTCTCTAGACATGTCTGTATTAAGCAATGACATGTAACCTTCTCTACCTCCCCAAAAAACATAATTTTCACCTCCAAGCTTTATTGTTGCATCCAAAGCTAATTTTACTTGACCTCCTGCTCTAGAAACAATATCAAATTCAGGATTGGTTGCAGCACCATTCATGTATACTGGATTTGAAAAACAATTAGCTGTTCCCCACAATAATTTTATTCCAGATTCTTTTTGTTTTGTTTGAATATAATCAGTTATTATTGAAAGTCTTTCTTCAGATTCATGTAATGAACTTCCTTCAGAAATTAGATCATAGTCATGAAAACAATAATAATTGAATCCCATTTTTGAAATAAATTCAAAAGCAGCATTAGCTTTATCTTTTGCAGCTTGAACAGGATCAGTAGATTTATCCCAAGCAAAATTTTGAGTTGCATGTCCAAATGGATCTGAACCATTTCCACAGAACGAGTGCCAATATGCAACAGCAAATTTAAAGTGATCTTTCATCGATTTTCCAGCAATTATCTTATCAGGATTATAATATTTAAATGCAAAAGGATTCTTTGAATCTGAGCCTTCATATCTAATTTTATCAATTCCCTTAAAATATTCAGTATTTCCGGTTGTTGTCATATTTTTAATTTAAAATTAAACTTAGTTTTTCTTTCCATTTATTATATGAATCAAAATAAATATTTTTATTTTTAGATGGAATTATTTCTTTTAAAAAATCATTATTTGTTTGTTTAGATATTTCAACATCAAGACTGGCGGATCTTGCTGCACCATAAGCGCCTGTAACATCAAATATTTCAATTTTACTTTCACTAAGAGTTGAAAAGGTTTTTGAAAAAACTTCTGATTGAAATAAATTATCATTCCCTGCTCTAATTAAAGTAGGATTTACATTATCATTTTTTAAAATTTCAAGTCCATATATCATTGAAAAAACTATTCCCTCGATTGAAGATCTTACTAAATGATCTGTAGAATGTTTATTCAAATCTATATTTATAAAACTAGATCCTATATTTTTATTATCAAACATTCTTTCAGGACCATTTCCATAAGGGAAAACAAATAGATCTTCAGACCCTACATCTACATTTTCAGCCATATCATTCATTTGATAATATGAATCAATACCAAGAATATTTTTCATCCATCTATATTTTATTCCAACTCCATTAACACATAGTAATTTACCTAATACTGGATTCTTTCTAGTATAGTTTACATGAGCAAAATTATTTATTCTTAAAGACTCTTTTGAACCTAAATTGTCTGAAACAGCATATATTACGCCAGACGTACCAGCAGTAACTGCTACTTCTCCAGGATTAAGAATATTTAAAGAGAGTGCATTGTTTGGTTGGTCTCCAGCCCTATAGTTAATTGGGATATTGTATGGTAATCCAGTTTCATTTGCAGCCTTCCTGTTAGTGAAACATTGATTTGTAAAGTTTTCAACAATTTCAGGACATAATGCAGTATTTATTCCATAGTGATCAAATAAAAAATTAGCTAATTTATTTTCTTTATAATCCCAAAAAATACCCTCAGACAACCCAGTTATTGTAGTTGTGACATCACCAGTCAATTTATAAGCTAAGAAATCCCCAGGAAGCATAAACTTATAAGTCTTATCATAAATTTCTGGAAGATTTTCTTTGACCCAAGCAAGTTTAGACGCAGTAAAGTTTCCAGGTGAATTCAGAAGAAATTCCATACATTTTTTTTCTCCAATTTCAGAAAAAGCTTTATTACCAATATCAACAGCCCTTCCATCACACCAAATTATTGAATTATATAAAACCTGAAAATTTTTATCTACAAGTACAAGTCCATGCATTTGATATGAAATTCCTATAGCAACAATTTCAGATGATTTGATTTTAGACTCCTTTATTATTCTTTTTGTTCCATCACAAAAATATTTCCACCATTGGTCAGGATTTTGTTCAGCCCAATTTTTATTTTTTGAAATAATATTCATTTCATAATTTGGCTCTTGTAATACACAAATTTTTTTCCCATTTTTTGCATTTGTTAATGCAATTTTCAAAGAAGAGCTTCCCAAATCATATCCAATATTATACATTTAATCTATTAATGTTGTTATTGTTTCTATAGTTCCATCTGAATTATGAGTCATTTCAGAAAATTTAACGTTTCTTAAAAAATCTTTTCCTGAGAGTTGTGTGTCATGATAAAATAAATACCACTTATCTGCAATTTTAATTGTTGAGTGATGGTTTGTCCATCCCTGAACAGGATTGTTTAAAATTCCTCTGTATGTAAATGGACCATAAGGATTATCACCTGTTGCATATACAATATAGTGCGTATTTCCTGTAGAATAACTCAAATAGTAAATTCCATTTCTTTTGTGAATCCATGCCGCCTCAAAAAATCTTCGATCGTGATCTTTAGTAAGTATTGGGTTACCATTTTCATCAATGATTCTAATTGGCTTTGGATCTTCTGCAAAACTTATCATATCATTTGACATTTTAGCAATTCTTGGTGAAATAGCAGGACTGTTGGGAATACCATTATCTTGTGTTTCACATCCGGAGGGAGTATAATTATTATTTTCATCCCATCTTTGAAGTTGTCCACCCCAAATACCTCCAAAATACATATAATAAGAACCATCATCATCCTTAAATACAGATGGATCCATACTATAACTGCCCTCTATTGCTGTTTTTTTTGACCTAAAAGGTCCTTCAGGTTTATCTGAAACTGCTACACCAATTCTAAATATATCATCTTTATCCTTAGTTGGAAAATATAAATAAAATTTACCATCTTTTTCAGCTGCATCTGGAGCCCAAAATTGTCTTTTAGCCCATGGTACGTCGTCTAAATCTAAAGCAACGTCATGAATTGTGACTGGTCCTCCGATATAATCCATAGATAAAACTCTGTAATCTCTCATTGCATACTGACTTCCACAATCATCGTACAGAGGGTTTTCCTCAATTATATCATGAGATGGGTAAACATATATTTTTCCATTAAAAATATGTGCTGAAGGATCAGCAGTAAATATTTCTGAAACTAAGGGCTGATCTTTAAATTTATTTTGACTGAAACTTACTGCAGTCACTAAAAAAGCTAAGTATATTATTTTTTTCATTTTACTGTAATTGGTCTGTTGCTGAAATCTCTCATTTCTTTTAATTTTTTCGAATAAATTTTTACAATACTTTTATTTTCTGGATTTGTTGAAATATTATAAAATTGTTTTTTGTCATTAACCATATCAAATAGCATATTATATTGTACACTTCCATCTTTATTTAAAACTTCATGATATGAGTATTTTTTATCTTGAACAACTTCAAGTGTATGATAACGACTATATATTTCACTCTTTGTTTCGTATTTCGGATTTTCCAGAATTTTTTTAAAGCTTTTTCCATGCAAATATTTAGGAACTTCAATTCCTACAATATCACACAGTGTTGGATATAAATCAATATATTCAACCATTGAATTAGTTTTAATATTTTTTTTCATCCCAGGAGATGAAATAATTAACGGTACATGAATTGCTTCTTGAAAAGTATGATGCTTACACCACATTCCATGTTCACCTAGAAAAAATCCATGATCACTCCAAAAAACAATTGTAGTATTTTCTCTTAAACCCAAAGTTTCAAGCGCATTAATTAATTTACCAACCATTGCATCGGTATAACTTACACTTGCATAATATGATTTAATTAAATCTTCCTCCATCTGCACACTAACTGGCCCTTTTAAAGGAATATCAGTATACCCGTTTCTTAATTCAGTCCAATCGTGAGCAATTGACCTAGGAGGTGCATTTACAGGGGGTGTACGTTGGTCAGAAAAAACTAAATCACTTTTTTTATATAAATCCCCATATTTTGTTGGCTGAATAAACGGGAGATGTGGAGAAACATAACCAACAGCAAGAAAAAAAGGCTGTTTACTATTTTTATATTTCTTGAGCTGTTTTATGACAGCATCAGTAAGTTTTCCATCATTGTAGGAGTCATCACTGACATCTGCATACTCAAAAGCTGGTCCTGCATTTTTTCCACTATATGGAACTATTTTGGTTGAGTTTTTTTGTTTTATTAATGATTCTTCATTTTGATAATCACTTTGTTCTCTGAAATTTCCAAAATCATCCCAGTCATCTCTGTTATCATCTGCATGGTGAGAAATTTTTCCAAAAGATGCAGTTCTGTAGCCATTTTTTTTAAAAATCTGAGGAAGAGTTGTAACATTTGGAGTATCCGTCTCAGCTTTTGAATAATAATGATAAAACCTGTTTAAACTTCCTCTAATTCCAGTCAATATGCTTGCACGACTAGCACCACAAACAGCAATATTAACGTAAGCATTATTAAATTGCACACCCTCAGAAGCTAATTTATCTAAGTTAGGTGTGTGCATTTGAGTATTTCCATAAGAATTTAATAATGGTCTTAAATCATCAACACCAATAAATAAAATATTTTGCTTTTCACCAATTGTACTGTCATCATTTAAAATCTTATGATTTGTAACTGTTGTGGTAACAGTTAAAATAAAAGATGACAGTACTACTAGCTTAAACACTTTATAAAAAGTACTCATGAAAATTTTAGTATGTGAAGTTAAAAACTAATATGTAATAAAAAATTTTAGTTAATTAACTCATTTGTATTAATCTCATTTAAAGGAATTGGCATATGCATGATTTGATTAGGATCAGTAGAAAACTCTACTTCTAAGTTTTTAGCATATTTTTTAGCTCCCACACCAACTTTCTTTCCGAAAGAAGAATTGTGAGGAGTTAATGTTTTGTCCTTAAAATACTGAATTCCTCTTCTTCTAACATGCCAAGAGTCATGACCTTCACCAATTAATTCAAATTTATATTCATCCATTATTGCGTCTCTAAAAGCTACTTGCCCCTGTGAAAATTCTGGTCGAGCTGTAACTCCAGCTCTATCAAGAACTGGTTGTAAGTAAGTCATTTCTTGTCCATTACCTAGCTCATTTGCAATTTCAGCAAGCATTAATAATAGTTCAGCATATCTATAAACAACGATATTTTGACTATTAAATTGGTTATTATGAGATTTGTCTTTTTCAGTCCACTTAAATAAGTAAGGATGTGCAATAGCAAATCTTCCACGTGATGGATTATGCGGATAAACTCTTACTAATCCAGCAGGTGGGGTTCTATCAGCTCTATAATATTGCGAGAGATATGTTGCCTTGTAACGACTATCTGGAAAAGTATCTAGATTATTAGCATTCCAAGTAGTATTTCCACCATAAGTTTTTAAATGTTTATCATGCTGAAAAGCAGTCACTCTAAACCAACCAAAGTGCATTCCAGCTTTATACTTCCAGGGTGTGAAGTTTCTTCCCATTTGTGAATTTGTTGCATCTTGGGAGATTTGAAGCTCAAAAATTGATTCTGAAGAATTTTCACCTTGAACTGTAAATAAACTTGAAAAATCATTTACAAGTGAATATTGACCATAAGCTGATTGAGCAGCCTGATTAGCCATTGTCCAATAATCCATCGCACTTCCATCAGTTTGTAAATCAGCGTTTGTAGCCATAGTCATGTATACTTTTGCTAATAACATATTAGCTGCATGAGCTTTTGGATATCCAACTCCAGCATTTCCATTAAGTAATGAAGCTGCAGTAGAAGCATCCGAAATAATTTGTTGATATACATCAGATTTACTTGAAACTGCTTTATTCGTATTTCCAGAGGATGGAAGTTCTAACCATAATGGAACATCACCAAATAGGTTTGCCAATTCAAAGTAACTCCATGCTCTGACAAAATATGCATGACCAGCAACATCATTAAAGACAACTTGATCATTTGATGATGGTGTTGCTACTGTTTCAATATTAGAAATCGCACCATTACATCTTGCAATAGCTTGATATAAACCTCCCCATACAGCTGACGCATCCATATGATACCCCGGTTTTAGGGAAACTAATGTTGACATATCTCTAGTGTTAACTCTATTTCCACCTTTTCCAGTAAACATTAAACCAGAATATAGATTAGTGATGAACAACCTTCTCTCTTGGGTATTGTATGTGGTTAATGCTTGATAAATACCATCTCGAGCAGCTTGAGCACTTTGAGAATCTGTGTAAATAGTTTCATCTAAAAAAGGTGGTTCCTCTTCAAGATCACAACCAATAAAAAATAGAATTGGGAGTGTAAAAATTAGATATTTAAAATATCTTATTATAAATGTTTTATTTAATAAATTTTTCATGTTTTTAGAAATTTAAATTTATACCAACTAAGAAAGATTGAGAATTCGGTTTATTATTCCAATCTGTTCCTTGTATTAAACCGTCATATAAAAATGTAGTAATTTCTGGATCGTAGCCTGAGTAATCAGTCCAAGTAAATAAGTTTTGTCCAGTAACATATACATTAGCAGATTCAATAAAGTTTATTGAATTCATAGGAAGATCATAACTTACTGTAATATTGTTTAATCTCAAATATGTGCCATCTTCAATAACTCTATCCATCAATGCTCCAAATAAATTCGCAGAATACCCTAATCTTGGATAATCATTTGTTGGGTTACTTTGAGTCCATCTATTGTGATATGCATCACTTAAAATATTTCTGTAAGTTCCTTCAGCCCATCCCATACGATAAAGATTTCCATTTACAATATCATTACCACTAACACCGTTAAGTAAAGCACTTAATGAGAAAGATTTATATGAAAAATCTAAATTAATTCCATAAACGAAATCAGGATTTGGATTACCAATGACAGTCCTATCGTCTAAATCAACTTGTCCGTCACCATTGAGATCTAAAACTTTTATATCACCTGGTTGAGACATAGAACCATTAATTCTATACATTTGGTCACCTGTTTGAAAAATACCATCGGTCTTCCAACCATAAAATAATGCAACCTCTTCACCTTCCATAAAAATATTAACGGGGAATTTTATACTATTACCTCTACTTGGTATATTACCAAAATAATGAGATCTTTTTTCTGTTGTATATGTTCCATCACCATTATCAACCATTACATTTCCTGGTGTCAAACCAAGATTTTGAATTTCAGTTTTATTAAATGCAATATTTCCACCAATATTTAATGAAAAATCTCCACTATCTACAATTGCAAGATCTAGGCCTAATTCTAATCCTTTATTTTCTAATGAGCCTCTATTTATAAGAATACTACTAAAACCAGAAGATGTAGGAATTGGGCTCTGCTGTAACAAATCTTTTGTAGTTTTTTCATAAAGATCTAAAGTACCAGAAATTTTTCCATTTAAAAATCCAAAGTCTATTCCGAAATTAAGTTGTTCAGTTGATTCCCAAGTCAATCCTGGATTAGCAATATTAGCTAGGATTAATGGAACTGTTGTTCCATTGTTACTTGTAGCATATAACCTGGATGAAGCACCATAATTTGAAAGAGTTCCATAAGGACCAATTCCATGATTACCTATTGATCCCCAACCCGCTCTAACTTTAAGGCTTGAAAACAAATTTAGATTACTAATAAATTTTTCGCTACCTGCTCTCCAAGCAAAAGCAAATGAAGGAAAAAATCCATATCTATTCTCCTCAGCAAACTTTGAGACTCCATCTCTTCTAAAGCTTGTGGTTAAAGTATATTTATTTTTAAAAGTATAATTAACTCTACCAAGAAGTGAGAAAAGTTGTTGGTCAGATGCTCTCAGTAAGAGAGGTGTTGAAATAACTTGACCTAAGAAAGGTTGAGCTGTTCCTAACTGCGCCGTAACAAAATCTTCAACAGCATAAACACTGCTTTCAACATCTCTTACATCATAAGTAACACCTAAAGCGGCATTAACCCTGTGGTTTTTATTATAATTTCTGTTATATCTTAAAAAATTATTGACTTGATAAGTTAAAGAGTTTAACTTCATATTTTGTAATAAGCCATTAGAATTAGCACCTTGCCAAGTAGTTACACCATAAAATCTTGACCTATCTTTATCTCTTAGGTTTCCACCAACCTTAAATTCATATAATAAACCTGGTGTATTAAATTTATATTTTAAAGCTAGGGATGCAATTAGTCTATTTTCCCTAGATTCATCAGTAAAATCATTGATCCATGCATATGGATTTGATATTGTTTGTCCATCAATAAAATCTTCAACATTATCTGCATCATTAGGTATTATTGGATTATAAGTTAATGTTTGTTGAACAAAACTTTGATCACCACCTATTAAATCTCCACCCTCAGCAAAGTCAGATTTACTAAAAAAGGAACTTAACCTTGCTTCAATACTTAATTTATCATTTAAATCATAGTTAAGATTAAGTCTTAAGTCCTGGGTTTTAAAACTTGAATTTTCAACTAAACCATTTAGATCATTAAATCCTGCAGATAAGTAATAATCACCTTTTTCATTACCGCCTGAGAAAGAAACACCAAAACTAGTACTTACTCCTGTATCATACACTTCATCTTGCCAATTATGAACCTGATTTGGTGTACTATCTACAGTGTTAGTTTGATTTCCTGAATTATCATTTATATATGAAAAAACTTGACTACCATTAATAACATATCTAGCAGGCTCTCCAACACTAGCTCTTATATCATTTTGATACATTGCATATCCAACTCCGTCAAGCATATCGTATGTGTTTGTTATATCTCTAACTGTAGTTGTAACATAAGCGTTAATTTTTCCCTTTTCTTGGTTATTACCACCTTTTGTTGTAATCAAAACTACACCATTTGCTCCTCTGGATCCATAAATAGCTGTAGCTGAAGCATCTTTCAAAATTTCAATTCTTTCAATATCTCTTGGATTTAAGCCATTTAATCCACTTTGAGCTTCTTGTCCTGTATTTCCTGTACCTGTTGGAATTACATCTTCTCCAGCAGATGATATAATAACTCCATCAATTACATAAAGAGGTTCATTATTACCTCTCAAACTGTTGGTTCCTCTAATTCTTACACTAACACCGGAATTTGGATTAGCAGAATTTTGAGTTACTTGAACACCTGCAGCTCTTCCTTGTAATAGTTGATCAACAGTAGCAGATTGTCTTGAAACTTCATCTTCAACTACTACTGAACTGACAGCTCCGGTAAGATCTCTTTTTAAAACAGTACCATATCCAACTACAACAACTTCTTCTAAAGCTTCAGTGTCAGGTTGTAAATTAATGTTAATTGAAAGTTGATTTGATACATCAACCTCTTGATTTACATAACCAATGTATGAAATCACAAGTACATTTGATGAATCACTAGGAATTGATATAGAAAAATTTCCATCAAAATCTGTAATTGCACCAACTGTATCAGAACCTTTTAACTGAACGGTTGCGCCAGGTAAAGGTGTCCCATTTTCATCATTTACAGTCCCACTAACATTTTTAGACTGTGCAACAATAAAAAAAGGGAAGATCAAAAAAATAAATAAAATTTTCCTCATTTTTTAGTTAGTTATTATTAATAAAATGAATTTAGCTATAAAAAATCAATAAAAAAATATCTAGAAAACGTTTTCGTTTATAATATTGATAATTTTGTGGTAATAAAATTATTAAATTATTAAAATAAAAATATTATTACGAAAACATTTTCGTTTAATAATGGGAATGCATGTAAGCGTTAGACTTAATTTTATTTTTCAAATTGTCTGGCACCTTAGTCCATTCAGTTTCTTTATCCAATGGATGCAATGTTGGTTTTATTAGTGGCATTTTATTATTTACTAAAAAATCATTTTGTTTTAACATCCAACTTTTTAATTCTTTTTTAAGTTTTACAAGAACATTTCTAAACCTTTTCTCATTGATAAGGTTATTCATTTCGTAGGGATCATTGATTAAATCATATAATTCTTCATGTGGTTTATTTTTAAATGATTGAGCTCCGATTTTTATGAATGCATTTTTTATAGAATCCATACCTAAATTTTTTTCATGAATGTCATATGAATTATAGTTTATTATGTATTTATATTTACTATCTCTAATTGATCTTGAAGGAAAAATTTTTGCGTTTCTAACATTTTGCCTTGTGGATATTCCATATGTATATTTTCGTTTATTAGTAGCCCCTTTCAATGAACTTAAAAAGCTATATCCATCAAGATTTTTGGGAATTTTATTTCCTGTGGATTCTACTATTGTTGGTAGTATGTCAACTAAATTTATCAAATCACCATTCTTTGAGCCTGCCTTAACAACTTTTGGCCATCTAATAATTAAAGGGATTTTTAATCCAACCTCATCAACTGACCATTTACCCCTTAAACCCCCATCAGAAGCGTATATAAACAATATATTTTCATCTTTTTCATTAATTTCAATAAAATCTAAAATTTCATTTAACTGGTTATTATCATAAACAATATTTTGATAATAGCCTTTTTCATTATTTAAACGATATTTTTTTGAATAAGGATTATCATAAATATCACTATCCTTAAATTCATTTCTTGTTGGAAAAGGCCCATGAGGATAGTCTGATGCAATAAACAAACAATAAGGTTTTTTTGCATTTTTTATATAGTTTTTGATTTTACTCATTGGTAATAATTTCCCCTGATTTTTAAAATATTTGGACCAATTAAATACCGAACTTGGGTTTACATGGCTTTTTCCTGCTAGCACTACTTCATATCCGAATGACTGCAAATAATCATTAATATCAACTGTGTTTTCCTTGACTGGTAAATGATTTGCATAACAACCATTTTTTATTGGATACAATCCTGTATAAATTTGAGACCTACTAGGTGCACAAATTGCTTGAGTTGTATATGCATTCTCAAATGTCATTCCCTCAAGAGCCAAACGATTAATTGGGCTGGATGGAACAAGATTATTACCATAAACATTATGATCTATTTGATCCTTATCATCCGATAAATAAAAAATAATATTTGGTGGATTTTTATCATGTGTTTCATCATGGATAAAAAATAAAAAAATGAATAAAAAAGTTTTGAAAAATAAGTTGATCACAATCAAACTTAACTTAATTCAACATAGTAATCAAAAAAAATTGTCTAGAATTTTTATTTATTTAAATTTGCCAACAATATTAGGTCGCGTAGCTCAGCTGGATAGAGCATCTGCCTTCTAAGCAGACGGTCGCACGTTCGAATCGTGCCGCGATCACATAAACCCCAACAAAATGTTGGGGTTTTTTTTTCCTCTAATATTTATTAACTTCAAATAAACTAGACAACTAATGAAATATTTTATCAAAGTATCTTTACTAATCAGCTTTTTTTGTTCATGTAAAAACAATAAAATACAAGAAAGTTTTGTTTTACTGCCAGACGTCAAGAATATTGAATTCAATGGAGAATCATCTTCACTTGATCATGATTCTGAATACATTTTTCACTCAGAAAGCAATAATGACATTCCTGTCTTGTTAGACAATTCATTAAAATTGATTAAAGGTGATTTTAACAATAATAACTTATCATTTAAAATTAATAATGATTTAGATATTCCAGCAGAGGGATATTATTTAAATATTTCTAAAAATAGTATAGATATTACAGCTAAGGATGAAGCTGGGCTTTTTTATTCTTTTAACTCATTAAGACAGTTAATTACTGACTCAAAAGATCAAAATATTAATTTACCTGTTGTTAAAATTAAAGACTATCCCTCATTAAAATATAGATCAGTTCATATTGATGTAAAACATCATACTGAAAAAAAGGATTATTATTTTAAATTAATTGATGAATTAGCTTCAATTAAAATAAATGGAATAATTATAGAGTTTGAAGACAAGCTTGGGTATGAAAGAAGACCAACAATTGCTGCTCCCGACAGTTATTCAATTTCATGGTGGAAAAGCTTAAGCGAATATGCAAATGAGAGAAATATTAAAATAAGTCCTCTAATTCAAGGTTTAGGACATGCTTCTTTTATTTTAAAGCATGATAAATACAAAAATTTAAGAGATATACCTAATGATGATTGGGCTTTTAACCCACTTAATCCTAAAACTTATGATGTTCAGTTTGATTTATATAAAGATGCGATTGATGCTACTCCACATGGTCAATTCCTGCATGTTGGAGGAGATGAGGTAAAAGTGGTTGATAGAGACGGAAAAAAAGGATTTGAACTAAACTTAATTTGGTTAAATAAGGTTTCTGAGTTTGCAAAACAAAATAATAGAATCCCAATTTTCTGGGATGACATGTATCTAAAACATGGAGGAGTGTGGATGGTTACAAGAAATACAAAACTAACAAAAGAAAAAGTAGATAGTATTTGGATTGACAAACAGGAAAAATTAACAGAATATCTTGATAATTTCCCAAAAAATTGCATTTATATGAGATGGAATTATTTTTCTCCTTGGGCTGAGGGAAATCTTAAGACTATAGATTGGTACAAACAAAATAATCTTAAAGCAATGGGCGCTACTGCAGGTCAAACAAGATGGATATTAATGCCACAAGACTATGGTAATATTGAAAGAATAAAATCTTTTGCATTGTCTTCTTTTGAAAAAGACTTGGATGGTTTATTATTAACATTATGGGATGATGACTCACCACATTTTGAGTTATATAAAAGAGGGATTTATGCTTTTGCTAATTATACATGGAATGGTAATGATTTGAGTCTGGAAGAATTTAAAAATAAATTTAATCATAGGTTCTTTTCTCCTTATGTGAAAAATAATACCAATTTTATAGACGACCTTGATAATCCAGTTAGAGATTGGGCTAATTTATTTGTTAAGGAAAAACAGCATAGAAATAGAATAAGTAAAAACAAAAATGCTATTGAAACGCACATCATAGAACTTCCCAGCTTTGAAAATAAAGGGAAATGGTTAGAATTAAATGCAGAAAAAATTAAAAAAGCCAAAAATCACTCTCAAAACCTTGTAAAAATATTAAAAAACATTCAAGAATTAAAAACAAAAACAATTAGAAATAACTATGCCTTAGATGTATATGAGCAAGTTACTAAACTAACTAAATTTAGCTATGATGCTTTTTTAACATTGGAGAATTTAGATAAAGAAGAAGTTTCAATTAATGAAGTGCTTAAATTAAATCAAAAATTTTTTGATGTAAGAAAAGAATTTGAAGATGTTTACTCAAAAACTAGAAACATAAACAAGCATAACAGT
This sequence comes from uncultured Bacteroidota bacterium, assembly GCA_902520835.1. Classification (GTDB taxonomy): domain Bacteria; phylum Bacteroidota; class Bacteroidia; order Flavobacteriales; family Flavobacteriaceae; genus Eutrophosalina. The sequence goes on from CABYPD010000002.1 coordinate 14,631, forward strand.
TATATTCTGGATCAAGATGGTCATAACCATACTGCTAATCAATCTTTAAATATGGATTGGCAATTTATTGCCGAATTAAAGTTATTTGAAAAAATTAAACTTACTTATGAAAAAAATTAGATACTGTATATTTTATTTTCTAATCTTGGTTTTTTTAGGTTGCAATTCTTCAAAAAACCCAAATTGGATATACATGTTTGATGGAAAAACAACTGAAGGATGGAGAGGATATAACAATAAAACAATACCAGAAAAATGGAAAGTAATAGATGGTAACTTAACATTTGATACTGAATTAAAATTAGAGGAAGACTGGGATGGTGGAAATGATATCATATACTACAAAGAAGAATTTGACAATTTTGAATTATATCTTGAGTGGAAACTTCCAAAAGGTGGAAATAGCGGAATTTTTTATCATGTTCAAGAAGGTTATAATGCTCCACACATGATATCTCCAGAATACCAGATTCTCGATGATGATGGGTGGGAAGAAATAAATAATGCTAAACTTATGAATTGGCAAAAAGCTGGAGCTAATTACGGAATGCACGAGCCTAATGGCTCAAAGAAACTAAATCCATTTGATCAATGGAATAGTTCCAGAATTATATATAAAAATAAAAATGTAGAACATTGGTTAAATGGAAAACTTATTTTATCTTTTGAAGAAGATTCAGAGGAATGGAATAATTTGAAGAACTCCGATGTATTTGAAGACAAACCAGACTATGGAAAGTTTAAAAAAGGATACATTGCTTTACAGGATCATGATACTCCAATTTGGTTTAGAAACATAAGAATAAAAAAATTATAGTATGTTAGACAGAAGAAAATTTATAAAAAATACATCTGTGCTTAGTACCTTGCCTTTTTTACCAAATTTTAATTTTTTTAAAACAACTAAAAAATTTATAAGAACAGCACATATAGGTGTTGGTGGTATGGGTAAATCTGATTTAAAGGACACAGCATCTCATAAAAATGTTAAAGTAGTAGCGCTATGCGATGTGGACTCAAACGCACTTGAAGAAGCTGGAAAACTTTTTCCTGATGCAAAAAAATATAAGGACTACAGAGTCTTAATTAAAGAGATGTCTGAAGATATAGATGCTGTGATTGTTTCAGCACCTGATCATACACATGCACCGGCTTCAATTCTTGCAATGGAAAACAATAAGCATGTTTATTGTCAAAAGCCTCTTACTAATTATGTTTCAGAGTCTAGGGAAATGAAAAGATTAGCGGAAGAAAAAAACCTAATAACTCAGATGGGGATTCAAGTTCATTCATTTTACGATTATAAATTAGCTACGCTCCTGATTCAATCTGGTTTAATAGGTAAGGTCAGTAAAGTAAGAGCATGGTCTCCAAAGAATTGGGGCTATGATGGACCCAAACATACTGGTGCTGATGACATTCCCCAAAACCTTGATTGGAACTTGTGGCTTGGGACAGCACAGTCAAGACCCTACAAAGAAAAAATATATCATCCTGCAATGTGGAGAAAAATAGAAGATTTTGGATGTGGTACATTGGGAGATATGGGAGTTCATATCTTTGACACACCCTACAATGCCTTACAATTAGATGTTCCACTTACCATAAAAAATAAGTGCAGAAAGTACAATAGTTATGCTTTTCCTGAAAAAAATTTCGTTGAATATGATTTTCCTGGAACTAAATACACAACTGAAAAATTAAAGTGGATATGGGAAGATGGAAAAGGAGCCCCTAGGAGACATAAAGATTTAAAATTACCAAATAACGATAAGCTTCCTCTTCAGGGGGCAATGTTTATAGGTGAAAATGGTAAAAAGCTTCTTCTACCACACTTTATGGAATTACCTAGGTTTATAGAAAATGATGAATATAAAGATTTTGATGTATCAACTTTTGTCACAAATAATCAGCTGAGCAAGATTCCTGTAAGAGATTACGATGGTGAATCACATTTACATTATCATCAATTTATAGATGCATGCTTAGGTAAAGATAAATGTACGGCACCTTTTTCTTACTCTGCAAAATTAACAGAAACAATTCTTTTAGGCGTAATTGCTGGTAGATTTCCTGGAAAAACTTTAAATTGGGATAGTTCAACCGCTAAATTTAGAGAGACTGAGGCAAACAAATATTTAAGTTCAAAATATAGAAATTTTTAAATAATGAATAATTTAAATAGAAGAAGTTTTTTAAAATCATCATCAATTTTGGCAGGAGCTACATTAATAACTCCTACCCTACTTAGCTGTCATAACCCAAACTCAAAACTAAATATAGCAGTAATTGGTGTTGGAGGAAGAGGCAGAGCAAACTGGAATCCTGTATTAGAAACCGAGAACATTGTTGCAATGTGTGACGTAGATGATAAAACTGCAAAAAAAGGTTATGATAGAATTATTGAAGTTAGTCCTACAGTTAAAAAATATAAAGACTTCAGAGTTATGTTTGATGAAATGCATAAACAAATTGATGCAGTAATCATAAGCACACCTGATCACACACATTTTGCTGCTGCAATGATAGCTATGGAAATGGGAAAGCATGTATACATAGAGAAGCCATTAGCTCATAGTGTTTGGGAATGTAGAACATTGAAAAAAGCTGCAAACTATTACAATATTGTTTCCCAAATGGGTAACCAGGGTCACACAACAAACGGAATAAGATTAATAAAAGAATGGTACGAAGCTGGTATTCTTGGTGAAGTTGAGGAAATTCATGCTTGGATTGGTGGATACAACTTTGGAAAGGGGCACTATTTTGATCTTCCTGAAAATTTTCCCCCTCCTGAAAATGAAATTCCTGATCATTTAAATTGGGATCTTTGGTTAGGACCTAGAGAAAACAGAGATTATAACTCAATTTATGCTCCGAGATCATGGAGAGGTTTTTTTGACTTTGGTAATGGGAAATTAGGAGATTGGTCATGCCACACTCTTGATGGTCCATTTTGGGCGATGGATTTAGGTATGCCAACTGAGGTCGATTCATATGTTGAGAACAGGTTTAATGAACATCATTTTGTCTCTGAAAAATCTATTGTAACTTATAAGTTTCCAAAAAATGATAAAAGAAATGGAGTAACATTAAAATGGTTTGAAGGTATTCCACCTCAAAATGACCCGTATTGGGCAGCTGAAGAGTTAAAAGCTTGGGGAAAGGAACTACCAACTTGGGGCGGAATGATAATGCGAGGCTCTAAAAGATCACTCTACACACATGGTAGACCAAATACTCCTGAATTATTAGTTTCAGAAAATGAATGGAATGATATTCAAAAAAGTCTCCCTGAGCAAACAATTCCTAGGTTGAAATGGGGAGATGAAACACCTGTTCAAGAATGGATTGATGCCATAAAAAATGATTACTTACCTGAGTCAAACTTTAACTACTCTGCTGATCTGACTGAGATGGCACTCATTGGCACTCTTTCCCAAAGATTTGGGGCAAGAATTATTTATGATACAGAAAATATGAAAATCACAAACCGACCTGATATTGATTCTTACATAAAAGAAACTGTAAGGGAAGGGTGGGAATATGGAAACTCATTAGTTTAGTTTTCTAAAGAAACTTTGTGTTCTTTTTATTGCATTTTGTCTTATATCTTCCCAAAAAATATTGATATCCCCTTTATGATAATCTTTTAAAAATGATACAATAATTGATCTTGGAAAACCCATTTTTGGGGTTTTAATATTTATACCTTCATCAATTGATTCGATAAGTACAGCACCTGAAAAAACTTTCTGATTAAGCCATAAAAAGCCCTTATGATCATTATAATCCTTACTTATGTAATTATTCCAAGTAATTGGATTTGATACTTGGGCATCTTTTAAATATAATCTTTCTATTGTAAGATCATATTTACTTTCATTTTTTAAGATTTTAAATGTGTTCCATGTCAAATAACCGCCTGTTTCTTCTTCTGATTCCATTAACTTTAAATCAAAAAAATCATTTTCTTTAATTATCGCTCCAGGCAAATAAGCAGCAATTAATTTTTTTTGAAGTTCTTTCCCGTCAAAAAACTCTTTTAAAAGTTTAACTAAGTGACCTGAACCCTGACTATGTCCTGCAATGATTATTGGTTTTCCATTATTAAACTTTTGAAGATAAACTTCAAATGATTTTTTAATATCCTCATATGCCAAATTATATGCATCTCGTCCTCCGTTATCCCAATATCTTTCATCAAAAACTCTAAAATGGGCTTGCCTGTAGTTAGGTGAATATAAATTCCCAGCATCCATCCAAGCAGTTGCTTGATATTTTATGGAAGATTGCATTAGAATTTCAGAAAAATTATCATCATCCACACTAGTATTCCAAGATTCATTTCTTTTATCAGAAAACAGAGTTGGTACAACAAAAAAAACATCTGCTTTCAAAAGATTATTATTTTTAGACAGGAAAGTGTATTTATCTTGATTTTTTTCTGGATGAACCAACCAATTTGATAAAGATTCGTAATTTGGTTTTACAGGTGATAATGAATAATCAAAATTTTTGGTCTTATAATCAACAATATTATTGGATTCTTTCAATAACCCACAAGAGTTAATAAAAAAAGTGATCAATATAATGCCATAAATTTTACTAAATTTAAAGATCATGAATTCAAAATTATATACATATGTTGAAAATATTAAATAAGCTAATTAGTTTATCTCTATTTGCATTACTTTTTTCTTGTTCTTCTAATAATAGTATTTATTTGACAAAGTTAAAAAACTCCCCCTCTTATGAAAATTCAAAACTGACACTTAAAGATTTGATAACAGATGAAGATGATTATTTGTTCAATTTTGAGATAGATGAATATATGCTAGGAGAACAAACAAAAGGAAATTTTGAATTTCAAATTGCAAATTCTGCTCAGGGGCAACATATTCACTACATACTTAATAATGGACCATATTCTGCTCATTATGAAAATTCATTCAAAAAAACATTAAATAAAGAAAATAATATTGTTTTAGCATTTTTATCAAGATCCTATCACGAGTCCGTTAAAAATAAGGATGCCTACTTTATTGGTCAATTTGGTGAAGAAAAAATTGATTTGAGTAAAGAATTTTTATTTTACAGTAGACCCAAAGGAACTTATACTGGTGCTGATACAGAAAGAATATTATTAGATTTTTACTTAATAAACAATACACTTTCTCATGAAGGAAATCGCGTAAGAGCAACTATAAATGATGAGGAGTTTTTTATCTATGAGTGGTCCCCCTACATTATCAATGGACTTCCAAAAGGTGAGACTATAATTAAATTAGAATTATTAGACAATCAAAACAATTTAATTGAAAACCCATTTAATCCAACAACTAGGACGATTATTTTAGAGTAAATAGATTAATATGTTTAAAATTTCTTTTTAAGTCTGAACTTTTTCTTTAGGAACAACTTTTAAAAAAGAATGATGTTGTTCTATAGCAAATTCAATTTTTTCTACAATTGATTCAAGTGATTCATCATCGTAATTAATTTCAATTGGTTTTTTAACTTCTATTGATTGTAATATATCTTTTTTCTTAATTAGAATTCCCTTCTTATCAAAAGACCTTCTAAAACCATCAATTACAACCGGAACTACGATTGGTCTAAAAGTTTTAATAATATGTGCAGTTCCTCTCCTAATTGGTTTAAATGGAGTTGTTGTACCCTGAGGAAAAGTAATAACCCATCCATCATCCAAGGCTATGCCAATATTTGATATGTCACTAAATTTTACTTGTCTATTCACTTGTTTTCCTTTTTCTCTCCATGTTCTTTGGATGGATATTGATCCAGCATATGCCATTAATTTAGCGAGCAAACTTGACTTCATTGTCTCTTTTGCAGCTATATAATATATATTAAGCTTTGGATTCCAAAGATATCCTACATTTTTTATTGAATTGTCTCTACCACTTAGACTAGCATTAAAAACATGAAACATAGCAACAACGTCAGCAAAATATGTTTGGTGATTGGAGACAAATAAAACGTTTTTATCAGGTAAATTTTTAAGAATTTCAGAGCCTTCAATTTTGAGTTGATTAAATCCTTTGAATCTTCTGTGAGTTAGCCAACCAAAAAGCCTAATTATCCATTTTTTAATATACAAGTTATGACCAAATGGATTTGTCTTAAATATTAACACTCTCAAATAAATTGAGAACAAATATATCTCATTTTTTGTTAGTCATCAAGTGAATAAATTCATTTAAAATCATTGCTGTAGCTCCCCAAATCTTATTATTATCATAATGAAAATATGGATTTATATTTTCTTCAAATTTTCCTAATTGTACTTCAAAGTTTAATATCTCATCCACACTGGGTAAGATTATACTTTTCACTTCCATTTTATATAATGTGAATGATAAATTTGAATTTGAAACAAATAAGTACGGATAAACCATATAATTTGATGGTGGAATATATATTTTGCTCAGTTTTGTAATTTTATAATATAAAGATTCAGAAACACCAATTTCCTCAAATGTTTCCCTTCTTGAGGTTTCTTCATAACTTTTATCACTTTTTTCATATTTACCACCGGGAAAAGCAATTTGTCCAGAATGTGTACCTGTGTAATTACTCCTTTTGATTAAGACTAGTCTTGTAATATTGTTAATGTCTGGATACAATAAAACAGCAACACTTGCGATTTTATAATTTTTGACATCATTAATATTTCTAATAATATTAATTCTTTCAGTTGGAACCAAGGGAATATGAGAATCTATACCAGGTAAAGATTTATTTTTTAATTTTAAAATAATTTTTTTTAGATGATTAAAATTCACAGAATAATTTTTATTGCCATTATTGTTTTATTAATATCCTGTGTTAAAAAAAATAATTCAAATAATATAACTTTAAAAAAAGTTGAAAAAAAAGTTATAAAATCAAATCCAATAAAAGAAGAAAAACCATTTATTCTAAATGATAAAAATGCAATTCCATTTTTCTTTGAATACTCTAAAAAAAATAAAGAAAATAAGGTTAGGATTCAAACCAAATACGGTGAAATTGATATATTATTATTTGATGAGACACCCTATCATAGATCAAATTTTATTTATTTAACCAAAAAAAAATATTTTGATGGAACATATTTTCACAGAATTGTAAAAGACTTTATAATTCAAGGTGGAAACTCAGATTCATATGAAATATCAAAAAGGAGAAAAAATATAGGAAAATATCTTTTACCACCAGATACCAAAAAAGGGTTCAGACATGACAGAGGTGTGGTTTCTATGCCGAGCAGTGATATTGAAAATCCGTATAAACTAGCTTCTCCCTACGAGTTTTTTATTGTACAAAGTAAAAATGGAGCCTATCACTTAGATAAAGATTATACACCCTTTGGAAAAGTAATAAGAGGAATAAATGTAGTTGATAAAATTAATAGTTTAGAAACTGATAATAGAGATTGGCCTTTTGAAAATATTAAAATAAAAGTATCAATTATTGATTAAAGAGCACAAACTAAATGAGGATGTTTTGTGACATAATTTTCAACCCACAATCTCAATTCATGATATTCATGAGGAAGAAGAACATTTGCGGCTTTTTTTAATTCTTTCTTAAATAATGAGGTGCTAAAACTTACTTTGATTAATACCTTTTTTGTATAGTCGAAAACCCTTCTTGGCATATTCAAATTTATAAAAAATGATAGTGCTAATTAATTAAAAAAAAGTTAAAATTTTCTTTTTATACTCCACTCAAACTTAAACTCAGAAACAATATCTCCAACTTCGTCTATACCATTAGAAAACAAAACAATTTTATTAGTTGGTTTATCTTTATCTAATTTGTCAAAAATTTTTTTCACTTCGTGTCCTTGATTACATTTAAAAATAATCTTACCAACTGCTTTTTTAAAAAACTTTGATGAGTTTGATATCACTAACATTGATACTTTTATTTTGCGATTTCTTATTTCTTGATTGAGTAGTAATCCAGTAGATAATTCAGCAGACATACCTTGTACAGCCCAAAAAATTGACTTGTAAGGATTTTTATTAAACCAATTATGCCTTACCTTGACTAAGCAAGTTTTATCATCAATAGATTTTACTCTTACTCCAGACCAGTAAGCTGAGGGTAAATTAAAAAATAAAAAAAAATTATAATTGAACATTAATATTCAATTGAAGCTAAATATCTTTCAGCATCTAATGCTGCCATGCAACCAGTGCCAGCAGCAGTGACTGCTTGTCTGTAATCTTTATCTTGGACATCACCAGATGCAAAAACACCTGGCTTATTTGTTTTTGTTGTTTTACCTCTTGTCAAAATGTAGCCAGTTTCATCCATCTCCAGCTGCCCCTTAAAAATACTAGTATTTGGTTTGTGTCCTATTGCTACAAAAAAACCAGTTATATCTATAGTATCTATTTTTTTAGTTTTATTATTAACAACTTTAATTCCTTCAACAACATTTTCGCCAATAACCTCAATAACTTCTGAATTATATTTGACAACTATGTTTGATTTTGAGTTTACACGATGTTGCATGGCTTTAGAAGCTCTCATGATATCTCTTCTAACAAGCATCGTGACTTTAGAACATATGTTAGATAAATATGTAGCTTCCTCAGCAGCTGTATCACCTCCTCCAACAATTGCAACTTCTTGTCCCTTGTAGAAAAAACCATCACAAACCGCACAAGCAGATACACCTCCACCGATAAGTCTTTGCTCACTTTCAAGACCGAGATATTTGGCACTCGCACCTGTAGAAATGATAATCGTTTTTGCTTGAATTTTAGTTTCATTATTAATTAAAACCTCGTGATAACTATTTTTATTATCGGATAAATTAACCTTTGTAACTTCGCCTATTCTAACATCTGTTCCAAATCTCTCTGCCTGTTCTTTCAACTCTAACATCATTTGAGGTCCATCTATACCTTTAGGGTACCCAGGAAAATTATCAACATCTGTAGTTGTTGTTAATTGACCTCCTGGCTCCATCCCTGTATATAAAATTGGCTTTAAATCAGCTCTTGATGCGTAAATTGCAGCTGTGTAGCCGGCAGGACCTGAGCCAATAATTAAATTCTTAACCCTTTCAATTGACATGATCCAAAATTAAGATAAAATTCATTTTTAGTTTGTTTTTTTTTGACCAATTAACTTTAGTTTATTAACAATCATTTTTTATTTGTTCTTAAATGAAAGTGTTATATCTTAGCGCCGCTTTTCGGGGTGTAGCGTAGCCCGGTTATCGCGCCGCGTTTGGGACGCGGAGGTCGCAGGTTCGAATCCTGCCACCCCGACATTAAAAATTTCCAATTAACTGATTGTCAGTTGATTGGAAATTTTATTAAATCTCTACTTTCACATCTTTTAAATTTAAAATATATTTTCTAAAACAATTAATTTGAAATCGATAGATTCTCCACCAATAAGTTTTGTTGTTTTAAGTTTAAGAACGGATTCGCCCTTTTCAAAATATAAATCCCCCAATATTATTTTTTTAAAGCCTTTCGTATAAGATTCAATTCTTTTGATTCGGTCTTTTTGTATGCCTTCAAGGTCAGGGTCATGGGATATCATGATTTCCTTTGTTATTTTTTTATCCATATATTCTAAAGTCAATTCTGTTCCGATACTATTTTTCGGTAGGGTGTAATACAAACTTACCCTACTCTTTCCAGAACGAAGAGAATTAATATTCCAGTAAATATAATCTTCCTCACTTTTCCAGTTTTCAATAAACGAATCATTAGCGTGTATTGAGCTTCTTCTTAATCTTCCTGTAAAATCAGCATCTCTGGCAGGTAAATGAGTATATTTAGATTTATCATAATTAACTGTAAAAGCTCTTTTTTTAGAATTATCATATTTAGATAAAACCGATGATAAAAACTCTTCTTTAGATTTTTTTAATTCTTTATAGTTTTGATAGTATTTGTAATTCACAGCTTTTGTTTGTGATAAGTCGTTATTCAAATCATAAAGACTATCTTTATGATCCAAAATAAAATTGTTATTTCTTACACTAAGTCTTCTATTCCAAAAAGAAAATATTTTACGATTATCATTTTTAAATTTTGGATTGTTTAAATATTTTTTAAAACTATTTCCATCAAAATTAATTTCATGATCAAAACCAGTTAAGTCTATCAGTGATGGAAATATATCCATTACGCTTGTGATTTGTTCTACAACTAATCCCTTCGGTATTTTTTTAGGCCATTGAATGAAGAAAGGAACACGAACACCACCTTCGTTAGTACTTCCTTTTCTTTCTTTCATTTCTAAATTCCAACGGTTACCGTTAGGGCCGTTATCACTCAAGAACATAATAATAGTGTTTTCATATTTTTTACTATTCTTAAGACTATTTATGACTCTTCCTACATTATAATCAATATTTTCAACCATTGCTAATGCAGCCTTAGTTTTTGTGATATTTTCATTTTTTGAATATCTCCCTCTTAAATTAACTTCTTTTTTTTCAAAAAAGGAGTTTGGGACTTGCATTGGAGAATGTGGGGTATTATATGAAATTAAGGCAAAAAAAGGAGAATTAGAATTTTCAATAAACCTTATTGACTTATTTGTTATATCATCTGTTATATAGCCTTTTCCTCTGGTCAATTGACCATTTTTTTCCATAATTGGATCAAAATAGTTTCCCCAATGACCAGATGTAAAACCATAAAACTCTTCAAATCCTCTATTGTTAGGGTGATATGGTGGCTGTGATCCGTTATGCCATTTACCAAAAAGTCCTGTCCTATAATGTTTGTTTTTAAAAAAACCTGAAACTAGCTGGTGATCAAGATTCATTCTTTCGTAACCTTTAGTCACACCATTGACACCACTTCTGAAAAAAAATTTTCCTGTGAGTAATTCTGCGCGGGTTGGTGAACAGACTGGACTTACATAAAATCTATTAAATCTAACTCCATTATTTGCAATTTGATCAAGGTTTGGTGTTCTAATATTTGAATTTCCATGTAAACTTAAATCACCCCAACCCTGATCATCAGTTAAAAAAATTATAATGTTAGGGTTTTGATATATTTTATTTTCACATGAGAAAAAAATTATATAAATAAAAAAAAAGATGAACCAATTGAATTTCATTCTTTTAAAGATATAAATACTAAAGTTAAATTCAATGCAGTTGTTTAGAATATAAATAAGTATTAAATTTTATATTAATTTGTATAAATTAATCGGGATGTGGCGCAGTCTGGTAGCGTACACGCATGGGGTGCGTGGGGTCGCAAGTTCAAATCTTGTCATCCCGACTTTTTTACTAAATTCATACAATGAGAAATATTAAACTTATTTTATTGTCTATTCTATTTCTGAATGCTTCATGTGCACAAAAAGATAACACGATTGTTAGTCCTAAAATTAAGAACTATGAACTGGTTAATGTTTTTGAAAAAGTTGATATTCCGTGGAGTATTGAATTTTTAGATGAAGAAACAATTATTTATGCGGAAAAAAAGGGTGAAATTTTCATTATAAAGGATGGAAAAAGTACTAAAATACAAAATGTTCCAGAAGTTTATTTGAGAGGTCAGGGTGGATTATTGGATCTAGAACTGCATCCTAACTTTAGTGAGAATAAATTAATCTACATGTCTTATGCATCTGGATCAAGGGATGAGGGTGGTGGTAATACAACTATTTGTAGAGCAAAACTAATTGGTAGTCAACTAGCCGATGTAAAACTGCTCTATAAAGCTGAAGGAAACTCAACCAAAGGTCAACACTTTGGCTCAAGGTTACAGTTTGATAATAATGGTAAGTTGTTTTTTGCAATTGGAGACAGAGGCAACAGAGACAAGCTCCCACAGGATTTAACTTTAGATGGAGGTAAAATTTACAGAATTAATGATGATGGAACTATTCCTAATGATAATCCATTTTTTAATGAAAAAAATTCAAAAAAAGCAATCTATTCATATGGCCATAGAAATCCTCAAGGTATGTTCTTACATCCTAAAACTGGCGAAATTTGGACAAATGAACATGGTCCTAAAGGTGGTGATGAAATAAATATTATTGACAAAGGGAAAAATTATGGTTGGCCAAAGATTACATATGGTATTAATTATAGTGGAACAATCATAACTAAAGAAAAAGAACATCCTGAAATGGAACAACCACTTTATTATTGGATTCCATCTATTGCTCCCTCAGGATTTGCTTATGTAAGCACTAAGCGATATAAAGGATGGAAAGGTAGTTTACTAACAGGCTCTCTTAAGTTTAAGTATTTGGAAAGGATTAAATTGAATAAGAACAATAAGGTTATATACAGAGAAAAAGTTGCTGATTCAATAGGTAGAGTGAGAGATGTCAAAGAAAGTCCGGATGGGTTTATTTATTTAGCAGTTGAGAATAAAGGTATATTTAAAATAGTACCCAAAAAATGAAATATATTTTTTTTTTACTTTTTAGCGTTGTTATTTTTTCACAGGAAAAGGAAAAATCTATAGATAGAGGTAAAAACCTTTACGAAGATTTGTGTTTAAGGTGTCACTCACCTGACGGAAATGGAGTTAAAGGAGTTTATCCTCCTCTAGCAAAATCTGATTTTTTATTCACACATATAAAGGAAAGTATAATTGCTGTAAAGCAAGGAGGAATAGAAGGAAAAATTGTTGTCAATGGAGTTATTTATGATAGTCAGATGGAAGATATGGGATTATATAGTGATGAAGTAGCTGATGTAATGAATTACATACTTAATTCATGGGGAAATAAATATGAAAAAATGATAACAAAGGACTATGTTGAGGAACTAATAAATAAATAATGATTATTATTGGTGTATGTGGTGGGACTGCTTCTGGAAAGAGTACATTGTCAAAAGAAATAATCAATTTTTTTAACAAAAAAGAGATTAAGTCTGATTATTTAATGCTTGATAATTATTACAAAGACTTAGGACATTTATCAATAAAACAAAGAGCCTTAGTAAATTTTGACCACCCTGAAAGCATAGATTTTGAACTTTTTTATCAACATCTTAAGTTATTGAGAATGGGGAACATAGTAAATACACCTACTTATTGTTATAAAACACATCTGAGAAAACACATAACTAACCCTGTCGGAAAATCTGATATTTTAGTCATCGATGGATTGTTCATATTGTTTAAAAAAAATATTAGAAACTTTTTTGATTTAACCATATTTTTGGATGTAGATGTTAATTTAAGAATAAAACGTAGGATAAAAAGAGATCTAGTTGAAAGAGGTAGAAAAAAATTAGATGTTTTAGAAAGATTTGAGAAAATGATTAATCCGATGCATGAGGAGTTTGTAGAGCCTACTAAGAATTATGCTAAATTACTTTTTAAAGATGACGTTCAACATGATCTATTATTCCAAGAGTTAGAGTTGTTTTCTGATGAAATTATTAAGAAAAATAAAAAACAATAGATACTTCAAGTTATTTAGTAATATTTACTTTATAACTCTTACAATCTTTTTATTTTGGATTTTATTTTTTGATTCTAATTCAATTCTTGTGAATCTTAAATTACAAAAAGAGATTAATCAGCTAAAAGAAAGAAAAGCTGAACTTGAGGATCAAATATCTATTGATAAAAAGATAATTTCATCTCTTCAAAATATTGACAGCTTAGAAAGGTATGCAAGAGAGAAGTTATATATGAAGAAAGAAAATGAAGAAATTTATATAATTGAATACACTGAAGAATAATGGGTAAAATAATCTCAATATCTAATCAAAAGGGAGGTGTTGGAAAGACTACAACTTCTGTTAGTCTTGCTGCATCATTAGGTGTATTAGAAAAAAAGGTTTTATTAATTGATGCAGATCCACAAGGAAATGCATCTTCTGGAATTGGTATAAACTCTAATGAATTTAATTTATCTACATATGACGTTTTATTAAAAAAATGTAGACCTGAGGATGCAATTATTAAGACAAATAGTCCAAACTTAGATTTAATTCCAGCAAATATTGATTTAGTTGCAATTGAAATTGAACTTATAGATATTAATGAAAGAGAACGCATTTTTAGTGAAGTATTAAAAAATATTTCAAAAAATTATGATTTTTTAATAATTGATTGCCCACCCTCACTTGGCTTAATAACTCTAAATGCTTTAACAGCGTCGAATTCTGTAATTATACCAATCCAATGTGAATATTATGCTTTAGAAGGCTTAGGGAAGCTTTTAAATACTATAAAAGGTGTTCAAAGTGTGCACAATCAAGATCTTGAGATTGAAGGAGTTTTGCTAACAATGTATGATTCAAGATTGAGATTATCTAATCAAGTTAAAGATGATGTTAAAAAACATTTTGGAGGAATGGTTTTTAACACAATTATTCCCAGAAATGTTAGCTTAGGTGAAGCACCTAGCTACGGCGAAAGTATCATTGTTTATAATGCTACCAGCAAAGGATCGAAAAGTTATATTAAATTTGCTCATGAAATCATAAATTTAAATCAGTTTGGCTAAAGCGTATAAAAAAAGAGTATTAGGCAGGGGTTTATCAGCAATTTTGAGTGATGATGACAATAACAGATTTGAAATAAATAAAAAATCTAATTCATTAAATGAAATTGAAATTGATAAAATAAGTCTTAACCCTAATCAACCTCGAACAAATTTTAATAAAAAATCTTTGGATGAATTAGCGTCATCAATTAATGAATTGGGCTTAATTCAACCTGTGACTGTTCAGAAAATTGATGAAAATTTTATTTTAATTTCTGGAGAGAGAAGATTAAGAGCGTTCAAGCAATTAAATAAAAAATATATTCCAGCTTATATAAGAACAGCTGATGATCAAACATCACTTGAGATGGCTCTTGTGGAAAATATTCAACGCAGAGATCTAGATCCAATTGAGATAGCTATCACATATCATAGACTAACTAGCGAATTAAAAATTTCTCATGATGAAATGAGTAAGAGAGTTGGAAAAGATAGATCTACAATTACAAACTATATAAGACTTCTTAAACTTGATCCCGTCATACAGTCTGGTATAAGAGACAAATTTATTACTATGGGTCATGGGAGATCTTTGATTAACATAGAAAACCAAGATGATCAATTAATTGTATATGAGAAAATTTTAAAAAATAATTTGTCAGTTCGAGATACCGAAAAGCTAGTAAGAAACTTAAACAGTAATAATTTTAAAATTAATAGAAAGATAATTTCAGATGAGATTAAAAAAGAATTTTCTAAAATTGAGATTAAAACAGGCTTAAATTTGTCATTAAAGTTATCAGGAGATAAAGCTCACATTATTTTTAAATTTGAGTCAAATAAAGAAATTCTTGAAAATTTAAAAAAATTTAATGACTAGATTATCAAATATTTTTTTTGTAGCAATAATATTATCTAACACTGTTTATTCTCAAGAAATAAAAGAAGATTACAAAATTAATATCCTTCGTCCTTCAAAAGCAGCATTTTACTCAGCTGTTATCCCTGGTCTTGGCCAAATTTATAATGATAAATTATGGAAAGTTCCGCTTGTTTATGCAGCATTAGGAATTTCTGGATACTCATATAATTTTAATAAAAAGAAATATTGGTCATACAGGAATGCATATAAAAGCAGAAAAGCTGGTTTCACTGATGATGAATTTCAAGGGATAATTACTAATGATGAAAGACTCTTAGATGGTCAAAATTTTCACAGAAGATATAAGGATTTATCAATGGTTTTTATTGTTGGTTTTTATTTTTTAAATATTTTAGATGCAAACATTGATGCGCATTTGTTAGATTACAATGTAAATGAAAACTTATCGCTAAAACCTTTTTTTGAAAATTCAAACGACTTATATGGAAATCAATTTGGAATGAAACTTAATTTAAATTTTTGATGAATATTGCAATAATTGGATATGGGAATATGGGTCGCGAAATTGAAAAGGTTTCAATTTCAAGAGGTCATAAAATTTCAAAAATAATTGACCATGATACGATTGATAAAAACATTGATGAATGTGATGTAGCAATTATATTTTCAACACCAGATAGTGCTGTTGATAATATAAAACTATGTTTCGATAATAATGTGCCGGTTGTATGTGGAACAACAGGATGGCTTGGACAATTTGAGTTAATAAATGAATACTGTAATATGAAAAATGGCACTTTCATTTATTCACCAAATTTTAGTATTGGAGTAAATCTTTTTTTTAGACTTAATAATTTTTTAGCTAAAGAAATGTTTAAGAAAAATGAATACAAAGTTTCTGTTTTAGAAAAACATCATACAAAAAAAATTGATAAGCCAAGTGGAACTGCTATAAAAATTGCTGATGATATTTTAAAAAATTCATCTTTTTCTGAATGGTCATTGGAAGATGATAATAATAAACTTAATATTAAATGTGAAAGATTTGGAGATGAAAAAGGTTATCATGAAGTTAAATATGAATCAGAAAATGATTTAATTTTTATTGCACACAACGCAAAGTCAAGATTGGGTTTCGCATTAGGTGCAGTAATGTGTTCAGAATGGATCTACAATAAGAAGGGGATTTATACTATGAATGATTTTTTAAACAATCTTAATTTATAATAATGACTTGGATAGAATGGCTTTATTTTTTCATTTTTATTCAACTCATTCATGGTTTTGGAACTTGGAAACTTTACAAGTTTGCTGGATACAGCTCATTCCTGAGTTTTATACCAATTTATAACGGTCTCGTTCTTCTTAAAATAATCAGAAGACCATGGTGGTGGCTTATATTACTTTTTATTCCAATAGTTAATCTTTTAATTTTTCCAATAATATGGGTTGAAACTGCTAAAAGTTTTGGTAAAAAATCTTTAACAGATACAATATTTTCTGTCATAACCCTGGGTTTTTATCTGTATAAGATTAATTATTCAAATAATGTTAGTTATAATAAAGATAGATCTATTACTAACGCCTCAAATTTTGGAGAATGGTTTAGTTCAATAATTTTTGCGATTACATTAGCAACTATTGTACATACATATTTTATTCAGCCATTTATAATTCCAACCGGATCTTTAGAAAAGTCTCTATTAATTGGAGATTTTCTTTTTGTAAGTAAATATCACTATGGAGCTAGAGTACCTAAAACAGTTGTTGCTTTTCCAATGGTTCATGACACAATCGTTGGAACAGGCATTAGATCATATTTAAATAAGCCACAACTACCCTACTTGAGATTGCCAAAAATCCAGAAAGTAAAAAGAAATGAAATTGTGACCTTCAACTGGCCAGCTGATACTGTAAGACAGTTTTTTGTAAAAGAAAAAGGTGTTAAAAAACCTATAGATAAAAAATCTAATTACGTAAAAAGATGTGTAGCAATTCCAGGTGATACCCTAGAATTGAAAAACGGATTAGTTTATATAAATAATGATATTAGTGAATTTCCATACAGAGCGAAACCAGTTTATAAATATCTTGCATATTCAAAGGACGGTATTTCGAGTCAAAAGTTGTCAAAGCTTGAAATTTCAGACTTTCAAAGAAAGTTTATAGTTTCAAAGAGAAATCAAAGATCATTTGAGTTTCTTAGACCATTCATTTTAAATATAACAGATAATAATTCTGAAAATTTTTCAATAATAACAGGATCTAATGGAATTCCAAAAAATATTATTATAAAAAACAGATTATCAATAAAAGAGGTCACTGAAACTGTAAAGAGCCTCAGTTTGACTGAAAATGATTTTAAATTGATAATTAAAAGCTCTATAGTTGATAGTATTGTTAGGGATTACAATAAAATTAAATCATACAATACATCATTTTTTCCCAACGATATTTCATATGATTGGAATGAAGATAATCTGGGACCAGTAGTTATTCCAAAAAAACATGCTGTAGTTAAATTAAATTTAAAAAATCTACCATTGTATAAAAAAATCATTAGGGATTATGAAAAAAATACTTTAGATGTTCAAAATCAAAAAATAATTATAAATAATCAAATTGTTGATAGCTATAAATTTAAAATGGATTATTATTGGATGATGGGAGACAACAGATATAATTCTGAGGACAGTAGAGTTTGGGGGTTTGTTCCTGAAGATCATATTTTAGGAAAACCGATTTTTATTTGGATGAGTATTGAAGGAATAAATAATGGATTTAAAAATTGGAAAATTCGATGGGACAGAGTATTCACTACTATCCATGAGGATGGTGAACCAAAATCTTATTTCATACATTTCATAATATTTGTAGTTTTAATTTGGTCAATGAATAAATTTTTACTGAAAAAGAAAATTTAATTTTGACTACTCTAATTCCTGCATATTTCCCTCCAATTTCGCATTGGAAGTACATACTCAAAAATTGTAGTTGGGATATTGACTCTTTTTATAAAAAGCAAACTTTAAGAAATAGAACATATATTCACGGAGCTAATGGTTTATTGATGCTTACTGTCCCAATAAAACACGTACGAACAGGTAAAAAAAGAAATTTTAATGAAATTGAAATTGAAAATGATCACGGATGGAAAAAAAACCATTTTAAATCAATTAAAATAGCCTACCAATCCTCACCTTACTATGAATATTATGAAAGTCATCTAATTGAACTTTTTAACAAGGATTTCAAAAAACTTGTTAATCTAAACCTAGCCTCAATTGAATTAATTTCAAAGTGCTTAAACCTAGAACTTAAAAATAGAGTTTTAAAAATTAATTCAAGAATCAATAATTCATATTTTGAAATCACTGATACCAAAAGATCAAAAGAAAAAAATAAAAAATATATTCAAACATTTCAGGAAAAAAATGGATTTATTTATGACTTGAGTGTATTAGATCTTTTATTTAATTGTGGACCCCAGTCATTCGATTTTTTATAACAATGGCAGACCTGTAAGCCGGATTCTGTCTAGCCTTATCATTTATCTTGACACAAAATTACTAATATGTTCTAACCGCCTACCCTTCAATATCGGATGAGTAATCCTCAAGCATTGATTTACTTGGCGTTTCACCTCACAGAGTTTACATGATTTCACTACAGCCAAACTGTACATTCTTTCTGTTGCACTATTCCTACTATTACTAGCGGTGGGAGTTACCCACTGTGATACTCTCAGGTGTCCGGACTTTCCTCTTTAAAAAGCGATAAGGAAGTCTGCCATGGCAAATGTAATATATTTTAATTTTTTTCCTAAAAAAATCAATGGCTAGTATATATTTGTAATAATGAGCGATTTTGTTGTTTCTTCTTTAAAATACAGACCATCAAATTTTGAAAATGTAGTAGGTCAAGAACATGTAACAAAAACACTTAAAAATTCAATTTTAGATAAAAAAATACCATCAGCTATTCTTTTTTGTGGCCCTAGAGGTGTAGGAAAAACATCATGTGCTAGAATTTTTGCAAGAGAGATTAATGATTTTAATTCCACTGATGACTTATCATTTAACATTTTTGAGTTGGATGCTGCTTCCAATAATAAAGTTGAAGATATAAGAGATCTAATTGATAAAGTTAGAATTCCACCTCAATCTGGAAAATATAAGGTTTATATAATTGATGAGGTTCATATGCTATCTAAAAATGCTGAAAATGCTTTTCTTAAAACCTTAGAAGAACCACCCCCATATATAGTTTTTATCTTAGCTACAACTGAGAAAAATAAAATTTTACCTACCATTCTGTCTAGATGTCAGATATATAATTTCAATAGAATTAGTGAAAATGAAATTTTTGAAAATCTTAAACTAATATGTAATAAAGAAGAAGTTACTTTTGAAGATGAAGCTCTAAATATAATAGCAAAAAAGTCAGATGGATCATTAAGAGATTCACTTACAATTTTAGACAGAGTTATAAGTTTTACAAATAAAAAAATTTCACTTAAGGAAACATCTGCAATTTTAAATGTATTAGATGATGAAACCTATATTGAAATTGTAGACAATACAATTAACGGATTTTTAGTTAAAGTAATTACAATATTTAACGAATTAAGTGATAAAGGATTTGATGAAAAAGAATTTATGATTGGTTTAGCTAATCATTTTAGAAATCTTTTGATAGTTAAATCATCAAGCTATGAAAATTTAATTTCTAATAAATCAAGTTTAGAGTTAGTTAAAAAACAAGCAGATAAAATATCAAAATCGGAAATAGTAAATACAATTTCAAAAATTGAGTACTCAATTTTCAAATATTCAGAAATAGAAAATAAAAAATTACTTGTTGAAATACTTTTGATGAAAATTTCATCAATCAAAGATGAATACTCAGGAAATGAAACTAGTGAAATTGAAAAAAAAAAATCTGAATTAAAAAAACCTGACCAAAATAAAGAAATTACAAATTCTTTTGAAAAAAAAGAATCTCCAAAGATTGAAAAAGATTTTAAAGAAAATGAAATTGAATTAAAGTCTAAAGAAGAAGAAGTAGAAGTAGAAGTAGAAGTAGATACAAATAAAGTTAATACTGATATTTCCGCATTTTCTTTATCAAGTCTAAAAGTTAAAAAGAAAGTTAACGATGAGATTAAAAAAATTGAAGATTCCAAAGAAAAAGAAAATCAGGACTTAGATCTTAATAATTTAAAAGAAAAATGGAATTTGTATTCAAATGAATTAGAAAAAAAAGGAAAAGGGAACTTTTCAAGTTTATTAACACTTAATGAACCAACAATCGAGGATAAAACAAAGATTGTTTATAATGTTCCAACTAAATCAAGTAAGAAAGAACTAATTGAAATTAAAGAAGATTTATCTCGATTTTTAAAATCAAGTTTGAAAAATGATTATTTAGTTTTAAAATTTGAGGTTAATAATGAAGTTAATAAAGAATTTTTCCTCACGCCAAAAGAAAAATATGAAAAGTTGAAAGAAATTAATCCCACAATTGAAAAACTAAAAACAGATTTAAAACTTGATTTTTGAATTTATTATTTTTTTAACCATTCCATCTGCTAAACCAATTTTAGGAACATATATCTTTTCAA
Source organism: uncultured Bacteroidota bacterium (assembly GCA_902520835.1). Taxonomy (GTDB): domain Bacteria; phylum Bacteroidota; class Bacteroidia; order Flavobacteriales; family Flavobacteriaceae; genus Eutrophosalina. Next base: position 35,603 of record CABYPD010000002.1, read on the forward strand.
TACTTAAGGTTTTCATTAGAAAATAATAAATTTTTCCAGCAGGAAGTATTACATCGATCCTATCAGGATTTAGCTTTAAATTTAAGAGCATTTTCTTTGTTGAAGTTTTCTTTAATTTTTTTAGAGTAAACTTAAATTTGGATCTAGATAGAGGTTTTCCATACTTGTTTCCTGAAAGCTTAAATATTTTATTAATATTACCTCCAATGCCTACTAGTTTAATTTTTTTTATTTCTGATGCATTTTCTAATAACCAGTTCTTAAATTCATCCCATAATTCTTCATTAACCAAATCATTTAATAATCTTACTCCTCCTATTTTAAAAGATTTTGATTTATGCAGTTTATTATTTTTGTATATAATTACTTCCGTACTACCACCACCAACATCAATAAAACAATAATTTGGAGAATTACCTATATGTTCAGTTATATCATTACTGGCAACTATTTCAGATTCCTTTTTACCAGATATTATTTCAATCTTAATTTTTGTTTCCCTATAGATAAAATCTAATATTTCCTGTCCGTTAGAAGCATTTCTCATAGCTGAAGTAGCGTATGCTAAATATTCATTAATCTCATTGGCTTCCATAAGGTACTTAAATGATTTTATAGTATTTATCAACTTATTTTTAGAAGAATCAGCTATTTTACTATTCAAAAAAGAATCTTGTCCCAATCTTACAGGAACTCTATGAAGTGAATTTTTAGTATGATATAACTTACCATCTAATCTTATTATATTAGAAATTAGTAATCTGATAGCATTAGATCCAATATCAATTGTTGCAACTTTTTTTATTAAAATATTATTTTTCAATCTCGTTTAAATGAAATTCATAAATTTTTTCTTGAGATCTAAATTTGCCTCTATTGTTATTTCTGTATTCGTTATTTTTTAAAGAATTTACTAACCTTGCTTTGACATTGTCTTTCCAATATATATCAAAAATTTCATTTAGTTTTTTTGAAATATTCTTATCCAATATAGGACATGTAACTTCTACTCTATTTTCTAGATTTCTGGTCATCCAATCAGCTGAAGAGATATAAGTCTTGGTCTTGCCTCCATTACAAAAAATAAAAAGTCTAGTATGTTCTAGAAATTTGTCTACAACACTTATGACATCAATATTTGAGCTCATATTAGATTGATTAGGTATTAAGCAACAAATTCCTCTAATGATCATTTTAATTTTAACACCATTAATACTTGCCCTGTAAAGTTCCTCAACCATAGAATAACTTGTTATATTATTAAGCTTTATATTAATAAAAGCTTCTTTTCCTTTTTTAGCATTAAGAATTTCATTTTCAATTAATTCAGTAAAATGAGTTTGAGTATTATATGGTGATAAAATAAGATGCTTAAACTTAAATTTCTTGTAATTAAATTTGAAAAAATTAAACACCTTAGTTATATCATTTAAAATATCTTTATTTGCAGTAAATAAGGTGAAATCAGTATAGATTTTTGCAGTTGACTCATTAAAATTACCCGTACTTATAAAGCCGTATTTTTTAATTTTTTTGTCAACTATTTTTTCAACAACACAAATTTTAGCATGAACTTTTAAACTTGGAATTCCAAAAATTAACTTAACTCCTTCCTCCTGCATTAATTTAGCATAATCAATGTTAGCTGTTTCATCAAATCTAGCTTGCAGTTCTATTTGAACTATAACTTCTTTACCTCCTTTTGCTGCATTTATTAGAGTATTTGCAACACTTGAAAGCCTAGATAAACGATATATAGTTATAGAAATTTTTCTAACATCAGGATCAATTGAAGCTTCGGACAAAAAACTTAAAATATGATTAAAATTGTGATAGGGAGTATGTTGTAAAAAGTCTTTTTTATCCAAAGTTTCAAAAACACTTTTATTATTATTAAAATCAACAATACTTAGAGGAATAATTTTTTTATAAGTTAATTTTGTTTTCAAATTTGGAAAATTCATATAATCTCGTCTGTTATGATATTTACCTCCAGGTATTATGCTATCAGTATCAGAGTTGATATTCATTTTAGATAGTAAAAATTTAAGAGTCTCTGCATTAATTTCTTTATCATAAACAAACCTTACAGGTTCTCCTTTTAGTCTATCTTTAACACTTTGAGATATTTTTTCTAAATAACTCTTAGATATATCGTCATCAAAATCAAGTTCCGCATCTCTACTAAATTTTATCATGTTAGCAGTAACTTCTAACGGATCAAATATTTTAAATAATTGATTTAGATTGTATCTTATCAAATCATCAATCATTAATATATTTTTCTTGTTTTTATCCTCTAAAACGATAAATCTGTTAATTTCTGTCGGTAGTTGAATAAGAGCATAATAAAGTTTTTTGTTTTTTGATTTTATACTAACAATTAAAAATGATGAAAAATCAGTTAATTGAGGAAAAGTATCATTTTCATTTAATAATACAATTTTAAGGTTAGGAAAAACATTATTTTGAAAAAAGTCATTTAAATATTGTAAGGATTCTTGAGGAATATTTTTTTCATTTATGATATGTATATTTTCATTCTTTAGATCTTTTAGAATTGAGTTAAAAATAATTGTACTTTTTTCCTGTAAATTAATTGCTCTAAGTGTTATTTTATTTAGTAGATCTCTTGCACTTTCACCTTTATAAAGTTTTTTTGCTTTTTGATTAGATAAAGCAATTCTTTTTACAGTTGCATACCTTATTTTATAAAACTCATCTAAATTATTTGAAAAAATTCCGATAAATCTTAATCTTTCAATTAATGGAACAGAAATATCTTGAGCCTCTTGTAAAACTCTTTCATTAAAATCTAACCAACTTAATTCTCTATTCTTGAAACTGTAAGTATTCATCTAAAACTTTTTGGAAAATAATAACTGATGTCAGAATCAGAAATATCTTTCCATAAAGATACATTAAATTCAAAAATTAATATACCACAGGTTGGAACATGTAAATATTGATTTGTAAACTTTACTACTAAATTATTACAAGTATTATTATGAGTAAATATTAAAATACTTGAGTATGAATCATCAACATCTTTAATAAAATTTAAAACTTTATCTCCATGAAAATCATATAAATCATCTTCAATTGAAAAATTATTTTCTAGAAAGAGTTTGTTATTTTTGAAAAATTCAAAAGTTTGGATTGTTCTCTTGGCTTTACTTATGTAAATATGATCTAGGTTAAAATCTAATTTATTCAGGATACTAGACATTAGTTTAATGTCACTTTTACCTCTTTTAGAAATTGGCCGCTCTAAATCTGGTAAATCAAAACTCCAATCAGATTTTGCATGTCTAATTAGAATTAACTTTTTCATGGACTAAGTCTCTTAAATAACCATGAATTATCATTTTTATAATAAAGAATTCTGTCGTGGAGTCTGTTTTTTCTTCCTTGCCAAAATTCAATATTAATGGGATTAATTATATATCCACCCCAATTTAAAGGCCTTAATATTTCAGTGTTATCTGACTTAAAAGAGTCAAATTTATTTTCTATGTAATCACGGTTTGGAATTTCAGAACTCTGATCAGAAATTATAGCTCCAATCTGACTGTCAATTGGTCTGGAATAAAAGTACTTATCAGATTCTTCGTTACTTATCTTAGTACAAATCCCTTCAATTATAACTTGTCTTTCAAACGAAGGCCAAAAAAAGGAAATAGAGACGTTTGGATTATTATTAATGTCAATTCCTTTTTTACTTTTATAATTGGTATAAAAAACAAAACCTTTCTTAGAAAATTTCTTAAGTAATACGACTCTATTTCTAGGTTTTTTTTCGTTATCTACAGTACTTAAAGTCATAGCATTAGGTTCAAGAACAGAATTTGATTTACATAATTCTTCAAACCAAATTTGAAATAACTTAATTGGTTCCTTTGGCAATTGTTGTTCAATCAAACTTAATTTATCATAACTAATTCTAAAATCAGACAAATCCTTCATGTTGTAAAAATATAACTAAAAATTATATTTCTGACCTTGTTCTGCTATATGAGAGTTTTGAAAAATTTCTGATGCTTCAATCTTAAAGTTTTCTAAATTCTTATAACGAGTAGAAAAATGTCCCATAAGAAGCATTTTAACGTTGGCTTCCTTTGCAATTTTAGCAGCATCAACTGAGGTTGAATGTTTTGTTTTACTGGCAAGTAGTTTATGTTGTTTCAAAAAAGTTGCTTCGTGATAAAGCAAATCAATATTTTTAATTTTCTCTACAATATTAGGATTATATGCTGTGTCTGAACAGTAGGCATATTTAAATATTTTATCATTTAGAGTAATTGAAAATTTAAATGCATTACAAGAGATTCGATGGTCTAGTTTAAAAGTTTCAACTTTTAAATGATTTTCTGAGTAAATTTCATCTTCTTCCTTGTCAATTTCTTTGATTTTTAAGTCAAAGCTAGTCCAAGATTTACCATGTTTAAACATGGTAGTCAAAATTTCTTTAATTCCTATGGGACCAAATAAATTAAGTGGTTTTGTTCTACCTTTTCTATTCATTGTAGTAATTAGTCCAGGTAAACCAAAATAATGATCACCATGTAAATGTGAAATAAATATGTTATTAATAGAGCTTAATTTAATTTGATGTTTATTAATTAAGGCTTGTGTAACTTCACCACAATCTATCAAATAAGTTTGATTTTTATGAAAAAGCACCTGACTTGATTGATACTTATTCAACGTCATACTTGCTGAATAACATCCTAAAATCTGAATATAACCCATTTAGATATTTAAAGATCTTTCAATTTCTTCAATTTCAATAATATCCAATGCTTCCTGCAATGTTGGAGTTATATTATTGAAATTATCTAAAGTTAAGTTTTTAGAAATTAAAACTATAGATTTTTTATTTGTAGAATTATTTTTTTGTATTTCTTTTAAAAAAATATGATTATGATCATAATCAGTTTCAAATTGAATAATACAGTTATTATCATAATTTAAATCGAAAAAATCTTTAAGATCTTGTAGTTTGGTATTTTTTTGAATTAAAAAAAAAACTTGAGATTTATTCATAATCTAGAAGCTAATAGATACATAACTGCCATTCTTATTGCTACTCCATTTTCAACCTGATCTAAAATAACTGTTTTACCTGAATCTATAACATCACTTGATAGCTCAACACCCCTGTTAATTGGTCCAGGATGAGTAATAATTATCTCTTTTTTTAATTTTAAGAGCTTTTTCTTATTTAATCCAAACACTTTAGCATATTCTCTTGTAGATGGAAAATAACTTTGATTCATTCTTTCATTCTGAATCCTTAACATACTTGCAACATCACACCAATTTAATGCCAACTCAAAACTTGGCTCAAAATCAACACCAAGCTTGTTAATGTATTTTGGAATTAAACTTTTTGGGCCACAAACTTTTACTTCAGCACCTAATTTTTTGAATGCAAAAATATTTGATAAAGCTACTCTTGAATGTAGAATATCACCAACAATTACAATTTTTTTACCATTCAAATCACCAAGACTTTCAACTAGTGTAAATGAATCTAATAAAGCCTGAGTAGGATGCTCGTGACATCCATCACCAGCATTAACAATGCAAGAATCTATATTATTTGCTAAAAAAACACTAGCTCCAGGACTAGGGTGTCTCATAACTACCATATCAACTTTCATTGATAAGATATTATTTACTGTATCTTCTAAAGTCTCACCTTTACTTATTGAAGAAGAAGATGATGAAAAATTTACTACATCAGCACTCAGTCTTTTTTGTGCTAATTCAAAAGATATTTTTGTTCTTGTACTATTTTCAAAAAATAAATTAGCAATTGTTATGTCTCTTAAACTTGGTACCTTTTTTATTTTTCTATTTATAACCTCCTTAAAATTTCTTGCTGTTTCAAAAATCAAGTAAATATCATCTTCATTCAGATATTTTATACCAAGTAGGTTTGAAACAGATAACTTATTTGCCATTCTTTATATATAAATAAACAGAATCTTCTCCATCAATTTCCTTCCATTTTACAGTAACTCTTTGGTTATTAATAGCATCTACTTGACAACCACAGTAATCAGGTTGAATAGGTAAATGTCTAGAAAATCTTCTATCAATTAAAGTTAATAATTCAACTCTGGCTGGTCTTCCAAATGATTGAAGGGCAGATAAGGCAGCTGTTACGCTTCTTCCAGTATAAAGTACATCATCAATCAAAACAACTGTCTTGTTTTCAATACTGAAATCAATAGACGTTTTATTAGCGTTTAAAACTTTATTTTCTCTACCAAAGTCATCTCTAAAAAAAGTAATATCTAAAAAACCTAATTTAATATCCTTAATCTCATGACTTGATTCTAACAAATATTTGATTTTTTTTGAAAGAATTTTTCCTCTAGGTTGAATACCAATTAAAACAGTATTTGAAAAGTCATTGTGATTTTCAAATAATTGACTAGCTAACCGGTTTAAAATTAAGGAAAGTTTTGAGGCGTCTAAGATTTTTTTGTTTAAGTCTACGCTCATCAAAGCGCAAATCTAACAAAAAATTACAAATCAAAAAAAATTATACTTTGATTCTTTCAGACAACTTCTTATAAGTTCCGTTATTAAGTTTGTCTCTAATAGCAGTAAAAGCAGCTAAGGTTTCATTAATATCTTCAGAATTATGAGTTGAAGTAGGTATAAGCCTAAGTAGAATTAATCCTTTAGGAATAACTGGGTAAACAACTATAGAACAAAAAATATTATACTTTTCTCTTAAGTCTTTAACTAGAACCATTGCTTCAGGGACATCTCCTTTTAAAAAAACAGGTGTTACACAACTTTGAGTGCTTCCAATATCAAAACCTCTTTCAACTAAGCCATTTTGAAGCATTTTTACATTTTTCCACAGATTTTCTCTTAGTTGTGGAGTGTTTTTTAGCAATTCTAATCTTTTAAGCGCTCCAGCAACTAATTGCATTTGTAAAGATTTTGCAAACATTTGAGATCTCATATTATATTTAAGATACTTTATAACTTCGCTTGAACCGGCAACAAAAGCACCTGTAGAAGCCATTGATTTTGCAAATGTTGAAAAATACACATCAATTTCATCTTGGACACCTTGTTCTTCACCAGCTCCAGCACCAGTTTTTCCAAGAGTTCCAAAACCATGTGCATCATCAACTAAAAGCCTAAAGTCATATTTTTCTTTAAGTTTTACAATTTCTTTGATTTTTCCTTGTTCACCTCTCATTCCAAAAACACCTTCAGAAATTACTAAGATTCCACCACCAGTTTTTTCAACGATATTTTGAGCTCTAACTAAGTTTTTTTCAAGACTTTCTATATCATTATGTTGAAATGTAAATCTTTTACCAACATGTAATCGAACTCCATCTACAATACAAGCATGGGAATCAATATCATATACGATGACATCGTTTTTAGAGACTAAAGTGTCAACTATTGATAAAATTCCTTGATATCCAAAATTTAATACGTAAGCAGCATCTTTACTAACAAATTCAGCAAGTTGCTTTTCAAGTGTTTCATGCAAATCTGTATGTCCTGACATCATTCTGGCACCCATTGGATATGCTGAGCCATACTCTTTACCAGCTTCTGCATCAACTTTTCTTACTTCAGGATGATTAGATAAACCTAGATAATCATTGACACTCCAAGTGATAACTTCTTTTCCATTAAATTTCATTCTGTTAGAAATCTGTCCCTCAAGTTTTGGAAAAACAAAATAACCTTCAGCAACTGAAGCCCATTTTCCAAGAGGACCCATGTTTTTTAAAAATTTTTCAAATAAATCTGCCATTATCTTATAAATTCAATTTGTGATTCTTGCTCATCTTTAGCTTTTATAGAAAATCCTTGATTTTTCATCCACTCATCACTGTATATTTTGCTCATATATCTTGATCCATGATCACAAAAAACAGTTACTATAATACTGTTTTCTTCAAAAATATTTAATTTATTTAATTGTTTAATAGCTTGCATGCATGCACCTGAGGTGTATCCTACAAATATACCTTCCTTTTCAGCAATTTTTCTTGAATAAATAGCACTTTCTTCATCAGTAACTTTTTCGTAGTGGTCAATAACTTTAAAATCTGTTGAAGTTGGAATAAGATTTTTTCCTAATCCCTCAATTCTGTAAGGATATATTTCATTTTCATCAAACTCACCAGTTTCATGAAATTTTTTCAGAACTGATCCGTAAGCATCAACTCCTATAATTTTAATTTTTGAATTTTTTTCTTTTAGAAACCTTCCTATTCCAGAGATCGTACCACCAGTTCCACTACTAGCTATTAAATGAGTAATTTTTCCAGACGTTTGTTCCCATATTTCTGGACCAGTTGTGGAATAGTGAGCATCAATATTTAGTTCATTAAAATATTGATTAATATAGATCGAATCTTTAATTTCTTCATTTAATCTTTTGGCAACTTGATAATATGATCTTTTATCATCAGCAGGAACATTTGCTGGACAAACATATACCTTTGCACCCATAGATTTTAACATATCAATTTTATCTGTCGATGATTTTGAAGAAACTGCAACGATACATTTATATCCTTTGACCATAGAAACCATAGACAAACTGAAACCAGTATTTCCAGAGGTTGTCTCAATGATTGTTGTATTTTTATCAATTAAACCTTTCTTTTCTGCTGACTCAATTATATGTAGCGCAATTCTATCTTTGTTTGAATGACCTGGATTAAATGCTTCATATTTAGCATAATATGAACCTTTAAAATCTTTGACAATTCTATTTAATCTAATTAATGGTGTATTACCAATTAATGAAAGGATATTTTTGTGAGCATCTATTTTATTTTTCATGCACCATTTTGAACATCACTGCGCAAAAATACATCAAATTATTGTTTTTGATGAATTTTTTAAAAATTGTAATGAATTTTATCTATAGATTCAAGAAAATATTCATGCTGTTCCTGATTATAGTCTAGGTGAGTCACTACTCTTAATTTATTATCACCCATACTTATAATTTCTATTCCTTTCTCTGATAATTTATTTTGAAAAATGGAGGAGGAAAATTTATCATCTAATTCAAAAATTACAATATTAGTTTCTACAGGTTCTACTTTTTTTATGTAATCTAGTTTACTTAAAACATCACCAATTTCTTTAGCTTTAAGATGATCATCTTTAAGCCGATTAATGTTATTATCTAAGGCATAAATTCCGCAGGCTGCAAGAAATCCTGATTGTCTCATTCCACCGCCGAGAATTTTTCTGATTTTCAAGGCATTTTCAAAATATTTAGATGAAGTAAGAAGAAGTGATCCTACTGGACACCCCAATCCTTTAGAAAGACAAACAGAAATTGTATCAAAGAGTTTTCCATATTCTTTAAAATTAGTTTTGTTCTTAACAAAAGCATTCCAAATTCTTGCACCATCTAAATGAAAAAACAGGTTGTTTTCATCACAAATTTTCTTAATTTTTTTCAACTCGATAATATCCCAGCATGCTCCGCCACCTTTATTAGTTGTATTCTCAATACAAACCAAGCTAGTTTTAGGGCTATGGTAGAAATCTGGAGGATTTATAGATTTCACAACATCTTCAACATTAAATAATCCTCTATTACCCTCTATCAACTTACAAGAAACACTAGAATTAAAGCTTACTCCCCCACCCTCATAATTATAAACATGAGCATATTTACTGCAAATCAGCTGATCTCCAGGATTGGTTAAAATTTTTATTGCTGTCTGATTTGTCATAGTTCCGGATGGAAAAAATAGTGCTTTTTCCATACCAAAAAGATTTGCAACCTTCTCCTCTAATTCATTTACAGTGGGGTCTTCTTTAAAAACATCATCACCAACAGGAGCATTAAACATAGCTTCCATCATACCTTTTGTTGGCTTTGTAACGGTATCACTTATTAAATTCACATTCATTATTGAATAACGTTATTAATCTAGTTATGTTAAATATAGTTTATGATTAATATTAAAACAATTAATTTATTTAATTTTGGTATGTATTGATTACTACAGATAATATTAAAAATTTAATTCAACGTCTTGGATCCCTAAGACGGTATCTTTGACTTAGAAAGTAAAAGAATTGAAATCTCAAATCTCGAAGAAAAAACACTTAATCCTGACTTCTGGAATGATAATTCCCAGGCCCAAATTATTTTAAAAAAAATAAAATCAATAAAAGACTGGGTAGTTGATTTTGAACTAGCAGAATCATTATGTGATGAGCTTGAGATCACATATGAATATTTTAAAAACAAGGAAGTTCACGAGTATGGTTTAACAGAAATTTATGAAAAGTGTAAAAAAACACTTGAAGAATTAGAGTTTAAAAACATGTTATCATCTGAGGGTGATGAATTATCATCCGTGTTGCAAATAACCGCAGGTGCTGGTGGAACTGAAAGTTGTGATTGGGCTAGTATGTTAACAAGAATGTACATGATGTGGTGTGAAAAAAGAGGATTTAAAACAAAACAACTTAATTTAGTTGATGGAGATGTCGCAGGTATAAAAACAATAACAATTGAAATTCAAGGTGATTATTCATTCGGATGGTTAAAAGGTGAAAATGGTGTTCATAGACTGGTAAGGATATCCCCTTTTGATAGTAATGCAAAAAGACATACTTCATTTGCCTCAGTTTATGTATATCCACTGGTTGATGAAAGTATAGAGATAGAAATTAATAATTCTGAAATTGAATGGGATACGATGAGATCAAGTGGTGCAGGTGGACAGAGCGTAAATAAAATTGAAACAGCTGTTAGATTAAAACATATTCCAACTGGGATAGTTATTGAAAACTCAGAAACAAGATCACAGCTCGATAATAAAAATAAAGCATTACTTCTGCTGAAATCTCAGCTTTATGAAATTGAACTAAATAAAAAACTAGAGGCTAGAAAAAAAATTGAGGATAGTAAGAAAAAAATAGAATGGGGATCACAAATAAGAAACTATGTTCTACACCCTTATAAGATGGTTAAAGATGTAAGAACAAATACTGAAATTGGAGATGCTTCATCTGTTTTAGATGGTAATATTGATCCCTTTCTTAAATCCTTTCTAATGTCAAACAACAATGATTGAAATTAATACAATTATTTTTGATTTGGGTGGTGTTTTAATTGATTGGAATCCAAGATATGTTTATAAAGATATTTTTAAAAATGATTCTAAAATGGAATGGTTTTTTGATAATATTTGTACAAATGAATGGAACTTAATGCAGGATAAAGGTTATTCAATGAAAAAAGCAACTGAAGAAAAAATATCAGAATTTCCAGAATTTGAAAAATTGATAAAAATGTATTATGGTCGATGGGAAGATATGTTAAAAGATGAAATTGGTGAAACTGTAAATATTCTCAAAAAGGTAGTAAAGTCTAAAAAGTATAGGGTTTTAGCCTTAACAAATTGGAGTCATGAAACTTTTCCAATAGCAATTAAAAAGTTTGATTTTCTGAATTTATTTGAAGATATAGTTGTATCTGGTGAAATTAAAATGATTAAGCCTGATATAGAAATTTATGATTATATAATTAAAAAACATTCGATTATTCCTGAAGAATCAGTTTTTATTGATGATAATAGTTCTAATATCATTGGAGCGCAAAAAGCAAAAATTAATGGTATTCACTATAAAAATAGTAGGCAAATGGTTGAAGAATTAAAAAAATATGGAGTAAAAATCTAAGTATTATTTTTCTTTCTTTCCTTAAGCCATTCGAAGAAAGAACCAGTTACCCAGTATGGTATGATAAAACCTAAAAGAAGAATCATTAGCCAAAAACCCATGGTTAGGATGGTCATAAATATTAAGAAACCTAAGTACTGATCAAATTCAAACATATCACAAAGATAACCATATAATTAATATTTTAAAAGGTTAGAAAATACTTTATCAACATATTTAAATCAGTATTTTGTAAATTTGTATTATAAATTAAATTAATGAAGTATAGAACTGAATCTGATACTCTTGGAGAAGTAAAAATTCCAGAAAATTCACTTTGGGGCCCTCAAACTCAAAGATCGATTGAAAATTTCAAGATTGGTAAACCAAGTTCAATGCCAATTGAAATTATAAAAGCATACTCTATACTTAAAAAATCATGTGCACAGGCTAATCATGAATCAAAAATTCTTGATAACAAAAAAATGAAATTGATAAGTGAAGTATGTGATGAAATAATAGAAGGAACTCATGATAATGAATTTCCTCTAGTAATATGGCAAACAGGATCTGGCACACAAACAAACATGAATGTTAATGAGGTAATTTCTAATAGGGCAAATATTATTTTAGGAAAAACTTTACTTGATGATAAATTTTTAAAAGCAAATGATGATGTTAATATGTCTCAATCTTCAAATGATTCTTTTCCAACAGCAATAAACATAGCAGTTACTAAGCTTTTACTTGAAAAAACAATAGTGTCAATTGAAAATTTTATAAAAACTCTAAATTCAAAGGTTAATGAATTCAGTAAAGATGTTAAAATTGGAAGAACTCATCTTATGGATGCCACTCCCATAACTTTGGGGCAAGAGTTTTCAGGTTATGAATCACAAATATCTCATGGCTTAAAATCTCTTAAAAACAGTCTCTCTCATCTTAAAGAATTAGCAATCGGAGGAACAGCTGTAGGTACTGGCTTAAACACTCCATTAAATTTTGATAAAATCGTTGTTAAAAACATATGTAATCAAACAAACATTGACTTTAAACCTGCAAAAAATAAATTTGAATCTATAGCTTCAAATGATGCATTAGTTGAAACTCATGGGGCATTAAAACAAATAGCAGTTTCTTTATTTAAAATAGCAAATGACATTAGATTGCTTGGAAGTGGTCCAAGATCAGGATTTGCAGAACTAATACTTCCATCAAATGAACCAGGAAGTTCTATAATGCCTGGAAAGGTTAACCCAACTCAGTGTGAAGCTCTGTCGATGGTATGTACTCAAATAATGGGTAATGACTGTACTGTAACTATGGCAGGAAGTCAAGGACATCTAGAATTAAACGTTTTTAAGCCTGTTCTTGCTCACAAACTTATTGAATCTGCCCATTTGATTGCAGATGCTTGCGAAAGTTTTAATAGAAACTGTTTGAAAGGATTAAAAGCTAATAAGAAGAAAATTAAAGAGCATTTGAATAACTCTTTGATGTTGGTAACTGCACTAAATAAAAAAATAGGATATTATAAAGCTGCAGAAATAGCAAATAATGCTCATAGAAACGGAACAACACTCAAAATCGAGGCATTAAAATCTGGATATCTGAATGAAAAAGAATTTGATGAATGGGTAAATCCAGAAAAAATGATCTAAATTCTTCCTTTTAATGCATTGAATGCCCAACCAATTGCTATAAAACCTACTCCAACAACAGAAAATCCAATGGCATATTCAGGGTATTTTAAAACTCCTAGAAGAATTAATGCAATCCCTAAAAGAGTTAATATAAATGAAGCCCAAGCAAAGATTGAATTTTTATTAAGACTCATAATTGTCATTTATTTTACCAAATAATTTACCTGACCAATTTGTCCAATTATACTTTTTTGAAAAGTAAAAAATTAGAATTGGATAATAAATAAACATCGGAATTATCATACTAAGTAAATCTGGCTCTTCAACAGACATAAATACTGCATTAGTTTGTACAGCATGCCAATCGGCTGTTAGAAATAAGAATACAACTAAATTATTTGCATAATGAGCACCAATAGCTAGTTCATTTCCATCATCCATTAAGGTGAAAATTCCCCATGTCATACCCATCAAAATATAGGCTACAAGAAATCCATAACCAAGTTTATCAATTTCAGGATTTAAAATATGTAAAAACCCAAAAATAATAGATGGTATGATAAAAGCAGCTGCTCTACTTTTAAAAGCAATACCAAATCCTTGTAGTAAATACCCTCTTACTAATAATTCCTCAAATGTTGTTTGAAATGGCAGCAAAAAAATACATATCAGAAATAAAATCAAAAATGGTTCTAATTGAAAATTATATTCAAATGATGAAGGAGAAATTAAATATGATATAAAAATCATTAAAGAATTGAGTGTAAATATTACTACGAAGCAATGAATAATTCTAGAATAATCAATTTTATTTCTAGAAGTAATTAAAGACTTAAAGTTTTGATTATGAATATTTTTTACAACAATAAATAATCCCAGAAATCCAATAAGGAAGGAAATTAAAAGTAATGTTAAAACTGTATTTTTACTTCCAATCATAGAAAACATATCATTGGGGTTTTCTAAAGCTTGTAAACTTTCTAAATCAGAGAAATCCATTTGAGAAATCATCCCTATTATTAATGGGATAGCTCCAATAAACTGCCAAAAAAGAAAAATAACAATGAAACCAATTAAATACCTCCACCAATCATTTTTAAAGTCTAATGCTTGTTCAATGAACATATGTTATTTTATAATATTGATTGAATGTAAGGTATAAAGTATAAAGCAAATAAAATAAACATTCCATAAAAAATTTGTAAATAAATTGTCTTTAAATTAGAATGTATTAATTCCCTAGATTCATAATTTTTGTTCAGGTTAATAAATGCTATAAATCCATATAAGAACAATAATCCATTTCCTATATTAAAAAATAAAGAATTGAAATTTTCTATATTAATTTCAAGAAACAATGATAAAAGGAATGATGATGCAAACGCAGCTAACAAAATCACCAAATATCCCCATCTTGCAGCTTTCTTTCCAAAAGTTACTATTAAATGATTTTTTCCAGTTTTTGCATCACTAACAGTATCAGGGAATTGATTTATGTATAAAATGTTTGTAGTTAAAAATCCAAAAGGAATACCTAAGTAAATAGCATTATAAAAATCCTCAGAAAATATTTCAACTGTAGTACTTGAAACAGCATATAATGATCCCAAAGTTAATATAGGTCCAAAAGCTAAAAAGATAGCAACCTCACCTAGACCTCTTCTTGAAACTAATCTTAATGGTCTTGCAGTATAAAAATATCCTAATAAACCACCAACTAAACCAAGAATTAATGCATTCTGAGCATTAGAAAAACTTCCAGTAACACTATAACTATTAAAGAGTAATATTGCTGTGACTAATATAGCTGCTAACATCATTTTTCTTGCTAAAGACAACGTGCCATCTAATGTAATTAAACCTAATTCAATTGATCTACTTCCACCAGAGAGTTGAGCTCCTTCTAAAACAGTAGAATTCAGCCCAGCATTAAAATATTCAGTATTTGCGCCATCAGTACCATCTTTTACATCATAATAATCATTAAATAGATTAGATGAGACATGTAAAAAACCTATACCCAAAGAACATAAAATTAATGATGTAATATTAAAAAGATCATCGCCTGAACCAGCCAAAAATGCTGCAACAGAAAATATTGGAAATAATGAAGCACTTGTGAAACCACCCCTGGTGATAGCAAAAGCCCATTTTATAAAAATTGTTGAAAATTTAATAGGTATGTTAACTTCCTCTTCAATTGGTACTGTAATACCACAATATCCTGTTTGAGGATTATTTTTTCCATTTGCAAAGGTTGGGGTAATTTTAATTTGAGCATTAAATTTATTACCATTTTTATTGATAAAATATGTTTTAGTAGAGTATTCGCCATGTTTGTTTGCTTTTGAAAGCCACATTCCTACATTTTGAATAACAATTTCTCCAGCAGAGAATAAAGAAACTCTTTTTTTACCGACAAGCTCCTCTTTTTTATATCCAAATAATTTTTCACCGTCAGGATTAATTGTTTCTATAACCCCCTCTAAATCACAAGTAATTATACTTTTCATCATTTAATTTTAAAGAACCAAATTTAAGCTATTAAAACAAACTATTTAAACTTGTAAATTATTTTTTATCAACGACTATAGTTGTTAACTTACAATGAGAGATTAAATTTGATTCATCATCTGTAACTTTTATCTCCCAAAGATGAGTTTTTTTTCCAACATGAATCGGATTTGCAGTAGCATAAACATGCCCTTTTTTAGCTGATTTTAAATGATTAGCTGAAATTTCTAATCCTCTTACAGTTTGATTTAATGGATTTATAAATAAAAACGAGGCAGCACTTCCAACTGACTCAGCAAGTGCTACGGTTGCTCCACCATGTAAAACTCCATCAGGTTGATGAACCTTTGAACTTACAGGCATTTTTGCGGTCAAATAATCATTTCCTACATCAATAAATTCAATATTCAAATGCTCCATCAATGTGTTATTATTGACTTTGTTTATAATTTTTAGTTTTTGATTTTTACTCATAATTGACTTACCTACAAAAAAAAACGTGTCAGTTAGACACGTTTTAATTTGTAAAAAAATTTTACTTAACTTCCTCAAAGTCTACATCTTGAACATCATCTTCCCCTTCTTTCTTGGTAGATTTCTCATTTCCAGATGATGAATCATCATTCTTTGAAGATTCGGCTTGAGCTTTGTAAAGTTCTTCAGATGCATTTTTCCATGCTTCATTTAATTTTTCTAAATCCGTTTTTATAGAATCTAGATTTTTTGCCTCATGAGATTTCTTTAGTGCTTCTAAAGCATCTTCAATAGGTTTTTTCTTATCAGCTGAAAGCTTCTCACCAAATTCTTTTAGCTGACTTTCAGTTTGAAATATCATAGTGTCAGCTGAATTCAAAGTATCAGCTTCTTCCTTAAGCTTTTTATCAGAGTCTGCATTCGCCTCTGCTTCCTTTTTCATTTTTTCAATTTCTTCTTCAGTAAGACCAGAAGAGGCTTCAATTCTAATATCTTGTGATTTGTTAGTAGCTTTATCAAGTGCTGTGACTTGAATTATTCCATTTGCATCTATATCAAAAGTTACTTCAATCTGAGGAACACCTCTAGGTGAAGGTGGAATACCATCCAAATGAAATCTTCCAATAGTTTTGTTATCTTTTGCCATCGATCTTTCTCCTTGAAGAACATGAATTTCAACAGATGGCTGATTATCAGCAGCTGTTGAGAAAACTTGAGATTTTTTTGATGGAATTGTGGTATTTGCTTCAATCAATTTAGTCATAACCCCACCCATAGTTTCTATTCCAAGGGAAAGAGGAGTAACATCAAGTAACAATACATCTTTAACGTCACCAGTTAAGACACCTCCTTGAATTGCTGCACCTACAGCAACTACCTCATCAGGATTAACTCCTTTAGAGGGTTTTTTACCAAAAAATTTTTCAACTTCAGATTGAATTATAGGAATTCTTGTTGAACCACCAACTAATATCACTTCATTGATTTCATTTTTATTAATTCCAGCATCATCAATTGCTTTTTTAACAGGCTCCATGGATCTTTTAACTAAATCTGAACATAATTGCTCAAATTTAGCCCTAGTCAAAGTCTTAACAAGATGCTTTGGCCCAGATGAAGTGGCAGTGACATATGGTAAATTTATTTCCGTTTGAGTTGAAGAGGATAATTCAATTTTTGCCTTTTCAGCAGCTTCCTTTAGTCTCTGTAAAGCCATTGGATCATCCCTTAGATCAATATTTTCAGATGATTTAAATTCTTCTGCAAGAAAATCAATAATTTTTTCATCAAAATCATCGCCACCGAGCCTAGTATCACCATTAGTTGATAATACTTCAAAAACTCCATCACCCAATTCTAATATTGAGATATCAAAAGTTCCACCACCTAAGTCATAAACTGCAATTTTTTGATCTTTACCTGATTTATCTAAACCATAGGCAAGAGCCGCGGCTGTTGGTTCATTTATTATTCTTTGGACTTTTAAGCCCGAAATCTCACCTGCCTCTTTTGTAGCTTGTCGTTGAGCATCATTGAAATATGCAGGAACTGTAACAACAGCTTCACTAACTGAAGTTCCTAAATAATCCTCAGCAGTTTTTTTCATTTTTTGTAAAATCATGGCAGATAATTCCTGTGGTGTATACAACCTACCATCGATGTCGACCCTTGATGTATCATTGTCTCCTTTAACTACTTTGTAAGCAGATCTTTTTGCGTCATTTTTTGATTCAGAAAACTTACTACCCATAAATCTTTTGATTGATGAAATAGTTTTTGTTGGGTTAGTTACCGCTTGTCTCTTGGCAGGATCACCAACTTTAATTTCACCTCCATCAACAAAAGCAATAACAGAAGGTGTTGTTCTTTTACCTTCTGCATTTGGAATAACAACTGGTTCATTTCCTTCCATTACGGAAACACATGAATTTGTAGTTCCTAAATCAATTCCTATAATTTTACTCATAATTAAATATTTTTAAAAATAATTTCAATGATTATGCCAGTATTATTTACTGCCACAATGTCAGTATTTATTAATTTTATTTAAATAAATTTGCTGGAAATATTTTAAGATGTATAAAAGAATCACAACCAATACACTTCACGAAATGAAATCTAAGGGTGAGAAAATTAGTATGTTAACAGCATATGATTTTACATTTGCTAGAATTGTAGATGAAGCAAATATTGATGTAATACTCGTTGGCGATTCAGCTTCAAATGTAGTAGCTGGAAATGAAACTACAGTCCCTATTACACTTGACCAAATGATATATCATGCATCCTCAGTAGTTAAAGCAGTTAAAAGAGCTTTAGTAGTTGTTGATTTACCATTTGGGTCATATCAGTCTGATCCCACAGAAGCCCTAAGATCAGCAATTAGAATAATGAAAGAATCGGGAGCCCATGCAGTAAAAATGGAAGGTGGAAGTGAAATTGGAGATTCAATTGATAAAATCATTAAGGCTGGAATACCTGTAATGGGACATTTAGGGTTAACTCCACAATCAATTTACAAGTTTGGAACTTATAGTGTTAGAGCTAAGGAAGAACATGAAGCTAAACAGTTAATTGAAGATGCTAAATTTCTAGAGGATAAAGGATGTTTTGCTACTGTCCTTGAGAAAATACCCTCTGATTTATCAAAAAAGGTCAGTAAAGAAACAAATCTACCTTTAATTGGTATTGGCGCTGGAAATCATGTTGACGGTCAAGTTCTTGTTCTACATGATTTATTAGGTTTAACTCACGAATTTAATCCTAGATTTTTAAGAAGATATTTAAATTTGAACTCAACAGTAAAATCAGCTATCCAAAATTATATAGATGATGTTAAAAACCTTGATTTTCCTAATAAAAATGAAATGTACTAAATGAAAATTGTTTTTGAAGACAATCATTTTCTAATAGTTAACAAAAGACCCGGACAACTTTCTCAATCTGACAAAACTGGTGATCAATCTATATTAGAGCTTTGCAAGAACTACGTAAAATTAAAATACAACAAAAAAGGAAATGTGTTTCTAGGGCTAGTTAATAGAATAGATAGACCTACAAGTGGTTTATTAATTCTTGCTAAAACCAGTAAGTGTCTTGAAAGAATGAATAAAATCTTAAAGAATAGAGAAATAAAAAAAACTTATCTAGCTATTACTGAAAAGAATAAAATAAAAAAATCAGGAAGACTCATAAATTTTCTAAAAAAAAATGAAAAAAAAAACAAATCATTTGTTGTTAATAAAGAAATAAAAGGCTCCAAAGAAAGTATATTGAATTATGAACTAGTTAAAGAACTAGATAACTATAATGTATTGAAAATCAAATTAGAAACTGGAAGACATCATCAGATCAGAGCTCAACTTTCAAACATTAGTTGTCCAATAATGGGCGATATTAAGTATGGAGCAAAAAGACCAAATAAAGATTTAAGTATATGTTTACACTCTCAAAGTTTAGAATTTATCCATCCTATTACAAAAAAACAATTAAAATTTGAAGCAGATTTTCCTGATTTAAAAATCTGGAATAGTTTGTAAAAACATTTACAATTTATCATCATATTTATTAATTTAGCCGCTTCATTAAAAGTTAATGCAAAAAGAAAAAGTTAAGATTTTTGATACCACTCTCAGAGACGGTGAACAGGTCCCTGGGTGTAAACTTGAAACAAAACAAAAACTTGTAATAGCTGAAAGGTTAGATCAACTTGGTGTTGATGTTATTGAAGCTGGTTTTCCAATATCAAGCCCAGGAGATTTTAATTCAGTTGTTGAAATTTCAAAAATTGTAAAGAATGCAAGTGTATGTGGTTTAACCAGAGCTGTTAAAAAAGATATTGAAGTTGCAGCTGAATCATTAAAAAAAGCTGTCAAACCAAGAATTCATACAGGCATTGGGACATCAGACTCTCATATTAAACATAAATTTAACTCGAATAGAGATAATATTCTCGAAAGAGCTGTCGCTGCTGTAAAGTATGCAAAGAAATTTGTTGATGATATTGAATTTTATGCTGAAGACGCTGGTCGTACAGATAATGATTTTCTAGCTACAGTTTGTGAGAAAGTTATAGCTGGTGGTGCTACAGTCTTAAATATTCCAGACACAACAGGTTATTGTCTTCCCAACGAATATGGAAAGAAAATTAAATTCTTGATAAACAATGTTCCAAATATTGATAAAGCAATTATTTCTTGTCATTGTCATAATGACTTAGGTTTAGCTACAGCAAACTCTATTGAGGGTGTTATAAATGGAGCTAGACAGGTTGAATGTACTATAAATGGAATTGGTGAAAGAGCTGGTAATACTTCTTTAGAAGAAGTGGTTATGGTTTTAAGACAACATAATGAATTAAATCTTGATACTAATATAAACTCAAAGCTCCTATATGATACAAGTCAAATGGTTTCAGAGCTTATGGGAATGATTGTTCAACCTAACAAAGCTATTGTTGGATCTAATGCGTTTGCACATAGTTCAGGAATTCACCAAGATGGTGTTATTAAGAATAGAGAAACTTATGAAATAATCAATCCCCACGATGTTGGTGTTAATGAATCTGCTATCGTATTGACAGCAAGAAGCGGGAGAGCAGCTTTAGCATTTAGAGCAAAAAATATCGGATATAATTTATCAAAAATTCAGTTAGATAAAGTTTATCATGAGTTTTTAAAGTTTGCTGATATAAAGAAAGAAGTAACCGACAGTGATCTTCCTCACATAATAAAATTATCGAATATATAATTATATGTCAAAAACACTTTTTGATAAAGTTTGGGATTCGCACATTGTAGAAAGCATTGAAAATGGTCCAGATATTTTTCTAATTGATAAACATTTTATTCACGAAGTTACTAGTCCACAAGCTTTCGAAGAACTCAAAAGAAAAAATCTTAAAGTTTTTGATCCAGGTAAAATTATTGCTACCGTTGATCATAATGTTCCAACTTTAAACCAACATCTTCCAATCAAGGACGAACTCTCCAAAAATCAAGTTGAAAAATTAAAATTAAATTGCTTGGAAAATGATATAGACTTATTTGGTTTAGGAAATCCTAATCAAGGAATTGTTCATGTTATAGGACCAGAACTTGGAATTACTCAACCTGGAATGACAATTGTTTGTGGAGATAGCCATACATCTACTCATGGGGCATTCGGGGCAATAGCTTTTGGAATAGGAACAAGTCAAGTTGCACAGGTGCTTGCGAGTCAATGCTTATTACTTAATAAGCCAAAAAAAATGA
Organism: uncultured Bacteroidota bacterium; assembly: GCA_902520835.1. Taxonomy (GTDB): domain Bacteria; phylum Bacteroidota; class Bacteroidia; order Flavobacteriales; family Flavobacteriaceae; genus Eutrophosalina. Next base: position 57,183 of record CABYPD010000002.1, read on the forward strand.
GAATAAGTATCAATGGAAAACTAAATAAAAATGTTACACCAAAAGATATAATTCTTTACATAATATCAAAGCTTGGTACTAATGGTGGAACAGGTTTTTTTGTTGAATACAGTGGAGATGTTTTTGAAAAAATGTCAATGGAAGGAAGAATGACTATTTGTAACATGAGCATAGAAATGGGAGCTAGAGGTGGGATAATTGCACCTGATGAAATAACATTTAAATATTTAGATAATAGAGAATACTCACCAAAAGGTGATCAATTAAAGTCTAAAATAGAGACATGGAATAAATTAAAAACAGATAAAAATGCAATATTTGATCAAGAACATTCATTTAATGCATCTGATATTTACCCGATGTTAACATATGGTACTAATCCAGGTATGGGTATGAAATACAATGATAAAATACCTAATCATAATAATAAATCTGATTTAAGGTCTTTAGACTATATGGGATTCAAATCTGGTGAAAGCCTTATCGGAAAAAAGATAAATTATGTTTTTATAGGTAGTTGCACAAACTCTAGAATTGAAGATTTTAGATTAGTTGCTAAATACATAGAAAACAAAAGAAAAGCAGATAATGTTAATGCTCTTGTAGTACCAGGTTCTCAAAAAGTTTTAAATCAAATTAAAAAAGAAGGTTTAGATAATATTTTTACTGATTCTGGTTTTGAAATAAGACAACCTGGGTGCTCTGCATGTTTGGGCATGAATGAGGATAAAATTCCACCAGGTGAACTTTGTGTTTCTACATCTAATAGAAATTTTGAAGGAAGACAGGGGCCTGGATCAAGAACAATTCTTTCTGGTCCAATATTAGCTGCAGCAACTGCAATTCACGGAAAAATCGTAGATATAAATAATGAGTAATAAAAAAATAAATATAATTGACTCATCTGCAGTACCAATTCCCATTGAAAATATTGATACAGATCAAATAATTCCTGCCAGATTTTTAAAAGCTACAAGTAAATTAAATTTTGGAGAAAATTTATTTAGAGACTGGAGATTCAAAAGTAATAATGAAGTTAATAATGATTTTATCTTAAATAACCCTTTGTTTAATGGAAACATATTGTTGGCAGGAGCTAATTTTGGATGCGGTTCAAGTAGAGAACATGCAGCTTGGGCCATAAAGGATTATGGATTCGATGTTGTTATATCTAGTTTTTTTGCTGATATATTTAAAATGAATGCTTTAAACAATAATATTTTACCAATCCAAGTTAATAATAAATTGCTTAAATATTTATTTGATGAAGTTTTTAAAAATCCAAGAATAAAAATTAAGATAGACCTCCCTGAACAAATTTTAATTATCAATGATAAATCAATTAAATTTGATGTTGATAATTATAAAAAAATGTGTCTTATGAATGGATATGATGATATTGATTATCTTATTTCAAAAAAGGATTTAATTAAAGATTTTATTAAAGATCAATGATAAAAATTGCTGTACTTCCAGGAGATGGAATTGGACCTGAAATAATTAAAGAATCATTAAAAATTATTGAATCTGTTTCAGAAAAAATTGATATGAAATTCAATTATGAATTTTGTGATGTTGGGGCGATAGCCATTGATAAATATAACAACCCATTACCTGATGAAACTCTAAAAATTTGTAAAAAGTCTGATGCTGTTTTATTTGGGGCTATTGGACATCCAAAGTTTGATAATAATCCTAATCTAAAGGTAAGGCCTGAGCAAGGATTGCTAAGGCTTAGAAAAGAACTTGGACTATATGCTAATTTGAGACCGGTTAGATCTTACGATGAACTTTTAAATTTATCTCCACTTAAAAAAAATATAATTGAGAATACAGATATGTTAATTGTTAGAGAATTAACTGGTGGTTTGTATTTTGGTGAAAAAAAATCTGAAATTAATTTTTCATCTGATATATGCACATATACAGTTGATGAAATTAAAAGAGTTACTTATGTAGCAATTGATTATGCAAAAAAGAGAAGAAATAAAATAACTTTAATTGACAAAGCTAATGTACTTGAAACCTCTAGATTGTGGAGAAAAACAGTTCAAGAAATTGCATTAAACCATCCGGAAATTGAATTAGATTATATGTTTGTTGATAACGCTGCCATGCAAATGATTATAAATCCAAAACAATTTGATGTAATTTTAACAGAAAATCTTTTTGGAGATATAATTTCTGATGAAGCAAGTGTAATTGGTGGCTCAATAGGTATTTTATCCTCTGCTTCAATCGGTAAAACAATGGGGCTTTTTGAACCTATCCATGGTTCATATCCTCAAGCAACTAATAAAAATATAGCTAATCCAATTGCTGCAATACTATCAGCCTCTATGATGCTTAAATATCTTGGTTATGAAAAGGGAGCTAAGATGATTGAAGAAGCTGTAGAATTTTCATTAAAAAGTAAAATTTCTACGGCTGACATCAATAATAATCCATCTAAGACATCAGAAGTTGGTGATTTTATTAAAAAATATATTCAAGAAAATTTCTAAAATTTATTTTTCGATTTTTTCATCGTCTTCAAACTTCTTTTTTAAATCAGCCAGAGCTTCAATATCACCTAATGTTGACTTATCAATTTTTTCTTTCTTTTTAGATTTTTTTGGAATATCGGACTTAGTTGATTTGAAAGTTGAAGTGTGAGACATAACAATTCTTTTGAACTCACTATTACATTCAATCACTTTAAAATTAGCATTTTCACCTTGGTTAAGTATTGAACCATCTTCCTTAGTCATATGTTTTTTTGGAACAATTGCTGATAGTTCATCAGAGAGGTTAATCGTAGCTCCCCTATCACCAATTGAATCGATACTTAATTCATGAACAGTATCTACTGCATAAATTTTTAAATATTTATCCCAAGGGTTTTTTGTAGTTTGTTTATGACCAAGGCTTAGCTTTCTTTCATTAACATCTAACTCCAAAACAATTACATCTATTTCGTCAGAGATTGAAAATAGCTCAGATGGGTGTTTGACCTTCTGAGTCCAAGATAAATCAGAAATATAAACTAGTCCGTCGATACCTTCTTCAAGCTCTACAAATACACCAAAGTTTGTGAAGTTTCTAATCTTTCCTTTGTGTCTCGAATTTGGAGGATACTTTGAAGTTATATCTGTCCAAGGGTCATTGGTTAATTGCTTAATTCCAAGAGACATTTTTCTATCTTCTCTATCTAAGGTTAAAATTACCGCTTCAACTTCTTCACCAACATTAACAAAATCTTGAGCTGATCTTAAATGAGTTGACCATGACATTTCTGATACGTGAACAAGACCTTCAACACCATCAACAACTTCAATAAAAGCACCATAATCAGCAATTACTGAAACTTTACCTTTGATTTTATCGCCTTCTTTTAAGTTTGGATCTAAATTTTCCCATGGATGATTGCTAAGTTGTTTAACACCCAATTGAATTCTTGATTTATCATCGTCGAAATCTAAGATAACAACATTTAATTTTTGATCAAGATCTAAAATTTCACTCGGATGATTAATTCTATTCCATGATAAATCGGTTATGTGAATTAAACCATCAACTCCACCTAGATCTACAAAAACACCATATGTAGTAATATTTTTGACTATTCCCTCAAGAACTTGACCTTTTTCTAACTGAGAAATAATTTCTTTTTTCTGCTCTTCAATATCGGCCTCTATCAACGCTTTGTGAGAAACTACAACATTTTTAAATTCATGATTAATTTTCACAACTCTAAATTCCATATTTTTATTCACGTACTGGTCGTAATCCCTTATTGGTTTGACATCAATTTGAGAACCAGGTAAAAAAGCCTCTAAACCAAAAACATCTACGATCATTCCACCTTTGGTTCTACATTTTACAAAACCTGTGACTACAGTTTCTTTTTCGTGTGATTCTATTACTTTTTCCCACGCTTTAATTGTTCTTGCTTTTCTATGAGAAAGTACTAATTGACCGGTTTTATCTTCTTGAACATCAACAATAACCTCGACTTTATCGCCAACTTTTAAGTCAGGGTTATATCTGAACTCATTTAGTGAAATAACACCTTCAGATTTAGCATTAATATCAATAATAGCTTCCCTTTCTGTAATATTTAAAACTTCACCAATTATAACATTATCATTATAAGTATCAACAAAATTCTCATCAATTAACTTATCAAACTCTTTAATTTGTTTTGAGTCAATTGTTTGGATACCCTCTTCAAATTCAGTCCAATTAAAATCATCCTTTACCGTAATATCTGTCTCAGTTTGTTTGGGAGATTCATTTATAATCTCTTCAACTAATTCTTTTTTTACTTTCTTTTTTTCAGTTGCTTTCTCTTCTGCAGTTATTTTAGTTGTTTTTTTAACAGCAACTTTCTTAGCTGTAGTTTTTTTTGCTACTTTTTTTTCAGCAGTTTTTTTTGTTGTTGGTTTTTTTGAAGAGATTATTTTTTTAGTTGACTTTTTTGAAGATTTTTCAACTTTTTCCTCCTCCGCTTTTTTTGTAGGCATAACCTAAAAATTTGTATTCTGATTTAAATTAGTAAGCTTAGAATCCATCAGAAGATTGTTAATTATTTTTTACCTATTTCGCTCACATAATTCTGAAAAAGGTATGCGAATGTAATATCAATTTATAATTAATACAAATTTTAAATTGAGTATTTTATTTAATGAAGTAAAGAATTTTTTTAAAAACTTGATTAATTGATAAATCATCAGAATTAATAACAATTGCATTTTCAGGAATTATTAAAGGAGAATGTTCTCTCTCTGAGTCAATAATATCTCTATTCTCAAGATCAGATTCAACAGTGGTTACAGTTAAATTTTTTTCATCATCTTTTAATTCTTTCCACCTTCTTTTAGATCTATTTTTTAAAGATGCGTATAAATAAAACTTATATTCGGCGTTTGGAAAAACTACAGAACCAATATCTCTACCATCCATTACAATTGATTTATTTATAGCAATTTCTCTCTGTAATTTCAACACATAATCTCTAATTTCTTTAATTGTTGCGACAGTACTAACATTATTTGATATTATTGTAGTTCGAATTTTACTCTCAATAAACTCATTATTAACACATATTTGAAACTTATTTATATCATTTCTTTTAAATGTAATTATATTCTCATTCAAACACTTCATTAATTTTTCTAATTGGACTTCTTTATCTTTAATCAAGTTATTTTCGATAGCTAAATGTGTAATTGTTCTATAAATTGATCCTGAATCGATATGAATTATTGAAAAATGATCAGAAATTAGTTTTGCAAGAGTACTTTTTCCTGATGATGATGGACCATCAATTGTAATTATCATCTATATAAGTTTTTTACTATTAGTAGCTTTATTCCTACATAATGAGATTTCAATTACATCTTTCATGAAATTAACATAATGAAATTTTAATCCTCTTAAATATTTACTATCAATTTCATCAACATTTTTTTTATTATCAATACAAAGTATAATTTGCTTGATATTTGCTCTTTTAGCAGCTAAAATCTTTTCCTTTATACCGCCTACTGGGAGAACTCTGCCTCTTAAAGTTATTTCACCAGTCATAGCAAACTTATCCTTAACTTTTCTTTGTGTTAAAAGCGAAACTAATGATGTCAACATAGTTATACCAGCACTTGGTCCATCCTTTGGGGTAGCACCCTCAGGAACATGCAAATGAAAATTGTATTTTTTAAAGATTTCAGAATCAATTCCAAAGTCAGATGAATTAGATTTAATAAATTCAAGTGCTATAGTAGCAGACTCTTTCATAACCTTACCTAAATTACCAGTAATTGAAAGCAAACCTTTTCCAGGTGACAATATTGATTCAATAAATAGAATCTCGCCTCCATATTGAGTCCAAGCTAGACCTGTCGTTACACCAACAACATCATTGTTTTCATACAAAGCTTTAGAAATTGGAACACCTAAGATTTTAGATACATTTTCAGATGAAATATTATCAATTGAATTGTTATCTTCAACAATTTTTGTTGCAATCCATCTGCATATTTTAGCAATATTTTTTTCTAGTTTTCTAACTCCCGATTCTCTGGTGTAACCCTCAATTATTAATTTAATTGTATCAGATTGTAAATTAAATTTATGATCTGCGAGTCCATGCTCTAAAATTTGTTTCTTTAGTAGGTGTTTTTTTGCTATTTGTACTTTTTCTTCAGTACTGTAACCTGAGATATTAATTATTTCCATCCTATCCAATAATGCAGGTTGGATGGTATTTAGATTGTTAGCAGTAGCAATGAACAGGACTTTAGATAAATCAAAACCAAGCTCTAAAAAATTATCATAAAATTCAGAATTTTGTTCAGGGTCTAGTACCTCAAGCATTGCTGATGATGGATCGCCTTGAGACCCAACTGATAGTTTATCAATTTCATCTAGAATAAAAACTGGATTTGATGTTTTAACTTTTTTAAGGCTTTGAATAATCCTGCCAGGCATTGCTCCTATATATGTTTTTCTATGGCCACGAATTTCTGCTTCATCTCTTAAACCTCCTAATGAAATTCTAACATATTCTCTTCCTAATGATTCTGCTATTGATTTTCCAAGTGATGTTTTTCCAACACCAGGTGGACCATAAAAACAAAGTATTGGAGAATTTAAATCATTTTTAAGTTTTAATACAGCTATTTGTTCAATAATTCTTCTTTTTACATCAGACAATCCGTAATGATCTCTATCTAGAACTCTTTTTGCTCTTTTTAAGTTGAAATTATCTTTAGAAAATTCATTCCATGGTAATTCTAATACTAAATCTAAATAGTTTCTTTGAATTGAATATTCAGCAACTTGAGGATTCATTCTCTGTAATTTTTTAATTTCCTTTTCAAAATGTTTTTCAACATCGATATTCCATTTCTTATTTTTAGCTTTCAATTTCATTTCCTCAATTTCTTCATCATTTGAAGATGTTCCCAATTCTTCTTGAATTGTCTTTAATTGTTGATTTAAAAAGTATTCTCTTTGTTGTTGATCTAAGTCTGTTCGTACTTTTGATTGTATATCATTTTTTAGAGATAATTTTTGAAATTCAACATTCATGTGTTTAAGGCAACTGAGAGCTCTTTTTTGTAAACTGTCAATCTCTAAAATTTTATATTTTTCACCTACTGAAATATTCATATTAGAGGATACAAAATTTACAAGAAAAGAATTACTGTGAATATTTTTTATAGCAAATGATGCCTCAGTAGGAATATTTGGATTATCATTAATAATCTTCAATGCTAAATCTTTGATTGAGTCAATAGTTGCATTAAATTTTTTATCGTCTTTTTCAGGCTTGAACTCTATTAATTCACTAACAGAGGCTAATATAAAGGGATCTTCGGAGATAAAATTTTTAATGTTAAAGCGTTTTTTACCCTGAATTATAATTGTTAAGTTACCGTCAGGCATTTGCAGAACTCTTAATATTTTAGCAACAGTACCAATATTATTTATATCAGACTGAGTCGGATTTGAAACACTAACATCTTTTTGAGAAACAACACCAATTAATTTATCTGCAGAATTTGCATGTTTAATTAATTTAACAGACTTATCTCGAGTAGCTGTAATTGGAATAACAACGCCCGGAAATAAAACAGTGTTTCTTAATGGAAGAATTGGAAGAGTTTCTGGGATACTTTCCTTGGAAATAGCTTCTTCGTCATCAGATGTCATTAACGGGATCAATTCCGATTCTTCATCAATTGGATCAAGAGAAATAGAACTTAAGTCAAAAATTTTGCTCATAAATGTCAATATGTCAGCTAATCAATAGATTAATTGAATATAATCATATGGGTCAAGATTCATGCCATCAAAAAAAATAATGACTAAACTTGTTTCATTTTAACTCCTCTGAGTAAAATAGCACCTAAGATGAAAAGACCTGCAAAAATAAAAATTGAGCTTCTGAGGCTACCTGTCAGCTGATCAATCACACCAGACATAAAAGTTCCAAAGACAATACTAATTATCATACACATTTGATAAAAACTAAAATATGAACATTTATCTTCTGTTTCAGGGATTAATTTAGAATAGGTTGATCTGGACAATGATTGAATTCCGCCCATGACTAAACCAACAAGGCCGGCAATAATATAGAACTCAAATGAATATTTAATAAAGTAGGCGACGATACAAATCAAAAACCAAATTATATTAAAAATAATTAATGTTTTTATATTTCCAATCCTATTTGAAAGCATTGCTCCACCTGCAGAACCAACTATTGCTATTAACTGAATTATTAACATACTAAGAATTAATCCAAAGAGTTTTTCCCCCTCGCCCCATATTATTTCTTGATCACCAAAATATGTTGCAATTAAAATAATAGTTTGGACAGCTGTGTAGTAAGTAAAAAGAGCTATTAGAAATTTTTTGATTGATTTTTCATCCTTAATTAATCTCCAAACACTTATTAATTTTTTAAAACCTGAAAAAAGTATTGATTTTTTCAATAATTCTTTCTCACTTACTTTATTTTTTAAGGAAGGTAAATGATAAAAAGTGTACTGACTAAAAAAAATCCACCAAATGCCAACAGTTAAAAATGAAACTTTCATTGCTTCAACACTACCTTGATTTGAATCTTCAAAGCCGAATGATGCAGGAAAATTTATCATAAATAAATTAAATAATAAAAGTATGACACTTCCAATATATCCATAAGAAAAACCTAAGGCACTAATATTGTCTTGTTCTGAAGGATTTGCAATATCAGGTAAATATGAATTATAGAAAACAAGACTGGCCCAAAAGGAAAATAATGCTAAAAAGTAAAATAATAGACCTAAGTATATATTTTCTAAATCAAAAAAGTATAAACCCATACATGAAAAGCTACCCAGGTAAACAAATAATTTCATAAATGTTTTTTTATTTCCTAAAAAATCTGCTATGCCAGACATTATTGGAACTAGACAAGCAAGAAATAGAAATACAATTGTCGTTACGTGTTGAATAAGAGCTGTGTTTTTGTAGTTAAGCCCGAAAATATCAATATAATCAGAATCAATAAATAGAGTTCCATAATAAATTGGAAATACTGCGGTTCCAATTACAAGTGGGTAAACTGAATTTGCCCAATCATAAAAAGCCCAAGCATTTAATACTTTTTTTGGTGCAGATTTTGAACTAAAAAACATTGTTTATGGTTAGTGTTATGAAAATAAAATTTAATTTTGCAATTGAAATATACAAAATGAAACTTAGATTATTTTTTAGATCATCGATAATATTTTTTTTGTTTAGCTTTTACTTATTTTCTCAACAGCAATATGAGGTCGTAAAAAGTGATAATGAATGGAAAAAACAACTTGATGAAATGTCTTATTTGGTTTTAAGAAAAGCTTACACGGAGAGACCTTACACTGGAAAATATGATAATTTTTATGAAGATGGTACATATCATTGTGCTGGATGTAATGAAGCTTTATATAAATCTGACAGGAAGTACAATTCCTATTGCGGATGGCCAAGCTTTGACATGGAAATTGAAGGTAAATTAATTTATGATGTTGATTATAAATTAGGCTATCCTAGAACTGAAATAAAATGTAAAAAATGTGGTGGTCATTTAGGACATGTTTTTAACGATGGACCTAAAGAAACTACTGGAATTAGACATTGTGTTAATTCAGTTGCCCTAGTCTTTAAAAAATCATGAAAAAAGACAACGTTTTTTGGAAAAATAAGCTTGATAAATTTTCCTACAGTATTCTAAGAGAAGCAGGGACTGAAATGCCTTTTTCTGGAAAATACAATATGTTTTTTGAAGAAGGATATTATAAATGTAAAGGATGCGGTAATAAACTTTTTGATAGTAAATCAAAGTTTGATAGTGGATGTGGTTGGCCTAGCTTCGATAAGTGTATTGATGGTTCAATTATTTACAAAGAGGATAATTCTTTAAGTAGAACTAGAACTGAAATATTATGTGCAGAATGTGAAGGTCATTTAGGTCATGTTTTTGATGATGGACCAACAAAAACAGGAGCTAGATACTGTGTCAATTCTGCAAGTTTAAATTTTAATAAAAAATAAATTATGGATAAATATGATGTAATTGTGATTGGAAGTGGCCCAGGCGGATATGTAACCGCTATTAGAGCCTCTCAACTTGGTTTTAATACGGCTATTGTTGAGAAGGAAAGTCTTGGAGGTGTTTGTTTAAACTGGGGCTGTATTCCAACTAAGGCATTACTTAAATCTGCTGAGGTATACAATTATCTAAAAAAATCAGAAGATTATGGAATATCTGCAGAAAATATTTCTAGTGATTTTGTTAAAGTTATTGAAAGAAGTAGATCAGTTGCCAACTCAATGAGTAAAGGAGTTAATTTTTTAATGAAAAAAAATAAAATTAATGTTATTAATGGCCATGCAACTATTAATTCAGATAAATCAATAACTATTGAGGACAAAAAAGACTCTTACATGATTTCTGGTTCACACGTTATTATAGCTACTGGTGCAAGAGCAAGAGAAATCAATAGTCTTGTATTGAATGGCAAAAATATTATAGGTTACAGAGAAGCTATGACATTAGAAAAACAACCAAAGGACTTAATTATAGTCGGTTCAGGAGCTATTGGTGTTGAATTTGCTTATTTCTACAATAGTCTAGGAACTAATGTAACCTTAGTTGAATACTTACCTAAGATCGCACCTCTTGAAGATGATGATATTTCTAAAGAATTACAAAAAATACTAAAAAAACAGGGTGTCAAAATCATGACCTCTTCAGAACTTATTGATTCAGAAGTTATTAAAGATAAAGTTGATGTAAAAATTAAAGATCCTAATGGAGAAATAATTAACATGACAGCTGATGTAGTACTAAGTGCTGTTGGAATTAAATCAAATATTGAAGATCTAGGATTAGAAAACTTGGATATAAATACAGAAAAAGACAAAATACTAGTTGATGATTTTTATAAAACAAATGTAGATGGTTTTTATGCAATTGGAGATGTTGTGCACGGTCCAGCATTAGCTCATGTCGCTTCAGCTGAGGGAATAACATGTATAGAAAAGATCAAAGGAATGAGTGTTAATCCACTTGATTATGGAAATATTCCAGGTTGTACTTATTGTAAACCTGAAATTGCATCAGTTGGGCTTACAGAAAAACAAGCAATAGAAAATGGTTTTGATATAAAAGTTGGGAAATTTCCATTCACTGCAAGTGGAAAAGCTCAATCTTCCGGAAATTCAGAAGGATTTGTAAAAGTTATATTTGATTCAAAATACGGTGAGTGGTTAGGTTGTCATATGATTGGTAGTAATGTAACCGAAATGATTTCAGAAGCAGTCGTTGGTAGAAAATTAGAAACAACTGGTCACGAGATTTTAAAGGCAGTACATCCTCATCCAACATTAAGTGAGGCGGTCATGGAAGCAGTTGCAGATGCATACGATGAAGTGATTCATCTCTAATCTATCTAATTGATAAAGCTATTTATTGCAAGATCATAACTCTTTAATCCAAACCCCATAATAATTCCTTTTGCGTGTGGTGCAATGTAAGATATATGCCTATAATCTTCTCTTGAAATTGTATTAGAGATATGAACTTCAATTAATGGAGCCTTAATAGATCTTACGGCATCCGCAATTCCAACTGAGGTATGTGTATAGGCCGCAGCATTTAAAACAATACCGTCAAAATCAAATCCAATTTCTTGTATTTTATTAATTATTTCGCCCTCAATATTTGATTGAAAATAATGTAAATCAATATTTGGGAAATTTATCTTAAGTTCATCGAGATAAGTTTCAAAACTAATATCACCATAAACATCTTTCTCTCTTAATCCAAGTAGATTTAAATTAGGCCCATTTATTATTTGTATTTTCATATATTAAAGTTCTGAAATTGTAAAAATATCACTATTTGGTATGAATTGGCAATCATTAATCAAAGATTTTAAAAATTTTTTAAAATTTGAAAAAAATTTAACTGAAAATACGATACAAAGCTATGTTCTTGACATAAAAAAGTTAATTGATTTTATAGAGTATAACTATAAAAATAAAAAAGTAGATGATTTCACAAATAATGATATTAAACAATTTATATATACTCAATCTAAGATAATTGGAACAAGAAGTCAGTCAAGATTAATTTCTTCAATAAAAAAATTTTTTCATTTTCTGGAAATAGAGAAACTAATTGAGGAAAACCCAACTGATGAATTAGAATATCCTAAAATCGGATTAAAAATTCCTGAAACTTTATCTACAATTGAAATTGACAGCCTTATAAATTATTTCAAAAATTCAAAAAATAATAGTTTAAGAAATTCAACAATTACTGAGGTTTTATACAGTTGTGGAGTTAGAGTATCAGAGCTAATCAATATAAAAATCTCTGATATTTTTTTTGAGGATTTCTTAATTAAGGTTAGTGGAAAAGGAAATAAGGAAAGGTTTGTTCCGATGAGTAAATCATCAAAAATTATGATAAAGGATTATATAAGCTCAGAAAGATTTAATATAATTCCAAAAAAAGGATATCAAGATTTTTTATTTCTTAATAACAGAGGACAAAAACTATCTAGAGTAATGATATATACAATTTTAAATATTGCAAAAAAAAGATTAGGTTTTAAAAAGAATATTAGCCCTCATTTACTTAGACATTCTTTTGCAACTCATTTAATTGAAAACGGAGCTGATATTTCAAGTATTCAGAAGATGTTAGGACATTCCAACATAACAACCACGGAAAGATATTTACATGTGAGTAAGAAACACCTGATTGAAACAATCAAAAAATATCACCCAAAGAAAACTTAGACATTCATTTTAAAACCTTTTCCATGGATATTTACGATCGAGATATTTGGATCTTTTTTTAAATATTTTCTAATTTTTGTAACGTATACATCCATACTTCGAGATGTAAAATAATTATCATCATTCCAAATTTTAACCAGAGCTTCCTCTCTTGAAGTCAAATCATTCAGATTTTGTAAAAGTAAATTTAAAAGTTTTGACTCTTTTGGGGACAATGTTATTCTTCCTTCTTCTTTATATTGTAATGTTCTAAATTTTGAATTAAAAACAAAATCAGAAAAAGTATACAAAGTTTTTGATTCTTTTGAATCATTTTCAATAAACTTTCTCTTAAAGATTGATTTAATTTTTAGTAAAAGAACCTCTGAGTCAAAAGGTTTCACTAGATAATCATCTGCTCCTATTTTAAAACCTTTAATGATATCATCTTTTAATGATTTTGCAGTAAGGAATATGATTGGGACATTTTGATCGATAGATCTTATTTCTTCAGCTAATGTGAAACCATCTTTATATGGCATCATAACATCAAGAATACACATATCGAATGAATGTTTTTTAAATTTTTCAAGACCTTCGATCCCATTTCTAGTTAAAATGGTATTGTATGAATGAAGTTTTAAATAATCATTCAAAATAGAACCAAAGTTAAGGTCATCTTCAACTAAGAGTATATTTTTCTTCATTGATATCAAGTACTATATTAAAAGTTGTACCTACATTTAACTCACTATTAACAGAAATCATGCCACCATGTAAATCAATAATTTTCTTGACATATGACAATCCTAAACCATGACCTTTTACATTATGAATATTGCCTTTTGTTTGTCTATAAAAATTATCAAATATTTTAGATTTAACAATCTTTGACATTCCAATACCTTTGTCTGAAATACTAATTATTATTTTATTTTTTTTTAGAGAAGTTTTAATATTTATTTCTGGGTTATTAATAGAATATTTAATTGAATTTTCTAAAATATTAACAAAAACATTTAGCATCTCAGATTTAGCTAGTAATATCTTTGGTAAATTATCACTATAATCCCTGAGAATGCTTCCACCACTATTTTTTAGAAGTAAATCAACGCTTTTAATTGATTTATCAATGACAACATGAATATTAACAATCTCTTTATTTAAATCTATTTTTTTATTTTCAAGTTGTGATATTTTCAGTACATTTTCTACCTGAAAATTCATTCTTTTATTTTCTTCAGCAATTACATTTAAGTATTTTTTAACCAATTCAAAATTGTTCTGAACCTTTTCATTTTTAACAGCATTAATTGCTAAATCTATGGTTGCTATCGGTGTTTTAAACTCATGGGTCATATTATTTATAAAATCTGTTTTCATTTCTGAGATATTTTTCTGCTTTATTGAACTGAATATGGTTACTGAAAATGAGATTATAATAATTAATGTAAATAATATGGACAAAATAATTAGAAAAGAAATAGATGATCTGATATATGATATTCTATTGGGGAAGCCTACCACAAGAGAAAAAGAAGATTCACCTTTATCATTTTGAAACAATGGCATCGAATACCTTTCAATATTTTCAAGATTAGTATACCTATCAGAACCAACTTTTGTTGCTAAATCATTATCAAATATCCTATAATCAAAGTCTAGATCTAAATCTCTCAATTTAAACTCTCTTTGAAGCAATAATTCTAATTCTATATTTGTAACTCTCTTATGTATAGGTTTTAAATTAGCTAAATCACTGAAAACTGATTCGTATTTAGCTCTATCAATTAATGACATTTTTTCAACTCTTTGAAGTCTTTCAATTGAACTCATTTTCTGCATTTCTATGTCAAAAGCATCATCGATTATTGTTGTAGTTTTAAGACTTTTATAGTCTAATATTGATGTTGAGTCATTATTTGCTGGTTCTAATAAACTTGCAGTAATATTATAATCTTCCTCTAAAATACCTTGTGAGTAAACAAAAGTTTGATTGGTATTTTGATTTCTGTTTATATATTGAAAAACTGATGTTAATTGTGACTCTTTTGGTTCACCTATACTATCAATTAATTTTTGGTAAACAGCAATATAATCCCTCATTTCTCTATCTTTTATTTTTTCAACTACTGATTTTAAAGCTTGGTTTACATTTACAGAGAATTGTCTTTCGTTATTGTCAATAGTAGTTTTTATCCAAAGACTTTGAACTAAAATAATTCCAATTAAAGCAACGGACATTAACAGAATGAGAACGAAATACTTATTTTTTTTCATCAGCTAAAATTATTTTCTCAATAATTTCAATTGTAGTTCTTTTTGTATTTAGCTTATCAATATTTTCAATATGAAAATTTGCTAAATCTATTTTTTCTTTGTAATCAATTTGAGAATTAATTTTTCTTTTTACTTTATCAAGTTCTAAATTATCTCTCGTCATGATTCTATCAATTCTAATATTTTCAGGACAAGTTATTAAAATATTGTAATCGTTTTTCTTAAAGTTATCATAATCAAATAACAATGCCGATTCATAAACTGTTCTACAATTTAAATTTTTTTTTAAAAAAGCATTGTAGTCTTTAAAAACTTCTGGATGAACAATCTTATTAATTTTATCTAATTTTTTGTAATTAGAAAAAATAATTTCAGAAATGTACTCTGTATTTAAAATACTATCTACGTATGAAAGCTCACCAAATTCTGAGATTATAGATCTCTTAACATTTTGATTTTTGTTTAAAATATTCTTTGCTTCTAAATCAGAATTATAAATTTTAAAATTATAGTCTTTAAAAATTGAGCATACGAAGGATTTGCCTGAGCCGATACCTCCAGTAATACCAATTCTCATCATAAAAAAATTAAGGCTTATTTGAAATAATATCAATTATTTCCTGGCTAACTCCTACATTACTGAAGCCTCCATCATGAAATAGGTTTTGTAAAGTAACTTTTTTTGTTAAGTCTGAAAAAAGTGTAATGGTGTAATCAGCACATTCATCTGCAGATGCATTTCCCAGTGGTGACATTTTTTCAGCATAATTAATAAAACCATCAAAGCCAGTAACTCCTTTACCTGCTGTAGTAGGAGTAGGTGACTGACTAATTGTATTAACTCTAACTTTCTTTTCCTTACCAAAAAAATATCCAAAACTTCTGGCAATTGACTCTAAAAACGCTTTATTATCAGCCATATCATTGTAGTTAGGAAATACTCTTTGAGCTGCCATATAAGATAGAGCAACAATACTACCCCACTCGTTCATTGCATCCATTTTGTATAAACTTTGTAACAATTTGTGGAATGATACTGCGGAAACATCCCAACCTTTCGTTAACCAATCATGATTCAAATCAGTATAATGTTTACCTTTTCTAACATTTACTGACATGCCAATTGAATGTAATACAAAATCAATTTTATTATTAAAATGATTTAAAGTTTTTTCAATTAGGTTTTCTAAATCTTCAACTCTAGTTGCATCAGCAGGAATGACTAATGAATTTGTTTGTTTTGCTAAAACACTAATAGTACCCATTCTCATGGCTACAGGTGCGTTAGTCAAAATAAATTCACCACCTTGCTCATTAACTTTTAAAGCAGTTTTCCATGCAATTGAGTTTTCATCTAAGGCACCGAAGATAATGCCCTTTTTACCTTTCAATAAATTATTACTCATAATTTAATTTTTTTTAAATATAATTATTTAAGAAGTTCTTCGGCTTGATTTAAAGCAGAATTAGTAATTTTTTTTCCGGATATCATACTAGCAATTTCATGTAATCTTTCTTTATCTGATAGTTCAACAATACTGGTTGTAGATTTTCCGTAATCATTTAATTTCATGACTTTTAAATGATAATCTCCTTTAGATGCAACTTGAGCAAGATGAGTAATTGATAGAATCTGAATTTTCTTACTCATTTCTTTCATCAAAAATCCAATAGATTCAGCAATTTCACCACTAGTTCCAGAATCAATCTCATCAAATATGATTGTGGGTAAACTGTTCTTTTTTGCAAATACTGATTTTATAGCTAATAATATTCTTGATTTTTCACCACCAGAAGCAATTTTTGCTAAAGGTTTCAATGCAATTTTTTCTCCAGGCGAATATAAAACATTGAGATTGTCAATTCCAAAACTATTTAACTTTTCTTCTTTAATAAATTCAAATTTTATCAAACATCCGTTAAGAGATAATAGTGAAAATATTTTTTCTATTTCGTTTTGAAGACCATCAGCGGTTTTCAATCTGTTAATATGTATTTGATTAGCATCTTTAGTTAAGTCCTTTTCAATATTTAATATTTCTAAATTAAGTTTATCTATTTCACTGTCAATATTATCAGTACTTTTTACTTTATCATTTAATTTATTTTTAACTTCAATTAATTGACTTGTGGAGTTAACATTATGCTTATTTTCTAATTCCTGTATTTTAAATAGTCTAGACTGAATTGTGTCAAATTTTTCAGAGTCAAATGATAATTGTTCAGAATGAGATGAAATAGATTCAATAATGTCTGTAGCTTCTATATAGACTTTATGAAACCTTGAATCAATATCTTTAAATTGTGAAGAAAAATCAGATATTTTTTTTAAAATATTAGAGATCGAAGTTAATCTGTCTAT
This sequence comes from uncultured Bacteroidota bacterium, assembly GCA_902520835.1. GTDB lineage: Bacteria > Bacteroidota > Bacteroidia > Flavobacteriales > Flavobacteriaceae > Eutrophosalina. The sequence continues at coordinate 74,629 of CABYPD010000002.1, forward strand.
TAAATTATTATTTTGACCACCTATCAATATGTTTAATTGATCAAAACTTGATTGAATTTTTTCATAATTTTTCAGTGAGTTATATTCATTTTCTAATTTTTCTTTTTCATTTGAAGCCAAATTTAATGTGTTAATCTCATTTAATAGAAACAAATTATAATCATAGTCTTTTATTATATTTTTTTTCTTTTCTATCAAAATATTGTAATCTATTTTTTTTTTATTGAATTGATTGAATTTTTTTTTAAAATCAGCAACTTCTTTTTCCTGATTGGCAAAAAAATCAATGAAATTGTAAAAAAAAGATTTATACGAAAGAATGTCATTTTGGTTCTGACTATGAATATCAATTAAATATGAACTAATTCTCTTTAATATTTCAATTTTTACTGGAGAATCATTTATAAAAGCTCTAGATTTTCCGTTTCTTAAAATTTCTCTTCTTATAATGGTATCATTACTGTAGTCAAGATTATTAATCATAAAAAATTTTTTAAGATTATAATCAGAAATATTAAATATTGCCTCAATAATACATTTATCTTTTTTTGGTCCAACAATTTTGTGATCAATTCTGTTTCCTAAAAGTTGATTAATTGCTCCTAATAAAATTGATTTTCCTGAACCTGTTTCACCAGTAATTATTGATAGACCTTCATTAAATTCAATAGATAATTGATCTATCAAAATATAATTTCTTATTTCTAATTTTTGTAGCAATACTAAAATTTAAAGTTTATTCCATTTACTTGAATAAAATGGAGAAATTTTATTTAAAATTAATTTAATTTCTTCAATATTAATGATATCTAAATCATTATTGAAAATATTATAAATTTCATTATTCTTTGACTGAAAAAATATTTCTTTCAAAATTGAATTTGGTCGATATCTATCTATTTTGAAAAATAATTCTATGGTGGTTTTAATATTTGAAATTCCCTTTTCTTTGTTAGAAACCATTAAATCAATTCCATGTCTATAATAATTATAGTTTATTTTCTTAATTACATCATAATTATTTGAAATTAAATTATCTATTAACCAAAATTTATTAATTCTACCACCATTATTAGATGAACTCCATGTTGAGCTAATTGAAAGATTTAATGCCTTATCAAGAATTTCTTTGGCTTCTTTATATGAGTTAGTTCCTGAATTTTCTTTAAATGAATCCATATCAAAACCTATTATAATCTTTGAATAAAAAGACAAAAGAGAAGACAAATCACTTGTGAATCTAGAATCAGAATAAATTACAGGTTCATTGGATTGATATTTAAATTTAATTCCAATGTCTCTAAATAAAAAATTTGAGGATTTGTAGCTTGAATTAAAACCTTGTCTAAATGAATTAACATCAAGATTTACATCAAACTCATTGTTTTCATAACTCTTGATAGTAAAAATAAAACTACAATCTATTTTTTGAATTAAACTGTAAGGATTACTTGAAAATTTAGTTGAATTAAGAAACTGGTAAACTGAACTTTGAAAATCATTAAAAACTTGTTTATCAGTTTGATTAACTAAATTAGAGTTTACAACAACTTCTGCATTTAATTCTTGTGAGAATGATTTACAAATTAAAAGAAATAGAAATATATTATAAGTTAAGAATTTCGATAAGTATTTCTTCTGAAATTTCATCTTTAGGTTTTAGGTTAAATTCAGTTGATTTAGTTTCAGTAATAAATGTAACTTGATTTGTATCAAAATCAAAACCTGCTCCCTTGTCATTTAATGAATTCATAACAATAGCATCTAAATTTTTTCTAACTAACTTAGATTTAGCATTTTCAAATTCGTTATTTGTTTCCAATGCAAAGCCAATTATTTTTTGATTCTTATTTTTCATTTTAACTAAATGAGAAATAATATCCTTGTTGGGAGTTAACTTTATGTTAAGATATGAGTGATCATCTTTCTTAATTTTTTCTTTACTTAGATTTTCTGGCTTATAATCAGATATTGCAGCAGACATTATGCAAATGTCTACATTTGGAAAAATATCAATGCATTCATCATACATTTCATCAGCAGAAATAACTTTTTTAATTTCAATATCAAATCCATTAATACTTTCATTTGAAGGGCCTGATATTAAAAAAACCTTTGCTCCCAGCTCTGAGGCTTTTTTTGCTAAACTAAAACCCATTTTACCACTTGAGAAATTACCAATAAACCTTACTGGATCAATCATTTCATAAGTAGGACCCGCAGTAATAAGAATTTTTTTTTCAAAAAAAACTAATTCTTTTTTTATCGTATTTTTAAAAAATTCGAAAATTAATTCAGGTTCTTCTAATCTACCCTTTCCATGCATACCACTAGCTAGAAAACCAGAGGATGGTTCAATGAAATAATGACCTCTGTCTTTTAAAATTTCAATATTTTTCTTATTTGAATCATCTTTATACATTTCTAGGTCCATTGCAGGTGCAAAGAAAACTTTTGATTTATAAGACATAAAGGTCGCTACAAGCAAATTATCAGCATTTCCAGTAACCATTTTAGAAAGAGTTGATGATGTTGTAGGAGCAATAATAAAATAATTAGCCCATTCAGCAAGTTCTACATGATTATTCCACGACTTTTCATCTTCATTTTCCTCAACAAAATTTACGTATGTTTGATTTTCTGAAAGTGTAGAAAAAGTAAGTGGTGTTACAAAATCTATTGCACTCTTAGTTAAAATTACCTTAACATTACAACCTTCTTTTTTTAATATTCTGAGTAATAATATGGATTTGTAAGCTGCAATACTTCCTGAAACCCCTAATAGGACATTTTTACCCTTAAGGAATGACATTATAAGCTACTTGTTTTCAGGTTTTCTATGGTAGATTTTTTCAGAAAGCCAATTGTCAATAGCAATTGCATGAGCTTTTGGAAGTCTTTCATAAAACTTTGAAACTTCAATTTGCTCTTTATTTTCAAAAATTTCCTCTAGATTTTCACTTGGCGTTGCAAATTCTTCTAACTTACTAATAAGTTCTTTTTTAATATCCTCATTTATTTGAATAGTCCTTTTGGAAATAATAGAAATAGCTTTGTAAATATTATCAGTAGTTTCATCAATCTTATCTCTATCGTAAGTAACAGTTGTTGTTGGAGCGTTAACTTTTTTAAAATCCATGAAATTAGTTTTAAGTGCGAGCAAATATAGTAATTTCTTTATCTATTTCTAAAATCTTTTTTCCTAACTGATCGCTGTAAACACTTTCAGGATAATCATTAAGAAATTCGTTAGAAATTTTTTTAGCATTATTTAATCTTTCCAATTTGAGTGACGGAATACTATTAATAGCAAGCATATAAGATGAATCAAAAAGATAATACAAAGCTTCCTCTCTGAATGGAGTTCCTGGATAATCTGAAATAAAACTATTTAAAACTATAATTGCAGATTTATAATCTCTTATGGTATTGTATTGTTTTCCAATTTCAAATGCTTTTTCCTCTAATTTAATTCTTAACTCTTGTACAAGATCGCTAGCATCGGAAAGTTTTTCAGAGTTAGGGTAAAAATTTATAAATTCTTGTAATTTTTCAATTGCCTCTCTGGTTTTCTCTTGAGTAAGCGTAAATGTTGGAGACTGTTTATAATAACAAAATGCAGCTAAGTAAGCAGCTTCCTCAACTTTTTGACTCATAGGATATGCTTTTACAAACTCCTCAAATTTAAATGCGGCGGTTAAGTAATTTTTAGTGTTTAGTAAGCTATTAGCATAAAAGAATGTTATCCTTTCAGCTTGAGGTTTTCCTCTGTATTTTGGGGATATTTGTTCAAATAAGTTAGATGCCCTTCTCCATTCTTCGTTCTCATAGAACTCTTCGGCAGCTTTATATTTAATTGCAATATCCTCAGCCCTTAAAATTTTTTGATAGTCATTACATGATATGAGTGTTAGAAAAGCGAATAAAAGAATAAAATTTTTCAAAATTGTATTAAACATATTTTTAATTAATAGGGGGGTGTTCTTTGACAAATTTCTCAATTTTAGATTTTAAATTTTCTGATATTTCGCTCAAAGGTAATCTAACTTTACTACTACACAAATTTAATTTACTTAATGCATATTTTATTCCTGATGGATTACACTCTTCAAAGATCAAATTTATAAATTCATTTAACATGAAATTATTATCATTTAGTGTTTTTACACTGTTTGTATCAAATATTATTTTATTGTAAGTTTCAACCATAATTTTGGGATAGACATTTGCAGCAACAGAAATTATTCCATCAGCACCATTTCTTATCGCATCAATCATTGTAAAATCATCTCCTGATATTACTAAAAAATTACTCTCTAATATTGACTTTAACTGTTTAATTCTGTTTACATCTCCAGATGCTTCTTTAATACCTATTATGTTATCAGAATTTTTGTAAATGTTAATTATTGTTTCATTGTTAATATTAACGCCTGTTCTACTAGGAACATTATACATTAAAATTGATTTAGTTGTAGATTGAGAAATATTTAAAAAATGATTGTAAAGACCCTCTTGAGAAGGCTTATTGTAATAAGGGCAAACAGACATTATTGCATCAAAATCATCGAGATTTGTTGCTTTAATTTCATTACATAAATACTTGGTATTGTTTGAACTTAATCCTAAAATTAATGGTACTTTATTTTTGAAAGCATCGATATATGTATTGTTAACAATGTTTTTCTCATTTGTATCCAGAGTTGAGGATTCACCGGTTGTTCCTTGAACAACCACATAAGAAATTTTAGACTTAATCAAATTTTCAGCTAACAGAAAAACAGCATCTTTATCAAAATTATTTTTATCATCAAAAGGTGTAACAATAGCTACACCTATTCCTGAAAAAATTGAATTTAAATTCTTAGTCATACAATTATGAAATTTTCTTTAAATACTTAATTAGTTCATTACTAAACTTTGTAAAATTATTGAAAATGTTAGAGAAAATTATATCATTTATATCTTTATTTGAATTATCAAATCCAACTCTAAACTTAGCATTAACTTTAGATGATATTAGAGTAAGTATTTTGTTATTACCAAAATAGTTTATTAATAGATCATAATCATATGAGATAAATTCATTTGCATCAGAGGAAATAATATTTCCATAAAAACTTATTGAATCTTTTGATATCCTCATTTTTGAAAAAGGATCATTAAAATTTGTGTCAGAAAAGCTAATAATTTTGATATCTTTTTCTTTTAAACCAATCTTTTCAATTAACTCCAAAATTTGATAGTAATCAACATCTAAATTCGTATCAATTATACAACCTACCTTGTTGATAGGTTTTGAAAAATTTCTTTCTAAATTTTTTAATGATTTGATAGAGTCATCTATTTTTCTATTCAAAAATCTATTTCTTAAATATTTTAAAAACTTCTTCAATTTTTGATATTCAGGTTATATTTATTTTTAAATTCATCAATACTTAATATATCAACATTTAGTTTGTCAGCTTTTGAAAGTTTTGATGGACCAGCATTTTCTCCTGTTATGAGGAAATTGGTGTTTTTTGATAATGAAGATGAAATTACACCTCCATTATCTTCAATAATTAATTTTAACTTTTCTCTTGAGATTTCTTGAAAAGTTCCAGTAATTACAAATTTTAAGTCAGATAAGGTATGTGATTTTATATGATTTATATCTGTATGAAATTTTAATCCATTATTCTTTAACTTTTCAATCAAATTTCTATTATCTAAATCATCAAAATAATCTCTTAGGCTGAGAGCTATTTTTTCCCCTATTTCATCAATTTTTAGTAAATCCTCTTTTGACAACTTCATTAAATCATCAATACTAAAAATTTTTGAAGTTATTTTTTTTGAAACAGTTTCTCCAACATATCTAATTCCAAGAGCAAATAGAACTTTACTGAATGGTTGCTCTTTTGATTTCTCAATCGCATCAATTAAATTTTTTGCTGATTTTTCAGCCATTCTTTCAAGATCTACCAAGTCTTTGTAATGTAAATTATATATATCAGAAAAATCATTAATTAAATTATTTTTAAGTAGCCTTTCAATTGTTTCGGTTCCAAAGCCATCAATATTCATGGCTTTTCGAGAAATAAAGTGTTTAATTCTTCCTAAAATTTGAGGATGACATTTCTTTTTGTTTGGGCAGTAATGTTGAGCTTCGCCCTCAATCTTTACCAATTCATTATCACATGAGGGACAATTCTTTATAAAAACAAATTCTTTAGAGTTTCTGGATCTTTTACTTATTACTACATCAACAATTTTTGGTATGATTTCTCCACCCTTTTCCACAACAACATGATCATCATATTTTAAATTTAATTTTTCTATCTGATCAGAATTATGAAGAGATGCTCTTTTTACTGTAGTTCCGTTTAATAAAACAGGTTTTAAATTAGCAACTGGTGTTACTGCTCCAGTTCTACCAATTTGATATGTAACATCAATTAATTTAGTGGTTACTTGTTCTGTTTTAAATTTATAAGCAATGGCCCACCTTGGGAATTTTGAAGTAAAACCTAATTCTTTTTGAAATTCTAGCTTATTAACTTTTATGACAACCCCATCAATTTCAAAATCATTAGAGTCTTTGTTTTTTTCCCAATAATTTAAATATTGAATTACTTCACTTAAGTTTTTGCAAAATTTGAAAGTATTAGAGACATTGAATCCACAATCAATAGCATAATTTAATGACTCAACCTGAGTTCTGAATGGCAAATTATTTCCAACAATCTGAAATAAATAGCATTTTAAAGGTCTCTTTTTTACTTCCTCGCTTTTAACTAATTTAATACTACCTGATGCGGTATTACGAGGATTCATATAAGGCTGTTCACCATTATTTATTCTATCTTGATTTAGCTTTATAAAATCATTTTTTTCTATAACAATCTCTCCTCTTATATCAAAATTTAATTCATTCTTGATTTTTAACGGAATTGTATTTATAGTTTTAAGATTATTGGTTACATTATCACCAACAACTCCATCACCTCTAGTCAAGCCCTGAGCAAAAATTCCAGAATCGTAAGATAAACTGATTGATACTCCATCTAGTTTCAATTCACAACAATAACTAATATCATTTACTCCTAATTTTTTTTTAATTCTTGCTTCCCAATCTTTTAGATCTTCAATTGAATATGAATTTTCAAGAGAATACATTTGAAATTTATGAGTAATACTTTCAAAATCATTAGACAAAGAGCTTCCAATACGAACAGTAGGTGAATTAGGATCATAAAATTGAGGATATTCATTTTCAAGACTGATTAGTTCATTTAATTTTAAATCAAACTCATAATCACTAATTACAGGTTCATTTTTTACATAATATAGACGGTTATGATGATGAATTTCATCCCTTAAAAAATAAATTTTCTCTTTTGGGCTCATTTTTCCGCTTTAAGCATTCTTTTTTTATTTCTAAAATCTTTTTTAATATCTATATTTTTAAATTTATGATCTTTTAAAAAATTAAAAACATCCTCAATATTTTTTTCATTACACTCAAAAAAAATAAGACCATTTTTTTTTAAAGATATTGAAGCCTTTTTAATTATAATCTTGTAAAAAATTAAAAGATCATTATCATTTACAAAAATAGCATTATTAGGCTCATATTTTTTTACTCTTTCATGAATTTTATTGTAATCATCATATGAAACATAGGGAGGATTAGAAACAATTAAATCATACTTGTTTTTTGGAATGTCTTTCTTAAAAATATCATTTAATTTAAAGTTTACATTAATATTATTTTTTTTTGCATTTGACTTAGCTAAATTTAAAGCCTTAATTGAGTTATCCCACCCATCGACTGTGCTATTATTAATATGCTTTTTTAATACTAAAGCGATAAGACCAGAACCAGTTCCAATATCTAAAATTTTAATATCATTAAGTTGGTGGGATAAAATCCAAGAACACAACTCTTCAGTTTCAGGCCTTGGAATTAATACACTATTATTAAGCTTAAAATTTATTCCAAATAATTTTTTATTTCCTATTACATATTGCAAAGGTTCATTTAATTCTAGTTGATTAATTTTTTGATTTAAAATAAGTATTTCAGAGTCTAATATCAGATGTTCTTTATCAACTAGGTACTTTATTTTGGTTATACCTAAAAAATTTTCGATTAACTCATAAAAAATAATTTCGGATTCATTCTCGTTGTATATAGAACAGAGCTTGTCTTGAACGTAATGCTTAAAATCTATCAGTCTCATAATTTTTTCAACATCCATACCGGACATGACGAATGTCCAGTGTTTCCTAATGGACTGTCAATAAATTCAAAACCGTACTTTTTATATAGTTTTTGTGCATTGATCATATTATGCATGGTTTCAATATAACAATATTCAAATCTAGATTTAGATGCATAATCTATACATTTTTTAATCATCAAACTACCTAGACCTTTACCCCGCGCAGCAGGCAGAAAATACATCTTTTGAAGTTCGCAAATATTTTTATCTGAGTTTTTAAGTGGTGCTATACCAGCTCCTCCAACAATTTTATTTTCAATGTTTAAAATATAATAAATGTGTTTATCTAATAAATATGATTCGAACATATGATTCAATTCTACATCGGCAAGAGCTGTTCCTTCAGGCGGAACACCATACTCATTCATCACATTTATTAAAATTTTTTTTATAAAAAAATTATCCTTTTTTTCAATTTTTCTTATGTCAAATTTCATTTCTAACTTAGCATTATAAAATTACTTATAATATTTAAAAATGAATTATGAATTGTTAATGCAAAGATGTGTGGCTATTGGTAATTCAGTATTAGGTCATACTTATCCTAATCCTAATGTGGGAGCTCTGATCTACAAAGACGGAAAAATAATAAGTGAAGGATATACTGGAGGTCTTGGTCAAAATCATGCTGAGATTAATGCAATTGAAAATATTAATGATAAAAAATATTTAGAAAATTCCACCATGGTTGTAACTCTTGAACCATGTTCACATTACGGCAAAACTCCACCTTGTACAAAAAAAATTATTGAAAGTAAAATTAAGACAGTAATAATTGGTTGCAAAGATCCTAACCTTCTTGTTAATGGGTCAGGAATTGATCAATTAATAAATAATAATATTGATGTTAAAGTAGGTGTATTAGAAAATGAGTGTCTTGAACTACATAAGAGATTTTTTACTTTTCAAACTAAAAAAAGACCATATATAATTTTAAAATGGGCAGAAACTGTTGATGGTATAATTTCTCCAAAACACAAAAATAATTATAGACCCTACTGGATTTCAAACGATGTTTCAAGACAATATGTACACAAGTGGAGAAGTCAAGAACATGCTATATTAGTTGGGTCAAAAACAATTGATTTTGATAATCCTCAGTTAAACTCAAGAAATTGGGATAATAATAGTCCAATTAAGATTGTCATTGGAAATCCTAAAATTAAATCAAAAGACACACTCTACATTCATAATGGGAACGATTTAAATATTGAAAACATTACTAATTTCCTACATAAAAAAAATATACAAAGTGTTTTGGTTGAAGGTGGTAATAAAACTTTAAAAACTTTTATAGAAAATAATTTATGGGATGAAGCAAGAGTGTTTAAATCAAAAAATAAGTTGAAAAAAGGAGTCTTAGCTCCAAAGATAAATGGTACAAAATTTTATGACGAAACCATAAAAGATGATAATCTTAAAATCATAAGAAATCATTAATTTTTTTCAATATATTTTTTGGACACCTTATTGGCTTTTTATCGGTACTATTTAAAAACATTAATTTAGTGTAACCTTCATTAATTAACTCATCATTTTTTTTAATTATATAATTAAATTCGATTGAATATGATGGTGGTTTAATTATAGTAGTTTCTAAAACCAATTCATCATCAAAAAAAGCTGGTTTTCTAAATTTAATTTTTGTTTCTACTACAGGCAAAATAATATTTTCTGATTCTAATTTCTTATATGAAAACCCTATGTTTTTAAACCATGCAAGTCTCCCAATTTCGTAATAGTTTAAATAGTTACTGTGGTGAACAAAAGACATTGTATCAGTTTCAGAATATCTGACATTAATTCTACTTTTTGAGGTTTTTTTCGACAAAAAATTATAAGATTTTAACTTGTCCATAATATCAAAAAAAGTTTTTTAAAAATCAATAGTGAAATGATTTTTTTTTAAAAAAAAAATGTACATATTTGTTTGTGTAATTATAAAGATAAACTCAATCTAGTTTATCAATTTAATAACAACAAACTAAATAAAAGTTTTAAATGACTGCAGTAACAGTATGGAATAATTGTCTCGAATTCATAAAAGATAATATACAACTGCAGGCTTATAAAACATGGTTTGAACCTATAAAACCAGTTAAGCTTGAAGATAATATTCTCAGTGTTCAAGTACCAAGTAAATTTTTTTACGAATGGCTTGAGGAACACTACATTAAAATATTAAAATCATCGCTTAGTAAAGAGCTGGGAAAAGATGCTAAGTTAGTCTACATTATCAAAATGGAAAATAATTTTGGATCGTCTAAAACATTTACAGAAAAAATACCAAGTCAGTATAAGCCTAAATTAAGTTCACAAACAGTTGAAAGTTCATCAAACTTTCTCAAATCTGAGTTAACAAATCCATTTGTAATACCTGGAATAAAAAATCTTAAGATTAATTCACAACTAAATCCAAATTATAACTTTAACAATTTTCTTGAAGGTGATTCAAACAGGTTAGCTAGGTCAGCAGGTTATGCTGTTTCTAATAGGCCTGGTGGAACTTCATTTAACCCTCTTTTAATATTTGGAGGTGTTGGATTGGGTAAAACTCATTTAGTTAATGCAATCGGAGTTAATATTAAACAAAAATTTCCTGAAAAAACCGTATTATACATATCAGCAGAAAAATTTACTCAGCAATATATTGAATCTGTGAAAAAGAATAATAGAAATGACTTTATTCATTTCTACCAGTTAATTGATGTTTTAATAATTGATGACGTTCAATTCTTTTCTGGTAAATCAGGAACTCAAGATGTTTTTTTTCATATTTTCAATCACTTACATCAAAATGGTAAGCAGGTAATTTTGACGTCAGATAAAGCTCCTGTTGATATGCAGGAAATTGAACAAAGACTATTATCCAGATTTAAATGGGGGTTGTCTGCTGAGCTTCAAACTCCAGACTTTGAAACTCGTATTTCTATAATAAAAAATAAATTACTTTTAGATGGTGTAGAGATAGATGAGGAAATTATTTTTTATGTTGCAAAAAATATAAAGACTAATGTTAGGGAACTTGAAGGAGCCATAATTTCTCTTATGGCTCAATCCTCTTTCAATAGAAAGAAAATCACGATTGATCTTGCAAAAGTTATAGTTGAGAAATTTGTAAAAAACACTAAGAAAGAAATCTCAATCGATCAAATTCAAAAAGTAGTTTCTGATTATTTCCAAATGGATGTAACCACACTTCAATCAAAAACCAGAAAAAGACACATTGTCCAAGCAAGACAGTTAGCAATGTTTTTCTCAAAAAAATTCACAAAAGCATCATTAGCAAGTATTGGAAATAAAATTGGACATAGAGACCACGCAACTGTTTTACATGCATGTAAAACAGTTGATAACTTAGCATTTACAGATAAACATTTTCGTAAGTATGTTGAAGATTTAACAAGTAAATTCACTGACTAATCTAGTAAGATTGGTTTTCTTACCGATCTAATTTTGGAAATATCAAATCCTTTAAATATTCTAATGTAGTCTGAAATTTTTGTTCCATTAATATCTTTGAAATCAAACTTGATTTGTCCATTGCTTCGTAAAAATTTTTTTACATTTCCAGGGCCAGAAAGATGAGCTGCTGCAATTATACCTGACTCAGTTATAAACAAATTATTGATCATTAGCCCATTAAATCTTCTAATCTCTCTTCTTAATATCCATTTATTTCTCATTACATTCATTAGGAAAGCTTTTTCTTGAAGAGCTGGTTCATTAATAAAATTATTTTTTGGGTAATCTATTTTTAAAACTTTTAGAGTTGATTTTCCAAACTGATATTTTCCAAGATAACCAAGTCTATTAATTTTTTTGTAATCAGACCCAGATTCAAAAAAACCTAAAAATTCTCTAAAACCAATAAAATCTTTTTTTATGAATGGAACAGTATGCTTAATTTGTTCAAAATCGTAACTTAAAGAGACACTATATTTAAAATCATCGGTGGGAGTAATGGTTAAATTTGAGGGAGGGAATACTGAGCCAAATAAAATGGCTGTTAAAAAAAATGATATTAGTCTTATTTTAAAAAACAATACTAAAAATTGAAATAGTCAGTGACTACTTTTCATTGCAAAACTAAGTATTTTTTTAATTATCTGATAATCAATTATTTATCTTCTAATATTTCTATCTCTTAACCATTTAGTATACTGTCTTTTGTTCTGATTATGTTCAGCATTTGTTCTAGAAAATAAATGGTAGCCTGGATTTGAAACATCTGCAACAAAATAAATAAAAGAATGGTCCATAGGATTTAATACAGCTTCAATTGCAGAAATATCAGGTGTAACTATTGGACCAGGTGGTAAACCTCTATTAACGTAAGTATTGTAGGGTGATTTGATTCTTAAATCTTTATATAGAACTCTTCTTATTTTTGTATCAAATCCATCTCTTTTTTTTATTGTATAAACAACAGTTGGATCTGCCTGAAGTTTCATTCTTTTATCTAATCGATTTAAATAAACTCCTGCAATTGTCGGCCTCTCATCTACCTTAGGTGTCTCTTTCTGAACAATTGATGCAAGAGTCATTACCTCTATTGGATTTAGATTAATTTTCTTGGATTTATTAATTCTGTTATCATTCCAAAAAATATCAAACTCTTTTAATATTCTTTCCCGAAACTGTAATGCACTGGTGTTCCAAAAAAACTCATATGTATTTGGTATAAATAAAGAAAAAACTGACTCATTATTAAGGTTTAAATCATTTAAAAAATCTTTGTCAGAAAAAATATTTACTAGGCTTAAACTGTCTGCTTCAATCTTTAATGAAATACGACCAAAAAGCTGATTTAAAGTTTCTATGTTGTTGAAAGTAACTTTAAGCGGAATATTTTGAGATCTTAATGAATTTATAATTTCAGTATTATTGTTTCCATTTTTAATTTTAAATCTACCGGGTTTAATGTTATCTAAATAACCTTTATAACCAGCTGCCTCAATAAACTTTGGAATATCTGTTAAATAATTTTTTAATGAATCTAGAAGCTGATTTTGATCGCAAGATGTAGGAATGTGTAAAAAAATGTAATCTTTATTAAATTTAGTATTAGATTTTAAAAAAATATTGTAATAATAATACCCTCCTGCAAGTCCAAGAACTAAAATTAAAATAATAAAAATGTATTTTATTTTTTTCAAACCTTTATTACGCCATCAAAAACTTTTTTTACTTTTCCCGATAAATATATATCAGTGTATTTGCCCTTTGATTTTCTAAATTTAATATTTAAAAGACCTCCTTTTGTCTCAAGGCTAATATCATTAATATCAACTAAAGATAAAATATTTAAAGCAATTGCCGCCGCCACAGCACCAGTTCCACAAGAAAGGGTTTCATCTTCAACCCCTCTCTCATATGTTCTAATTTGAAATGAATTGTCACTACTTTTACTAATAAAATTTACATTTACTCCTTTTTTAAACTGATTATTGTGTTGAATTTTTTGCGATATATTAATCAAATCTATAGTATTAACATCTTGAACAATTTTTACTAAATGAGGTGACCCTGTGTCAATAAACAAGTAATCTTCATATTTTTCAAAACCGATAACATCCGACATTGAAATATTTATTATATCATGGTCGACAATGCCCTTATGGATTCCATCAAAAGCATTAAACTTTGTTTTAGATTTAATAATATTATTTGTGAAGGAAAAATGAACTGAACATCTAGCCCCATTACCACACATTGAACCAATTAATCCATCAGAATTATAATAAATCATTTCAAATGGGAGAGAACTATGTTTATCAATTAAAATCAAACCATCAGCACCAATACCAAGTTTTCGATGACATAATTCACTTATAAGTTTATTATCGTTTTTTGGAAAGAAATTTGATATATTATTGATGATTATGAAATCATTGCCTGTGCCTTGATATTTTGAAAACTCAATATTCATTTTGTGCAATTTATAAATATTAAATGTACTGTTAAAAAGAAGTTAAAAATTAAACGAAAAAAATCAAATAAATTAATTTTATAAAAAAAAGTATGAAAAGATTAAAAAATATTTTTGGAATTATTATCCTAGTGGTTTTAATAAACATCATTTTCAAATCTATAAATGATGAAAAAAGTTTTGCCTCAAGCAATACATTTAACACTATTAATAGCTCAAATGATTTTCAAAAAACTGACCCCAATCCTCAGCTAAGGTTTTTTCAAAACCCAGATTTTACAATTGCTGCAGAAAAAACTATAAATTCAGTAGTTCATGTAAAAAACACAGCTCTTTCAAAAGGAAATAATAGTATATGGGACTTATTTTATGGAAACAGTCAAAATAGAAGAACAGTGGGTACTGGATCAGGTGTTATAGTTTCAAGTGATGGTTATATCATAACTAATTTTCATGTAATTGAAAATGCAAGTGAAATTGAAATAACAACTAACGACAATAAAACTTTTGTTGCAGAAATTATAGGTAGTGATGAAAATTCAGATATTGCAGTGTTAAAAATTTCTGGTAATAATTCATTTCCCTACATAAGATTTGCAGACTCTGATCAAACAAAAATTGGAGAATGGGTTCTAGCTGTTGGTAATCCCTTTAATCTTACATCAACTGTAACTGCTGGAATAATAAGCGCTAAATCCAGAGATTTGAATGACTACGATTCAAAAAATCAGTCTTTTATTCAAACTGACGCTGCTGTAAATAGTGGAAATAGCGGTGGAGCACTTGTAAACATTAATGGTGACTTGATAGGAATAAATACTGCTATACAAAGTAATAATGCTGGTTTTATTGGTTATTCATTTGCAGTACCAAGTAACATAGCAAGAAAAATTTACGAAGACATTCTTGAATTTGGTGATGTTCAAAGAGGACTGTTAGGTGTTACTGGCCAAAGTCTAAATGCCGAATTATCAAATGAATTAAAACTATCAATAACTGAGGGGTTTTATGTAAATAGTACTGATGAAAGTATGGGAGCACATCTTGCGGGAATTAGGCAAGGAGATGTTATAATAAAAATTAACGATGTTGATATTAGAAAATTTTCAGATTTGACTGGTTACTTGAACTCAAAGAGACCAGGAGATATTTTAGATGTAGTTATTGACAGAAAAGGAATACCAAAAAAATTAAAAGTTAATCTAAAGAGAAGCACTTATGTTCAATTTTATGGAATGCAGTTAAAGGACGCAACAAAAAAAATATTGGATGAAAAATCTACAGAAAACGGAGTTGTTGTAGTTGTTAACAGAAATGGAACTCTTTACAGGATGGGTGTCAGAGCAGGTTATATTCTTACAGAAATTAATGAAACACCAATCAATTCAACTTCAGAGTTGAGCTCATTTGAAAATGAGAATATTTATCAAATTACTTTTATTGATCTTAATGGGGAAAGAGAAAGACTAATTTTTGACTAAATAGATGAAAAAAATTGAAATAATTAGCGCAACCCCTGAATTACTAGAAAGTCCTTTTTCAGGATCTATAATGAAAAGAGCTGTTGATAAGAAAATTGTAAAAATTAATTTTCATGATCTAAAAAATTTTTCATCTTCCAAAAAAAAACAAATCGATGACTATCAGTATGGAGGTGGGTCAGGAATGGTCCTAATGATAGAACCTGTTTTCAATTGTATTAATTTTTTAAAAAAAAATGATACATATAAAGAAGTAATATATATGACACCTGATGCTCCGATTTTGGATCAAAAAATAAGTAATAAATTGTCAATCTCTGGAAACTTAATAATAATATGTGGTCATTATAAGGGAATTGATCAAAGAATTAGAGATAATTTTGTTACAATGGAGATTTCAATTGGTGATTATGTCTTATCTGGTGGTGAACTTCCAGCTGCAGTATTATGTGATTCAATAGTTCGATTAATCCCGGGAGTATTAAATGATGAAACCTCTGCATTGACAGATTCTTTTCAAGACAATATTCTTGCGCCGCCAGTTTACACAAGACCATCATCATTTAATAAAATGCAAGTTCCAAGCGTACTTCTTTCAGGAGATCAAAAGAAAATAGAAAATTGGAGAGAAAAAAAATCTTTTGAAAAAACAAAAAATATTAGACCTGATTTACTTAGTAAATAATTTTTTTAAAAAACAAAAAATATGTAAGTTTGCCACCCGTTGGTTAACCTCTGATTCACATGTATGTTAATCATATAAATACAAAAAAATGGAATCTTTAGTAAAATATGTTCAAGATGAATTCATAAATCAAAATGAATTTCCATCATTCAAATCAGGAGATACAATCACAGTATATTACGAAATTAAAGAAGGACAAAAAACAAGAACACAGTTTTTTAAAGGTGTTGTTATTCAAATTAAAGGTACTGGAAAGACTAAAACCTTTACTGTTAGAAAAATGTCTGGAACTGTGGGTATCGAAAGAATTTTTCCTGTCAATTTACCTTCCATCAAGAAAATTGAATTAAATAAAAAAGGTAAAGTAAGAAGATCTAGAATTTACTATTTCAAAGAATTGAGAGGTAAAAAAGCTAGAATTAAAGAGGTTAAAAAGTAATTCATGTCTAAAATAAATGTTACTAATCCTGTTGTTGAACTCGACGGAGATGAAATGACCAGAATAATTTGGGATTTTATAAAACAAAAACTGATCTTATCATATATTGATCTTGATATCAAATATTATGATTTAGGTTTAAAAAACAGAGATTTCACTGATGATCAAGTTACAGTTGATGCAGCTGAGGCAATAAAAAAATACAATGTAGGCATAAAGTGTGCAACAATTACCCCTGATGAACAAAGAGTTAAGGAATATACTCTTAAGAAGATGTGGAAATCTCCTAACGGAACCATTAGAAATATAATTGGAGGTACTGTTTTTCGTGAACCTATCATCATGAAAAATATCCCTAGGTATGTTCAAGGATGGATTAAACCTATTTGTATTGGAAGACATGCCTTTGGTGATCAATATCGAGCAACAGATTTTGTTACTCACGGAAAGGGTAAACTTACCATGACATTTACACCAGAAAATGGTGATGATTCAAAAACATGGGAAATTTATAATTTCCAAGAAGATGGTATAGCCATGGGAATGTATAATATCGATTCATCCATATATGGTTTTGCAAGATCTTGTATGAATAGAGCTGTTTCAAAGAAATGGCCATTATACTTATCTACAAAAAACACAATTTTAAAAGCTTATGATGGAAGATTTAAGGATATTTTTCATGAAGTATTTGAAAATGAGTTTAAAGATAAATTTAATGAGTTAGGTATTACTTATGAACACAGATTGATTGATGATATGGTAGCTGCCGCAATGAAGTGGGAAGGTGGGTTTGTTTGGGCATGTAAGAATTATGATGGTGATGTACAATCAGATACAGTTGCGCAAGGTTTTGGATCCTTAGGATTAATGACCTCTACCCTACTCACTCCTGATGGTAAAACTATGGAAGCAGAAGCTGCTCATGGTACAGTTACACGTCATTACAGATTGCACCAACAAGGCAAAGAAACATCTACAAACCCAATTGCATCAATATTTGCATGGACTAGAGGGTTAATTCACAGAGCAGAGCTTGACTCTAACAACGAACTTTTAATTTTCTGTAACTTATTAGAAAAAGTATGTATTGAAACTGTTGAATCAGGTAAAATGACTAAAGATTTAGCTCTTCTGATTCATGGAAGTAATTTAAAAAGACAACATTACTTAAGTACACAAGAATTTTTAGATTCTATTAAAGAGAATTTAGATTCTAAAATGAACTGATTTTATAATTTTTTGATCTCCTATCCTACTATTTT
This sequence comes from uncultured Bacteroidota bacterium, assembly GCA_902520835.1. Classification (GTDB taxonomy): domain Bacteria; phylum Bacteroidota; class Bacteroidia; order Flavobacteriales; family Flavobacteriaceae; genus Eutrophosalina. The sequence continues at coordinate 92,701 of CABYPD010000002.1, forward strand.
CTCTGTTGTTGGCATTATTTTTGGGAATTAATTAATGTGATTAGATTAATCCTAACTGTCTTTATACTACTTTTCTTATCTATATCTTTTTCTCAAAACAATTACACATTAAGTGGTTACATTCTTGATGAATCTAGTGAAGAAGTTATAATTGGTGCAAATGTTATCATTCCAGAATTAAACACTGGTACAATTTCAAATTCTTACGGATTCTATTCAATTACAATTTCTGAAGGTAATTATGAGGTTATTTTTAGCATCCTTGGATATAAAGAAAACAAAAAACTCATATCTATAAATAAAAATATTTCACTAGATATAATGCTGGCCGAGGAAATAGAGGAATTAAATGAAGTAATTATAATAGAAAATATTGAAGATACAGATATTGATAAACCCATTTTAAGTTTAAATAGAATTTCTGGCCAAACTATTAAACAAACACCTGTTGTATTTGGTGAATCTGACTTATTAAAAACCATACAATTATTACCAGGTGTTAGTAATGCAGGAGAGGGTGCATCAGGATTTAATGTTAGAGGTGGTGCAGCAGATCAAAACTTAATTTTATTTGATGAAGCAATAATTTATAACTCATCTCATCTTTTTGGTTTATTTTCTGTTTTTAATTCTGATGCAATAAAAGAAGTTAAATTATTTAAAGGTGGTATTCCAGCATCGTACGGAGGCAGAATATCATCTGTTCTAGATGTTTATCAAAAAGATGGAAATAAAAAAGAACTTAAGTATAATGGAGGGGTTGGTGTAATTTCAAGTAGATTTTTAATAGAAGGGCCAATTCAAAAGGAAAAAAGTTCTTTTTTAGTTGCATCTAGAGGAACTTACGCACACCTTTTTTTAAAATTTAGTGATATTAATAATTCTGCATATTTCTATGATATTAATACTAAATCCAATTTTATAATTGATAATAAAAATAAGCTATACTTCTCTGGATACTTTGGAAGAGATCTTTTTAAACTTGATAACACCTTCCTTGTTTCTTATGGAAATTCAACATTTAATTTAAGATGGAATCATTTAATTAATGAAAAAACATTTAGCAATACCTCAATTATCTACAGTGATTATTATTATGGTTTACAATTAAACTTTGTAGGATTTGATTGGAAATCAGGAATCAAAAATCTGAATCTAAAATTTGATCTAAAAAACTATTTTTCGAATAACCTTCAATTTAATTTTGGTACAAATATCATTTACTATGATTTTAGACCTGGAAAAATCTTTCCTTTAACTGAAGATTCAGGAATAAATGAGTCGACTTTAAATAAAAAATTTGCTTTTGAAAATGCAGCCTATTTTGATGTTATTCATAGCATAGGTAACAAATTATCACTAAGGTATGGTTTAAGAATAAATCAATTTATAAGGCTGAGTCAAACTGGGCTGAAAACATATTTAAATGATAGTCCTGTAATTTATGATCCAGTTTTAGAAATTTATAATGGTGCTGAACCATTAACAAATAACTATAACTCTGAAAATAATGTTTTTAAAACATTTAATAATCTAGAACCTAGATTTAATTTATCATTTAATAGAGATAATGACAGTTTCAAGTTTAGTTATAATAGATTAAATCAATACATACATTTAATTTCTAATACTAATTCCCCCCAACCTTTAGACATATGGACACCATCTGGACCATACATTGACCCTCAGAAACTTGATCAATTTGCAATTGGATACTATAAAAATATTAAAGAATTCAAATTAGAGTCTGAAATATTTTATAAAAAAATTAAAAACAGATTAGATTATATTGATGGAGCTGATTTGGTAGCTAATAATGATATTGAAAGAACTTTACTTAAAGGCAAAGCAAGAGCTTATGGTCTTGAACTATTATTAAAAAAAAATAAGGGTAGAAATCAATTTTGGATATCTTATACTCTTTCAAAATCTGAACAAAAAACACCAGGATTAAATAATATTGGACCTGGAATTAATAATGGAAAATGGTATTTATCACCTTATGATAAAACTCATGACATAAGTATAAATTCAAAATTTAAAATAAATGAAAAGCTAACTCTCAACACTAATTTTATATATCAAACAGGTCAGCCTACAAACTATCCTAATGCTCAATACCAGTACATGAATCTCAGTATTCCAAACTATGGCTTAAGAAACTCCAACAGATTACCTAATTATCACAGGTTAGATATAAGCTTAAATTTATTACCAAAAAAGAATAAAAACAGAAAACTAAAAAGTGAATGGGTTTTTGGCATTTACAATTTATATAATAGAGATAACGCTTCTTCTATATTATTTAGAAAAAATGATGAAACATTAAGAAATGAAGCAGTACAAATTTCAATATTTGGAATAGTTCCATCAGTAACCTATAATTTTAATTTCTAATGAAAAAATATTTATTTACAGTAATCTTCTTTTTCACACTAGTTAGCTGTGAAAAAGTTATAGATCTAGATTTAGAATTTACAGAAAAAAGAATTGTTGTGGATGCAAAAATAAATAAACATATAAGTAAAAAAGATGGCTATGCTAAAGTTATTATCAGTGAAACTTCAAATTATTTTGACAATGAAATTAATTTTATTGAAAATGCTAAGGTTGTTATAAAAGAATTAAGTACAAACAATGAATATGAACTTAAATATTTTAAAGAAAATCATTACTACACTGAAATTGATAAAATCCTTGATAACAGCGAATATGAATTAAATATTTTTCACAATAACAATCACTATAGAAGTAAAGAAACACTAACAAGCTCTCCGCCGATAACAAGTGTTAAACAAGGTGAAAGGGAATCTTTAAATGATGAAGAAATTGAAATAATTACAACATTTACTGATCTTAAAAACGAAGAAAATTATTATTTATTTGAATTTGGTGAAGGAAATTTACAACCAGCAAGAGACTTGTATATTGATGGAAATGAATTTTCTTTTTCATATTTTATAAATAAGAAAAAGATAAAAAACAATGAATTAAATATTAAAATGGAAGGTATTGATTTTGATTATTTTAAATTTATGATTCAAATTGTCATTCAGACTAATACTCAAAATGGTCCTTTCTCTACTGCCCCATCATCTATTAAAGGAAATATTTATTGTGTTAACAACGAAGATTTAAACCCATTTGGATATTTCAAGGTTTGTGAGTTTGATACTTACTCGTTAAAAGATATTAATATCGACTAGTTATTAGTATTGACTTTAATTTATTTATTTTGTTAAAACATTATGACATTTAATAAAATAACTGAACAACCTTCAAATCACAATGATTTAGAAAAAAAATCTGTTGGTGAAATTATTTCATCCATAAATGAAGAAGATCACAGAGTTGCAGCTGCGGTACAAAAAAAACTAAATGATATAGAAAAACTTATTAAAAGGATTGAGCCCAGAATGAAAAAAGGTGGTAGACTTTTCTATATTGGCGCTGGTACTAGTGGTAGATTGGGTATTTTAGATGCCTCTGAATGTCCCCCAACTTTTGGTGTTTCAGATAGTTTAGTTATTGGTTTAATAGCTGGTGGGGATAAAGCCATAAGAAAATCACAAGAATTTGCAGAAGACAGTTTATCTCAAGGATGGAAAGATTTAAAAAATTATAATATAAGTAATAATGATTCTGTTATAGGGATTGCTGCATCTGGAACCACACCATACGTTGTCTCAACTATTGAAAAATGTAATTCTGAAGGAATACTTACTGGTTGTATTACATGCAACTCCGGTTCTCCTCTTTCAAAAGTGTCTGAAATACCTATTGAAATCATAGTAGGACCAGAGTTTGTAACAGGAAGTACAAGAATGAAATCTGGTACTGCTCAAAAGCTTGTTTTAAATATGATATCTACAACTATTATGATTAGACTTGGAAAAGTTTTGGGTAATAAAATGGTTGACATGCAATTATCAAATAATAAATTAGTAGAAAGAGCTGAAAAAATGCTTATAAATGAATTAAAAATTTCAAGAAAGGAGGCTCAAGGTCTTCTTGAAAAAAATAAAAATGTTAGAGATTCTTTAATAGACTTTAGGAAATAAACTTTTTCTTCAAAGTATCAAACATAATTGGTGTAGCAACAAAAACTGAGGAATAAGTACCAACAAGAACCCCAACAATTAAAGCAAACATAAAGCCTCTAATTGATTCACCTCCAAAAAGAAAAATTGATACTAATACAACAAGAGTTGTAAAAGATGTATTTAATGTTCTACTTAATGTACTATTTAAAGCTGAGTTGACTATTCTTGTTACTTCCCAAGACTTATTAATATTTCTATACTCTCTTATTCTGTCAAAGACAACAACTGTATCATTTAATGAATAACCAATTACCGTTAAAATTGCTGCAATAAATGCTTGATTTATTTCCATGTCGAATGGCATAAATGTATATGTAATAGAAAATATTCCTAAAACAACAAGAACATCATGAAAAACAGCGGAAACTGCTCCTAATGAAAACTGCCAATTTTTAAATCTAAATAATATGTACAGAAAGACAATGATTAATGAACCAAATACAGCTAAAAAAGAGTTCTTTTTAATATCATCAGCAATTGTTGGTCCAACACCAAAAGAAGACATTATACCGACCTGTTTTTCTTCGCTTCCATTAACAAAATCATTCAAACTTATATCTCCAATATATTCTGAGAGATCAGAGAACAAAATTTGATGTATTTCATCATCTACGGATGTTGATGTATCATCAACCTTAAAATTTGAAGTAATTTTTAATTGATTTTCAGATCCGAATGTTTTAATCTCAGCATTTCCTAAAGAAGCAACAAGTTTACTTTGTATATCTTGCTGGGGAACGGGCTCAGCAAATCTAACAACATATGAACGACCACCAACAAAATCAACTCCTTGATTTAATCCTTTTGTAAATAAAGACCCCAAAGCAACAAAAATTAAAAATCCTGAAACAACATAAGAAACCCTTCTTTTTGAAAGAAAACTAATCTTTAAGTTTCTAAATAAGTTTTTCGTAATTGAGGAAGAAAAAAACAATTCTTTATTAGAGGAAATATGTCTTTCAACAAGCATCCTAGTAATAAAAATTGCTGTAAATAATGAGGTTAATATTCCGATCAATAATGTTGTAGCAAAACCTTTAATTGGTCCAGATCCAAAAATAAATAAAATTAAAGCGGTAAGACCAGTTGTTATATTTGCATCTAAAATTGAAGACAATGCATTACTAAATCCGTCAGAAACTGATTGTTTTAAACCTTTTTCTTTGTAGATCTCTTCTCTGACCCTTTCAAAAATTAGAACATTTGCATCGACAGACATTCCAATTGTTAAAACTATACCTGCTATACCCGGTAGTGTTAAAACTGCACCTAGACCAGATAAAAAACCAAAAATCAAAACAATATTTAATACTAAAGCAATATCTGCGTACAATCCTGCTCTTCCGTAATAAAAAATCATCCAAGCTAAAACTAATAATAGAGCTATCAAAAATGAATTAATACCTTTATCAATGGATTCTTTTCCTAATGATGGTCCAACGACTTCAGATTGAATGATATCAGCAGATGCAGGTAATTTACCAGCTCGAAGTACGTTTGCCAAGTCAATTGCTTCATTTAAAGTAAAGTTTCCTGAAATTTCAGATCTACCTCCGGTAATTGCACCATTGGTAACACCAGGAGCTGAATATACAATCTCATCTAAAACAATTGCAATATTACTAGAATTTTTATAGGCTTGGTCAGTTAAATCTTCCCAAATTTTTGAACCTTTTCCATTCATTTGCATAGAAACAGCTGCATTTCCAAATTGATCGTATGATTGAGCGGCATCTACAACCACACTTCCGCTTAGTGGTGGAATATCATTTCTATTAGATTTTAAAACATACAAGTCAACAATATTTGTATCTGGGTCAGGGATACCCCATAAAAATTTAGTATATCTTTTACTTGATGGAAGTAATTGTCTAACTTTTGAGTTATTTAAATAAGATTCTACTAAAGTTTGATCATTATAATTAAATTGAGCTAAAACTGGTCCGCCTTGAAAACCAGTTCCAACAATTAAATCTAATAGAGGATTCTTTTGTAAGTTAAGTGAATCTGATTTGACTTCAACATCTGCTAATAAATCATCAATTTCAGATATTTCATTATCATTCTGCTGAATATCCTCTTCACTTTTTTCTATATCGATTATAACTTGATTAGCTTGAGATAGAAAATTAAAAAAATCTTGGTTTTTTTCTGTGGTCCAAAATTCTAACTGAGCTGTACTTTGTAATAAGTTTTTAACCCTATCTACATCCTTGGCACCTGGTAATTCAACTAATATTCTTCCAGAATTTCCAAGTCTTTGTATGTTGGGTTGTGTTACGCCAAATTTATCTATTCTTTTTCTAAGTACTTCAAAAGCAGAGGTAATTGATTCATCAATTTTTAAACGTATAATTGATTTAACCTCACTATTATTCATTTCAAAATTAATATCATCACTTAACGTTCTATTAGCAAATATGTCAGGTGAAGCAAGTCTATTGGATTCATCTTCCTCAAAAGCAATAAAAAAAGATTCAACATAAGTATCGTCAGAGCTTTTTTGTAATTCATCTGCCCTATCAATAGCTCTATTAAATGCAGGGTCATTTGTGTTTTCTGCTAATCCTTTAAGTATATCCTTTACCGAAATTTGAAGAATAACATTAATTCCGCCCTTTAGATCAAGACCTTTATTCAATTCTTTAGCTTTTGCACCCTTGTAGGTTGTAAAACCAAAAACTGAAATATCTGAAACTGAATCAAGATAAATTCGTTGTAGCTGATCTCTTTTTACCAAGAAGTCTTTTTCGTTGGAATTAATTTTTGATATGGCATAATTTTCAGCATCTTTCTCAACCTTATTTACAACGTATGTGTAAGAAATTTGAAGAATACTTATTAATGTAAAGACAATTGCAATAAATTTGACAAGACCATTTTTATGCATAATTCAGTTTTTTGGCTAGCAAATATATGATTTAGTAATTCAGAAACAAAATAATGAATATATATAAAATATCAGAGATGATTAAGTAAAGATTGATTCATAGAATTAACCACATCAACACTTTTAGAAAAAATTGATTTTTCTTTATCGTTTAAATCAAGAGAAATTATTTTTTCAACACCATTTTTACCTATTACACATGGTACACCTATACATATATCAGAAAATCCATACTCTCCATCTAAATAAACTGAACATGGAATTATCCTGTTATGATCATTCAAAACAGAGTCAACAACATATGCAATTGATGATCCAGGAGCATACCATGCTGAAGTTCCCAGTAGCTTTGTTAAAGTAGCCCCACCAACCATTGTTAATTTAACAATTTCATCAATTTTACTTTCACTTAAAAAGTTAGATAATGATAAACCATTGTATTTTGCAAACCTTGAAAGTGGTATCATTGTAGTATCACCATGACCTCCAATAACCATGGCATGAATATCATTTGCGGGTTTATTTAGAGCAAGTGATATATATGTTTTAAATCTTGAACTATCAAGAGCACCACCCATTCCAATTACTCTTTTTTTGTCTAAACCAGAGGAATTTAAAGCAAGATAAGTCATAGAATCCATTGGATTAGAAACAACTATAATAATTGGATTATTCGAAAATTCTAAAATATTTTTAGTAACGTCTTTAACAATTTTAGCATTTATTCCAATTAATTCCTCTCGGGTCATTCCTGGTTTTCTTGGAATTCCAGATGTAATTACAACAACATCAGAATTAGATGTCTTGGAATAATCTGATGTTGAACCAACAACACGAGTGTTAAAACCTCGCGTTGTTGCAGTTTGCATAATATCTAAAGCCTTACCCTCAGCAAAACCTTCTTTTATGTCTAATAAAGTAACTTCACTTGCTATTGATCTTGAAGCAATTACATCAGCGGCCGTCGCACCTACATTTCCTGCACCTACAATAGTTACTTTCATATTAGTATAATTTAAGCATCAATATTAGCATAAGTAGCATTCTTTTCAATAAACTCTCTTCTTGGTGGAACATCCTCACCCATAAGCATAGAAAAAACTCTATCAGCCTCACCGGCATTTTCAATTGTAACTTTCCTAAATGTTCTTGAATCTGGGTTCATAGTTGTATCCCAAAGTTGAATTGCATTCATTTCACCGAGACCTTTGTATCTTTGAATAGAAGCTCCATTACCAAAAGAGTCAAGTAATTTATCTCTATCATCATCATTCCATGCATATTCTTTTTTACTTCCTCGTTTAACTAAATAAAGAGGTGGTGTTGCAATATATACATGTCCGTTTTCTACTAATTCCCTCATGTATCTGAAGAAAAAAGTTAAAATAAGCGTTGATATATGACTCCCATCAACATCAGCATCACACATAATTACAATTTTATGATATCTTAATTTTTCAAGATTTAATGCTTTGCTATCCTCTTCTGTACCAACTGTTACACCTAAAGCTGTATATATATTTATTATTTCTTGATTCTCAAAAACTTTATGTTGCATTGCTTTTTCAACATTTAAAATCTTACCTCTAAGAGGAAGAACAGCTTGAAAATTTCTATCTCTACCTTGCTTCGCAGTTCCACCAGCAGAATCACCCTCTACTAAAAATATTTCACATAATGCAGGATCTTGTTCTGAGCAATCAGATAATTTGCCAGGTAAACCTCCTCCACCCATAACAGTTTTTCTCTGAACCATTTCTCTTGCTTTTCTAGCAGCATGTCTTGCTTGTGCTGCTAAAATCACTTTATCAACAATCATTTTTGCTTCAGACGGATGTTCCTCCAAATAGTTTTCAAGCATCTCCGAAACAGCCTGAGAGACAGCGGAAGTAACTTCTTTGTTACCTAATTTAGTTTTTGTTTGTCCTTCAAATTGTGGCTCAGCAACTTTAACTGAAATAATTGCTGTCAATCCTTCTCTAAAATCATCACCAACAATTTCTACTTTTACTTTGTCTAAAAGACCTGATGAATCAGCATATTTTTTTAAAGTTGATGTTAAACCTCTTCTAAAACCTGACAAATGAGTTCCTCCTTCATGCGTGTTAATATTGTTAACATAAGAGTGAATATTTTCATTAAATGAAGAGTTGTATACCATAGCAATTTCAACAGGTATATCATTTTTTTCTCCTTCAATTGCAATAACCTCAGGAATTAGTGGCTCACGGTTTTCATCTAGAAATTTTATAAATTCTTTTAATCCTTCTTCAGAATGAAATTCTTCATTTAAAAATTCTCCATCAACTTTTTTTCTTTTGTCAGTTAATGAAACATGTATTCCTTTATTTAAAAATGATAATTCTCTCATTCTATTTGCGAGAGTATCATAATTATATTTTTCAACATCCTTGAAAATTGATAAATCAGGCTTAAAAGTTACAATAGTGCCTGTTTTATCTGTTTTACCAACTTCTTTGACTGGATATAATGTTTTTCCTTTCTCGTATTCCTGCTGCCATACTTTTCCGTCTCTGTGAACAACAGCTGTTAAATGATCGGAAAGTGCATTTACGACTGAAACTCCAACACCATGTAACCCACCTGAAACCTTGTAGGAGTCTTTATCAAATTTACCTCCAGCACCAATTTTTGTCATTACAACTTCGAGTGCAGAAACACCTTCTTTTTGGTGAATACCAACTGGAATACCCCTACCATCATCTTCAACTGAAATAGAATCGTCATCATTAATAATGACTGATATTTTAGAACAATGCCCTGCCATAGCTTCATCAATAGAATTATCAACGACTTCATATACCAAATGATGAAGACCTCTAACACCAACATCTCCAATGTACATTGAGGGTCTTTTTCTAACATGTTCCATGCCCTCTAAGGCTTGAATACTATCAGCAGAATACTGCTGATTTTGATCTTTACTCATTAATTTTTTTTATAATTAGTTGTACCTATTGCAAATATACCTTAAAAGGGTATAAATAATAGGGTTTAACAGGAAAGAATAACCCTAAGTTATTAACAATTTATAAGAGAGTTTTTTAATAAGAATCTTTGTGTACATTTAAGACAGACCTACCTGATGGATCATTAAGGTTTTTAAAAGCTTTATCCCACTCAAGAGCGATTGGAGTGCTACATGCTACTGAGGGTACTGACGGAACTGTTTCAGCTGCAGCATTTGAAGGAAAATGTGATTCAAAAATAGATCTATAAAAATACTCTTCCTTGTTTTGAGGTGTTTGAAAAGGAAATCTTTCAGATGCATTTTCAAACATTTTATCGCTGACCTCATTTTTTACTAATTCTTTTAAACTATCAATCCAACTGTAACCAACTCCATCGCTAAACTGCTCTTTTTGTCTCCAAGTTACCTCATTTGGAAGATAATCTTCAAACGATTTTCTAACTACCCATTTTTCCATTCTTTCATTTGTAATCATCTTGTCAGCAGGATTTATATTCATGGCAATATCAATAAATTCTTTATCTAAGAATGGGACTCTTCCTTCAATACCCCATGCAGCTAGTGATTTGTTTGCTCTCAGACAGTCATATTGATATAGTTTATCGAGCTTTCTAACAGTTTCTTTATGAAATTCTTCAGGATTTGGAGCTTTATGAAAATATAAATATCCTCCAAACAACTCGTCAGCACCTTCACCAGAAAGAACCATTTTAATTCCCATTGACTTAATGACTCTTGCCATTAAATACATTGGAGTTGAAGCTCGCACAGTTGTTACATCATAGGTTTCTATATGATAAATTACATCCCTAATTGCATCAAGACCTTCTTGGACGGTAAAAGTTATTTCATGATGGATTGATCCAATGTGTTTAGATACTAATTTAGCAGCTTTCAAGTCAGGCGAACCTTTTAAACCAACTGAAAATGAGTGTAATTGTGGATACCAAGCCTCAGATTTATCGAAATTTTCAATTCTATTTTTCGAAAACTTCTTTGCGAGAGCTGAAGTTATCGAAGAGTCTAAGCCACCTGACAGCAAAACGCCATATGGAACGTCACTCATCAATTGACGATGAACAGCATTTTCCAATCCCAATTTTAAATCATTTAAGCTTGTTTTATTTCTTTTTACATTATTATAGTCAGTCCATGCTCTATTATACCATTTTTTATATTTTAAATCTTTACTTGTCATGTAATGACCTGGTGGGAAAACTTCAATTTTAATACATTTACCCTCTAATGCTTTAAGTTCAGATGAAACAAAAATGGTGTTATTTTTATCCCAACCAATATATAAAGGAATAATTCCCATATGATCTCTTGCTATAAAAAAATCATTTACTTCCTTATCATATATAACAAAACCAAAAATACCATTCATCTTATCAACAAATTTTTCACCATACTTTTTGTACAAAGAAATTATTACCTCGCAATCAGAATTAGTTTGATACTCAAAATCCTTGGTTAAATTCCTTAATTCGTTGTGATTGTAGATTTCTCCATTGGCCGCCAAAACATATCTTTGATCTTTGCTAAACAAAGGTTGTTTTCCTGATTTTGGATCAACAATAGCTAATCTTTCGTGTGCAAGTATAACATTGTCATCACAATAAATACCATTCCAATCAGGACCTCTATGTCTTAATTTTTTTGACATTTCCAAAACATGATTTCTCAGCTTGGAAGAATCTTGATTAATATTTAAAGCACAAACAATTCCGCACATAAAAATTTTTTGGCAAATATGACTAATTATTTCCATATATATTAGATTTAATCATACTTATAACAATATTTTTTAGAATTGTTAAAAAAAAACTGAATAAATAAATGAATTAATAACTTTGTGTAATTATTCTAATGGAAAAAATTATACAATTCGATAAGGTTGAAATTAAAATAAATGATAAAAAAAATCTTAACAATATTAATCTAAATGTCGATGAAAAAGATTTTATTTACCTGATTGGAAAAACTGGAAGTGGTAAAAGTAGTATTTTGAGAGCTATTTATGCAGACATGCCTATCAACATCGGAGAGGCTAAAGTACTTGAATATAATTTAACTAAAATCAAAAGAAAAGAAATACCTTTTCTAAGAAGAAAAATTGGTGTTATTTTTCAAGATTTTAAATTACTACCTGATAGATCTGTTTCAAAAAATTTAGAATTTGTTTTAAAAGCAACAGAGTGGAAAAACAAACAAAAAATCAAAGAAAGAATAGATGATGTTTTAGAAAAAGTTAAAATGAATGATTATTCAAATAGATTTCCACATGAACTTTCTGGTGGAGAAAAACAAAGAGTAAGTATTGCGAGAGCATTATTAAATAACCCTAAATTAGTTTTAGCAGATGAACCTACAGGAAACTTAGATCCTGCTACAAGCATGGAAATTATGAATATATTAAACACTATTAATTTAAATGGAACGTCAGTTATAATGGCAACTCATGATTATGAGTTGATTTCTAAAAACCCTAAAAAAACCATTAGATTAGAGGATAATAGATTGTATGAATTATCAAAAAAAACATAATATTTGCAAATGATGTTTAATCTTAATGAATTAATTACAAATTCAAAATCTTTCTTCTTAATTGCTGGTCCATGTGTTATTGAAAGTGAAGAAATGGCTTTTAAAATATGTGATGAGATCAATGATATTGCTAAAGAATTTGAAATAAATTTTGTTTTCAAAGGAAGTTTTAGAAAGGCAAATAGAAGTAGATTAGATAGTTTTACAGGTATTGGAGACCAAAAAGCTCTAGAAATTTTAAAAAAAGTTGCAAATGAATTTTCAGTTCCAACTACCACTGATATTCATGAAATTGTACATGCAAAATATGCTGCTGATTATGTTGATATTTTGCAAATACCTGCATTTTTAGCAAGACAAACGGATTTAATTGTAGCTGCTGCCAAAACTGGAAAGATTGTGAATATAAAAAAAGGACAATTTATGAGTCCAGATTCAATGTTATTCGCTATTCAGAAAGTCAAAGACTCCGGAAATAACAACGTAATTATAACGGAAAGAGGTAGCGCTTTTGGTTACCAAGATTTAGTTATTGATTTTAGAGGAATTCCAAAAATGAAAAGTTTTGCTCCTGTTGTTTTAGACATAACTCATTCACTTCAAAAGCCTAATCAACATAGCGGTATAACAGGTGGCCAACCTGAGTTAATTGAAACAATTGCAAAAGCTGGTATTGCATCTGGTGTTGATGGTATTTTTATTGAAACTCACCCTGATCCATCAATAGCTAAAAGTGATGGAAAAAACATGTTGAAACTTGATAAATTAAAATTTCTTCTTGAGAAATTATTGTTATTAAAATCTGCTATGTAATCAGATTTACTATTTTTGCATCCTATTGAGTTCATTGAAATTTTGGGGTCGACTGGATTTGACAGCGATCTAGTAATATTAGCAAGCAAATCGAGCGATTAGTTACAGCTCGTTAATATCAACTAAAACTTTTAAATGGCGAAAATAAATACGCTCTTGCTGCTTAAGACTGAATTATAGTAAGTCTAGCCACGTTCTACAAGGTAGAAAAGCGAGATGCCTCGAAATCTTTTTTGTTGACAATTATTTCATAGAGGTACTGTTATGTTAACATAGGATAACTATTTCTTCAATAGTCATCTGAAATTTTGAAGATAAGTAGTATTTATGTAGTTTTCAGCAAGAATACTAACGAAAATTAAATGAAAACTAAATTTGTAGAAAACTAAAATTTCAGTCGTTTGGACGAGGGTTCGATTCCCTCCGGCTCCACTAATTAAAACCGTATATGTTTAAAACGTGTATTAAATTATTATTTTTTTGTCTATTACTTTCATGTAAAAAAACAGAATTCGATTCAATTACTAAGGATATTTTTACGACAGAAATATTTATTACACAGAAAATTAGTGGTTTTAACTTTTCACGATCAGTAATAATACAGACACCTACTGAAATTGATTCTTCCAAAATGTATCCAATTGTGTTTGCTTATCATGGAAATGGTGGAAGAAATTCTAACTGGATTAATATTTTAAAAAAATTCACTGATAGCGGTGAATTTATAGGAATTTATCCACAGGGTCATAAAAACTCATGGAATTTAGGATCTGAATCCTCTACAGCTGATGACGTAGAATTCACTAATCTAATAATAAATGAACTAAAAAATTATTCAAACTTAAATTTTGAAAAAATATATGCAATTGGAAATTCCAATGGATCAGGAATGGTTAATAAATTAGCTATTGAAACGAATCATTTTAAAGCAATTGCGCCAATTGTTAGTCAATTAATGATCAATATGCCACTGAAAAAGGACACACAACCTATTTCTATTCTTCAAGTGAATGGAGTCAAAGACAATATTATTCCAATAAACGGAGGAAATGGTCCAGGAAACCACATTTTTTTAGATGCTTTAAAAAGTGCTCAAACCTGGTCTACATTTTTTAACTGTTCAAAATCTGACCAAAAATTTGTTGGAGAAAACTTCGATGAAAGCGGTATTAATAGACTATACAGTTTTTCGAACTGTGATGATCAAAAAGAAATTCTTTATTTAAGAATTGAAAATGGAGCTCATAATGTTTTAAGATCATATTCAAATTTGGTAAATGAAATTTGGAATTTTTTTAAAAAAAATTAGTATACTTGAATTTATCGTAATTGAATATGGAGCCAACACATTTATTAATTTTATTTTGTTCATTAATAATCTTGAACTTTGTATTCTCAGCTATTTTGGATTATATAAACGATAAAAATTGGAAAAATGAAATTCCAAATGAACTAAAAGATTTTTATGAAAAAGAAAAATATTTAGAAGCAAAAAATTATACAAAATCAAAAGGAAAAGTTTCTCTAATATCATCTGTTCTTAGTACAAGTTTAACCTTAATAATTTTGACAACTGGGATGTATGGGTATGTAAGTGATTATGTGTATGAGATTTATAGTTCTTCATTCTTACATTCTGCAATATTCTTCTTGTTTTTTTATTTAATAAATATGATTATTAGTATTCCAATAAGCTATTACTCTACATTTGTTGTTGAAGAAAAATTTGGATTTAATAAAACTAGTTTGAACACATTTTTAATGGACATAATTAAAGGAACTTTTATGTCAATCCTAATTGGCGGTTTTTTACTTGGAGCTGCTATATTTTTATATGACTTTTTTAATGAAGGATTTTGGATGTGGTTGTGGATAGGTTTATCATTATTTACAATTTTAATGAGTATGTTCTATACTACATTAATAGTTCCAATTTTCAACAAACTCAGTCCACTAGAAAATGGAAACCTCAAAGATAAAATTCAGAATTATTCAAAGAAAATTGGTTATTCACTAAAAAATATATTTATAATCGATGGCTCAAAAAGATCTTCAAAAGCAAATGCATATTTTTCAGGCTTAGGACCCAAAAAAACAATTGCTCTTTTTGATACTCTTGTTGAAAAACACACAGAAGAAGAATTAGTTGCTGTTCTAGCTCACGAAGTTGGACATTACAAAAAAAATCACATTAAGCAAGGAATGTTAATATCGATCATTCAAATTGGATTAATGTGTTATTTGTTTGAGTTGTGTACTAAATTACCAGAGATTTCTACAGCACTTGGTGCAGAAATTGATGCATTTCATTTGGGTCTAATAGGATTTAGTCTTCTGTTCAGCCCGATTGGATTAATTCTTGGAATATTTGGAAACATAATTAGTAGAAAAAATGAGTTTGAAGCAGATGATTTTGCTAAAAAAACTTACAATGGTGAGAGTTTGAAGTTGGCTTTAAAAAAACTTTCTGTAGATAGCCTAACGAATTTATATCCGCACCCACTTTATGTTTTTATCCACTACTCTCATCCCCCACTTTTAGATCGTCTTAAAGCTCTTGACTCAAACTAGTTTGGGTTTTTTATTTCCCAACCTTTCTCATAATTACGAGACCAAAATTTCATTGCTTTTTTATTTTTAATTTTTTTTGAATTAGTGTCTATGGATAAAGATTGATGGGATCTGTATGAAACATTTGCATAATGAACCAAGCTTTGACTGATCACTGCATCTGAAATTGGAGATGTTAACTTTACTCCAAATCTAATGGATTCAAAAAAGTTTTTCATATGGAGGTTTGTCATATTACCAATATTTCCACCAGAAGAGTATCTATTCTTATTTTCAACCGATAAACTATCAAATATTAACTCATCTTTTAAATTATATAGCTGATAACCTGCCCTATTAACAATTGCTGAACCTTCAGATCCCCATATTTTAGTTCCTCTTCCTCCTTCTCTTGATTTTTCAAATGCATTTCTGCTTTGACCATCCCATGTAATTGTTTTTCCATTATCGAACTTAAATTTTGCTTCCATGGTATCATACATAGTCCAACCATCGTCAACAAAATGGTATTTACCTGCATAAACATCTACATGATTTGGATAATCTACATTTAATGCCCATCGGGCAATATCCAACTCATGAGTTGCATTATTACCAGCCTCACCAGTACCATAATCCCATCCATACCATCTCCAGTTGTAATCCCAAGTATTAAAAGTATACTCTCTCCTTAATGCAGGTCCCTGAAATAAATTCCAATCTAAACCCTTTGGAATAGGAGCAACAACTTGATTCGGAACTCTTGGTCTGTTGCTATGATAAAATGCAGTTGCCTTGTAAGTTTTCCCTACAGCACCTTGTTTTATTTTATTAATAAGCTCAATAGTATGAGGCGATGATCTTTGCTGATTACCCATTTGAACTACTTTTTTAAAATATTTTTGATATGAAACAAGTAATTCACTCTCTTTCATATTATGACTACAAGGTTTTTCCAAATAAACATGTTTTCCACTTTCCATAGCTTTACAAGCCCCATATGCATGCCAGTGATCAGGCGTAGCCATAATAATTGCATCAACATCTTTATCCTCAAATATCTTATGAATATTTTTTTCTGATTTGGTCTGATTTCCTGTTAAATCAAAAAATCTTTTTGAAGCTTTTGCAATCTGGTTATCCATTACATCACATAGATAAGTTACTTCAATATTTTCTTGAGAGATTGCTCCACTAAGAAGACCAGGAATTCTTCTTCCTAATCCTTGGAAAGCAATTTTAATTCTATCATTTGACCCAATTATTTTTCTGTAAGATTTTGCAGATAAAGAATTAGCAAAGCTATATGAGTTTAGCGCAAGAGATGACAACAATGTTTTTTTTATAAAATTTCGTCTGTTCTTTTTCATTGTAATTTTCTGATTTTAATATTTTTAAAACTAACTTCATTTCCATGATCTTGCAGAAGAATATGTCCACTATTTAATCTTCCGAAATCCTCAAATATAGAATACTTAGAATACTTTATTAAAGATTTAAACATCTGAGAAAATCTATTATATTCTAATACTTTAATATTATCTAACCAATGTTCTACATGACCATTTTTTGATATTATTCTCGCTCTGTGCCATGAATTTGGTCTTACAGGTCTTTTTGATCTACTCTCCATCAAATTTTCTGCTTCAATTAAATCATATAGAGATGCGACAGTACGGTTAGTTTTTATATATTTTTTTGTTAACTTTTTATCATTTCCATTTGATTCGTACACACTAATTTCTTTATTTGCATCTGGATGATTGAAATCATCAATAATTTGATATTCTAGCCCTATAGCGGAGCCAGCTACATCATATTTTTTAGGGTCAACAAAGTATTTAATCCCACTATTTGCTCCTTTTGATATTTTAAAATCAATTTCAAATTCAAAATTTGAATATTTTTCAACAGTAATAATATCACCTCCAAAATTTGATTCAGTACCGTCTGACTCTAGTACCTTTAATATGCCATCATTAATTTCCCAACCAATTTCAGGAAAAGTATTTTTATTAGGGCTTTTCCATCCATTACCACTTTTACCATCAAATAAAAACTTCCAACCAAAACGAATTTCTTCACTACTTAAAAAATTATCTATATTATTGATAATTCTAACATGAGATTGATCACCCCACATATTATTTTCAAGATTAGATTTTAGAATTCTGATATTTTTCCACATAACTTTTTTTCCCACATTTTCTTTGCTATTGATACTATGTATTTGCAAAGCAATAAATCCTTCATTAGATGTATCATCAATTAAATATGAACATTGTATACCATTAACCCAGGTTTTAATTACATTACCAATAGATTCAACTCTAAACTTATTCCATTGATTATTTACAAATGCATTTCTACTTTTTTTACTAAAAGTTAGAGGATATAAAAACAACCCTCTTCTTGACTGATCATAAATACCACCTGACCATCGTCTAAATTCATCTGTGTCTAATTCACATTGATATCCATAAACTTTATTTCTACTGTTAGCATTTTTATTAATTAAACTTCTAAATTGAACTCCTGAATTAAGACCTTTATCAACAAAAACTTCAAATTCTAAAATAAAATCTGAATAAAAATCTTTTGTACCTAGATAAGTACTTGGTGAATTTAATACTGACACAGCTGATATAACTCCATCATTTAGTTTGAATTGAGCATCACCCTGCTTTATTTCCCAGTTAGATAAATCATCCTTAATCAAACTGGTCCACTGACAATTATTATGATTTACCACAAAAAACATAATTAATGCTAAAAATTTTTTACCCATAAATATTATTTTCTAAATCACAATTATTTAATATAAAAAAAAATCACACAACAATAAGACTTTAACATTATAATTATTACTGGAAAAAGTTAGTAATTTTACATTTACTATTTTATTTATTAAAATAGTTGACTAATTATTTTAACAAATCCAAAAATGAAAAAAATTGAAATTAGTTCTGAAAATAATTACAAGATTGATGATGATCTCATTCTATTTAAATTTTCAAATATTGATCAACAAACAAAATCAATTTTTTTTGAAACTAAGACAAATTTTATTCAATTTCATTTTTGTCTTAAAGGTGAATGTAATTTTATTTACAATAATGGCAGTTATTGTCTCCCATTAAAAAATGAAATTTCTATATTATTATACAACCCAATTGATCCACTTCCAGTAGATGTAAGAATTGATCCTGAAACGAGGTTAATTAGTCTATTAATTAGTATTGAAAAATTACATGGCTTATTTTCAAAAGATTCTGAAACAATTCCTTTTTTAAGTGAAAATAATATTAATAAAAAATTTTATAAAGACAAACCATTGTCTCCTTCAATGTTGGCTATTTTAAATCAACTTTTAAATGAAAAAATTGGTAGTAACGTTAAATCTTTATACTTAAAAGGAAAAATTTTTGAGCTCTTAAGTGTTTACTTTAATGCATCAACAAATCTTGATGTGGATCTGTGTCCGTTTTTATCTGATGATAACAATGTAAAAAAGATTAAAAAAGCAAAAGAAATTATAATTGATAGAATGGCGGACCCACCATCATTAGTTAATTTATCAAATGAAGTTGAAATTTCAGTCAAAAATTTAAAGGAAGGTTTCAAGCAAGTTTATGGTAATACTGTTTATGGTTATTTAATTGAACACAAGATGAATGTAGCGAGACAAATGTTAACATCAAAAAATTACAATGTCAATGAAGTTGCAATTCATTTAGGATATAGTACATCTAGCCATTTTATAAGTTCTTTCAAAAATAAGTTTGGAACAACTCCAAAGAAGTTTATTACTTCTAATTAGTCTTTAGTGAAAAAAACTTACATCACAATTATTCAATTATCTATAAGCATATTATTTGTTAGTCTTACAATATATAAGATTGACATAAGATCACTTATTACCATATTTAATAAAATAGATTTATATTTCTTTTTGCTAAGTCCCATTGCGTATTTTATTTCTCAAATAATAGCTTCTGAAAGACTAAGAAATTTGCTAAATATTTCAGGTTTTAAATTAACATTTTTTGAAAATGGTAAAATCTACTTAATTGGAATGTTTTATAATTTTTTTATTCCAGGCGGCATTGGTGGTGATATTTATAAAACTTATTTATTTAAAAAAATATATAATTGGGAAGTATCTCAAACAATTAAAATAATAATTAAAGACAGATTAATCGGTCTTGGTGTTCTTTTTATACTTTTGGTTTTTCTTGACAATGATTTGATTTTAAAATTAAATTTATTTAATAAAATTATACTATCTCTTATTTTATTTACAATGGGTAGCATTATTACAAAAGTTATCTTTGAAAATAATAATGGTTTTGTAAAAAGTTTTTTTCTTTCTATTGCAGTTCAATTATTCCAATTTATTTCTATAATTCTTATCCTCTTTTCATTAAAAATTGATTCTAATCTTGTAGAAATTTTATTTGTTTTTATTATTTCTTCAATTCTTTCAGTTTTTTCTTTTGGTGGAATAGGAATAAGAGAATATATATTTTATTCAGCTGCATATGTATTAACAATTTCAGAGGAATTTTCAACGAGTATAGGATTATTATTTACAATTTCTGCAGTAATTTGTTCAATACCTGGATTTTATTTTAGTATAGAAAAACCCAAGTAAATCTTGGGTTTTATAAAAATTTTATGAATCTATATTTTTGGTATTCCAGATCCACCACCATATGGTGCCCAATTTGTGTGCACGGTTTTCCAACCATTATCAGTTGCAATCCAAACAGACGATGCTCTGGTACTGTAATCAATTGATTCATTAGAGTCATTAATTGTATATGACCCATCGGCATAAAATGTTAAAATTGCCATATCCATTTTTGGTGAAAACATAACATTGATATCCCTTAATTCAAAACTCTTCCATGTTACATTGGCACCTCTTGAGAAACTTTCATTTGTAAAATTATAGAAATCTTGTAGGTTCGAGTCACCAGAAACTAATTGCATGTCATCAGTAATATATTTTTTAAATTCTTCATAATCTCTTTTGAGAATTGCATCCTGAATATTTTTTTGAGCATTCTTTAAATTTTCCACTAAATTTTCTTTATTAACAGATCTCCAATATGTCATTAACTTAGGTTGATATGGGGATGCAAAATAAGCGTAATCTCGAGCTCTTAATTGATCCATTAATGCTTTTTCATAATTTCCTTGCATTGCAGCTATCTCAGCTCTTGAATCTAAAGCATTTGGACCTTTGTGAAGTTCAATGGATTTTTCAATTGACTCGTATGCTGATTTAAAATCTGGTGAATCACCGTAAACTCCATTTGCATAACCATAGGCAATCATGTTATAGGCAGCTGACGAGTTATCAGGAAATTTTTTTGAAAATTCCATGTACCCATCCCAGCCTGAACCAGAACCACCAATGCCTAACCAATTAATTAATGGACTTGAGGGATACTTTTGAATTGAATTGGCATATGTATTAGTCCAATCATTTTCTTCACCTTTCGTAGTCTCTAATAATAGTTGATACCATGCATATTCTTCACCAGAAAGTAATTGAATATTAACATTTTCCAATTTACTTTTTCGTGTGCCAACACTTGGATTATTAGTTGAGACAGCTGCTAAAACTAATTTTGAACATTCACAGCCAGAATCAGTCATTTTTGCTGCTTTAGCCATTCCAACTGCTGTTAGCTGCTCTAGATTTGCTAAATGAGTAATTGCTTCATTTAAGATTGCATAAGATTGTGAATCACAATTTGAATCGTTAATCCAATTTTGAGAATTTAAGCTTAACGATAAAAAAAGAATTGCAGTATAATACATATTTTTCATAATATAAATTTATGAATATTAATGATTGTAAATTATTAATAAAGGCAGAAACACATACTAATTACACTTCTTTTAAAAAAAACATAATTAATTTCAGAAATATTTATTTTTTAATTGTTTAGTATAAGAATTTCTTGTCAAGCTCTTCAGAATCTTGATATTTAATTCTTAGATTTTGAAGTTTAACTTTTAATTCTTTTACAACATCAGAATAACTTGGATCATCATATACATTATTCATTTCGTTTGGATCATTTAGTCTGTCGTACAATTCCCATTCATCGACATCATAATAAAATCTTGCAAGTTTATATTCTTTATTGACAATTCCATAATGCCTTTTAACCATGTGAACAGATGGATATTCATAATAATGATAATAAACTTCCTCTCTTGTCCACTTATCATTTTCACCCAAAAGTAATGGCATAAGACTTTCACCTTGCATATCACTTGGAACCTCGATCATAGCAGCTTCTAAAAAAGTTTGAGCATAATCTAAATTCTGAACCATTTCATCACTGGTAATTCCAGGTTTGATTTTATTTGGCCACTTAATCATTAGTGGTGTTTTAAAAGATTCGTCATAAATAAATCTCTTATCAAACCATCCATGTTCTCCCAAGTAAAAACCTTGATCAGATGTATAAACCACTATTGTGTTATCATCTAAACCAGTTTCCTCTAAATAATTGAGAACCCTGCCTACATTATCATCGACTGATGAAATTGTTGCAAGATAATCTTGCATATATCTTTGGAATTTCCACTTCATCTTTTCCTTATCACTCATATTAGGCCAATTCTTTTTGAAATCTTCACTTATTTTGTCTAAAGTCACATCATATTTTTTTCTTTGCTCCTCATTTGCTCTTCCAAATGGTCCATTAAATCCTCTTGCAGTTGGTCTCATCAATGTGCCATCACCTCTGACATAAACAATTTCAGGTTCAACTTTTCCCATTTCTTCAATTACTTGCGGCCTAACTTTACTATCATGCATATATTGCATGTGGGTTAACAAATTCATTTCTGCTGATTTAGCTGCCGATCCTCTATTAGAATAATCATCAAATAAAGTCTCAGGTTCTGGAAATTTCTTTTCATAAAATTCTGCAAATTTTTCAGGACTTGGCCACCATGCTCTGTGCGGAGCTTTGTGGAGATACATCATCATAAACGGCTTATTTTTATTTCGTTTAGTTTTAAACCAATCCAACGTTAAATCAGTAATTACATCAGTGACGTAACCAGTGATCAATGTGTCTTTTTTTTCGCCCAAAAATTTGGGATTAATATAATCTCCTTGTCCAGGTAATATCCAAAAATCATCAACACCCTTAGGATTATTTCCAAAATGTAGTTTACCATACATAGCTGTCTGATATCCTGCTTTTTGAAAAAGCTGTGGAAATGTCACCTGTGTAGTATCAAATTTTGCATGATTATCAATTTTACCATTCAAATGACTGTGTTTTCCTGTTAAGATCACTGCCCGTGAAGGCGCGCAAATTGAATTAGTCACGCAGGCATTTGTAAATAGAATTCCTTCATTTGCTATACGATCAATATTTGGAGTTTGAATTAACCTATCATCATATGCGCTAATTGCCTGATATGCGTGATCATCTGACATTATAAATAAAATATTCGGTCTCTCATCACTTTGAGAACAACTGAAAATTAAAAAAAGAATAACTAATAATTTGAATTTTTTCATTTTTGGTTCGGTTATCATTTAAATATATTTCATTATTATAAAAAAATCAATGAAAAAAAAATAAATTTAATCATTGAGTTAACTTTACAATAAAAAAACTTACGATGAATGTTTTAGTTACTGGTGGTTTAGGCTTTATTGGTTCACATACAAGTGTAGAGTTATTAAATAAAGGTTACGAAATTACGATAGTCGATAATTTAGTTAATTCAAATATTCAAGTGTTAAAAAACATTCAAAAAATTACTGGAAAAAAACCTGAGTTCAAAGAAATTGATTTAAGAAACAAAAAGGAATTAACAAATTTGTTTGAGTGTAATAATTTTGATGGAATTATACATTTTGCAGCACTTAAATCTGTTAATGAAAGTATAAAAAAACCTGAATTATACAAAGAAAATAATATAGGTGGTACTAAAAATTTACTTGAAGCTATAACCTCAAAAAAAAATAGAACTAATCTTATTTTTAGTTCCAGTTGTACAGTTTATGGACAATCTAAAGTATTACCAATTGATGAAAATTGTCCAACTAATAGTCCAGAGTCACCGTATGGTGAAACCAAAATAAAATGTGAAGAAATTATCTTAGAAGCTGTAAAAAAATATTCTAACTTAAATGCAATAAGTTTAAGGTATTTTAATCCAATTGGTGCTCATGAATCATCATTAATTGGAGAACTTCCTAATGGTATTCCAGAAAATTTGATTCCGTATATAACACAAACTGCTATTGGAATTAGAAATGAGTTAACAATTTTTGGAAATGATTACCCCACCAGAGATGGAACTTGTATAAGAGACTACATTCATATAAATGATTTAGCTTTAGCTCACATTTCATCACTTAATTTTTTATCAAAAGTTAAAGAAAAAAAAATTTATGATTTTTTTAATGTTGGAACTGGAAAAGGTATCACTGTTCTAGAGTTAATTAATATGTTTGAGCAAACCAATAGTTTAAAAATAAATTATAGAATTGGGAATAAAAGAAAAGGTGATATAACATCTGCATATGCTGATACCAGTAAAATTAAAACTAAAATTGGCTGGTTCTCGAAAAAATCAATAAATGATGCACTGAAAACTGCATGGGAATGGCAGAAAAGAATTTCTAAGTATGAAAATTAAAGTTGAAGCTCCTGGACGAGTAAATTTAATTGGAGAACACACTGACTACAATGGTGGATATGTGCTCCCTGGTGCAATAAATAAAAAAATAACTTTCGAAATCTCCAAATCATCATCTAATAATTGTGAAGTTTTTTCTAAATCATTAAATGATTCATTTTTTTTTAAATTAAAAAATATTAAAAAAAGTAAAATTCATTGGCAAAATTATATTTTGGGTACTATTGATTTTTTTAAATTAAATGGACACAAACTAAAAGAATTTAGATGCAATATTAATTCTAATCTTCCTGTTGGATCAGGTATAAGTTCATCTTCAGCGTTGATTTCTGGATTATCAAGAGCAATTATAGAATTTAATGACTTAAGGTATGATAAAATTGATATAATCAAAATAGTAAGTTATGTTGAAAGTAAATTTATAGGATTGAATGGTGGAATAATGGATCAATTCACAATTAATTATGGAAAAAAAGATCACCTCATTTTATTAAATTGCACAAATTCAAATCATAATTATATAAAGTTTAAAAGCGACATTTACACTATTCTACTATTAAATACTAATGTAAAACATAGCTTAATTGACTCAGCTTATAATCAAAGAGTTAATGAGTGTAAAACAGCTGAGAAAATCCTAAATATTCATTATAATGAAATTAGAAGATTAGCAAATTATTCAAGTGATAAATTGTATAGAGTAAAAAATAAATTGAATTCAAAAATTTATAACAGGGCAAATTTTGTGATTCACGAAAATAAAAGAACATTGAATGCTGCAGATCTGTTAAAAAAATCAAAATTTAAAGATTTTGGTAAATTAATGTATAAATCTCACGAAGGGTTAAAAAACTTGTATGAGGTTAGTTGTCCAGAATTAGATTTTATTGTTGATTTTACTAAGGATTTGAAATATGTTTTAGGCTCAAGGATGATGGGAGGAGGTTTTGGAGGTTGTACCATAAATTTGGTTGAAAAAAAACATTTGGATAGTTTTATTAAGTTGATATCTAAAAACTATTCTGAAAATTTTAATAAAAAATTATCATCCATCAAGGTTTGTATCGGTGACGGTGTATCTTGGAGAAGATTTACGTAGCTACATTCACTGCTCTTGTTTCTCTGATTACAGTTACTTTTACCTGGCCAGGGTAAGTCATTTCAGTTTGTATTTTTTGAGAAATTTCAAAAGATAATTTTTTGGCCTTTTCATCGTCAATCTTTTCACTTTCAACCATAACGCGTAACTCTCGACCAGCCTGTATTGCAAAAGCTTTATTTACACCATCAAAACTGTATGCAATATTCTCTAAATCTTTTAATCTTTGTATGTAACTTTCCATTACCTGCCTCCTAGCACCAGGTCTTGCACCTGAAATAGCATCACACACTTGAACAACTGGTGAAATCATGTTGTTCATTTCAATTTCATCATGATGGGCACCAATTGCATTACAAACATCACTTTTCTCACCATATTTTTCAGCCCATTGCATTCCAAGTAAAGCATGCGGAGTCTCTGTCTCTTCTTCAGGAACTTTACCAATATCATGCAATAATCCAGCTCTTTTAGCAAGCTTGGGGTTTAAACCAAGTTCAGAAGCCATAATTCCACATAATTTTGCGACTTCTTTTGAATGTTGTAATAAATTTTGGCCATATGATGATCTAAACCTCATTCTACCAACTGCTTTAACTAAATTAGGATGTAATCCATGTATTCCTAAATCAATTACAGTTCTCTTACCAATCTCAATAATTTCGTTTTCTATTTCTTTTGATGTCTTTTTAACGACTTCTTCAATTCTTGCAGGATGGATTCTGCCATCAGTAACTAACTTTTTTAATGATAAGCGTGCTATCTCTCGTCTAACAGAATCAAAACAAGAAAGTATAATAGCTTCGGGGGTGTCATCAACAATTATTTCCACACCTGTAGCACTTTCAATAGCTTTTATATTTCTTCCTTCTCGACCAATTATTCGGCCTTTTATATCATCAGATTCTATGTTAAAAACTGAAACACAATTATCAATCGCTTCCTCTGTTCCTAATCTTTGAATTGAACCTATAACAATTTTTTTGGCTTCTTGTTTAGCAGACAATTTAGCTTCATCAATTATGTTTTGTGAAATTTCCAATGCTTGAGATTTAACCTCATCCTTTAAAATTTTAAACAATTCATCCTTAGCTTGTTTAGCAGAATAACCAGCAATTTTTTCAATTTCTTTTACTTGATTTCTGAGAACCTTATTAATCTCTAGTTTCTTTTTTTCAACTGTTTCATTTTTTTTATTAAAACTTTTGATTTTTTCTTCAAATTCAGCTTTTAATTTTTCTATTTTTTTTAATTTTTGGTTGACTTCGGTTTCTTTTAGCTTTAAGTATTGATTTTTATCATTATGTTCTGCATTTTTTGAAAGTATATATTTTTCATGTTCAGACTTTAATTCTAAAAATTTTTCTTTTGCCTGAAGGATTTTATTGTTCTTTATATTCTCAGCTTCTGAATGCGCTTCATTTAATATTTTATTAGCACGAGATTTAGCATAATCAATTGATTTTTTATTTAAAATTTTATTGATTGTAAAAAAAATAATTACTCCAATTAAAGACCCAATTACTATATAAATTAATTCACTCATGATTTTATTTTAAAAAAAAACCTACATACAGATTTATTGTATAAACTCCATTTATACAAGTTTAGAGCTAACTAAATATTCGATAATCCTTAAAAAAGGCACGCTCTAGGATTTAGACTCACTCTTTCTAATTTATTAGCGTTGAGTTTACCAAATTAAAATCTGATGTAGGTAATATAATTTTATTTTAATGAACGTTAAGAATCTAAACTCTGAATAACTAAATCATTAATTGAATTTAACTTATCGTTAATTTCATTAATGCTATACCTTTCACTTTTTGAAAACTTTTCATACTGACTAATGATTTGTAAAGCACACATTGCCAATGTATCTTGTTTATCCTGAACAGCATATTTTTTTTCATATTCGTTCACCATGTTATTGATTTGCTTAGAAGCTTTTCTAAGAATTTCCTCTTGAGATGGGTTAACATTTAAAGGATATATTCTGTTAGCAATATTTAGTTTAATTTTTTGCATTAAGATGTTAGCTGGACGATACAATCATCAATTTCATTAATCATTTTTTTAATTTTTCTTTTTGTTTTATTCTTATCATTACTACCTACAATAGCTTTCCCCATTTCTAAAGCATGATATTTTTCTTTCAATTTAATAATTACATCATCCTTTTCTTTCAATATTTTTTTTACATTAGAAAGTTCATTAGAAAGTTCATTATTTGAAAATTTTAAACCATTCAAGGTCTTAATTAACAACTCAGTATTACTTTTTAATTCTTCAATTATAGTTAAACTTTCTTTCAAAATATTAAGCTATTATTTAATTTTAAAGGTAATTATTTTTTAGTACGAAAAGAAAAACAAGCATTGAAAAAATTATTTTACATTATTACTTTTTTTACTTATTACTTAGGTTTTACACAAAACCATTTTTATCGTCCAATTGAATATGACATTTTGTTAAGTGGAAATTTTGGAGAAATAAGATCAAGTGGTTTTCATACTGGAATAGATATAAAAACTAAAGGTAAAGTAGGAGAAATTATAAGATCTATTGATGATGGTTATATTTCTAGAATTCAAGTTTCAACTGTAGGATATGGTAAAGTAATTTATATAAACCATCCAAACGGTTTAAAATCAGTTTATGGACATCTTCAAGGCTTTAGTAAAGAAATTGATGAACGGATCAAATATTTACAATACAAAGCTGAAACATTTACTTTAAACAAATTTTTTAAAGAAAATGAGTTAAAGATAAAGGCAGGGCAAATAATTGGTTATTCAGGAAATACAGGAACCTCATTTGGGCCTCACCTTCATTTTGAAATTAGAACACACAATGATATTCCTCTAAATCCATTAAATTATAATTATAAAGTTGCAGATTCTATAAGACCTGAAGTAAGAAAACTATTTGCGTACAAAGAAAAGAAAGGTTCATTGTTCAAGAAAAGACTTAATATAAAAAAAATTAATGACAGTATTTATCAAACTCAACTAAAGTCAGCAGATACTATTTTTTTTGGAATTGAGACTATTGATAAACAAAGCTTCACATACAATGTAAATGGTACATATAATATTTTATTAAAAGAAAAGAATAGTGATTTGATAGAATTTAAATTTGATTCTTTGACTTTTGATGAAAAAAGATTATTTCTTAGACACTTAGACTTTAGAGAATTAATTGAAAATAACTCAAAAATAATTTTACTTAACAATGAAATTGAAAGTGATTATAAGTTTGTAAGAAGAAATCAGTCAGGAAAATTTTATGTAAAAAATTTAGAAACTAAAGATATTACTATTCAACTTTCAGATTTAGACAAAAATAATACCTATGTTAAAATAAAAATGATTGGTGATAGCATTGAAAAGTTTGGAGGAACAAAAAGTGTAGAGTTTAATAAAAAAATCAGAGCTAACTTAAGCTATGATTTAACTTACAATAACGCAAATGTTAAATTTAAGAAAAATACATTCTACAGAGACACTACTATCGATTTTGATTTTAAAAATGATACACTGTACTTGATGAACCCCTATATTCCTGTGAATAAATCTTTCTCAATAAATTTTCCAATAAATGTTACTTCAAAAAAAGGGTTGTACTTAGCAAGATTTGATAAGAATGGAAATAGTTTTTTTTCAAGCTCAAAACTAAAAGACAATTTCTTTATTGCCAACACCAAATCATTGGGAAAATATTTTCTAGATTATGACACCATTAAACCAATAATTAAGAAAATTGGAAAAAATAAAACAATTGATAAAAATCAAAAATTAGGATACTTAATAAATGATGAAGAAACTGGAATTAAAAAATACAAAGCTTATATCAATGATAAATGGGCTCTTTTTGAATATGAACCTAAGAAAAACTACATTCAATTTAGACCAGATAATTTTATAAATCTAAAAAATGAAAATAATCTATTAATTGAAATTGAAGATATGGTTGGCAATGTCACTATTTATAGGGAAATTTTTTATTTCAAAAATTAATTTTCACTAATAAATTCTTTAAAAAAATTAACAACTTGATCAACTTCGTTGATTGAATTTAATTTAGAGAATGAAAATCTAATAGAAATATTTTTTATCAAATCTGGTCCAAGAATTTCACTTAGAACATGAGAAGGTTTATCACTTCCAGATTGACATGCGCTACCGCCTGAACAAGCAATTCCTTGTAAATCTAATTTAAAATTTAGAATAGGCTTTTTAGAAATACTAATTGGAAATAAAATATTTAGTATTGTATAGCTAGATTCGTCTTTACAACCGTTTATTTTAACATCAAACTCTTGGGCCAATTTTTCTATAAAATATTTTTTTATAGATTTAATCTTTTTTGAGTCTTTTTCTAAATTTTTATATGCATTTAAAAATGCAAGATTTAAACCTGCGATATTATGAATACTTTCAGTTCCTCCTCTCAATCCCCTCTCTTGACTTCCTCCCTCAATAAAAGAATTGAGCTTTGAATTGTTTCTAAGAAAAGCGAAACCAATTCCTTTGGGACCATGGAATTTATGAGCAGAACAAGTTAAAAAGTCAATATTAAGTTTACTTAAATCTAATTTATAATGCCCAATTGTTTGAACTGTATCACTATGAAATAGCGAATTATATTTTTTGCATAACTTACCATACTCATTTAAATCAATCATTGATCCTATTTCATTATTTATATGCATAAGACTGACTAAGGTTCTTTTATTTGAACTATCTAAAATTTTTTCTAATTCAATTAAAGAAGGTAAACCCTTATTGTCAATTGGCAGATATATTAATTCAACATGATATTTGATTTTACAAGACTCAACGGTTTCTAATACAGCCTTATGTTCAATTTTTGTTGTAATAATTCTTTCAATTTTATGAGTTTCAACAGCGCCTTTTATTATCATATTATTTGACTCTGTTCCACCAGATGTAAATATAATTTCGGAGGGTTTTACATTTAATTCTTCAGAAATATTTTTTCGAGTTAGTTCAATAATTGATCTAGATTCTCTACCAAAAGAATGAATTGAAGATGGATTACCAAAGTTATTTTTCATAACTTGATACATGATTTCAACTACATCATTTGAAATAGGTGTAGTGGCAGCATTATCAAAGTAAATCTTGCTCATAAAATATTTTCAAAGATATGCGAATTTTCAAATTTAGTTTAATGATATCAAATGAAATTTATTAGTAGTAAATACAATGAAACATATAAATTTTTAGTTAAAGTTTCTAAAAAATCTAATGTTCGAAAAAAAAATCAAAAATTTATTGTTGAGGGTTTAAAA
This sequence comes from uncultured Bacteroidota bacterium, assembly GCA_902520835.1. GTDB lineage: Bacteria > Bacteroidota > Bacteroidia > Flavobacteriales > Flavobacteriaceae > Eutrophosalina. The sequence goes on from CABYPD010000002.1 coordinate 123,703, forward strand.
GAAATCAATCTATGTATTAACTCAAACTATGAAATTGACTCATTTTTTACCTCAGATAAAAATTTTGATTTTAAAAACATTATTTATAATAATTGTGAAAAAAGATTTTTATTAACCAAAGATTTGATGGAGACTGTTACTTACAGATCAACATCACAAATTATTGCAATAGTTAAAAGAAAAGAATTTGATATAACTAAAGTTAAATTATCTGAAAATGAATTGCTATTAATCTTAGATAAACCAGAAAAACCGGGGAATATTGGTGCAATATTTAGAACTTTTAATGCTTTTGGATTTAAAAATATAATTATCTCTGATTCTTCAACTGAAATTTACAATCCTAACATAATTAGATCAAGTTTGGGAGCAGTTTTTTGTTTAAATATTTTTGAGTTAGATCAAGAGGGCACCATAAGTTTTTTAAAAGAAAACCATTTCAGTATTTATGGAAGTCTTATTAAATCAAAAAACATAATTCAAAAAATAAATTTTAAACGGCGTTGTGCTATTTTGATGGGAACTGAATCATCTAGTATAAATGAATTCTTTTTAAAAAATTCTCGTTCAACTTTTAAAATACCAATGCATGGGGATGTTGACTCACTAAATTTATCTGTATCAACTGCAATTATACTTTATGAGGCAATGAATCAGAGAAAAATCTATTAATTTTATGTAAGAATGAGTATTTCAACTGAAAAAACAATTAATAGACAAATAGCAAGAGAATACAAAAACTTGTTAAAAGTTAGTTATCAAACACTAAATGAAAACGACAAGGATTTGATAAGAAACGCTCTTGATATTGCTATTGATGCTCATAAAGATCAATATAGAAAATCTGGTGAACCTTATATATTTCATCCAATATCTGTAGCTAAAATAGTAGCTGAAAAAATTGGTTTAGACGCTAACAGTATCGCAGCAGCACTATTACATGATGTTGTAGAAGATTCTGAATATAATATTGAAAAAATAAAATCTGTATTTGGTGAAAAAATTGCAAGAATTGTTGAAGGCCTAACTAAAATTTCAAAACTAAAGAAAGATAAAATTCTTTCTATTCAGTCTGAAAACTTTAGAAAAATGCTTCTTACTTTAAATGATGACGTAAGAGTTATTTTAATTAAAATAGCAGACAGACTCCATAATATGAGAACTATGGATAGTATGAGCTATGAAAAACAAATTAAAATTTCATCAGAAACTCTATATATATATGCTCCAATTGCGCATAGAATTGGATTATATGAAATTAAATCAGAATTGGAAGACTTAAGCTTAAAGTATACTGACTCAGATACATATAACAAAATTAAAGACAGTCTAGAAAAGACAAAGGATGATCAAAATCTTTACATTAGAAATTTTGCAAGAAAAATATCAGATAAACTCAAATCAGAGGATATAAGTTTTAAGATTAATGGTAGGTCAAAATCAATTTTTTCAATAAGAGAAAAAATGATTAAAAAAAATATAGCAATTGATGAGGTATATGATCGTTTTGCAGTAAGAATTATTTACAATAGTAATAATAAAAATGAAAAGTTAATTGCATGGAAAATTTATTCCATTGTAACGGATGTATACAGGCCTAATCCTACAAGATTAAGAGATTGGATATCTAATCCTAAAACTAATGGCTATGAAGCACTACATATTACTGTAGTTGGACCCAGAAAGAGATGGATAGAAGTTCAAATTCGATCTGAAAGAATGCATGAAATAGCTGAGAGAGGTTATGCAGCACATTTTAAATATAAACAAGGTGATGAGCAAGAGAGCGGACTTGAAGATTGGTTAAACAAACTCAAAGATGTTCTTGAAAATCAAGAATCAAATGCTATTGATTTTGTTGAAGATTTTAAATTGAATTTGTATTCAAATGAAATTTTTGTTTTTACACCTGAAGGAGATCTTAAATCACTTCCTAAGGGAGCATCAGCTTTAGATTTTGCATTTGCAGTTCATACAGATTTAGGTTTAAAAACAAGAGGGATAAAGGTTAATGGAAAAATAGTTCCTTTAAATTTTAGACTCAAGAGTGGTGATCAGGTACAGGTGATTAAAAGCACTAATTCAAAGCCTAGTGCAAGTTGGCTTGATTATGTTGAAACATCAAGAGCAAAATCTAAAATTCGTTCTGCTCTTAATGAAAATAAAAAAATGATAGCTGAAGATGGAAAGGAAATTTTAAGAAGAAAACTAAAACATTTAAAAATTTCATTCACTGAAGATATAATACATAAGCTTCAAAACTTTCAAAATCTACCTACATCACTGGATTTATTCTATGGAATTGGAGTTGGTAGCATAGATAATTCTGAACTTAAAAATTTTGCAAAAAGTCTGGATAATAGTTTTATTAAATTTTTTAGAAGAAAATCAAAAAAAACATCAATTAAATCATCAGATCAAAATAAAACATATGATCAATTAGTTTTTGGTAACGGTAGTGAAAAACTTGATTATAAACTCTCACTATGTTGCAACCCCCTTCCAGGTGACAATGTATTTGGTTTTTTAACAATAAATGACGGTATTAAGGTGCATAAATCAAACTGTAAAAACTCTTTGAGTTTACAATCTAAATTTGCATATAGAATACTAAAAGCTAAATGGGTTGATTCGTCTCAGTATGAATTTTCTTCAACTATCCAAATTATTGGAATTGATAATCTTGGATTGGTAAATAAAATAACTACAATAATTTCCGAAAACTTAAACATAAATATGGAAAAAATGTCATTTGATACTGAGGGAGATACTTTTAAGGGTCTTATTACATTGAAAGTTAAAAACAAGAATATTGTAGATAAGTTAATAACTAGATTAAAAAAAATTAAAGGAGTTGATAAAGTTCTTAGATTTTAATATTTATTTTTAGACTTTAAATGGCAAAAAACACTTCAAAAAACCAGGAATTAGTAAAAGAAGTCTTTTCAAAGTTTTTAGATTCAAAATCACATAGAAAAACACCAGAAAGATTTGCCATACTTAAAGAAATATATGAACTGGATGATCACTTTGATATTGAGTCACTGTACAGTGTAATGACAAAAAAAAAATATCGAGTAAGTAGAGCCACTCTATATAACACAATAGAATTGTTATTAGAATGTCATTTAGTCCGAAAGCATCAATTTGGAACCAACTTAGCTCACTACGAAAAATCATATTTTGACAGACAGCATGATCATTTAATATTGACAGATTCAGGTGAAGTAATTGAATTTTGTGATCCTAGACTACATACAATCAAAAAAAATATCGAAGAAATCTTTGATGTAAGTATTGAAAATCATTCACTCTATTTCTATGGAAAAAAAAATAAAAAATGAAAATTGATTTAATATTAGGTCTTCAGTGGGGAGATGAAGGTAAAGGCAAAATAGTTGATGTATTAACGTCAAATTATGACATAATTGCAAGATTTCAAGGTGGCCCAAATGCAGGTCATACACTTGAATTTGATGGAATTAAACATGTATTACATACCATACCATCAGGAATTTTTCACGACAAAAAACTAAATATAATTGGAAATGGTGTTGTAATCGATCCAATAATATTTAAAAATGAAATAGAAAAATTAAAAGAGCTCAATGTTGATTTAAAAGAAAAACTTATAATCTCAAGAAAAGCGCATTTAATTTTACCTACTCACAGATTAATTGATCAAGCCTCTGAGCTTTCTAAAGGTAAAAAGAAAATTGGTTCAACTTTAAAAGGAATTGGTCCTACATACATGGATAAAACTGGAAGAAATGGACTTAGAGTTGGAGATTTAGAGATGGATGGGTGGAATGAAAAGTTTGAAAATTTAATCAGTAAACACCTTAATTTAATAAATAATTTTAATGTTGAGATTGATTTTGATATTGAAGAATTAAAAAAAGAATTTTTAAGTTCTATTGACTATATGAACGAACTCAAATTCATTGACAGTGAAAATTATTTTCATAATTCTATTGAAAAAGGAAGAAAAATTTTAGCTGAAGGAGCCCAAGGTTCACTTCTTGATATAGATTTTGGAACTTATCCTTATGTAACTTCTTCAAATACAACATCTGCTGGAGCATGTACCGGTTTAGGTGTACCCCCAAATAAAATTGGGGATGTTTTTGGAATTTTCAAGGCTTATACTACTCGAGTTGGAAGTGGCCCATTTCCAACAGAACTATTTGATGAAATTGGTCAAAGAATGGCCAAAATAGGAAATGAATTTGGAGCAACAACAGGAAGGCCACGTAGGTGTGGATGGTTAGATTTAGTTTCACTAAAACATTCAATAAATGTTAATGGTGTTACTGAACTAATAATGATGAAGGGTGATGTTTTGTCCGGAATTGGAAAGATAAAAATTTGTACTGGTTATAAATATCAAGGTAGTGTTGTAAATCATCTACCATTCTCATTGAGTGATTCAAGCTTAGAGCCTGTATATGAAGAATTAGATGGTTGGAATAAAGATATTTGTAAAATAACAGATTATGATAGCCTGCCATTAAATTTCAAGAACTATATTAATTATCTTGAGGAAAAGCTTAAGTTAAAAATTAAAATTATTTCAGTTGGCCCAGATAGAAAACAAACAATATTTAGGTAGTAATTTTTGTACTTTCAGTTTATTTTTTTTAATATTTTCAGTATTTAATTATTCTCAAGAAGTTAAACAAATAGAAATTGTTTATGCTGGTTCATTTGACAGAAATGAAAAAGTTTATCCTGAGGGTAATATATTAAATGAAGATCAAATCAAAAAAGTTCATCTTAGACATGAAGAGATGAATATATTTTCGAAAAGATCTATTTTTTTTCAAAAACAAAACTCTGTAATTGCTATTGGAGAAGTATATATTAACCAGGGAGATACATTAAAGTTGTATTGTGATTCTTTAAATTATAATGGGACTAATAAAAAAATGTATGCTCATGGAAATGTTAAGCTTCTAAATAATGAAATGGAACTTAATTCAAAAAACTTAGAACTTGACAGAGTAAATAATGAAGCATTTTTTTATGATGGGGGAAGAATTATAGATAGTGTTTCTGATATTAGTAGTATTAACGGAAAATATTTTATTGATGATAAAAAATATGTTTTCAAAAATGACGTAGTTGTTAAAGATCAAGACAGGTTAATAGAATCTGAAATGATGGATTATTATTTAGATTCAGAAAAAACCTATTTCTATAAAAAAACCTCAATATATGGTGATGGATATGTGATAAAATGTAATTCAGGATTTTATGAACCAAGAAATAAACAAGGTATTTTTGTAGATAATGCAAGTATTGACTTTGATTCAAGAGAAATCTATGGAGATAGTATTTTCTTTGATGAAGATAAAGGATACTCAAGCATTTCAAATAACATCAAAATCATTGACACAAATGAAAACCTTATTCTTAATGGTGAGTTTGCTGAGTTTTTTCAAGAAAAAGATTCAGCTATAATTACAAAAAATCCTCTAGCTATAAATATTTTTAAAAATGATTCGCTTTTTATAAAAGCGGATACTTTATTTTCAGTAGGTAAAGAAAATGTAAGTAAAATGAGGGGGTTAAATAATGTGATGTTTGTTCAAGGTAATTTAAGTGGTAAATCAGATTATATTCAAGTTGATAAAAAATCTGGAATTACTACAATGCTTAGAAAAAAAATTTCTGAAAGAGATCTTCAAATTTTAACTGAAACGGAAATTAATTCTAAAAACCCAGTAATTTGGGATAACTATACTCAAATGTCTGGTGATAAAATAATTTTTACTGAAGACTTAGATACCAACGAGTTAGACTCAATAAAAATACCAAATAATGTATTTATTATTGAAGAAGATTCAATTGGAGATAATAAATACAATCAAATCAAGGGTCTTAAACTTTTTGGAAATTTTATTGATAATAAATTAGATAGAGTTAAAATTGATCAAAATTCAGAGTTAATATATTATATGTATGATGAAAACTCAAACTTAATTGGAGTAGATAAGGCTGTAGCAAGTTCAATTATAATTTATTTTAAAGATAAAGGAATGGATCAAATCACTTTTATTACAAACCCAGAGGGAGTGCTTTATCCAGAGGAGTTTCTTGACGAGAATGAAACTTTTTTAAATGGTTTTATAAATAGAGAAAGTGAAAAAATAAATAAAAAACAAATGCTAATTGATAGATAAATTTAAAAAATATCAAGCTCAAACCACAAAAAACCCTTTAGGTTTAGAAATTATTAAGGCCAAAGGAAGCTATATTTTTACCAAAAACAATAAATATTTAGATTTCGTTGCAGGTGTATCAGTAAATAATATTGGGCATTCAAATTCAAAGATTAATAATTCAATTGTTAAACAATTGAAAGAATACTCTCATGTTATGGTTTATGGTGAATTTGTTCAAAAGCCCAGTGTTGAATTATGTGAACTCCTTTCCGCTCTTTTGCCAAATAAATTAAATACCACATATTTAACTAATTCTGGAACTGAAGCAATCGAAGCAGCTTTAAAACTTGCAAAAAGATCAACTGGTAGACAGAAAATTATTTCTATGAAAAATTCATATCATGGAAGTACTCACGGAAGTTTGAGTATCTCAGGTTTTGAGAAAAGAAAAAGAAGATATCGACCATTACTTCCTAATGTTCATCATATAAACTTTAACTCAGTAGAAGATTTGAAAATCATTGATAATTCTGTAGCATGTGTTATAGTAGAACCTATACAAGGAGGTGCTGGTTTTATTCAATCTAAAAAAGAATATCTAAAAAAATTAAGAGTAAAATGTAATGAAAAGGGAGTACTCTTAATTTTTGATGAGCTACAATCCGGTATAGGTAGAACAGGAAAAATGTTTGCTTTTGAACATTATAATGTTACACCTGATATTTTAGTGATAGGAAAGGCATTAGGTGGTGGGTTTCCAATTGGAGCAATAATATGCAATCAATTACTAATGAATAAATTTCAATCTAATCCAATTCTAGGACATATAACAACTTTTGGAGGCCATCCAGTTATAGCTAGAGCAGGACACGAAACTCTCAAATATATTATCAAGAATAATTTAGTTTTAAAATCTAATGAGAAAGAGAAGCTTTTCAGATCACTATTAAAGCATAAATTAATTTATGAAATAAGAGGAAAAGGATTAATGTTAGCGTTGATAATGAAAAATA
>CABYPD010000003.1 GCA_902520835.1 uncultured Bacteroidota bacterium
AACTCTGATTTATTATAGTTCCCAGCAATTAGTTTTTCAATAGAATTAAGTTTATTAGCAATTAAAATTCTATTATCTATTTGTGAAATAAATATTTTTTTGTTTAAGAAATTAAATTCATCAAATTCATTAATGCCAGTCGTAATTGTATCATTTTTATATATTTTAAAATCTCTATATTTTTTTTCAAAATTTAAATTATTATTTTTCTCAATATCATATAATTTATTATTTAATATGATGATTGTATCTGTAACACTGTTAAATATAGCAACTTCACTACTCGTAGTGAAGACGGAGTCTATATCAAATTGCTTGGTGGTATTTTGATTTATTATTTCATTAAAATTCATAAAAAATTGTTCATTTACAGTGTAAGATTTAAATTTTACAAAGTTTTTAGGCATTAATTTATAAATTTCACTTTTAGAAGGTTTTATCTTGTTGAAAATCAAAGAATTTCTACTTTTTTTATCAATTTTAGATAAACCCATAATAACAATTTCATTGTTTTTAATTTCAAACTCAAAATTTATCCAATCTGAAATTTCATCAACTTTTATATTGAGATTATTTAATTTGTTTGATTTAAAATTTTCTGAAATAAAAACAGAAATATTATTTGACTTTATTTTAAATAAATCAAAAAAATTCTTAGAATTAAAGTTGCTACTGAAGCTGGAGTTTCTAGTATAGTTCTCAATCAAAAACTTATTATTTGAGATAACATTATAATCTAAATCTTTTTTTAAAAAATATTTATCATTATTATGTTCAAAAATAAATATTGTTTTTTTGTCATATTTTAGTGAGTCAATTACATTAATATTTAAAATTTCCTCTGAGTTTTCAGTTAGAATTAATTTTCCAAAATCATCTTTTCCTACTTTATGCTTGCTATATATTAACTTATTTTTTGTTCTGAATAATTCTTCATCAAAAAGATTTATTTCGAAAAAGCTTTGAATTAATAATTTTTCATCATCATTAACTTGATTAATATCATCAATAATTAATACTGAAATTGGGTTATCAGGTATTTTATAAATTGGATCTAATGTTTCAGTCAGATTCTCTGAGCATGAGTTAAATAGTATAAAAAATATTATTAAATGTTTTTTCAATCTATTGTAAAATTAAAAAACTAAATTTTTATTGATAATTGTTTGCTCTTTATTTTAAAACTATTTCTATGGAATGGGCATAAACCATATTGATTTATTTTATCAATGTGAATTCTCGTCCCATAACCTTTGTTGTTTTTCCAATCAAATTGTGGGTAAATTTTATCAATTTTTTTCATATAATTATCTCTATGAACCTTAGCTAAAATAGACGCTGCAGCAATACTTTGAAAAATATTATCACCACCAATTATACACTTGTAATTAATCTTCATTTTAGGCTGAAATTTATTTCCATCAACTAAGTAAATATTTGATTTAATTTTTAAATTTTCAATTGATTTATTCATACCATAATAAGTAGCTTTCAAGATATTTAAATCATCAATTTTGTGATTATTAACATCAAATATCACGTAATCTAAAGCAATTTTTTTTATAACGTGAAATAGTTCAATTCTTTTTTTTGAACTTAATTTTTTTGAGTCCTTTATTTCAGGGTTGTAGTATTCTTTTGGTAAAATAACGGCTGATACTGTAACTGGTCCAGACAAAGCTCCTCTACCTGCTTCATCAATTCCACATACCAAAATTTTATTATTATACCTTTTTATCATATTTCATTCCTTAAATTAGTATTTATTTTATCAACTTAAACATATTATCTGTGCGATTAATTTACTTATTGTTAATGTTTTTCTATACAATAAATTCTTTTACTCAAATTAATGAGGGACAATTAAATGAGGCTTTTTCTAATCTTGGAGATTCAATGACAATTGAAGCCTTTAATTTTGATATAAATAAAATAAAAAAATTTAATTTTCAAGCAGATACTATTTTATTAGATACAACCTTAAATATCAGTAAATTATATGAATTCAATTATAGAAGAAAAGATAATTTCGAATTTATTAAACCAAATAATGTAGGTCAAGTATACAATAATTTATCTTATGAAATAGAACAATCAAATTATCCAAGTATTGGCTTTAATGCTAATAAATCAATTATACAATTTGAAGATGATATTTATTTTTACGATGTTGCATATCCTGTTACTGAATTGTTATTTAAAACAGTATATTCACAAGGTCAGTTAACAGATGCTCTATTCACAACTAATGTTAATAGAAAACTTAATTTTTCACTATCATTTAAAGCACTTAGATCATTGGGTAAATATCAAAATTCGCTTTCAGGATCTAAAAATTTCAATTTTACTTACAATTATAATTCAGAAAAATTTAACTCCAAAATGTTCTATGTTTCTCAAAGATTAGAAAAGCATGAGAATGGAGGTTTGACCACAATTTCAATTGATGATTTTGAATCAAAAGATGATGTTTTCGATGAAAGATCTAAATTAAATGTAAAATTTGAGGATGCAATTAATATCTATTTTACAAGAAACTTCTTTTCTAAAAACTCGTTCAATCTCACTAATAATAAAAAAAAAATAAGTTTTAATCATACACTGTTATATTCAACAATTAACAATACATATGATCAAAAAACAATTAACAATTATTATGGTGAATTAAATTCAGGGCTAATATCTGCCAAGGATAATTATAAGTTTAGATCTATTTTTAATAAAATTAGTTTAAATCTTTCAAATTTGATTTTTGATTCAATTGAGGCAGGATTGATAAATTTTAATTTTGAATATTTTAATTTAAATAATAATGAAAATAAGATTAGAGAAAACTCAAACTTATTTTCATTAAAATTGACTAAAGGTTTTGAGGTTTTAGATCTTGATATTGATTTACAAAAAAAAATAAATGGAGAAAGAGTCGGTGATAAATACATGTTTGTGCTTAGAACCTCTAATTCAGATAAAATTGATATGAGTTTAAAATTTATATCAACTAAATTTCACCCAGGTCTAATGTATGATTATTATGATAGTTCATTTAAAAACATAAAATGGGAAAACTCGAATAAATTAATATCAATCAATAGTATACAATTTAAACTTAATGATAAAAGATTTGGAGAGTTTCAAATATCAGGTTCAAAAATTATGAATTACTTCTATGTATATACTGATAATCAAATTGAAGAATCATATTTGCCTGTGTTAAATCAAGCTAGTTTTAATATTGATTTATTAAAGTTTAAATATAATAAGAACTTTACTTTCGGAAAGTTTTCCATGGATAATACATTATTACTTCAAAAAGTTAAACAAAAAGAATATGTTTTGAATTTGCCTAAATATATTTTTAGGAATTCTTTTTACATTTCTGAAAAAATATTTAATAATGTATTGGAAATTCAATCAGGATTTAATTTTAAAATTTTCTCAAAGTTTTTTGCTGATGAATACAATCCTGTAATATCAACTTTTCATACTCAAAACGAAAAAAAAATAGGTGAATATCCTATTGTTGATTTTTTCTTAAATGCCAAAATAAGACAAACAAGATTGTTCTTCATTTTTGAACATATTAATTCATCATTAACTGGAAACAAATTTTATTATACACCATCAATGCCTTATAGAGATTCAGGCTTTAGATTTGGTTTAAACTGGAATTTATTTAACTAGAGGTAAGTCCCCTTTGATTTTAGTTGGTAATATAGATTTTCCCATTAAATATTTATCAATATTGTATGCAGCTTCTCTTCCTTCAGAGATTGCCCACACAATTAAAGATTGGCCTCTTCTTAAATCTCCAGCTGCAAATACTTTAGGATTTGAAGTTTGATATTCGTGTGTAACAGGTTTTGAAAAATCATCAAGCTTTGTGTTTAAATCATTAAATATTGATATTTCTGGACCCGTAAAACCTAATGCTAATAATGCTAATTCACACGGCCATATTTTTTCAGATCCTTTAATCTCCATTAATTTAAATATACCTTCTTCATCCTTTTTCCATTCTACCTTTACAGTTTTCAAACCAGTTAGATTACCATTTTTATCGCCTATGAACTCTTTAGTCATAATTGACCATTGTCTTTTTATACCCTCTTCGTGAGATGAACTAGTTTTTAGGGTAAATGGCCAGTAAGGCCATGGATTTTCTTCACTTCTTTTTTTTGGAGGTTTACTCTGGATTTCAAAATTTACTACTGATTTAGCTTTTTGTCTATTTGATGTTCCAATACAATCAGAACCAGTATCACCACCGCCAATAACTATTACATTTTTATTTTTTGCTGATAAAGCCACAGTATTTTTAGAAATTTTATCGACAACTTCATTTTGGTGTTTCAAAAAGTCCATGGCCTGAACAACACCCTTAAGATTGCTTCCTTTTATAGGTAATTGTCTTCTAATAGTTGCCCCTCCACATAAAAGAATAATATCATACTTTTTTTCTAAAGTAGTAATCGAAATATCTATTCCAACTTCAACACCAGTTCTAAACTCAATACCTTCCTCAAGCAATAATTTTATTCTTCTGTCAATTATATTTTTTTCTAATTTAAAATCTGGAATTCCATATCTTAACAAGCCACCAATTTTTAGATCTCTTTCATAGACAACGACACTATGACCAGCTAAATTAAGTTGTTGTGCTGCCGCTAGCCCAGCAGGACCAGAACCAACAATAGCAATTTTTTTTCCAGTTCTTTTTTGAGGAACTTGAGCTTTAATCCAACCTTCACTAAATCCTCTTTCAACAATATATTTTTCAATCATTTCAATTGAAACAGGAGGGCTTATTAATCCAAGAACACAAGCAGCTTCACATGGAGCTGGACATAATCTGCCTGTAAATTCCGGAAAATTATTTGTTGAGTGCAATATATCAACTGCTAATTTCCAGTTTTTATTGTGAACAGCATCATTAAATTCAGGTATTAAATTACCGAGTGGACAGCCAGAGTGACAAAACGGAACACCACAATCCATACACCTTGAACCTTGTTTTTCAACTTCATTATAGTCATATTTAATGGTAAATTCATTATAATTTTTTAATCTATCATAAACAGGTTTGTTATCTTCTACCTTTCTATCATATTCTAAAAATCCTTTTAATTTTCCCATAATTATTTGATAATTGAATTAATCTTATCCTTGGCCATTTTTTCCAGGGCAGCTTTGTACTCAATTGGCATAATTTTTATAAAATGCTTTTTGTGATTATCCCAGTTTGAAATAATTTTTTCAGCTATATCACTGTAGGTGTGGGTATAATGATTTTGTACTAATTCTTTAACAATATCTAAATCTTGGGCTTCAAGTTTTTCAATCTCAATACTTTCCATATTAAAATTTCTTTTATCGAAAAATTTTGATTCTGCATAAATATAGGCAATTCCACCACTCATTCCCGCAGCAAAATTTCTGCCAATTTTTCCAAGAATGACAGCAATTCCACCAGTCATATACTCACAACCATGATCACCTATACCCTCAACCACAGATGACGCACCAGAGTTTCTAACGCAGAATCTCTCGCCAGCAATTCCATTAATATATGCTTCACCAGATGTTGCACCATATAGTGCTACATTACCTGTTATGATATTTTCGTGGGAGTTAAAAGTTGCTTCTTTTGGTTTTCTTACAATAATAGTAGCACCAGAAAGACCTTTTCCAAAATAATCATTGGTATTACCATCAATAATCATTTTAAGACCTTTAACTGAAAATGCACCAAAACTCTGACCAGCGGATCCCTTGAATTTTATTTCTAATGTGTCTTTAGGTAAAGCATTCTTTCCGTATTTTTTTGAGATTTCATTACTTAAAATGGCACCTACTGTTCTGTCTGTATTTTTAATATCAAGATCAATGGACATTTTAATTTTCTTTTCGATAGCAAGCTTTGCTTTGTTTAAAATTTTAAAATCTAAAACATTTTCAAGATTATGATCTTGTTTTTCTATATTTCTTATTGGTTTATTTTTGATATTTTCAGGCTTATATAATATTTTGGAAAGATCAATTCCTTTGATCTTGTAATAATCCAATGCTTCTTTTGTATTCAATTTCTCACTTCTACCAACCATTTCATCAATAGTACGAAAGCCTAGATTTGCCATGATTTCTCTTAACTCCTGAGCTACGAAATACATGTAATTAATTACGTGTTCTGGTTTCCCTTTGAAATTTTTCCTTAACTCTGGATCAGTGGTTGCTATGCCTACAGGACAAGTATTTAAGTGACATGCTCTCATCATAATACATCCTGAAGCAACAAGAGGTGCAGTTGAAAAACCAAACTCTTCAGCTCCTAAAAGACATGCAATAGCAACATCTTTACCTGTTTTTAGTTGTCCATCACATTCAATTACTACTCTTCCTCTTAAGTCATTTAACACTAGTGTTTGCTGAGCTTCAGCTATTCCGAGTTCCCAAGGTAAACCAGCATGTTTTAGTGAAGTTAATGGTGACGCGCCTGTTCCACCATCAAAACCTGAAATCAATATAACATCAGCTTTTGCCTTGGCTACTCCTGCAGCAATTGTTCCCACACCAACTTCAGAAACAAGTTTTACATTGATTCGAGCAGATCTATTAGCATTCTTTAAATCATAAATTAGTTGTGCAAGGTCCTCAATTGAATAAATATCATGATGTGGAGGAGGGGATATCAGCCCAACATATGGTGTTGAATTTCTAACCTTTGCAATCATAGGACTAACCTTTGGTCCAGGGAGTTGACCACCTTCGCCTGGTTTAGCTCCTTGGGCCATTTTTATTTGAATCTCATTTGCATTAGTAAGGTAGTGAGAGCTAACTCCAAATCTTCCAGATGCTACCTGCTTAATAGAACTTTTTTTGGAATCACCATTTTTTTCTTTTTTAAATCTGGCTGGATCTTCACCACCCTCACCAGAATTACTTTTACCACCAATCCTATTCATTGCAATTGCTAAATTTTCATGAGCTTCCTTACTTAGAGAACCAAATGACATTGCTCCTGTTTTAAATCGTTTTACAATCTCTGTCCAAGGTTCAACTTCATCAATTGGTATAGGGTCAAATTCAGAAAACTTCATTAACCCTCTTAGGGTCATGAATTGTTCATTTTGTTTATTTATGTTATCCGAATAAATTTTATAGGTAGAGTAACTTTCTTGGCGGACAGACTGTTGTAGTTTTGAGATAGTTAAAGGGTTAAGCATATGTGCTTCACCATTTCTCCTCCATTTATAATCTCCACCATAATCAACTTCATTTAAATTACTTTCAAATTCAAAAGCTTTTTTGAATCTACTAGAAATTTCTTTTTCTAAAACGTACAATCCAACTCCCTCAATTCTCGTGGCAGTATTATTAAAATATTTTTTTACAAATTTTGATCTCAACCCTAGCGCTTCAAAAATTTGAGATCCTCTGTATGAGTGCAAAGTTGAAATACCTATTTTATTCATAACTTTTAGAATTCCTTTAGCAATTGCATTATTATAATTTTTAATTGAATTCTCTAAATTTTCTAAAACCCCTGTATTGTGTTTGTAAGAAATAATCTCATTTACCAAGTAGGGATTTATTGCACTAGCACCATATCCAAATAGCATGGAAAAATGATGGGGTTCACGCGGCTCAGCAGACTCTATAACAATACCAAATTTTGATCGTTTTTTTCTTTCAATCATTGAATGATGAACAAATGAACAAGCTAAAAGCATCGGAATTGGTGCGAGTTTTTTATTCACATTTCTATCACTCAAAATAATAATGTTAAATCCTGAATCAACTTTAAGCTCGACTTCTGTAACAAGTTTATCTAATGCCTTTTCTAAACCGTTATGACCTTTAGTTAATTTGTATAATGCTTTAACTGAAGCAGCTTTAAAATCTTTGTGTTTTATGTATTTTATTTTGTCAAGGTCTTCATTGGAGATTATCGGATTGTTGATTTTAAGTTTTTTTGCATGTGACGGCACAATATCAAAAATATTATAATCGCTTCCAATCGTTAAGCTAGTGTCAGTTACAATTTCTTCTCTAATACCATCCAATGGGGGATTAGTAACTTGAGCAAATAATTGTTTAAAATAATTGTATATTAATTGTGGGCGTTTTGAAAGAACTGCGAGGGGTGTATCAGTACCCATTGAACCAATAGATTCCTTACCTTTATAACACATTGGTACTATAATGGTATTAAGGTCTTCTTTGGTATAGCCAAATATTTTTAATCTTTTTTCAAAACTAATTTTTTCATCAGGTGTTCTATTTCCAGTATAAGGAATATTACTTAATGGAAGGGTGTTGTCTTTAACCCATTTTCTGTATGGAAATTTTTTAACCACTTCATTTTTAATTTCTTCATCTTCAATAATTCGTCCTTCGTTCATATCTACTAAAAACATTTTACCTGGCTCAAGTCTTCCATGCATTTGAATGTTTTTTGGATCAATATCAACAACTCCAGTTTCGGATGACATTATAACATATCCGTCTTTCGTTACCGAGTATCGGGATGGTCTCAATCCATTTCTATCCAATAATGCTCCAATGAAATTTCCATCGGTAAATGGAATTGATGCTGGTCCATCCCAAGGTTCCATGAGACATCCGTTAAATTCATAAAAGGCCTTTTTTGAATCATTCATTGATTTATGTTTTTCCCAGGCTTCGGGTACAAGAATCATCATTACTTCAGGTAATGATCTACCTGTCATTAATAATAATTCAACAACCATATCCATTGATGCAGAATCAGATTTTCCTTTTAAGATGATAGGAAAAATTTTATTTAAAAATTCTTCACTGATTAATTCGGATTTTATTAGTTCTTCTCTGGCTGCCATCCTACTTACATTTCCTCTCAATGTATTAATTTCACCATTATGGCACATGTATCTGAAAGGTTGGGCTAAATCCCATGTAGGGAAAGTATTAGTTGAAAAGCGTTGATGAACTAAAGCAAGTCTTGTAACTAATAGTGGGTTTTTTAAGTCTAGATAAAACCTTTCAATATCTTCAGGGATTAACAAACCTTTGTATATGATAGTTCTAGTATGTAAGCTAGAAAAGTAAAAATATTTCTTTTGCGATAAGGGGCTATCATAAATTGAGTGCTCAGAGATTTTTCGAGCTAAATATAATTTTAAATTAAATTCCTCTTCAGTTTGTTCCTCATTTTCTTTACCAATAAAAACTTGTTTAATTATTGGTTGAGATTTTGAGGCAATTTCTCCTACAACTTTAGAATTTGTAGGAACATCTCTCCATCCTAAAATCTTTAATTTTTGAATATTAATTTGATTTTCAAATTCGTTTATACAATATTTAGATTGGTTAGTTTTTTGAGGTAAAAAAACCATACCAACTGCATAATTTCTTGGTTTAGGTAGTTCGAATTCACATTCCTTAGAAAAATATTCGTGCGGAATTTCAATTAAAATTCCGGCTCCATCACCAGTTCTTCCGTCAGAACTAACAGCGCCTCTGTGTTCTAGACAGGTTAAAATATTTAATGCATTGTGTATAATTTTATTTGTTTTTTTTCCTGTTAGACTACAAATAAAACCTGCTCCACAATTTTCATGCTCAAAAAGGGGGTTATATAATCCTTGTTTTTTAAAACTCATATTTTTTAGTGGAATTAACAAAAATACTAATTACCTATTCAAACATTATCAAATACTATACTATACTTTTAATATTTATTTAATTAATATTAACTTTTCAATAAATCATATTTTTTTTAATTTATTTTGAATAATTTGGTATTATTATTGAATATTTAGCATATGATTGAAACTATAATTATTTCCGTATTTATTCTTGGTTACTTAGGTATTGCCTTCGAACATTCTTTGAAAATTGATAAATTGATTCCAGCTCTTATAATGATGGCTATTATATGGGGCTTAATTTCATATTTTGATTTAACTGTATTTGAAATTGATACAAAAAATAAGGAATTGATGCCTTATAAATTAAAATCCGTTTTAAATTATTTTTTAGGACATACAGCTGAAATTTTAGTTTTTTTAATTGGTGCTATGACCATTGTTGAAACAGTAGATTTTTTTAATGGTTTTGCTACTATTAAAAGATTGATAAAAACCAAAAACAAAGTCAAAATTTTATGGATTATATGTTTTCTTGCATTTATTCTTTCTGCAATTATTGATAATCTCACAGCAACAATTGTATTGATTACTATACTTCAAAAATTAGTCAGCGATAAAAATTTAAAGTTGTGGTATGCGGGTATGATAATTGTCGCTGCCAATGCGGGTGGAGCATGGTCTCCAATTGGTGATATTACTACAACAATGTTGTGGATTGGCGAAAAGGTTTCAATTGTTGCTTTAATAAAATATCTTATTATTCCATCCTTAGTATGCATGATAATTCCAACATATGTTGCATCGAAATACAATGTTTTTAAAGGTGAAATTTCACCGCCTAAAAATAATGAAATGGAAAATCCATATGGATTTAAAATTTTGATTATTGGATTATCTTCTATTGTTTTTGTTCCAATTTTTAAAATTTTTACAGGACTTCCTCCTTATTTTGGCATGATGCTTTCACTTGCCGTTGTTGCAACAATTGCTGAGTTCTTTAATTATTCACTAATTAAAAATCCTAAAATTCAAGCATCTAATCATAGTCCAGTTCATCATGCCTTAACTAAAATTGAAATGCCTAGTATTTTATTCTTTTTAGGAATTTTAATGGCAGTTGGTGCTCTCGAGGCACTAGGAATTGTTTTTGGTGTAGGTCAATGGCTAGTTTCAACTTTTGAAAATGTAGATTGGATTCTTTTTGAAGGACTTGATATAGTTGTTTTTGTCTTAGGTTTTCTTTCTGCTGCTATTGACAATGTTCCTCTCGTTGCTGCATCTATGGGAATGTTTGGAGAAGCAATTGATAATCCACTGTGGCACGGAATTGCATATGCTGCAGGAACTGGAGGAAGTATGGTCATAATTGGCTCTGCTGCAGGTGTTGTTGCAATGGGTATGGAAAAGATTGATTTTATGTGGTATTTAAAAAAGATAGCATTTTTAGCTTTTATTGGGTATTTGGCAGGATTTATCACATTTATACTTCTTAGAGACTATGTGTTGTAATGAATTATGAAGAGGTAATAAATTGGTTATTTAAAATTCCCTTATCATTCAACCGTAACTACGATAATTATAATTTAAAACTCGAACCCGTAATTAAGTTGTGTGATCATCTTGGAAACCCTCAAAATAATTTAAAAATTATTCATGTTGGAGGTACAAATGGTAAAGGTTCTACATGTCATTTATTAGCATCGGTGCTACAGGAACATGAATATAGTGTTGGTATATTTTCTTCACCCCATCTTATTGATGTTAGAGAAAGAGTTAAAATAAATGGTTGTTTAATTGAGAAGTCTTTTTTCCAAAATTTCATCTGTGAAAACCTCAATTTTTTCACAAAAAATAAAATCTCTTTTTTTGAAATTACTTTTGCTTTGGCATTATGTTATTTCAATAAAAAAAAAGTTGATTTTGCAATAATTGAAGTTGGTCTAGGGGGTAGGTTAGATGCAACAAATATATGTAATCCAATATTATCATGCATAACTAATATTGGTTATGATCATAAAAAATTTTTAGGTAATTCTTTGAATGAAATAGCAAATGAAAAGTCAGGAATAATCAAAAGAAATATACCTGTTGTTATTGGCGAAAAAAAACCCAGATTAAAAAAAAATTTTATTACAATTTCAAAAAAATTAAATGCCCCATTACATTTTGTTAACTCGACTGTATATAAAAAAAATGATTTAAAATTAGATGCTGATTATCAGTTGGAAAATGTATTTATAGCAAAAAAAGTGATAAACTTAATACTTAAAGAAAAATTGGATCTAAACAAATTAAATAGTGGATTAATTAATTTCAAAAGTAACACAAGTTTTATTGGTAGATGGCAAAAAATAAAGATTAATCCTGAAGTAATTCTAGATACTGCTCATAATATAGATGCATTTAAAATTATTATAAAACAGCTAAAAAAAATACCTAAAAATATAAAGATTGTTTTTGGAACACTTGAAAAGAAAGATCAGCTTAAAATTATAGATGTTTTACCTTCAAATTTTTTCTACTATTTCTGTGAAATAAATAATCCAAGATCTATGTCTTTAAATAAAATTACAAAAAGAGCAACAAAAAATAAATTAAAGTTTAATGCTTTTAATTTGGCTTCCAATGCTTACAGACAAGCTCTTTTTGATAGTGATTCAAATTCTTTTATTCTTGTTACTGGAAGTAATTTTGTGGTATCTGAGATTATGAATATTTAATTTTTCAGCCCCTTTTGTCTATACATTTTTTTTCTAAATTGTTTTGGACTTAAACCATGGTATCTTCTAAAAAATCTGACAAAATTTGAAAAGTTATTAAAACCGCTATCATAGCAAATTGATTTTATATCATTATTCGTTTCAATTAATAATTTACAAGCATGATTAATTCTGTATTCATTAACATATCCAATAAAAGTTTTTCCTGTATTTTTTTTAAAATATCTACAGAAAGCCGGTGTTGTCATCGATGCTTTTTCTGAAGCTTGTTTTAAAGTTATTTCATCATTAAAATTATATTTAACAAAGTTGAATAATCTTTTCAATTGATTATTTTCGTTAATTTCCTCAAAGTTTGAGTCATTTAAATTAATAGAGTATGAATTTGATAATTTATTAAGTATATCTAATAAAGTAATAAATCCTTGAAAATAACTTTCATATTGGAGTCCTAGCAAAGCTTCGCCAACCTCAGTCCTTACAGGCTCAGGGAAGCTCAACCCAGATTTTGCTTTAAAAAAAAGTTTGGAAATATTCTTAAGTTCAGGTGTGTTTATGAGAGAGTTTCCTAGAAATTCTGGTTTAAATTGAACTACAACCTCAGTTTTTCCATCCAAAAAACTTTCTGTAAAACCCATATGTCGTACATTGGAACCTACTAAAACTAAATCTCCATTATAATAATTTGATAGGTGATTGCCAACACCTTTAATGCCGCTGCCGCTGTCAATGTAAACTAACTCGATTTCAGGGTGATAATGCCAATTAAAATTTTTGATATTTGGTTTTTTTTGATCGAACACTGAGTATTTAAATGATCTTTCTAATGGAGTTTGAATTTTTTCAAAAATAAATTTGGACATATTATATTTTAAAAGACTAATTTAAACTAAAATTAATATTTTTTTTAAAAATAATGGCTAATATAGTTAATATAGTATAGTTTATAGTTAATTATTTATAATAAAATCTTTAAAAGCCTATTTAATTTTGTGATATTAATATTTAAAAAAAAATATGAAAAATTTATTATTTACATTTTTAATAACAACACTAAGTTTTATTTCAACTAATAACCCTTTAAAATTTGATAATTATATTGATTTTAAATTAAATGAAAGCTCTATTACTTTAACTTTTGAAAATGATTTTGATCTGTCAAGTCTCAAATTAATCAATTTATCATCAGGTCATGTTACAACATTTCCGTTTGTAAATCAATATAATTCCCTCTCTATTGATTTAGAGAATTACAGTTATGGTGGTTATGTTCTTGATATTGAAAATGAAAGTTTTATTGATAAGTTAATGCTATATATTGACGATAATGGTTTAAGACTAATCGATAAAAAAAAGATATTAAAACCAATTTTCCAACATAAAAAAAATAATATTTTAATTAAAGTATTGGACTCAAGTACCCCTATTGACATAAGTATAATTGCTGATAATGGTGAGGAGATTTATTTAAATACTATGGATTATGAGAGCTTAAATAATAAAATTTTCTCAGTTAATTTTGACGTTAATTATGTAAAAATAAATCTTGAGTATGATAATCAAAATTTCAAAAAAAGAATAAATTTTTAGTGAGTATTTGACCTTTTTTGAACCCTGTTTTTAACAGGGTTTTTTTTTGATTCAAACTAATCAAAAAAATCACAAATAAACTTTCATTTAGTTTAATTTAGTGTGTTATATTTGTTGATCGATTAAATTAAAAATAATTGATTTATTGAGGGCGCTTAGCTCAGTTGGTTCAGAGCACTTGGTTTACACCCAAGGGGTCGGGGGTTCGAATCCCTCAGCGCCCACATTTTTACCTCAACTTTTAGTTGGGGTTTTTTATTGATAATTTGAAATGTAATAGTCTTCCCTATCTTTTTTTAGCATTCCAATAGTTTCATCCATAAATTTATTTCTATCATCTCGTGTTTTAAAGACCCATATGCAAATAGAATCATGACTATGATAAATTGCCTTTAATTCATCATTAATTTCACATATTTCTTTGGGCACTTTTGTCTTTATACAAATCATTTCATTTTAATATTTGGTTATATTCCTTATATA
The DNA here is from genome assembly GCA_902520835.1 of uncultured Bacteroidota bacterium. Taxonomy (GTDB): domain Bacteria; phylum Bacteroidota; class Bacteroidia; order Flavobacteriales; family Flavobacteriaceae; genus Eutrophosalina. The sequence goes on from CABYPD010000003.1 coordinate 14,420, forward strand.
GAAAAAATATATAAATAAAATTAAGATTTTTTAATTGATAATATTAATTAAAAAGAGTTGTTATAGTCTATTTTTTTATTTTGAATTTGATTATATCATGTTCAAAATCAATGGTTTGCAGACTCGATTTTATCTTGTTTGTTCCCTTCTTTACAACTACTTTAAATCCTAATTGAAATTTGAAGTCATTTTTATAAAGTAAAAAACGACTCTTCACCATTTTAACCTCAACTTTAGTTGGGGTTTTTTTATTGATATTTTAAATCTAATATTATTCTCTATCTTTTCGGTTATTTAAATAACTTCATCTATTAATATCTAAATATCATCCAATGTTTTCATTATTAGTTTCTTGAGGTGGTTTCTATGAGCAATAGTGGAAACATTTCCATTTCTATTTCTTAAGAACTTTAATGTTTTTTCAAGATTATATATTGCCATCGATTTAACTGGAATCTTATATCTAGCTGAACCACTTTCTGAAATAATTTGAATTAGTCTTAAAATATACGTTGCTTGCAGGTTTTGTCTAAAAGTATTGATATTTCCATTTTTATCTTCATCAAACATAACATTATTAAGGTCCGTCATATATTCAGTCAATGTGTACTTATTTCCATATTGTTCTGAATCAAGAATTCTTTGTAGTGTATTTGGGTGTAAAAGATGAGATAATACTCTTGTTTGATAACCTAAGATTTGATCATGAATTTTTGGATCTTCGGGCCCAGATCTAAAATCAAAACCTCTTCTTTGCTTTGCTAATAAATTATAAATATCATTTGAAACTTTGAATGAGTTAGGACTAAAAATATATTTTTTTAATGCGTTCATGGCTCTCTTTTGATCATAATAACTCACAGGTGTATAGGGTTTAGTAGCACCCTTCTGACCTACGACTGACCTATCAACATAAACTCCACCTATAAATCTCGAAATTACTGTGCCAGCTGTTGAAGATGATGAACCTAAAATGTAGTATGCTCTTCTTAGATTATCATATGTTGATCCCTGCTTTAAAAACTTTTCTTTTAATTCATTAAATAGCCTGTTGTTTAATGTAAATCTATCAATGGAAAATTTTATTGGATCATTTGATAAATCATAAACCATAACTCTAGGATCAATTCCTCTACTTGATGATCTCATATCATCAGCATCATTACCAAATGCCAATTCTGGTTCATTAGATCTAGAAAGAATTTTTTCTCTTTCGATTTCTGTTAAATTTGGTTTATAACCAAACTCAATCACCCATTTATCATAAGGACCTATTGTTGTGTCAGAAAATTGAGCTTGTTTATTTTTATCTAAACTAACATTTAAAGCAGGATATTCCATTACTGACGTGTTGATTGATTTACCTTTCAATAGCTCAGGATTAGAAAGTTCATCTGGACTGTAGAGATGACTTCCCCTCATGTTGTGACTTAAACCAAGAGTGTGACCAATTTCATGCATAATCAGCCGTATCATATTATCTTCTTCTAATTTACCAAGTTTGATATCATTGTTTGAAAACTCAGGGTATACAGTTTTTCCATACAAAATATTTTCATGAGTATGTTCTCCAGCTGAACACGAATGATTTTTATCGTAAAAATATTCCTCATTAATTGGATTTAAACTCATGTTTATAGATGGATCTTGGTATAGTTTTTCATAAAATACTCTGTTAGTGAAGTGAACAAACTCTAACATTATATCTGCAGCTATTATTTCACCAGTTCTAGGATTTACCATACTTGGACCATAACCACCAAATGGTGGATTTGGAGATGATGTCCATCTCAATACATTATATCTTATATCTCCTGCGTCCCAGTCAGCATCATCGGGTTGAATTTTAACTTCAATAGCATTTTTAAATCCAGCTTTTTCAAAAGCAATATTCCATTGAAGTACAGCATTTTTTATTGTTTCCCTCCATTCAATCGGGGTTGAATTTTCTATCCACCAAGTTATAGGCTTAACAGGTTCAGATAATTCTAATTCAGGATTTTTTTTAATTAATCTCCACTTATTAATCATATCCCTATAATTAGTTGTTTTTGTGGAAGTCATATCATTTGTTTCAGTTGTAAAATAACCAGTTCTAGCATCAGCATACCTTATCTCATAATCATCATCGGGCATTTTAATGAGTGAATGAAATACTTTAATAGAAATGTTTCTAGCATCTGTAACTGCTTCAGAACCACTATTTAAGTAGTTTGGATTATTATAAACATATTCAGTTTTAAGATTAGTGTTTTCAGGATAATTTTTTATTTCTTCAATCTTTGACTTTTCCCTATCAAAATTTCCAAGACTGAATGATGATGATGATGATCCAGGTCTTCTTGGTCGTTTTATTCTAGTTAAAATTTCTGAAATAAATAATTTATCTACATCAATCAAGAAAAGTTCATTTTCTTTATCCTCACTTAGAATTTTCGTTGAAAAAAATATTGCTTCACTAATGTTAGCATCTTTAGATTTTGAAAGTGGACTAGTAGGATCAAAGTAAAAATTAGTATTTGGAGAAATAAACTCAATCTTATTGAAGTATCTTTTCAAATAAAAAATAGCTTCATTTTGATAAGATCCCCGATATCTGCCTGCTTCTGTCACACCATCTGCGATTTGAGAAAAATAGATAAATTCTTTATTAAATTGTTCTTTTTTGACAACCATCTTCAACTTTCCATCTATTGAATCTTGAAAAATTGTAAAAAGGCCATCAATTTTATTACTTGACTTTGTTAAATCTTTTATTGATTTGACTTTACTTTCTTTTTGTTGTTCTTTTTTGTTCTGTGCATAATTATTTAATGTTAAAAACAAAAAAATAATAAGTAGTGAAATTTTTCTAATCATATTAAAATTATTTAGTTCATATATATTGCAGTAATAATTTTGAAAATCAGTTTGAATACATAAACTGAGTTTCTAGTGATACTCCAAAACGAGATTCTAACTCTCTAATATTTTTTTTAAAATATTCAGTTTTAGGTGGAACACTAAAATTATTCCAAAAAACTTTATTGTAAGGTATTTTATACAATGACATGTCTTTTTGTTCCATATCATCGAATTTATCAAAATTTTGTTTTTGTTGAATCATCTCAGTTACAATTAATTCATGTCTGAAAGATACTGGATAATATGCTCTTACTTTTTGACCTGAGTTAATCATTGTTTTTTTAACATTTTCTGGGAGTTTTCTAGCTCCAACCCATTCTCTATTATGATAACTTAAATATAATTTTCCTACATTATTTTTTTTATATATCCATAGTCCTTTTTGAGATCGCCCAATATTTGGTTTCCAATCATACTCAATTTGATATATTTTGTAAGTATCAAAACCAACTACCATACTAATTTTGTCCATATTTTCATTTATTCCCTCGAAAAATAGTACATCTTCATTATCATATGTTGAGTTTTTAACTTTTTTCCATTTAAAACTTTTTACTCTTATGCCTTTTCTTAGAGGATTATTCCATTCGGTGTATTGAAGTGGATGAAATTTAGCTTCATTTTTTATAAATCGATAATCAGCAGATTTTCTTTGATTTTCAATAGTAGATTTTACCATATAGGAATTTGGTCCTCTATCAATTACTTTAATAAATTGTTCAATGAAAAAAGCACATTTGTTTTCCTCAACGTCCCATCTTCGATATAATAAATTTAATTGATGATTTTCACTAATAGTATTTGTTTTTAATAGTTTCAAAGCTTTTTCAATATAATTTATAGGAGCTTTAACTATAACTTCGTCAAGTTGAGTCAGTTGTTCAGATAGTCTAACTATTTTTATTTTTTTATTTATATAATCTTTTACTTTTATTTTAAAAGTTTTGTACCCTATTGATGATATTTCTAATGAATCTTCAAGTTCATTTGATGAAACTAAAAAGGAAAAGGTTCCTTCCATTGTTGATGTTGTACCAATATTTTTTTTTATAATTCCAACTGCAGCAAATGGAATTTCGTAGTCATTATCATCTTTAATTGATCCATCTATTAATAAATTTTGAGCATTTAAAAAATTAAAGGCCAAAAAACAAACAATTAAACTATATAAACTACTTTTAAAGACCATATCAAATACAATATTAATGAATATTCGAAAAATCAAAGTATAATGAAAAAATATAAATTAATTACAATTTATATTTTAGGATCTCTATATATATATGTAGGAATCAGTCATTTTACAAACTTTGATTTTTTTATAATTATAATGCCTGAATTTATTCCATATCATCTTTTTTTTATTTACCTAACAGGATTTTTAGAAATAATTTTTGGTCTAATGATATTTTTTAAAAGATCAAGATTTTATGGTGCTTGGGGTATATTTCTTCTTTTAATTTTAGTTTTCCCAGCAAATATTCATTTATATATGTCTATTCATGTACAAGAAATATTATCCATAACAAAACTGGATGCTTTAATTAGATTACCATTTCAAATCCCATTAATAATTCTTGCATATTGGCACTCTAAAGAATTTAATTCAAGATTTTTTAATATCTTTTGTGCTTTAATTTTTATACCAACAATTATTTATTTCTTAACTCTATAAATTGCCTGTTATGTCTAGGATAGTTTCGATACTTTTTGTTTTATTAAGCTACAGTATTTTTTCACAAAAAAATCTAATAAATGTAGACTCAATTATTAAAACTCATAATTATAATGTAATAAAAAATATTGAGTATGGTGAAGCTGAAAGAAATGTATTAGATCTTTGGATTGCAAACAAAAATAAAAATTCACCTCTAATGATTTTTATTCATGGAGGTGGGTTTGGCTCCGGCAGTAAAGAATCTGCTTATTCAAAAAATAATTTTAAAAGGGTTGAGAAGATGATAGAAAATGGTATTTCTTTTGCTACAATTAACTATAGATTTAAAAATAATAATGATGGAATCTTAATAAGTTTAAATGATGCTAAAAGAGCATTGCAATTTCTTCGTTACAACAGCGATAAATATAAAATTGATAAATCAAAAATTGGTGTAATGGGCTCTTCTGCAGGAGCTACATCATCAATGTGGTTAGGTTTTTTTGATGATATGGCAAAATTAAATAGTAATGATCCGATTGATAGAGAATCTACTCGTGTTTCCTTAGTAATAGGTATTGCTGCTGCACATACTATGGATCTAGAAAAGTGGAAAGAGATGGCAAATATTGATCAGGAATATATGGATAAATTAGTTTTACAATACATTGGAAAATTTGATAAAGAGAAATGGCTTGATAATGATTTTAAAAAAAAATATATTAAGAAAATTGATTTTTTTGATCAAATGGATATAAATGATCCTCCTTTTTTTATTGTTAATTTTGGAAAAAATAGAAAACCTAAAAATATCGCTGATTTTCATCACCACCCTTTACATGCGAAAGAACTAAAAATTAAAGCTGAATCTCTTAATATGGAAAATGTTATCTATGCTACTGGGATTGGGCTTTTTGATAAATCTCAAAAAGGAATGAATGAATTTATTTTTGAAAAACTTAAATAATTAATTTTTTTTTATTCCAATAAACATTGGAACTCTTTTTTGATAATTATAGTATTTGGGATACTTCTTGGAACTAATTTCTTCACTGAACCTTGCACTATTGTAAAATAAAATGATCAGCATTAAGCAACCTGAAATTGACCAGTTAATTAATTGACCTGTTGCAGAAATTGAGAACAAATAAAAACATATCCAGATCATCTGTTCGCTGGCAAAATTAGGATGCCTTGAAAGCGACCAAAGACCTTTTGAAATAAAACCATCAACATACATTCCATCTAGTTTTTCTCCATTTTTAATTTTTCTATACTTTTCAGATTGAAAATTATATTGTTGTTGATCAGCAATAGTCTCTAAAACTATGAAAACTAACATTAAAAAAGATATAATATAATCATATATATTTAGTGGATTATTAGAACCCTGCCAAGCAGAAAGAATAGGCAAGGAAAATAAAAATATCAGTCCCATTTGGTAGAAACTTATAAAAAATAAATTAAACAACGACCAATTAAAATTAGATTTAAATAAAGTTAAAGACTTACGAACTTCCTGCCATCTGTAATCTTCCTCACCTTTCCAAAAATAAATACTATAACCTCCCCTCCTAGAAAAGTTATATGTTAATCTTAAACCCCATATTGTAACCAAAATTGACATTATTGTCATCCTATTATTAAAATTAGATGAAAGAGTAAAATACCAAACAATAAAAATGGGTACCAAGCTCCAAACCTTATCAATTTGACTATAATTCTTTGTTAATTCACCTAGTAGAAAGCAGATTGATGAAATAATTAAGTAGAATTTAAAAATAAATTTTACACTTTTTAACTGATCTTCATTGAAATTAAAGTTAAAAAAATCATAGTAGGTTGAAATAAAAATTATTAAAAAAAAAGTAGATATTACGGTAATTATTTTCTTTAACATATTCACAATTTAATTAATAATTTTTTAAATTGTGTATAAATTCCTGAATTAGAAGGATTAATGAAAAAAAACAACTGTTCAAACTTATCATTAAGTGAGTTTATTCCAAGCGATCAAAACCCTTGGGATGAAAAGAAAATTTTATTTCTCTTCAGAAGATTGGAATTTGGTATTGATAAGAGTAACATTAATGCCTATTTAAACTATTCTCCACAAGATTTAATTGATAAAATTGTCGATGATGCTAAAAATTTAGTTGTATCACCTGATCCAGGGTGGAAGGATTGGAATGCAGCAGATTTTAATAACTCTGGTAAGAATCGTGGCGCATTTTTTAGAGATCACCAAAGATTAGTTTTTGATGATTTTTTACAAAATGGATTTAGGGAAAGGTTAACCTTGTTTTGGAGTAATCATTTTGTTACTGAATATTATATGTATAATCACCCAGCTTATGCATTTAGATATTACAATAACATTCAAAAAAATGTTTTAGGAAATTTTAAAGAATTTGTACGTGAAATAGGATTAGACGATGCAATGCTAATGTATTTGAATGGTTTTGAAAATAAAAATTCGAAACCTAACGAAAATTATTCCAGAGAATTGTATGAACTTTTTACCCTTGGCGAGGGCAATGGTTACACTCAAGAAGATATAACCGAAACCTCAAGAGCATTGACTGGATACAACACCAGGACGAATCAAGGGCCAATTAGCTTTAATAATAGATGGTATGATGATGGAGAAAAAACTATTTTTGGAAGAACTGGCAATTGGAACTATGATGACGTAATCGAAATTCTTTTTGAAGAAAAGAAAGAATTAATTGGAAAATTTATTTGTACTAAACTTTATAAATATTTTATTAATCCAAATGTAAATGAGCAGGTTGTTTCTGATTTGTCAAATTATTTCATTGAAAACAATTTCTCCCTTGAGTTGTTGTATAAAAAAATTTTTAAAAGTGAACATTTTTTTGATTCCTTTAATAATAATGTTATTGTAAAGAGTCCAGTTGATCTGTTGTGTAGTTTGTTTAAACAATTGAAGTTTGAAGTCCCTGAAAATTTCAATCTTGGCAACTATTTTATTTATAAATCTAGAGATATGGGACAAGAGGTTTTAAATCCAGTTGATGTTGCTGGTTGGCAAGGAAATCACGATTGGATTTCAACCGGTTCTCTTCCGATGAGATGGGATTTTATCGATGATATTTTATGGAAATTTTGGCAAAAAGATAAGCTTCAGTATCAAAAATTTTTAAAAAGTATTGTTGGAGAAAATGAAACCAGTCCTCAAACTATCGTAAAAAAAGTTATTGATTTTATGTTTTGTGATTATGATATTAAAGAAGAAGACTTGTTAGATGCAACTGAAGTATTTAAATCAGAAGTACCCGACATATACTACGAAGATGGTACATGGAATATAAATGATGACACTGTTCCACAGCAAACTTATCGTTTAATAGGTTTTTTGACTAAATTACCTGAATATCAATTGAAATGAGTAAAAATTATTTAGATTCTGATAAACATAAGCAAGAACATTCTCATTGGGATAGAAGAGGATTTTTAAAAGTTTTAGGTATTGCTGGAGCTGGATCAATATCATTAGCTAATTCCCATTTGTCTGTTATTAATTCAAGTTTTGTTTCAAATGCATTGAGTAATTCTATCTCTGATAGATCTCTGGTAATGATAAGATTGAAGGGTGGTAATGATGGTCTTAATACAATTATACCCTTGTATGATTTTGATAATTATGTTTCAAAAAGACCAACCATACATATACCCAATAATAATTTAATAAAACTAAGTGATGATTTTTCGATTCCCAGACATATGGATTCATTGATGCCATTCTGGAAAGAAGGTAAAATGAAAGTTGTTCATGGTGTTGGTTATGAAAATCAAAATTTATCACACTTTACTTCATCTGATATATGGGCTACAGGAACGAGGAATAAATCTGATATGTCTACCGGCTGGATAGGAAGATTTTATGATGAAAAATATTTTGATTATAACATTAATCCACCCGAAAGACCTTTGGCAATTCAAATTGGAAGTAACGCAAACATGATTTTTAGAGGTGATCAAAGGTCATATGCTTTTGCAGTAGCAAATGAAAGAAGATTGGAAAAAGTTGCGGAAAGAGGCGAGTTTTTTTCAACTCAAAATTTACCTGATTGTACGCATGGTGATCAAGTTGAATTTTTAAGAAGGGTTTCAAATACTACGTACAGTTATGCTGATGTAATTAGTGAAGCCTTTAACAAATCAAATGATTTTGATTCATACACTGACTCTAATTTAGACAAACAACTTAGATTAGTAGCAAGATTAATAAAAGGAGGTTTAGGCTCTAAAATTTATATGGTTTCACTAGGTGGTTTTGATACTCACGGAAATCAACCCACAACTCATCAAGCACTTTTAACTCAATTGTCAAAGTCGATAGAAACATTTTATAATGATCTAAATTATGATGGTCTTGACTCGAAAGTGCTTACTATGACTTTTTCTGAATTTGGAAGAAGGGTAAGAGAAAATGGCTCTGAGGGTACTGATCATGGTTCATCTGCACCAGTAATGCTTTTTGGTCCTGCATTACGTGGTAGTGGTTTTGTTGGAAATCATCCAAGTTTAACTGATTTGGATAGAAGAGGAAATATGAAATATAATGTTGATTTTAGATCAATTTATCAAACAATTTTGACTGATTGGCTTTGCGGAGATTCCAAATATATAAATAAAGCGATGTTAGGTGAAAATTATGAATTGCTGGGTCTTGGTTTTAATTGTGATGATAAAGAAATGGTTGATTATGATTCATTACTAAATTATCATTATCCAATATATTCAAGTGGCAAAGATCGTGTTCATTTGAGTTTGAGGTTAAAACAAAATCATAATATTAGTATTAATGTTTTTGATATACTTGGAAGACAGGTTTCAAGAGTTTACAACGGAGAACTCCAAAGAGGGGAACATAATTTTAATTTAAGTGAAAATGAATTTAGAAAACTTTCTAGCGGACAGTATTTTTATTCAATCAATATTTCAGGAGGAAAAACACTAAGTAAGTCTTTTATAGTCAGATAGAAGAAAAGATTTTCTCCATTTTTTCATTTTCTTCATTCGCAAGTTCTTTATCAACTAAAATTCTTCCACTAAATTCATCTATAATAAATTTTTTTCTTGATGCAATATCTAGTTGTACTTGTGGAGGAATTACAAAAAACGACCCCGCCGAGGCACCTCTTTCTACTGGAACAACAGCAAGTCCATTTTTGACACTTGATCTGATTTTAAAATATGATTTTAGAAGTGATTCATCTATTTTTGATTGAAATTCATTTGATTTTTTTAGCAGTTCGTTTTCTTCATTTTCAGTTTCCTTCATAATTGCCTCAAGTTCATTTTTTTTGTGCTCTAAATGAGAAATCTTACTACTTTTTAACTCATTTGTCTCTTCAAATTTTTCATTTTTCAATTCAATCCCAGATTTAATTTCATTAATCTGTTTTTCAAGGAATTCAATTTCTAATTCTTGATATTCAATTTCTTTACTTAAAGATTCGAAAGCTCTATTATTTCTTACATTTTTTTGTTGGTCATTATACTTTTTAATTAATGCCTTTGATTCTTCAATTTTATTTAACTTTTCTTTTATATCATTTTCGAATCCATCAAGTTCTGCTTTTATCTTACTTATTCTAACATCTAGTCCTGAGACTTCATCTTCTAAATCCTGAACTTCAAGAGGTAATTCACCCCTGACACTTCTTATTTTGTCAACTCTTGAATCAATTAATTGTAAATCATACAAAGCTCTTAGTCTTTCTTCGACAGAGTATTCAACTTTTTTTGCCATAATTAAAAATAATTAACCGGGTTTGTATTAGTTTTAGTAATAATGCAGGCAAACTTAGGAATTTTTTTCTTAAGATAATTGAAAATCAACTCTTTTGTAAACTTCTCGCTTTCATAATGACCAATATCAACTAAAAGTATTTGATTGTTCGCTTTAAAGAAATCATGATATTTAAGATCTGAAGTTATAAAACAATCTATTTTTTTTTCAATTGCTTTTTCAATTCCAAAACTTCCAGAACCACCTAAAACTGCAACACTTTTTACTGATTTATTTAAAAATTTACTATGTCTAATAAATGATAATTTCATATTAGATTTAATGTAATCTATGAAAGATTTTTCATCGTGAGATTTATCAAGATTACCATACATTCCCATTCCAATACCTTCAATTAATTCATTTGGTATTAAAAAATTTATATTTTTAATTTTTAGTTTATTACAAATCTGATAGTTAACCCCTTTTGGATTATTGTCTAGGTTAGTATGAATTGCATAAATATTAATATTATTATTTATTGCTTTCAGTATTAATTTTTGAACTCTTCCTTCTGTATTAATAGCCTTAAATGGTTCAAAGATTAAAGGATGAAATGTAATTATTAGGTTACAATCATTTCTAATAGCTTCATCTATAACTTCATTTGTTGTATCAAGAGTGATTATAGCTTTTCTAATATCACTTTCAAAATCACCAATAATTAATCCTACATTATCAAAATCTTCCGCATGTTCTTTTGGAGCCCAATTTTCTAATACATTAATTATTTCAATTAATTTCATTATGATTTATTATCAAATATAATTTATATTTTCGTCTAATGTCTTTGCTGAGAAAATTGTTTTTTCCGCTTTCACTTTTGTTTAAAATTGTTCAAGAAATACGCAATTTACTTTATGATTTAAATATCATAGGTCATACTAAGTTTAACATTCCAACAGTAAGTATTGGTAATTTATCTATGGGTGGAACGGGTAAAACTCCTCTTGTTGAGTATTTGTTGTCAAAACTTATAATCAAATATAAAATTGGAATACTTAGTAGAGGATATAAGAGAAAATCAAATGGATTTTTGAAGCTAACTGAATATTCAGATATTAGTTTAGTTGGTGATGAACCTTTCATAATACAAAAAACTTTCCCTGAAAGTAATGTCTATGTTTGTGAGGATAGAGTTGATGGAATAAAAAATATTTTAAAAAATGATGAGCTAGATGTTATAATTCTCGATGACGCATTTCAACATAGAAAACTTAAAACAACTCTTAATATAATGTTATCAAGTTTCTCAAAACCTTTTTATAACGATTATATATTCCCTGTTGGTAATTTAAGAGAATCTCGACTGTCATATAAAAGAGCTAATATTATTATTATTACTAAATGCCCCACTAACTTTAATCAAAATGAAATGAATGATATTAGAATAAAAATAAATCCATTAGAAGATCAAAAAATATTCTTTACTTATATTTCATATAAAGACGTATTATTTGGGAATAAATCAGTAAATATTAATTCAATAGTTAATGAAGAAATAGTTCTTGTAACAGGTATTGCAGAAACTGAAAATATAATTAATTATTTGAATAGTAAAAGCATCAAATTTAAACATTTAAAATATTCAGATCATCATAATTACTCATCTAATGATATTAATAATATCTTAAAATTTTCTAAAAACTCATTAGTATTAACTACCAAAAAAGATTATTACAAGTTAAAAGGTAAAATTAATAACCTGCTTTATTTAGATATTGAAATAAGATTTTTGAAAAATGAAGATGAATTTTTGAAGGAGGTGTATAAAATTTTAAATTAATGTATATGTTTTTGAGCCTTGTAAGATGATCTTACTAGAGGTCCACTTTCAACATGAATAAATCCTAGATCACGTGCAATTGTTTCATATTTTTTGAATATTTCTGGATTTATAAAATTTTTAACTTGTAAATGTTTTTTTGATGGTTGAAGATATTGACCAATTGTCAATACATCAACATTGGCATTTCTTAGATCGTGAATGGTTTTTATAACCTCATCTTCTTTTTCACCAAAACCAAGCATTAGACCTGATTTTGTTCTATTAACTCCTTTATCTTTCAAATATTTAAGAATATCCAAGCTTCTTGAGTACCTAGCTTGAATTCTAACCTCTCTAGTTAATCTTTCAACTGTTTCAATGTTGTGTGAAATAACTTCAGGCTTAACTGCAATAATTCTATCTAAATGTTTTTCAATTCCCTGAAAATCTGGAATTAAAGTTTCTAAAGTAATTCCAGGATTAAGTCTTCTGATACTTTTTATTGTTTCAGCCCAAATAATTGACCCCATATCTGTTAAATCATCTCTATCAACAGATGTAATAACAGCATGTCTAATTTTCATAATTTGAATGGACTTTGCAACTTTTTCTGGTTCTTCCCAATCAACAGAATCTGGTCTTCCAGTTTTGACTCCACAAAACCCACATGATCTGGTACAAATATTTCCCAATATCATGAAAGTTGCAGTACCTTCTCCCCAACATTCACCCATATTAGGACAACTACCAGAAGAACAAATTGTATTTAATTTATATTTATCTACAAGTGATCTTAGATTTGAGTATTTTTTTCCTACTGGTAACTTAACTCTAATCCAATTTGGCTTTTTTTTGAAGGATTGAATTGAATTTAAGCTTTCAGTTTTCTTTGAAGATTTTACGCTTTTTAAGAGTTGAGTTTCCAATTCAAAATTAATAACAACAAATATACCATTATATAATTATATTATATTAATGTTATATACCAAATAGAAAAAAATAATAAAAATATAATTCCAGAGATGGAATATATTTTCATCCATTTTGATAGCCTATATTTTTTTGGCATTAAATCACTTGATACGAGTATGTAGTTTATGATTGCATATAGAGGTGCTGTAATAAAAGATAATACAGTTGCAATTTTCACAAGACCACCCATTTCGGACATAAAAAAAATAAAAATTAAAATTGTTCCTATTGATAAAATGGCTAACCAACTGTAATAATCATTTAATCTATTAAATTTTAGTAGATTAAGTGTTTTACTCATTGCTCGTGGTGAAGCATCCAAGCAAGTAATGGTTGTACTAAACATAGTAGTAAAAGCAGCAATTGCAATAAATACCATCATATTTTCACCAAGGTTTGAAGTATATAAATTTATGAGCTGTGAAGCAAAAACACCACCAGAGTCTGAAAACTTTTCTCCTGATTGGTACATAACATAAGCTCCTAATCCAACAAAACATAAACCTAAAAAAACAGTAGTTAAATAACCTACATTAAAATCAAATTTTACTGTACTAAATTCAATTTTTTTATAAATTTTCATTTTTTCTCTAGTCCAAATGGATTGCCATATGGATATGTCTAAAGGTGCTGGCATCCAACCCATAAATGCAGCTAAAAAAATAACACCTTCAATATTATCAGGGATAATTTGTCTAAAGTTTAAAATCAAATTACTATTAAAAGATGCGGATAATAGTGCAATTACTGTTGATATTCCTAGGATTAAAATAATAAACTTCATTAAATTATCTAGGAGCTTGTATTTACCAATTATTAACAGTAGAACAGAAAAAATAACTATAATTATTGCCCAATAAGTAATATTTTCAGTAATTCCAAATAATTCCATTGCAAGTCCAGCAGTAACAATTGTTACTGCTGCTTGAATTGTAAAGATTGTAACAAGCGAGAGAATAAGATAAATAATTAATACACTTTTATTTATTTTTAAATAACCATCTAATAGTGTTTCTCTAGTAGCATGTGTGTATTTAGTACCAAAAAAGAAAAAAGGATATTTAAAAAAATTACATAGAATTAGTGCCCATAATAGACCAAAACCAAATTCAGCGCCAGATTTGGTTGATTGTACTAAATGTGATACACCGATTGCAGCACCTGCAAAAAGTAAACCTGGTCCTAATTTTTTTATAAAAGATATCATTCAAGATCCAGTATTTGATTCAAAATTCTTTTTGCTCTGTAAATCTTGATTTTAATTGTATTGACAGGTTGATTTAACTTTTCAGATATTTGATTAATCGATAAATCTTCAATATACTTTAATTTTATTATCTCCTTATACATTGGCTTTAATTCATCAATTTTTGCATTTACATAATTATATCTCTCTTTATTTATTAATTCTTCTTCAGGATTAAAATTGTTTTTAAGACTTTCACTTTTTATGTTTTCTATGTTTTCAAACCTAATTTTTTTTTTCTTTAGGTAGTCATTAAGTTGATTTTTGGCAATAGAAACAATCCATGTTTTAAATTTATACTGTTCATTAAAAAGATGAATTTTTTCAAATGCTTTTGAAAATGATTGGATTGTAATTTCTTCTGAAAGAAAATCATCTTTACTTTTTTTTAAAAGAAAATTATAAACGTAATCCCAATTACTACTTAACAAATTATCAAATGATAAATCATTCTTTTTCAAAATTAATTTAAATTAACATGTGATTTTTTACATTCAGTTTCTTCTGGAAGTTTTCCACAAATACCACACGGCTTATCATCATTATCATTTAAAAATGGATTGTTACTTGCACAAGTACCAGAAAATTTTCCATTTTTTTTTAAAATAATCTTTATTGATATACCTAAAAAAGCTAAACCAAGTAATATGATAGTAATTATATATATTTCCATTAGAATATATTAACTTCCTCTTCTAACAATATATCAAATTTTTTTAAAACACTTTGTTTAATATTTTGAGAGAATGTGTATATGTCAATTCCTTTGGCATTTCCTAAATTTACAATTACTAATGATTGATTAGAATGTACACCCACATTGTTGTATCTTATTTTTTTATAACCACAAGCTTCAATTAACCAAGCAGCTGGAATTTTTACATTACATTCATCAATATAATAACTAGGAATATGTTCAAAATTTAATTTTAATTTTTCAAATTTTTTTTTATTAATTATTGGATTTTTAAAAAAACTTCCAGCGTTTCCAATTACTTTATAATTTGGTAGTTTAAAGTCTCTAATTTCTTTAATGATATTAGCTAAATCAATTATTGAAGGATTTATGATGTTACGATTTTTCAATAGTGATTTCACTGATTCATATTCTGAAAAAATTAAATGATTATTTTTACTTAACACAAAATTTACTTTAGTTATTGCGAATAAATTTTTTAATTTGTCCTTAAAAATTGAAGTCCTGTAATTGAAATTACATTCAGAATTAGTAAATGTTTTTTTCTTTAAGTTTTTTATAAAAATACCCTCACAGCTAACTATTGTGTCTTTAACTTCCTTGCCATATGCACCGATGTTTTGAATTGGAGCACTTCCAACATTACCAGGAATTGAAATTAAATTTTCAACTCCACCAAAATTATTATCCAAACACCACAAAACAAAATGATCCCAATTAACACCTGCACCAACGGATACATAGACCTCGTTTTCATTTTCTTTGTAAATTTCAATACCTTTTATTTGTATTTTAAAAACCGGTCTTTCTATAAACGAACTCTTAAAAAGCATGTTAGTGCCTCCACCAAGAATAATAATATCTTTTTTTCTAATATTAGGATCAATAGCAGAAAAATCTTCAATAGAATTAATATAAAATAAATTTGAAGCGTAGGATTCAACTCCGAAAGAATTAAGATCTTTTAGTGAGTATTTCAAATTATATTATTATAATTTTTCTTCTTCTTCTTCTTCTTCTTCTTCTAAAACTTCACCTTTAATCCTTAACACAATATTTGAATTGATTGCGTTTGAGTTAATTGTTACTGCCTTAATAAAAACTCCAACTCTTTTTGTATCATATTCAACTTCAATTTCACCAGATTGACCTGGTTCTATAGGCTTTTCAGGTCTTTTTGGCACAGTGCATCCACAAGATGAGGAAATTCTGTTAAAAATTAATGGTGCTTCACCAACATTAGTAAATTTAAATATTCTTTTGCCATCAGAATTATACTCAACTGCACCATAATCAATAATTTTTTGATCAAATTTTATTTCAGCTTTTTTTTCTTGGCAGAATGAAAAACTATATATTAAAAAAGTTATAATTGATAAAATTTTTAATTGCATAACTACTTAATAAGTAATAAAATTAATTATTTAAAATTCTTACACAAAAAAATAGGTTCTCTTTTAAATATCTATTGAGTTACTTACTTTTGCCTATATACATCGATGAGTACTGAAAAAACTTACAAGTCTAGAGAAGTTGAGCTAAAGTGGCTCAAAAAATGGAAGAATAGTAGTAGTTACTCTTCAAATCCAAATAATAAAACCCCCTATACAATAGTAATCCCTCCTCCTAATGTAACTGGCATTTTACATATGGGTCACATGTTAAATAATACAATTCAAGATATATTAATTCGAAAAGCTAGATTAGATGGATTGAATGCTTGTTGGGTTCCGGGCACTGATCATGCTTCGATAGCAACTGAAGCAAAAGTTGTTAAAAAGTTAAAAGAAAAAAATATAAATAAACATGAAATTTCAAGATCAGAATTTATTGACCATGCATGGGATTGGACTAATAAACATGGTGGAATCATATTAGACCAGTTAAAAAGAATTGGATGTTCATGTGATTGGGATAGAACTAAATTCACACTTGATGATGATTTATCAGAATCTGTAATTGACATGTTCATTAAGTTATTTAATGATGGATACATATATAGAGACAAAAAAATAGTTAATTGGGACCCTGAAGCTCTTACAACTCTTTCCAATGAAGAAGTTATATATATTGAAAAAGAATCAAAATTATATTTTTTAAAATATAAAATTGAAAATTCTGAAGAACACATCATTGTAGCAACCACTAGACCTGAAACTATTTTCGGTGATACTGCTGTTGCGATTAATCCAAAAGATAAAAGATATCGAAAATTAAAAGGTAAAAATCTAATTGTTCCCATTGTTAACAGAATAATACCTGTAGTTTTTGATGAATTTGTTGAAAAAGATTTTGGAACTGGATGTCTTAAAGTTACACCTGCACACAGTGAGATGGACTTTGCAATTGGATTAAAGCACAAACTAGATATTATTGATATTTTTAATGATGATGCCACATTGAATAAAAACGGACTTCACTATGATGGACTAGATAGGTTTGTAGTTAGAAAAAAAATTCTTAAAGAATTAGAAAGTAATAATGACTTAATAGAAACAAAAAAATATAAAAACAAAGTTTCAATTTCTGAAAGAACTTCATGCATTGTTGAACCAAAATTATCAACTCAATGGTTTTTAAAAATGAAATCTTTGTCCAAACCAGCACTTGATGCTGTGATTAATGATGATATTAAATTTTATCCAAAAAAATATGTAAATACATACAAACATTGGATGGAAAATGTAAGAGATTGGAATATTTCAAGGCAATTGTATTGGGGCCATAGAATCCCTGTATTTTACTCCGATGAAAATAAATCAAAATTTGTTGTTGCAAAATCAAAAAATGAAGCTGTTACGAAGTTTAATGAAATGGGAGTAAATACAGAAAACACAAAAATTTTTCAAGAAAATGATGTGCTTGACACATGGTTTTCATCATGGTTATGGCCCATAAGTGTTTTTGATGGTGTAAGAAATCCAAATAACGATGATATTTCCTATTATTACCCAACATCAACTATTGTTACTGGTCCTGACATAATATTTTTCTGGATTGCTAGGATGGTTGTAAGTGGTTTATATTTAAGAAATAAGAAGCCCTTTGAAAATGTTTATTTTACAGGAATTGTAAGAGATAATAAAGGAAATAAAATGTCAAAGCAACTTGGTAATTCACCAGACCCTATAGAATTAATTGAGAAATATGGTGCTGATAGTGTTAGAATAGGATTGCTGTTTTCTGCTCCTGCCGGAAATGATTTACTGTTTGACGAATCATTGTGTGTTCAAGGAAGAAATTTCACAAACAAAATATGGAACGCTTTCAGATTATTCGAAAGTTTTAAAGTATCTGACAAATTAAAACAAAATGACAGAACTCTTGAGGCAATAAAATGGTTTGAATCAAAGTTTAATTTAAAATTAAATGAAATTAATTATTGTTTTAAAAATTTTAAAATTTCAGAATCATTAATGATAATTTATAAGTTAATATGGGATGACTTTTGTTCTGTTTTTCTTGAAATAATAAAACCCAAGTATGGTGAAGCTCTATCTAAAGAATCATCGATTGTAATAAAATCTTATTTTAATAAGATTTTAGTTTTAATTCATCCTTTCATGCCATTTTTGAGTGAAGAATTGTATGAAAAAATAAATAATCAAGATATAATTTCAGAGAATTTAAAATGGCCGAAAAGGAATGATATTGACTCAGCTCTGTTACAGAATTTTGATGATCTAATTCAGGTTGTTTCTAAAGTTAGAAATTTTAAAAAACAGAACAATCTTGGTTTTAAAGATGAATTATCGGTTTTTCATCAGAATAAAAATATTAATGAAAGCCTTTCATCTGTCTTTGAAAAATTAACAAATTGTCAGTTAATATATAAAGATGGTGAAACTAACGTAGCAAGTTCTATAGTTGTTGGAAAATTTAAATATAATATTGATTTTAATAAAGAAACCTCTGATGATGATATTATTGCACTTAATAAAGATTTAGAATATAATTTTGGATTCAAAAAAATATTAGAGAATAAACTATCAAACAAAAAGTTTGTTAATAATGCACCAGAGAAAGTTATTCAAAATGAAAGGGATAAATTGAACGATGTTTTAAAGAAAATTGATATTATAAAAGAAACACTGGATAAAATATCCTAAGTTGCTATAATACTCTCGCCTCCTTTTACTTTATCATTTAATTCCACTTTAATATTTGAATCCAATGGGAGAAAAAGATCAACACGAGAACCAAATTTTATAAACCCAGCATCTTCACCTTGTTTTATAATTTTGTCAACTTTTGCATAATTTACAATTCTCCTTGCAAGAGCTCCAGCAATTTGCCTGTATAGAATATTTCCAAATTTTTTAGTATTTAGAACTACAGTTGTTCTCTCATTTTTTTCAGAAGATTTGGGATTCCATGCTACTAAGTATTTTCCTGGATGATATTTACTAAATATTACTTTTCCACAAATAGGATATCTGGTAACATGTACGTTTAAAGGTGACATAAAAATTGAGACTTGTAATCTTTCATCTTTAAAAAATTCTTTTTCAAATACTTTTTCAATAATTACAATTTTTCCATCTACTGGAGATAAAATATGATCGTTATTAATTATAGTATTTCTTTTTGGATTTCTAAAAAATTGAAGAATTAGAACTAAAAGACTTAACATTAGTAATTGTAATACAGTTATAATTAAACTATCATCAAAAAAGTACTCTAATAAAATAATATCAATGATTGTAGCTGATAGAAAAAAGAGTATAATTTTATGTCCTTCTTTATGAAACATTTAAAATTTTAGAATGTTTAAAAAATATAAAAGATAAATAAAAGGAGCGGTAAATATAAGGCTATCCAATCTATCATATAAACCTCCATGACTTTTTAATAAATTTCCACTATCCTTCACTCCAGACTGTCTTTTAAATTTTGACTCAATTAAATCTCCTATTGAACCCAAAACTGAAATAAATACACCAATCACAATAATTTCGATTAAATTTTTATATTCAGTAATATATCCAAAAATCAATGAAATAATCATCGAGAAAATTAAACTTGCAACTAAACCTTCTATTGTTTTTTTTGGTGAAATTGATTTCATTAATTTTCTTTTTCCAAATTTGATTCCAAAAAAATATCCAGCTGAATCTGACGTCCATACTATAATTAATAAAAATAAAATATATTTTGGCTCGTATGAATTATTTAAAATTGGTAATTGAAATAAAAAAAATAATGACAGAGTGATATGAAATAGCAAAAGTAAAAGTGATGGTATTTTTTTAAATCTAAATGATTTATTTAAAATTAGATTGAAAAATAAATAAATATTAGTCAAAATTGAAATACCTAACAGTATGAAGATAAAATTACTTATGTATTCACTTAAATATGTTAGAATAAAATAAATAAATATTCCAAGAATTGATTTTGCAATTGAAAGTTTACATATTCTTGAAAATTCACGAATTATTAAAACAGTTATAATTATACCTAATAAACCAAATGAGGTTGAATTATAGAAAAGACAAATTAAAAAGATAGATGAATAAATTAATGCAATTAAACTTCTATTTAGAAAATTTCTCTTGTTCATAAATCTTCAAGAAGAATTAAATAAAGATTTTTTGAGCTAGTACCATAGGTAAGAAAATTTAATTTTTCATTTTCTTCACAATTAAAATTTTTAATCGAGGTAATGTTTGAAGGTAAGTTATTTGAATATTTGATTCTAATACCTTCAAGACCCTTACTAACTGTTTCAGAAAGTTGACTTGTTTTAGCTAAGACAATTATATTTCTTGGAATATCCTTAATTTTATATGATTTAATTTGATGGGTACTAACTAATATACTTCCATCTTTCGCAACCAAAAATTCACAATTTGTTATTAATAGATTTGAATTAAGATTTGACTTGTTAGTAATAACTTTTACAGGATTCAAAAAATCGTTTAAAATTTTTTCATCAAAACATAGTATGTTTTTTTTATTCCAATCATTTTCATCTAATATTTTATTGAAAAAATCGTTACATTCTTGTATGTCAGATGCATACAAAAATTTACCTCCATTTTCACTAAAATTTTTTGTGAATTTTTCTTCTATTAATTCATCTTTTTTTGGCAAATACTTATAATCATCATCAGCTTTTTTATTTTCGTTTTGGTTTTTATTCTTGCCAAGAAGAGATTTAATAAAATTTTTCAACTAGTAAGTTTTGTATAAAGATAAATTATACAAAGCAAAAAGCAAGGGTGATTAAAATATTACTTTTTTATTTTAATTTCTTGAAAAGGTCTTTCACCAAAAATTCGAACTAAATCTTCTTTAAATATTACTTCTTTTTCTAGTAAATAATTAGCTAATTCAGTTAACTTTTGTTTATGCTTTTTTAAAAGAGAAATAGCTCTTTTAAATTGGGTTTCAACAATATTAGAAATTTCTTTATCTATAACTTGTGCAGTTGTGTCACTGTACGGTTTGGTAAAACTATAATCATTATCTCCAGTGGAATCATAATAAGTTAAATTACCAATCTTATCATTCAAACCATAAACAGTTACCATTGACCTGGCTTGTTTTGTAACCTTTTCTAAATCACTTAACGCTCCAGTCGATATTTTGTCAAAAATAACCTTTTCAGCTGCTCTTCCACCGAGAGCTGCACACATTTCATCTAAAATTTGATCAGTACTAACAATTTGTCTCTCCTCAGGTAAATACCAAGCAGCTCCTAAAGATCTTCCTCTTGGAACTATTGTAACTTTGACTAATGGGGCTGCATGTTCGAGCATCCAACTGACCGTAGCATGTCCTGCTTCATGAAAGGCAATTGTTTCTTTCTCCTTGGCACTTATAATTTTATTTTTCTTTTCCAATCCTCCCACAATTCTATCGACTGCGTCTAAAAAATCTTGTTTGCCTACAGATTTTTTGGATTTTCTTGCAGCGATTAATGCTGCTTCATTGCAAACATTTGCAATGTCAGCTCCAGAAAACCCAGGTGTTTGTTTTGATAAAAATTCTACATCTAAATCTTTTGATTTTTTTAGTGGTTTTAAATGAACTTCAAAGATTTCTTTTCTTTCCTTAACATCAGGAAGATCGACATATATTTGTCTATCAAATCTACCGGCTCTCATTAATGCTTTGTCTAGTACATCTGCTCGGTTAGTGGCAGCCATAACAATTACATTTGTATTCGTACCAAAACCATCCATTTCAGTTAATAACTGATTTAATGTATTTTCTCTTTCGTCGTTGGATCCAGTTATATTACTTTTACCCCTGGCTCTACCAATAGCATCAATTTCATCTATAAAAATAATTGCTGGTGATTTGTCTTTCGCTTGCTTGAAAAGGTCTCTCACCCTGGAGGCTCCTACACCAACAAACATTTCAACAAAATCTGATCCAGACAAAGAAAAAAATGGAACTTTAGCCTCACCTGCGACTGCTTTAGCAAGTAAAGTTTTTCCAGTCCCTGGTAAACCAACTAGTAAAGCTCCTTTCGGAATTTTACCTCCTAATTTTGTGTATTTTGTAGGGTTTTTTAAAAAATCAACAATTTCCTTAACTTCTTCTTTTGCACCTTCTAAACCCGCAACATCTTTAAAAGTAGTCTTGATATCACTTTTTTCATCAAATAATTTAGCCTTTGATTTACCTATGCTAAAAATTTGAGAACCACCACCTGCACCTCCGCCTGACATTCTTCTCATAAAAAATATCCATAATCCAATTAATATGATTAATGGGAGAAATCCAATCAATACATCGAGCCATTTACTTTCAACAGTTTTAAATTCGTAATTAAATAAAATACCCTTGGATTCGGCATCTTCAAGCCTTCTTTGAAATAACTCTAAATCACCTACTTCGAAACTGTAATGTGGACCATAAGTATTTCTTTGTCCTAGGATATTACTTTTAGAAACATCTTTGTGTACTTCATTTAGTAAAGCATTATCTGTCAGTGTTACTTCAGCAAGAGTCTTGTTGATTATTGTAATTTTTGAAACTTCACTTGCATTAAGGTATTTTTCAAAAGTTGAAATATTAATTTTTTTGGTTCCACCAAAATTATCACTGTTACCAAGGTATGTGAAAATTATAAAAATTGATATAATTAGTCCATACATCCAATAAGATGAATTTTTTGGTTGTTTTATATTTTTTTTATTCATTTAAATTATCTAATCTAATTATTTTAGCATCGGCCCACAATTCTTCAAGGTTGTAAATTTCTCTAAATTCTTTTTTAAATATATGAACTACTACGTCTACATAATCTAGTAATACCCAGTTTTTATTTTCAAGACCTTCAATTTGAAAAGGTTTTTCACTAATATTTTTACTCAATGTTTTTTTTACTGAGTTTGATATAGCATTTACTTGTGTGTTTGATTTGCAATCACAAATAACAAAATATTTACAAACAACATTTTCAAGCTTAGTAAAATCTAAAACACAAATATTTTCACCTTTAACATTTTCTATACCTTTGATAATATTTGTTACAGTAATATCTGTACTTTGCATTAAAATCTTATTCAGATGAAATTAATCAAACTTAATGCCATCGATTCAACTAATGAATATATAAAAAAAAATAGAGATTTTTTTTCTGATAAAGAGTTGTGTGTGATAACATTCAATCAAACTGAAGGTAAAGGCCAAAGAGGAAATAACTGGGTTAGTGAACCAGGGAGTAATTTGTGTATCTCTCTATATTTCAGTGATTTAAATATTAATCTTAAAGATCTGTTTAACCTTAACATGTTAGTAAGTTTAAATATTATTGACATTTTAGATTCATTATCTCTTAAAAATTTAAAAATAAAGTGGCCAAACGACATTTTGGCAGAAAATAAAAAAATATCAGGAATTTTGATTGAAACATTTTCAAAAAATAATATGATTAAAGATATAATTATAGGAATAGGTGTTAATGTTAATCAAATTGATTTTAACAATTTAATAAATGCAACTTCTATGTCATTAATTATGAATAAGAAATATGATTTGAATATTTTGTATAAGTTATTTTTAGAAAAATTTAAAGGTTTTTCTGGTGAGGTAAAAAATATAAATAGTTTTGAGACAAAATTAAATTATTTAAAAAATCTTTATGGCATAAATTCACTCAAGAAATTTGAAGTCAATAATTTAATTTTTGATGCCAAAATATCTGGCGTAAATAAAAAAGGAGAGCTTGTTCTTGATATTGATGGAATTATTAAAGAGTTTAATAATCAAGAAATAAAACTTATATATTGAAATTTACTTGACTAATTTTTGTTGCAATTTCATCAGTAAATTTAGTTATGGGATTTTTAATCATCATTTCCATCATTGAAGAGAATTCTCCAGTAAATTCTATTTCAATTTCCGAATTTGTTTCATCAATTTTTTTTACTAAAAAACCAAAGTGAAAAATCATTTTTGGGTTTGATGAGAGAAGTTTTATTGATTTTTCATTATCATTTGATTCAAGCTTCAATTCAATTGAAGGTAAACCTCCAATTTTAACGCAAAAAATCTCATTATTAATAATTTTAAAATCTTTTATTTCGTCTCCTAGAATTAGTTCATAATTATTTATATCAGAAATATAGTTATAGATTTTATCGCAAGTAAAATTTAGATTATTTGTTTTTTTACTAATTCTCATTTCAAATATTCCATTCTTTGGGATCTTCTTTCCACTTTTTAAGCATTTCTAAATCATCAACGTTAGCATAGTCAAGATTTACTGCCTCATTTATAAGATATTTGTATGAACTCAGAGAATAATTTCTGATTTTTTTATTATTAAAGTTATTTATAGCCTCATCAAATCCGTATGTAAATATACTGGTAAGACCAACTAAATCTAAATTATTTTCAATTATGGAATTACATGCTTTCAGGCTGCTCATTCCCGTGCTTATAAGATCTTCAATAACTAAAACTTTTTGTGATTCATGATAACTTCCTTCAATATCATTTTTTCTACCATGCTCTTTTTTACTTGATCTAACATAAATAAATGGTTTGTTTAATTGGTTAGCAACTAACATACCGATACCAATTGCACCTGTAGCAACACCAGCAATAACATCAATATTATCAAACTCTTTTTCAATTAATTTACATAGCTCGTTACATATATATTTTCTTGTTTCAATATCAGATAAAATTAATCTGTTATCACAATAAATAGGTGATTTTAGACCTGAAGCCCAAATAAATGGATTTTTTGGATTCAATTTTATTGCATTAATTTGTAATAGTCTTTTTGAAGTTTCTTTTGCTGTTTGATCACATAAAATCACACCACAAATGTATAAAGTTTTTGCTAATCGTCTCCCAATTGTTTTAACATCTAAAGCAAAATATCTAAGTAATAAAAATACTTTTTTGCTGTCAAGCTTAGAAATTGATGAAATTTTAAAAAAATTAAGAAAACACAAAAAGATTTATCTTTTTTTTCCAAAGAAGAAAGATTTAATAAAAGAATTTAAATCAAAAATTAAAACTATTTATGCTTCTGGAGGTATAGTTAAAAATAAAAAAAGTGAAGTGTTATTCATATTTCGAAGAGGAAAATGGGATCTACCAAAGGGAAAAGCTGATAAAGGTGAAACAAAAAAACAAACTGCTTTAAGGGAAGTTAAAGAAGAAACTGGAGTTAAAGAATTAGTTTTAAATAAATTTTTTAGAACATCATTTCATCTTGTTAGAAATAACAGAAAATATTATCTAAAAGAAACTACTTGGTATTTAATGAGCTCAAATTATGAAGGAGATTTAATACCCCAAATAGATGAAGGAATTAAATCTGTAAAGTGGAAAAATCTTAAACAAGTAAAAAAAATTAAGGAAAAAACTTTTAAAAATATTTCAATTATTTTAAATGATTATTTGAAAGAATTTTAGAAATACTTTTTGGGACTAGTTTATTGTATTCACCATTATTACTGATAAGTTCTCTTACAATTGAACTGCTTATAAATGAGGATTTTGCTGACGTTAATAAAAAAATTGTTTCAATTTCTGAGAGCATTCTGTTAGTTCTAGCAATTGCTTTTTCAAATTCAAAATCACCATTATTTCTAACTCCTCTAACAATAAAATTTGCTCCAACTTTTTTACAAAAATCAATAGTTAATCCATCATAACTTTGAACTGAGACTTTAGGGTTATCTTTAATAATACTTTCAATCATATCAATTCTTTGATCAATATTAAACATAGTTCTTTTGTCTCTATTAATTCCAATACCAATTATTATTTCATCAAAAATTAGCGTACTCCTGTTTAAAATATCCAAATGACCCAATGTAAATGGATCAAATGTACCTGGAAATATTGCTTTTTTCATTCAATCAAATTTAAATTATTTCAAAGTATTCTGTATTGTTTCAGTAAATAATTCTGTCATATTTAAATTATTCAATCTTACTTGTTTGGGAAAAATACTATGTTCAGTCATTCCGGGAATTGTATTTATTTCAAGAAAATAAGGTAATTGGTTCTCAACAATAAAATCAATTCTTGAGAATCCAGATAGTTTTAGAACTTTATAAATCTTTTTTGCTTCTGTTTTTAATTTATTTTCTAAATCTAAATTAATATTTGCCGGCGTTACTTCTTTATGTTTACCTTCATATTTAGCTTCATAATCAAAAAAATCATTCTCAGAAATTAATTCAGTAACAGCTAATACTTTTATTTCTTTACCAAAATTTGTTACCCCAATAGAAAATTCTCTTCCATCAATAAATCTTTCTATAATAATTTCATTATCAATTTTAAATATATCAACAATGAATTTCTTTAATTCATCTTCATTGTAAGCTTTGTAAACTCCAAAACTACTTCCAGAATTATTTGCTTTAACAAACATTGGAAAATTTAGTTTATTAATAATTTTATGTAAATCATAAGTTTTATCCTTTTCTAATAAAAAAGATTTTGCAGCATTGATAGAATGAGTACTAACAAAATCAATACATTTCTTTTTATTGAATGTTAATTCAGCTGTTTTTGAATTTGGACCAGTAAATGGAATTTTTAATTCTTCAAAATACTTTTGTAGTATACCATTCTCACCTGGATCACCGTGAATAATAATGAATACTAAATCAAAACTTGTTACATTTCCACCTACGTTAACAGTAAAATTATCTTTATTAAGAATATGTTCATTATTATCCCCATCAACATAAACCCATTTTTCTTTTGATATAATTATTTTAAAAATATTATACAGTTTATCGTCAATTGTTCTCATGACGTAAGCACCACTGTTAAGTGAAATATTATACTCTAGTGAGTATCCACCCATGACAACTGCAACATTTTTTTTCATGAATATTAAAATTTTAGGAAATTAAAGATACTTATTTATCTATATTTGTTTTTCAGTTTTTTATGAAATTCCTTTACAGTAAAATATTTATAAAGCAGGTTTTTATTGCTGTTGTAATATTTTCTATAGTAGTATTGTTTTCTATTATTTTTTTATTTTTTTACACCAAACAAACCAGTAAAATTTCAGTACCAAATTTGATTGGACTACAACTATCAGATGTAGAAAAAATTGTGGAAGAAAATAAGTTGAGATATGAAGTTATTGACTCATCTTTTTTTAACCCTGATTACGATAAAAATACAGTATTGGATCAAATTCCAAAATCAAATAAAAATGTCAAAAAGAACAGAAAAATTTATTTAACAATAAATCCAACTAGTTATGGCAATGTTATTCTTCCAAACTTAATTCAGCTTACAAAAAGAAATGCTGAGTCTACACTTTCAGCTTTAGATTTAGAATTAGGTGAGATTTCTTATGAAGATAATATTGGAAAAGATATGGTTCTAAAAGTTTTGTACTTAGAAAATGAAGTAAAGGAAGGAGATATAATTCCAAAAAAATCAAAAATTGATTTTGTCTTAGGTAATGGTATAAATAAGTAGTATTTGCAAGAATCTGAATTAAATGACGAATTATATGAGCACTTTTCCTTTAAAGTTGATAAAGGGCAAGAACCATTGAGGATTGATAAATTTTTAATGAACAGAATTGAAAATGCATCAAGAAATAAAATCCAAATAGCTGCAAAAAATGGATTTATTTATGCAAATGATAATCCCGTTAAACAAAACTATAAAGTAAAACCAGGTGATGAAGTTAAAGTAATGTTTACTCACCCACCTTATGAAAATCTTCTTGAACCTGAAAAGATAGATTTTGAAATTATTTATGAGGATAAAGATGTCTTAGTTGTTAATAAGCCACCAAATTTAGTGGTTCATCCTGGTCATGGAAACTATACTGGAACGCTTTTAAATGGTATTTTATATCATGTGAATGAATTGCCTGAAAACAGTAGCGGAAGACCTGGTTTAGTTCATAGAATTGATAAAGATACAAGCGGGTTATTAGTTGTAGCTAAAACTGAAATTGCAATGAGAAACTTATCAGAACAATTTTTTTTAAAGCAAACTGAAAGAAAATACATAGCTCTTACATGGGGAAGTTTTACTGAAAATCATGGAATAGTTGATAATTATTTATCAAGAGATAAAAAAAACAGAATGATAATGTCAGTCACTGATGATGAAAATTATGGTAAAAGAGCTATAACTCACTATAAAGTATTACAGGAATTTAACTATGTGAGTCTAATAGAATGTCAATTAGAGACTGGTAGAACACATCAGATTAGAGCTCATATGAAATACTTGGGCAATCCCATATTTAATGACGAAAGGTATGGTGGAAATAAAATAATTAAAGGAACAATATTTACTAAGTATAAACAATTTGTAGAAAATTGTTTCAAAATACTTCCAAGGCAAGCTCTTCATGCTCAATCACTAGGTTTTAATCATCCTCGAACAAATAAACAAATGAAGTTTGAAAGTCAGTTGCCTGAAGATATTAGTTTATGTTTGGAAAAGTGGAAAAATTATTCAAAAAATAATTAATTTTAAATATGAAAATTTTAATATCACCGGCCAAGTCTCTTGATTTTAAAAGTGAAATTGAGACTTTTAGTTGTTCACAACCTAAATTTTTAAAACAAGCAGAAGTTATTAATAATGCGCTAAAAGAAAAATCACCCTCTGATTTAAAAAACTTACAAAATATTTCTGAAAAACTTGCGGATTTAAATTGGACAAGAAATAATGAGTTTAATTTAGAACACAACAATAATAATTCAAGACCAGCTTTATTTGCTTTTAATGGTGATGTTTATGATGGGATAGATGCAAAATCACTTACTGTAGACAAGGTTAATACACTTCAGAATCAATTAAGGATACTTTCCGGTTTGTATGGAATGCTAAAACCTTTAGACCTCATTCAACCATATCGTTTAGAAATGGGCACAAAACTTACAGTGAATGGATCAAGAAATCTTTACGATTTTTGGGCAGATTCAATTACTAAAGAACTTATTGATGAACTGGAAAAAGATTCTATAATTCTAAACTTGGCAAGTAATGAGTATTTTAATGCTATTAACAAGAAAATTATTGACTATAATATAATATCTCCTGTTTTTAAAGATTTTAAAAATGGTAAACTAAAAGTAATTTCTTTCTATGCAAAAAAAGCACGAGGATTAATGGTTAGATATTTAGTTGATAATAATATCACAAAATATGAGGAAATTTTATCATTTAATTCTGCAGGCTACGCATTTAGTGATGAACATACTGAAAATGCAAATAGTCCAGTTTTTATTAGATAATTTTATCTCAAACCCTCAATGAATTTTTTAGTTGCTTTTATTCCACTGCTCTTTAAACAGTTGATGTAGGCTGATCCAATAATTACTCCATCACTATTATCACTTGCAACTCTACATGTTTCTTGATTACTAATTCCAAAGCCAACTAATAATGGAGCTTTCAAATTCATTTTATTAATTCTTTTAAAATAATTTATAGTTTCATCTCCAAATATTTTTTGTGCACCAGTAGTACTAAAACTACTTACCATATAAATAAAAGCTTCAGAAACTTCATCAATAAATCGGATTCTTTCTTCAGATGTTTGAGGTGTAATTAAGAACATATTATGTAAATTATATTTTTTAAAAATACTTTGATACTGATCATGATAAATATCAACTGGTAAATCAGGAATAATCAATCCATCAATTTGACATTCTTTACATTTTAAACAAAACTCTTCAATTCCAAATTGGATCATGGGATTTAAATATCCCATTATTATTACAGGCAATTCAGTTATTGATCTTAGATCTTTTATTTGATCAAATAAAATATTTGTATTCATACCATTTGATAATGCTATTGTTGAGCTTTCTTGAATAGTGGGTCCATCAGCT
Source organism: uncultured Bacteroidota bacterium (assembly GCA_902520835.1). Classification (GTDB taxonomy): domain Bacteria; phylum Bacteroidota; class Bacteroidia; order Flavobacteriales; family Flavobacteriaceae; genus Eutrophosalina. The sequence goes on from CABYPD010000003.1 coordinate 44,805, forward strand.
AATGGATCACTAAATGGTAAACCAATTTCAATCATATCAACACCTGATTTGTCAAGTTCTTTGATAATAGACATTGTGTCCTGTAGTTTTGGGAAACCTGCAGTAAAGTAAATTGATAAAATATTTTTTTTGTTTATAAATGTCTCATTAATTCTATTCATAAATCACAATTTAAAATATTCAATATATGTGTCTAAGTCTTTATCTCCTCTACCTGAGCAGTTAAATACTATTATATCATTAGGTTTAAATTTTTTCTTGTCTAAAACTGCGAAAGCATGTGATGTTTCTATAGCTGGAATTATACCTTCAGTTTGAGATAAAATCAATCCCCATTTCATAGCATCTATATCAGTAATTGAAATAAATTCTCCTCTTTTTGACTTAAATAAGTTTGCATGCATTGGTCCAATGCCTGGGTAATCTAGACCAGCTGAAATTGAATATGGTTCTGTTATTTGTCCATCATTTGATTGCATTAATAAGGTTTTTGAACCATGGATAATGCCTGTCTTACCCAAAATCGATGTAGCTGCACTTTCCCCTGTATCAATTCCCTTACCTGCTGCTTCAACACAAATTATTTTAACATCAAAATTATCTAGAAATGGATAAAAAAGTCCAGCAGCATTACTTCCTCCACCAACACAAGCTATAACATAATCTGGTTTAGACTTATTCTCAATTTCCTGAAGTTGATTTATAGTTTCTTCACCAATAACAGATTGAAATCTAGCAACCATGTCTGGATAAGGATGAGGTCCTACTACAGATCCAATAATATAGTGAGTATTTACTGGATTATTAATCCAATCCCTGATAGCTTCATTAGTTGCGTCTTTAAGAGTTTTACTACCAGAGGTTGCTGGTCTAACTTCAGCACCTAGCATTTTCATTCTAGCTACATTTGGCGCCTGCCTTTTAATGTCAACTTCACCCATGTATATAATACATTTAATACCCATTAATGCACAAACTGTTGCAGTTGCGACACCATGCTGACCAGCTCCAGTTTCTGCAATAATTCTTTTTTTTCCAAGTTTTTTGGCAAGTAAAATTTGTCCAATAGTATTATTTATTTTGTGTGCTCCAGTATGACATAAATCTTCTCTTTTAAGATATATTTTAGTATTGTATTTTTCTGATAATCTTTTTGCAAAGTATAGTGGAGTAGGTCTTCCAACATAGTCCTTTAAAAGTTTATTAAATTCATTTTTAAAACTTTTTGAAGAAGAAATTTTTAAATAATTATTTCTTAATTCTTCTACATTAGGATACAGCATTTCCGGAATAAATGCTCCGCCAAATTCACCATAGAAACCTTTTGAATCTACATTATGTGTTTTCATTTTTTATTGATTTTATAAATTTTTTCACTCTATTAATATCTTTTAAACCAGGTTTAATTTCAAATTTAGAGTTAAGATCAACACCAATTAAATTTGGCAATTGATTCTTTAATTTTTTTATACTACTAATTAATTCTAAATTAATTCCACCACTAAGAATAAAATCTTTTTTATGATCGTAATTTAAAAGTAGGTCCCAGTTAAATTTTTTTCCTGATCCACCATAAGATTCAGTGAAAGTATCAAAAAGAAAGTATTTGCAGTATTTGCTATATTTTTCAATCTCATTTAGATCAAATCTATCATCGATTCTGAAAGCTTTAATAATATTACATAAACTACTTATTTCTTTACAAAATTTCTCATCTTCATTGCCATGTAATTGTACATATTCAAATTTATATTTATTGATTATTTCTTTGATAACATCTAACGATTCATTAACAAAAACAGCAATATACTTTTTTTCTGTTTTTGGTAGTGTAGCAGAATTAAAGAATCTAGATGATTTCCTATAAAAAATTATTCCCATGAAATCTAAATCAAGTTTCATTAATTGATTTATGTTGTCACCATTATTTAAACCACAGACTTTAATAATCATTTCGTTTCTTCAATAAATTTTTTTAAACTAATTCCTGGATTTTCAGATTTCATAAATCTTTCTCCAATTAAAAAACCATCAAAACCTTCATTGATTAAGTTTTTAATATCTATTGGATTTTCAATACCACTTTCAGAAATTTTAACCATTTCGGATGGTATATGTTTAGATATTTTTATACTATTATTAATATCTACTTCAAAACTTTTTAAATCTCTGTTATTTACACCAACTATATCAATGTTTTTTAAATCACATTTGTGCAATTCATCAAGTGAATGAATTTCAGTTAATACATTTAATCCTAATTCTTTAGCTATTCTTGAAAAATTAGAAATTTGATTTTTAGTTAGTATAGCTGCTATAAGTAAAATTGCATCGGCTCCAATCGATTTAGACTCAATGATTTGAAACTCATCAATGATAAAATCCTTTCTCAGCAATGGAATACTACAGGCCTCTTTTACAATTTTTAAATCTTTTTTTGACCCGCCAAAAAAATACTCATCTGTTAAAACTGAAATACCTACTGCACCATGTTGTTCATATCCTAAAACGATGTCTTTAGTTTTTGAAGTAAAATTAATTTCTTTCTTAGAAGGAGATTTTCTTTTATGTTCAGCAATTATTGAAATTTGGTTTTGCAAGATATTTTTTGAAAGGCTTTTTGGAGGTATACCAAAATAATCGCTTTTCTCTAGAGATGTATAAGATTCTGAGTTTTTTAGTTGATTTACTTCAACTATTTTTCTCTCAACTATTTTATCTAAAATATTCATTTACTTATGCTTAAAAGTTTATTAAATGAATTGAGACCTTTTTTGCTTTCCAATGATTCCCTAGCAATACTTAAACACTCTGTTATATTTTTTGATGATATAGTTTTTATTGCTAATGCAGCATTAGCTAGGATAACATTTTTTTGCGCTTCTGTACAATTATCATTCAAAACATCCATAAAAATTTTTGCTGAGCTGGCTATATCATAACCTCCCTCGATTTGATTTTGTTTTAATTTTTTTAAGTTAAAATAACTAGAGTCTAAAATTTGTTCACTTTTATTATTGATTAATTTAAATTCATTGGTCAATGATACTTCATCATATCCATCAAGAGAATATAATATAGAGAAGTTTTTATCTGTATTTCTAAAAATATGACCATATAATCTTGCGAGTTCTAAGCTATATACACCAGTAATTTGATTTTTTGGTTGACACGGGTTAACAAGTGGTCCTAACACATTAAAAAACGTTTTAAAACCTAGACTTCTTCTTACTGGAGCAACATTTTTCATTGCAGAATGAAATAGTGGAGCATGTAAAAAAGTGATATTAGATTTATCAATACATTTTCTTAAAAAATCATAATCATTTGAAAATTTAATACCTAGAAATTCTAATACATTACTAGAGCCACATCCTGATGAAACACCATAGTTACCATGTTTAGTAACAGTATATCCAGCTCCAGCTACTATAAATGATGAAATAGTTGAAATATTGAAAGTGTTTTTTCCATCTCCACCTGTTCCGCATAAATCTATTGAATTTAAATCATCAAAATCAATTTTAAGACATAGGTCAAATAATGCATCTCTAAATCCTTCAATTTCTTCAACACTAGGCATTCTCATTTTGTAGACTGTCAAAAATGAAGCAATTAATGAATCATCATATTTTTTTGCAGAAATTTCTAACAAAACAGATTTTGACTCATTATATGTTAGAGTCTCATTTTCAAAAAGTTTTTCTAATAAATTTTTTATCATGTATTAATCCAATTTTTTAACAGTATTTTACCGTGTTCAGTTAGAATAGATTCAGGATGAAATTGAACACCCCACAATTTAAATTTTTTATGTTTATATGCCATTATATTTTCATCATAATCATGAGCTAAAAGTTCAAATTCATCATTTAACTCTTTAACTACCCAAGAATGGTATCTGCCTACTTTGAGAGTCTTGGGAATTGATGTAAAAAGAACATCATCCTTCACAACCTTAATTTCAGTTGAAATTCCATGAAAAACATCATCTAAGTTCAATAAATCACAGCCTAATGTTTCTGCTATTGCTTGATGTCCGAGGCATACTCCCAAAAAATTTTTTGTTTTATAATAATTAGAGATGATTGACTTTAATAATCCAGCTTCATCAGGAATACCTGGTCCTGGTGATAATAAAATTTTGTCAAAATTGTTAACATGATTAATATCAATCATATCATTTCTAAATACTTCAACTTCACAATCTAAATCTTCTAGATAGTGTACGAGATTATAAGTAAATGAGTCGTAATTATCAATAACTAAAATTTTATTTTTCATTTTAATTCTGCTTTTTCAATTGATGTCATTAATGCTCCAACTTTATTGTATACTTCATTTAATTCATTTTTTGGAACAGATTTCGAGACTACTCCAGCACCAGCTTGAAAATACAATGATTGGTTTTTTGATAAAAATGATCTTATAATAATTGCATGGTTAAAATTCCCCTCAATACCAATCATTCCAATTGCTCCACCATAGAATTGTCTTTTTGATGTCTCATAGTGATTAATTAATTCCATTGCTTTGTACTTAGGTGCTCCTGTTAAAGTTCCAGCTGGAAATGTATTACCAATTATTTCTTTAGATTTTGATTTAAGAGTTCCTGTAACCTTTGATACTAAATGAATTACATGAGAGTAAAACTGAATTTCTCTATCTTTTTCCACAACAACATCTTTACATGATCTGCTTAAATCATTTCTTGCAAGATCCACAAGCATCATGTGTTCACTGTTTTCTTTGTCATCCTTTAATAATTCCTTAGCTTTTTCTCTATCAAAATTATCATCTCCTGTTCTCTTAAATGTTCCTGCAATAGGATGAATTTCTGCCTTTTGATTATTAATAACTAATTGTGCTTCTGGCGAACTTCCAAATATTTTAAATTTACCATAGTCAAAATAAAATAGATATGGTGAGGGATTTATAGATCTTAAATTTCTGTAAACATTAAAATCATCGCCTTGAAAGGGTTGTACAAATTTTCTTGACAAAACTATTTGAAATACATCCCCCCGCATGCAATGAGAGATACCATTTTTAGCCAGTTTTATAAATTCTTCATCAGTTAGATTTGATTTAATATCTCCAATTTTTTTAAAATTGAAATTAGAAATAGTTTTATTGAATATTAATTTTTCAATTTTATTTATTTCATCATTATCATTTGAAAAAGAAATAATTGTTGAATGATTATTAAAAGTATTTACAACAATAATATTTTCATATAAACAGTATAGTATTTCAGGAATACTGTCTCCATAATTTTCATTTTGAAGTTTAATATTTTCGAAATAGTTGATTGAATCATAACTCATATAACCGTAAATTCCTTTACTCTGGAATTTATCATTTTTAAATTCAGTGGAAAATTCAAAAGAACCAATGAAATCATTAAGTTTTTCTAAAACCGATTCATTATCATTAATTTCTTCTGTGATAGACTCTTTATCAGGATATTTTGTTCTAATATGATTATTTTCTACCAGAAATTCTGCTATTGGTTTGAAGCATATATAAGCGTAACTATTATCTTTTGAGCTGTAATCACTGCTTTCTAATAATATAGAATTTGCATAGTTGTCTCTTATCTTTAAATAAATACTTACAGGCGTTAATGTATCTGTAATAACTTCTTTTCTATTTTCATTTAATTTAAACTTCATATAATAAAAAAAGGCTTGTCGCAATGACAAGCCTTAAATATTTTAAAATTTTAAACTTATAGCGACAGGAGCTTAAACTTTAATAAGTGCCACCAAAATTTAAAACGATTTTTCATATCTCAAATATAGAAACTTTTTTTAAAAAAAAACCACTGAAAAAAGTTTTAATACTTAATTTAACAGACTTAAATTTTTAAATGATGAATTTGAATATCCAAGATTGGAAAACAAACAAAGAGAAAAACTCAAAAAATATATGTTTAGACGTTAGAACTTCTGAGGAATTTAATGAAGGATATATTGATAATTCTATTAATATAGATTTTTATAAATCAATGGAATTTATGAAGTTTTTAGAAAAAAGTTCAAAGGATGAGAATTATTATGTTTATTGTAGATCAGGTAAAAGAAGTTATGCAGCATGTGAGATAATGAAAGAATTTGGTTTTAATAATGTCTTCAATCTTGATGGTGGTTTTTTAAAATGGGTTGAATGTGGTTTTGAAGTAAATGAATAGTTTAAGATATAGTTTAGAGAAATATGGCTTCAGAGTTTGCTCAAGATTAGCAGACTTTTTAGGAATTAAATCAAAGCACGTTAGACTAGCCTTTATTTATAGTAGTTTTTTTGGTCTTGGTATAGGATTTTTTATATATCTAGTTCTTGCTTTTTGGATGAGACTTAAAGATATAGTATATTCGAAAAGATCTTCAGTTTTTGACTTATGATCATTTAATCAAATTATCATTTATGAAAAAAATATTTCTCCTCAGTTTTTTTAGTCTTTTTACGTTGCCTGTTTTTTCACAGGAAAAAGGTTTAGACCAAAGAATTGATGAGGCATTTAAGCCAATTTCAGATTTTTTTAATGAATTAGTTTTTTTTTCGATTGGAGATAACCCTTTTGTTATATACCTTCTTGTTGGTAGTGCATTATTTTTTACCTTATATTTTGGTTTTCCAAACATTAAATATTTTTTGATTTCAATCAATGTTGTAAGAGGAAAGTATGATGATATTGAAAAAGAGAATAACAAAACTGATGATGGTGAGGTTTCGCATTTCCAAGCTTTGGCAACTGCTGTTTCTGGAACGGTTGGAAATGGTAATATAGCTGGTGTTGCTCTTGCAATTGCTCTAGGAGGTCCAGGAGCTACATTTTGGATGATTATTTGTGGATTACTTGGAATGTCAACAAAATTTGTCGAGTGTACGTTAGGCGTTTACTACAGAGATGTAGATAAAAATGGAATAGTATATGGCGGACCAATGTATTATTTAAAAAAGGGTTTGAAAGAGAGGGGTTTTGAAATCTTAGGAAAGATTTCTGCAGTTATTTTTGCTGTTTGTTGTATTGGTGGTTCATTTGGTGGAGGTAACGCTGCTCAATCAAACACAGCAACACTAGCAATAAAACAATTAATTGGCCTTGAGAGTACAAGTGCTGGAGCTGTTATAGGACTTGTTATGGCAATTATTGTAGGTTTAATAATAATTGGTGGAATAAAAAGAATTGCATCTGTAACTGAAAAAGTTGTGCCATTTATGGCTGTACTTTACATATTAGCATGTATTTACATTATTTCAATTAATTTTTCACTTATTGATGATGCTATTTCGTTAATAATTACGGAAGCATTCAATCCTACTGCAATTGGAGTTGGAGGTGTAATTGGAGTATTGATGGTTGGGTTTAGAAGAGCAGCGTTTTCTAATGAGGCTGGAGCTGGCTCAGCTTCAATAGCACATTCTGCCGTAAAAACCAAGTATGCGGCATCTGAAGGTCTTGTTGCATTATTAGAACCATTTATTGATACTGTCGTAATATGTACGATGACTGCTCTGGTAATAATTATTTTTAATTTTGGAGGATATTTTGATTATGGTGGGGATGGCTTAGGAAGTATATTTATACAAGGTGAGGCATTTGAAGGTCCTGAAATAACAGCAAGAGCTTTTGCAGAATATATTCCTTATTCTGATGTATTTTTAACTACAGCGATTGTATTGTTTGCTGTTTCAACTATGATTTCATGGTCTTACTATGGAATTCAGTCTTGGAAGTTTTTATTTGGTAGAGGGAAAGTTGCAGATTTAGCATACAAATTAACTTTTTTAACTTTTATTATTATAGGTTCAGCAGCAAGTATGAATTCTATTTGGGCTTTTTCTGATGCTATGATTTTTGCAATGGTATTTCCAAATATGATTGGTTTATTCTTTTTATTTCCAATTGTAAAAGAGCAATTAAAAAAATATTTAAACGTTATTAATAAATAAGAATTTGGCATTTTTTTTGTTTTATGGAGAATATGAATAATAACCAAACCAAAATAGACCACAATTACAACGAAGATTCAATTAGTTTGATAAAAGAAAGTGCTATGGACTTTTCTCTTCAATATATTCAACCCTATGTAATGGACTGGGACGAAAACCAACACTTTCCTAAAGAAGTTTTACACAAGGCGGGTGAGTATGGTTTTATGGGTATGCTAGTACCAGAAAATTATGGTGGTTCTGGACTGGGTTATCACGAATATGTAAGTTCAATTGTCGAAATATCTAAAATTGATCCTTCCATTGGTTTGTCAATTGCTGCACATAATTCACTTTGTACAAATCACATTTTTAAATTTGGAAATGAAGATCAAAGAAATAAATGGCTACCAGGATTGGCATCTGGAAAATATATCGGTGCATGGGGTTTGACAGAACCAAACACTGGGTCAGATGCAAGTAAAATGGCATCGACTGCTGTTAAAAAAGGAAATAAGTGGGTTTTAAATGGTACAAAAAACTTCATAACCCATGGTAAATCTGGTGACATAGCAGTTGTAATTTTCAGGACAGGCCCAGTAGGAGAAAAAAATAACACCACAGCTTTCGTTATTGAAAGAGGAAGTCGAGGATTTGAATCTGGTAAGAAGGAAAATAAACTTGGAATGAGAGCATCAGAAACAGCAGAAATGATTTTTCAAGATTGTATAATAGATGATTTTAACAGATTAGGTGAAGTCGGTTCTGGCTTTAAGCAATCGATGAAAATTCTTGATGGTGGAAGAATCTCAATTGCTGCTCTTTCATTAGGTATCGCAAAAGGAGCCTACGAAGCAGCGCTAAAATATTCAAATGAAAGAATTCAATTTGGAAAACCTATAAGTTCATTTCAAGCTATTTCATTTAAGCTCGCTGAAATGGCAACTGAAATTGAAGCAGCTGATTTACTTGTTCGAAGCGCCTCAGATAAAATAAATAACTCAAAATCTGTTACCCTTGAAAGTGCCATGTGTAAACTATTCTCATCTGAATTATGTGTTAAAGTATCAAATGATGCAGTTCAAATTTTTGGAGGTTATGGATATATCAAGGATTTTCCAGTGGAAAAATATCTCAGAGATTCAAAACTTTGTACCATTGGTGAGGGGACTAGTGAAATCCAAAAACTTGTAATTTCAAGAAAAATATTATCTAAATAATTTTTTTTTTCATTTTTATTTATAGTTTTGCCATTCAAAATTATACCAAATGCTAATTATTCCTGTTAAAGAAGGAGAAAGTATAGATAAAGCTCTCAAAAGGTTTAAAAGAAAGTTTGATAAAACTGGTGCCCTTAAATCATTAAGAGAAAGGCAAGCTTACACTAAACCCTCTGTTAAAAACAGAAATAAATTTATCAAGGCAGCTCACATCCAAAAGCTAAGAGATAAAGAAAATCAATAAAAGAACTAAATTTGTTTAGATAATTCTGTTATGTATCTAAATGACTTTAAAAACTATATTGAACTAGAAAAAAAATATTCAAAAAATACAGTCGTTGCCTACATAAAAGATTTGGTTGAATTCCAATCTTTTCTTAAATCATTTAATATTTTTTTAAATGATAAATTAGACTATTTCTATATTAGAAAGTGGATTATAAAACTATCAGAGAATGGTTTATCAAAAAGATCAATTAACAGAAAAATTACTTCTTTAAAATCATACTTTAATTTTTTAATCTCTATTAATAAATTAAAAAAATCTCCTCTAAAAGCTCACAAAAATTTAAAAATTGAACAAAAAGTTATAGTTCCTTTTAATGAAAAAGAATTAGATAAAGTTTTTAAAATTTTTAATAAAAACAATTCTAATAAAAACTACAGGGATTTTTTATTAATTGAAATTCTATATTCAACAGGTTTACGTCGTGATGAAATTATAAATTTAAAATGTAAAAATATTTTTTTCGATAAAGGATTGATTAAAGTTCAAGGTAAAAGAAACAAAGAAAGATTAGTTCCTGTGCTCCCCTCATTACTAAATAAAATGAAAATTTACATTAAGAAAAATCCAAATAATATTTATTTTTTTCAATCAAAAAATGGAAGTACAATAAGTCCATCAACAGTTTACAGAATTGTAAAGAAATATTTTAGTTCCATATCAACCAAAAATAAAATTAGCCCACATGTTCTGAGACACACTTTTGCTACCCATTTAATAAATAATGGAGCTGATATTAATGCTGTTAAAGAAATTTTAGGCCACTCTTCTTTGGCTTCTACTCAAATATATGCTAAAATTAAGATTCCCAAGATGTTAAATGATTATATGTTGAATCATCCGAGAGAAAAGACCTAAAATAAAATCTATATTTTTTTTTTAGAAAAAAATAAATAAATACATTTGCGATCGCTAAAATTGCCGATGTAGCTCAGCTGGCTAGAGCAGCTGATTTGTAATCAGCAGGTCGTGGGTTCGAGTCCCTCCATCGGCTCAAATTTTAGGGGAGATACTCAAGCGGCCAACGAGGACAGACTGTAAATCTGTTGGTTTATACCTTCGCAGGTTCGAATCCTGCTCTCCCCACAAAACTATCAGCGGGAGTAGCTCAGCTGGTAGAGCGTCAGCCTTCCAAGCTGAATGTCGCCGGTTCGAACCCGGTCTCCCGCTCAAAGTTCAAGCCGATGTAGCTCAGTGGTAGAGCGTTTCCTTGGTAAGGAAGAGGTCGGCAGTTCAACTCTGCTCATTGGCTCAATATTTATTAAACCAATTATATCATTTTAGTTAGTTGCTTTTAGAAAGGTTATGATAATCTTTCTTGTAATTAATTTTATCCTTCTTTTAAGTCTCTTTCTATATCTTTTTCAACAGTTTTTAGGTATTTATACCTCTTTTTTTCAGAAACAAAAGGAACTGACCAGAATTGTTTTGTTTTCGTAAAGAGTGAAATTCTCCAACCAAAAACGAAAGTATAAACCCCCATTACAAGTCTTAATTTAACTGAATTAACATATAGCGTTAATACAGGGAGTGCAGGAGCACCGTGAGTTATGTATGTTCTTATTTTTTTTTTCGAAAGGAATGGAACAGGATAGGCATATGTTTTAGTTATATTTTGGAATTTATAAGCAAAACCAGGTGTGAAAACCTCATCAAAAAAAACTTCTAGCCTTGGTGTTAATCTAAACCACCATACAGGTGAAATTATATACATTCGATCTGACCAAGTAACAAGATTTTGATAGCTTTTGATGAGTTTGGTTCTAGGTCTATTGTAGCTGTCTCTGTATAAATCAATAATTTTTAGTGACTGATTTTTTGCAGAGTTTATTTTGGAAACAATAGTTTTAAAAATTCCATCATAACAAAATGAATTTTTTTCTGGATGTCCAATAATTATTAAATTATTCATACAAAATAAGATCAAACCATATGCCAAATAATCAATTGCACGATTTTTGAAATATAAAAATTATGAAAAATTTTTTCTTAAATTATTATCCAATAATTCTGGCTTTTATTTCATTTTTGCTTTCAGTTAGTCTATGGTTTAGCGGAAACAAATTAGAGGGGATTTTTGTTGGAATTTGGGTTCCGTCAATTTTATCATTTTCTATTGCAATCAGGCAGAGAAGAAAAGATTTAAATAATAATTAAAATGGATCTACTTCTCTTTATATCAGGTTCATTTATATTTGTTTGTTATCTGTTGTGCTTAATATATGTAATTAATAGTCAAAACAAAATTCAAGAGAAAAATGAGCTTGAAGACCCTGAACTTAATAATTAGTTTTTTTGTTGTAGTGTTGTTTTCTTGCAATAACGAAAAATACGAATCTTTCTCAGAAAACAAACCATTAGCCCAATGCATAAATGGAATTGCAAAATTTAATTTAAATGATAAAATACACGAGTATGAGTGTAATAAATACGATTTGATGGGCTTTGTTTCTCTGGATGATATGGATGCGTCAATCGGAAATGACTGCTGGGGATGGACAGATCCTTTATCCAAAAATGAATATGCTCTTATGGGTTTAGATAATGGAACAGGAATAATTAATGTGACTAACCCTACAAAACCAAGATATTTAGGAAAAATTCCAACAGCTTCAGCATCCAGTATGTGGAGAGATATTAAAGTATTTAATAATTATGCGTTTATTGTCAGCGAAGCTTCAGGGCATGGCCTACAAATTTTTGATTTAACAAAACTCAGAGGAATATCTGATGAACAAACTCATTCAGTTGACTTAACGTATAATGGCTTTGGACAAGCACATAATATTGCAATAAATGAAGAGTCAGGATATGCATATCCCACCGGAATAAAGGGAAAGGGGTTACACATACTTAATGTTAAAGATCCCATTAATCCAGTTTTAGAATTGGAGTATCCTGAAAATGGCTATACTCATGATGCTCAGGTTGTAAATTATAAAGGTCCAGATCAAAATTATTATGGTAAAGAAATTTTTATTGGAAGTAATGAAGATAGACTTGTGCTTGTTGATGTAACGAATAAATTAGAGCCCAAAATAGTAAGTGTTTTTAACTACGATCATCAATATACTCATCAGTCTTGGATAACCTCAGATCATCAATATATTTTGATGGGTGATGAATACGATGAATTAAATTTAGATTATCAACTAGTAAATAAAACTAGAACTATTATTATAAACATTGAAGATTTAGAAAATCCAAAGTTACATTTTAATTATTTAGCCAAAACAGATGCTATTGATCATAATGGATATGTTAAAGGTTCCAATTTCTATCTTGCAAGTTATACCTCTGGTTTGCGTGTAATAGATATTTTAAATATATCTGATAAAAATATTAACGAAGTTGGATTCTTCGATACACATAATTCTATGAATCATTCAAATTTAGCTAAATCAGTCTCATTTAAACCATCAGATCCAGGTGATCATGATGATAAGAAGGGTTTAAACATTAAAGAATTTAATGGTGCATGGAGTGTGTACCCATTCTTTAATAGTGATAATATTATAGTAAGTGATATTAATTCAGGACTATTTATAGTTAGAAAATCAACTAATTAATTTTAATGAATAAAGTACACTTCAAAAAAAAATAAATAAATTAATATTTTAACCATAAAATTATTATATTTGCGCGCATTTAAAAAACTAAAAAATCTAAAATTATGGCTAAGGAAACTTTTGATCGTTCCAAACCGCATTTAAATATCGGAACAATTGGACACGTGGATCACGGTAAAACTACGCTTACAGCTGCAATTACTACAGTACTAGCTAAGCAAGGCCTTTCTGAGCTCAAAAGCTTTGATCAAATTGACAATGCTCCCGAGGAAAAAGAGAGAGGTATTACTATCAACACATCACATGTTGAATATCAAACTGCTAACAGACATTATGCACACGTTGACTGTCCTGGACACGCAGATTATGTAAAAAATATGGTAACAGGTGCTGCTCAAATGGACGGTGCAATTCTTGTAGTTGCTGCCACCGACGGACCAATGCCACAGACAAGAGAACATATACTTTTGGGTAGACAAGTAGGTATACCAAGAATTGTTGTTTTTCTAAATAAAGCTGATCAAGTTGATGATGATGAACTACTTGAATTAGTTGAAATGGAAGTAAGAGATTTATTAAATTTTTACGAATATGATGGAGATAATGGTCCTGTTATATTAGGTTCTGCGCTTGGAGCTTTGAATGGAGAAGACAAGTGGGTTGAGACTGTTACAAAACTAATGGAGGCAGTTGACTCTTGGATAGAACTTCCTAAAAGAGATGTTGACAAAGATTTTTTAATGCCAATCGAAGATGTATTTTCAATTACAGGTAGAGGAACAGTTGCTACCGGTAGAATTGAAACTGGTGTTGCCAATACAGGAGATGCTGTAGATATTATAGGAATGGGTGCTGAAAAACTTTCTTCTACTGTTACAGGTGTTGAGATGTTCAGGAAAATTCTTGATAGAGGTGAAGCTGGAGATAATGTAGGTATTCTTTTAAGAGGAATTGAGAAAACTGACATTAGAAGAGGTATGGTAATTTGTAAGCCTGGATCTGTTAAACCACATGCTAAATTTAAAGCTGAAGTTTATATTTTGAAGAAAGAAGAAGGAGGTAGACATACACCATTCCACAATAATTATAGACCTCAGTTTTATGTAAGAACAACTGATGTTACAGGAAATATTGAGCTTCCAAGTGGAGTTGAAATGGTAATGCCTGGTGATAACCTAACAATAACTGTTGAACTTATTTCCCCAATCGCATGTAGCGTTGGATTAAGATTTGCTATCCGTGAGGGTGGTAGAACAGTAGGTGCAGGTCAGGTAACTGAAATTTTAGATTAATATTACCAAATGAGTGAGTCTTTTGCTCACTCATTTTTGGTTGACTGGTAAGTCTTCTAACACACGGGTTTAGCTCAGTTGGTAGAGCACTGGTCTCCAAAACCAGGTGTCGGGAGTTCGAGTCTCTCAACCCGTGCAACAAATATTATGGAAAGCATTTTAAATTACGTCAAAGAATCATTTAATGAACTTAGAGATCATGTTTCATGGACCCCTATTGTCGAGCTTCAAAAAATGACCATGGTAGTTTTAGTGTTTTCTGTAATTTTTGCCTTGATAATTTGGGCAGCAGATTCAATCCTCTCAGAGGTTTTTAAACTTTATTTTCAATTTGTGTAACTTATGACTGAGACGGTAGAAAAAAAGTGGTACGTTATTAGAGGCATCAGTGGTCAAGAAAATAAAATCAAAGACTACATAGAAAGTGAGGTTAAAAGATTAAATATCTTCGAATTTGTAGAAGAAGTTATTGTTCCAACTCAAAAAGTTGTTCAAATTAGAAACGGTAAAAAGGTAAGTAAGGAAAAGGTATATTTCCCTGGCTACATTATGATTAAGGCAAATTTAACTGGTGAAATACCTCATATCATTAGGTCATTTCCAAATATTTTAGGTTTTTTAGGAGAAACTAAGGGTGGAGATCCAGTTCCATTAAGATCAAATGAAGTTAGTAGAATGCTTGGTAAAGTTGATGAGTTATCAATGGAAGGTGAGAATATAGCCATTCCATTTACTGTTGGTGAAAATATTAAAGTAATTGATGGTCCTTTTAATGGATTCAATGGAAATATTGAAAAAGTTAATGAAGAAAAAAGAAAACTTGAAGTTATGGTTAAGATTTTTGGTAGAAAGACTCCATTGGAGCTTTCGTACATGCAAGTAGAGAAAATTTAAATGTTACATATAAATCATTTTTGGGTCGCTTCCAAACTCGAAAATAAAATATTTATTAATGGCAAAAGAAGTACAAAAAGTTTTAAAGTTACAGATTAGAGGAGGTGCTGCAAATCCATCACCACCGGTAGGTCCTGCATTAGGAGCAGCTGGTGTTAATATTATGGAGTTTTGTAAGCAATTCAATGCTAGAACTCAAGATAAACCTGGAAAAGTTGTGCCAGTAGTTGTGTCAGTTTATGCAGATAAATCCTTTGAGTTTGTTGTCAAAACACCACCTGCCGCTGCTCAGTTACTTGAAGCTGCTAAGGTTAAGAAGGGTTCAGGTGAACCGAACAGAACTAAAGTTGCGTCTGTTACATGGGATCAAATTAGAAAAATTGCTGAAGATAAAATGATAGATTTAAATGCGTTTACCGTTGAGTCTGCAATGAAAATGATTGCCGGTACAGCTAGGTCAATGGGATTAAATGTTAAAGGTCAATCACCTTTTTAAAATTATTATTATGGCAAAATTGACAAAAAACAGAAAAGAATCTATATCTAAATTTGATACAGATACTTTGTATAGTCTTGATGAAGCATCAAAAATTATTAAGAATTTTTCTAAACTTAAATTTGATTCTTCTATTGATATCGCTGTTAACTTAGGTGTAGATCCAAAAAAAGCAGATCAAAATATAAGAGGAGTTGTAACTCTTCCTAATGGAACTGGTAAAGATGTTAAAGTTTTGGCATTAGTTACACCTGACAAAGAAGATGAAGCAAGAAAAGCTGGAGCTGACATGGTTGGTTTGGATGATTATATCAAAAAGATCAAAGATGGTTGGACAGATGTTGACGTAATAATTACTATGCCTAGTGTAATGGGCAAATTAGGTCCTCTTGGAAAAGTTTTAGGTCCAAGAGGTTTAATGCCAAACCCAAAAACTGGTACAGTAACTATGAATGTTGGTAAAGCTATTCAGGAAGTTAAAGCTGGTAAAATAGATTTCAAAGTTGATAAAAATGGGATTATACATGTTTCCATTGGTAAAATTTCTTTCGATTCTGATAAAATTAAAGAAAATGCTTCGGAAGTTTTGAATCATCTTGTTAAGATTAAACCATCTTCATCAAAGGGTATATACCTCAAAAGTATTTCAATGTCTAGTACAATGAGTCCAGGAATAAAGATTGATACTAATACTATTTAAAATGACTAGAGAAGAAAAAGCTAATATGATCGAATCTATCAAGACTAATCTTGATACAAATTCCACTATATATTTAACAGATTGCTCTGGCCTTGATGCAGATACAACTTCTAAATTGAGAAGAGCTTGCTTCAAATCAAATATCAAAATGTCTATTGTAAAGAATACTTTATTATTTAAAGCTATGGAATCAGGAGATAAAGATTTTGGCGAATTAAAATCGGCCTTAAAAGGCAACACAGCATTAATGTTTTCTGAGGTTGGAAATGCTCCTGCAAAGATTATTAAAAACTTTAGAAAAAAATCCGAAAAACCGATTTTAAAAGGTGCATTTGTTGAAGAATCAATTTATTTGGGAGATGATTTATTAGACACATTAGTAAATATTAAATCAAAGGAGGAGTTAATTGGAGAAATTATTACACTTCTTCAATCTCCAACTAAAAATTTAATTTCAGCTCTTAAATCGAGTGGAAGTAAAATCAGTGGTGTATTAAAAACACTTTCTGAAAAAAATGAAAATAATTAATATAACTTAAATTACATAAAATGGCAGATTTAAAAGATTTTGCAGAAAAATTAGTAAACTTAACAGTAAAAGAAGTAAACGAACTTGCTGATATTCTTAAAGATGAGTACGGTATTGAACCCGCAGCAGCAGCAGCAGTTGTTGCTGGCCCAGCTGCCGGAGGTGCTGCTGGAGAAGCAGCTGAAGAAAAATCAGAATTTACTGTTGTTCTAAAAGCAGCAGGTGGCTCAAAGCTAGCTGTTGTTAAATTAGTTAAAGAACTTACAGGTCTTGGCTTAAAAGAAGCTAAAGAACTTGTAGATAATGCACCAAGTAATATCAAAGAAGATATTGCTAAGGATGAAGCTGAAGGTATTAAAACTTCACTTGAAGAAGCTGGTGCTGAAGTTGAGCTTAAGTAATTAAGCTTTCCTTTAAATATTTAAGTCTTGACTATTTAAGACTTACTTTAATTGTTCTTTAACTAAAAATAAATTAATGAGTACATCAAATAGAAAAAATTTTGCAAGTTCATCAGATACTCCAAACTACCCTGATTTTCTTGATATTCAAGTAAAGTCTTTTCAAGATTTTTTTCAATTAGAAACAAAATCTGATGAAAGAAGCGATGAGGGTCTTTACAAGACATTCTTAGAAAATTTCCCAATTTCTGATGCTAGAAATCAGTTCGTATTAGAATTTTTGGATTATTTTGTTGATCCTCCGAGATATTCTGTACATGAATGTATTGAAAGAGGTTTAACATACAGTGTTCCATTAAAAGCTAGATTGAAATTATACTGTACCGATCCTGAACATGAAGATTTTGAAACAATAGTACAAGATGTTTACTTGGGTGTAATACCCTACATGACTGCTAGTGGAACATTTATAATTAATGGAGCTGAAAGAGTAGTCGTTTCTCAATTGCATAGATCTCCTGGGGTTTTCTTTGGTCAGTCTTTTCATGCTAATGGTACTAAGTTATATTCTGCCAGAGTAATACCTTTTAAAGGTTCATGGATTGAATTTGCGTCTGATATTAATGGTGTAATGTATGCATATATTGATAGGAAAAAGAAATTACCTGTTACTACACTTTTGAGATCAATTGGTTATGAAAGAGATAAGGATATTTTAGAAATTTTTAATCTTGCTGAAGAAATTAAGGTTTCAAAATCAGGCTTAAAAAAATATTCTGGAAGAAAGCTTGCTGCTAGAGTTCTAAATACATGGTATGAAGATTTTGTTGATGAAGATACAGGTGAGGTTATCTCTATAGAGAGAAATGAAGTTGTTTTGGATAGAGATACAATAATTGACAAGGAAAATATTGATTTAATTATTGAATCAAATACTAAAACCGTTCTTTTAAATAAAGAAGAAGGTGAAGGCAATGAATATTCTGTTATTTTAAATACTTTACAAAAAGATCCAACAAATTCAGAAAAAGAAGCAGTTGAATATGTGTATCGTCAGCTTAGAAATGCTGAACCACCTGATGAAGAAACTGCAAGAGGAATAATTGATAAATTATTTTTCTCTGATCAAAGATATAATCTTGGAGAAGTTGGAAGATATAGAATGAATAAAAAGTTAGGTTTAGACATTGATATGGAAAACCTAGTTTTAACCAAAGATGATATAATTACTATTATAAAATTCTTAATTGAATTAATTAATTCTAAAGCTGAGATTGATGATATAGATCATCTTTCGAACAGAAGGGTCAGAACCGTTGGAGAACAGTTGTCTGGTCAATTTGGAGTAGGTCTATCCAGAATGGCTAGAACAATAAGAGAAAGAATGAATGTCAGGGATAATGAAGTTTTTACTCCTATCGACCTTATCAATGCAAAAACTCTTTCATCTGTTATTAATACTTTTTTTGGGACCAATCAATTGTCTCAGTTTATGGATCAAACTAATCCCTTAGCTGAATTAACTCATAAACGAAGATTGTCTGCCTTGGGCCCTGGAGGTCTTTCTAGAGAAAGAGCTGGATTTGAAGTAAGAGATGTACACTACACGCATTATGGAAGATTATGTCCAATTGAAACACCTGAAGGTCCAAATATTGGATTGATTTCTTCTCTCAGTGTTTTCGCAAAAGTTAATAATTTAGGTTTTATTGAAACACCATACAGAGAGGTAAAAAATGGTAAAATTGATGTTGACAAATTTAAATACTTATCAGCTGAAGAAGAAGAAGGAAAATTGATTACGCAAGCTAACATTGATAGAGATGAGAAAGGTAATATTTTAACTGATAAAGTTATTGCAAGATTAGAAGCTGACTATCCAGTCGTTGATCCTAAAGATGTTGATTATATTGATGTTGCTCCTAATCAAATTGCTTCTATTTCAGCATCTCTCATTCCATTTTTAGAACACGATGATGCAAATAGAGCACTTATGGGATCTAATATGATGCGCCAATCCGTTCCTCTTATGAAACCTGAATCTCCAATAGTTGGTACAGGATTGGAAAAACAAGTTGCATCAGATTCTAGAGTATTGCTAAATGCAGATATGGATGGTGAAGTAACATATGTAGATTCACAAAAAATCACCATCAAGTATAAAATGTCCGGTGATGAAAAATTGGTTTCTTTTGAAAAAGAAGAAAAAACATACTCATTAGTTAAATTTAGAAAAACTAATCAGGGAACTTGCATTAATTTAAAGCCAATTGTTAAAAAGGGTGATAAAGTGAAAAAAGGTCAAGTATTATGTGACGGATATGCAACTAGTTCTGGGGAGTTGGCCCTTGGGAGAAATTTAAAGGTTGCATTTATGCCTTGGAAAGGATATAATTTTGAAGATGCGATTGTTATCTCAGAAAAAGTAGTAAGAGATGATTATTTTACTTCAGTTCATATTGATGAATACTCTCTTGAAGTGAGAGACACAAAATTAGGAATGGAGGAATTAACAAGTGATATCCCTAATGTTAGTGAAGAAGCGACAAGTGATTTGGATGAAAATGGAATGATTAGAATTGGTGCTGAAGTTAAATCTGGTGATATATTAATCGGAAAAATTACACCTAAGGGAGAATCCGATCCAACACCTGAGGAAAAATTATTAAGAGCAATATTTGGTGATAAAGCCGGTGATGTCAAAGATGCTTCATTAAAAGCTCCGCCTTCACTTAAGGGAATTGTTATTGATAAAAAACTTTTCTCAAGAACAATAAAGGATAAAAGAAGAAGAGCAGATGATAAAGATCTTTTAAAGAAAATCGAAATTAAATATGATCTTTTATTTAAAGAACTTAAAGATAAAATGGTATCTAAATTGTATACAATTTTAAATGGAAAAACATGCCAGGGTATTTTTAATGATCTCGGTGAAGAGGTAATTCCAAAGGGTAAAAAATATTCACAAAAGATACTTAACGAAGTTGATGATTATATTCATCTAACCGAAACTGCTTGGAGCGTTGATAAAAAAATTAATCAACTTGCATCAACATTATTACATAATTACAGGATAAAAGAAAATGACCTACAAGGTATGCTAAGACGTGAAAAGTTTACAATTTCAGTTGGAGATGAGCTTCCATCAGGTATCATGAAATTAGCTAAAATTTACGTTGCTAAAAAAAGAAAACTTAAAGTGGGTGATAAAATGGCTGGTCGTCATGGAAATAAGGGAATTGTAGCTAGGATAGTTAGACAAGAAGATATGCCATTCCTAGAAGATGGAACACCTGTTGACATTGTTTTGAACCCTCTTGGAGTACCATCTAGGATGAACATTGGACAAATCTATGAGACTGTTCTAGGATGGGCCGGTCAAAAACTGGGTAAAAAGTTTTCTACACCCATTTTCGATGGCGCTACTTTAGATGAGATAAATTTACTTACAGAAAAAGCAGGTGTGCCAAAATATGGTCATACCTATCTATATGATGGTGGTACTGGAGAGAGATTCGACCAAGCAGCAACTGTCGGTGTTATTTATATGTTAAAGTTAGGTCACATGGTTGATGATAAAATGCATTCCAGATCAATTGGACCTTATTCACTAATTACTCAGCAGCCATTAGGTGGTAAAGCTCAGTTTGGCGGTCAGAGGTTTGGTGAAATGGAGGTTTGGGCTCTTGAAGCATATGGTGCTTCAAGTACTTTGCAAGAAATTTTAACAATAAAATCTGATGATGTTATTGGTAGAGCTAAGGCATACGAAGCAATAGTCAAAGGTGAAAAAATGCCAGATGCAGGTTTGCCAGAATCTTTTAACGTGTTAATGCACGAATTGAAGGGCCTAGGTTTAGATATCAGATTAGAAGAATAAAAATATAATTTCATATATGGAAATCAATAAAACAAAAAAATTCAATAAAATCTCAATTGGTTTAGCATCTCCAGAAACGATACTATCTTCATCAAGAGGAGAAGTTTTAAAACCTGAGACAATAAATTATAGAACTCATAAGCCTGAACGAGATGGCTTGTTTTGTGAGAGAATATTTGGTCCTGTTAAAGATTATGAGTGTGCTTGTGGTAAATACAAAAGAATCAGGTATAAAGGAATTGTATGCGACAGATGTGGTGTTGAAGTAACTGAAAAAAAAGTTAGGAGAGATAGAGTTGGACACATTAATTTAGTAGTTCCTGTAGCTCATATATGGTATTTTAAATCCTTACCCAATAAAATTGGTTACCTGTTAGGTCTTCCTACAAAAAAATTGGATATGATTATTTATTATGAAAGATATGTCGTTATTCAACCTGGTTTAGCAGTTGACACTGAAGGCAATCCTTTAAATAAAATGGATTTTTTAACTGAGGAAGAATACCTAAATACTGCAGAAGCTCTTCCACCAGAAAATCAATTTCTTGAAGATTCAGATCCAAATAAGTTTATTGCTAAAATGGGTGCTGAATGTCTGATTGAATTATTATCTAGAATTGATTTAGATGAATTATCATACGACTTAAGACATAAAGCAAATAATGAAACATCTAAACAAAGAAAAACAGAATCATTAAAAAGATTACAAGTAGTTGAATCACTTAGAGAAGCTAATATTAATAAAGAAAATAAACCAGAGTGGATGATTTTGAAAGTTATTCCAGTAATACCACCTGAACTAAGGCCATTAGTTCCGCTTGATGGGGGAAGGTTTGCGACTTCTGATCTTAATGATCTTTATAGAAGAGTTATTATAAGAAATAATAGATTAAAACGACTTGTTGAGATAAAAGCACCAGAGGTTATTTTGAGAAACGAAAAGAGGATGCTTCAGGAATCAGTTGACTCATTATTTGATAATACTAAAAAATCTTCTGCTGTTAAAACGGAAGCAAATAGACCTTTAAAATCTTTATCGGACTCACTTAAAGGTAAACAAGGAAGGTTTAGACAAAACTTATTAGGAAAGAGAGTAGACTATTCAGCCAGATCAGTTATTGTTGGTGGCCCAACACTTAAACTTTATGAATGTGGTATTCCTAAGGACATGGCAGCTGAGTTATATAAGCCTTTTATAGTTAAAAAACTCATTGAAAGAGGAATAGTTAAAACAGTTAAATCTGCAAAAAAAATTATTGATAAAAGAGAACCATTAGTTTGGGACATTTTAGAAAATGTTTTAAAAGGGCACCCAGTTCTGTTAAACAGAGCGCCGACTCTGCACAGGCTAGGAATTCAAGCTTTTCAGCCAATTTTAATTGAAGGTAAAGCTATACAAGTTCACCCCTTAGTATGTACTGCATTTAATGCTGATTTTGATGGTGATCAAATGGCAGTTCATCTCCCACTTGGTCCTGAAGCAATTTTAGAGTCTCAATTATTGATGCTAGCTTCACACAACATTTTAAATCCTGCAAACGGATCTCCAATTACTGTTCCTTCTCAAGATATGGTTTTAGGTTTGTATTATATGACAAAAGAAAAAAAATCAACTAAATCAAGTAAAGTTAAAGGTGAAGGTTTAACTTTTTATTCAAGTGATGAAGTTAACATTGCTTACAATGAGAATAAAGTTGATTTAAATGCATCAATTAAAGTTAGAGTTAATGATCTAAATGAGAGTAACCAGATTCAAACTAAAATTATAGAAACCACTGTTGGAAGAGTTTTATTTAATGAAGTTGTTCCTGAAAAGGTTGGGTTTATAAATCAAGTGCTAAATAAAAAATCACTTCGTGGAATAATTGGTAATATATTGAAACTAACTAGTATTCCTGAAACTGCCGATTTTCTTGATAAAATAAAAGATATGGGATTCACTTTTGCATTCAAGGGTGGGTTATCTTTTAGTCTTGGTGATATTATTATTCCGAGCGAAAAAATTGATATGATTAATGCTGCCAATAATGATGTTGATTCAATTATTTCGAATTATAATATGGGACTTATAACCAATAATGAAAGATATAATCAGGTGATTGATGTGTGGACATCATCTAATGCTGCATTAACTGAATTGGCTATGAAAAGAATTAGAGAAGATCAACAAGGATTTAATTCAGTCTACATGATGTTAGATTCAGGCGCTAGAGGATCCAAAGAGCAAATTAGACAATTAACGGGCATGAGAGGATTGATGGCTAAACCTAAAAAAGCTAGCTCCGGTGGAGGTGAAATTATTGAAAATCCAATTTTATCAAATTTTAAAGAAGGTCTTTCAATTCTTGAATATTTTATCTCAACTCACGGAGCAAGAAAGGGGTTAGCTGATACAGCCCTTAAAACAGCAGATGCAGGTTATTTGACTCGAAGGTTAGTTGATGTTGCTCAGGATGTGATAGTCAATATTGATGATTGCAATACATTAAGAGGAGTAACTATTGAAGCTTTAAAAAAGAATGAAGAAGTTGTGGAAACACTTGGTGAAAGAATATTAGGTAGAGTTTCATTACATGATATTTATGACCCACTAAATGAAGATAAATTAATAGTAAATGCTGGTGAGGAAATTGACGAAAATATTGTTAAAATAATTGAATCTCTTCCTATTGATTCAGTTGAGGTCAGATCTCCTTTAACATGCGAGGCTGATAGAGGTATTTGTTCAAAGTGCTATGGAAGAAACTTGGCTACCGGTAAGATGGTTCAAATTGGTGAAGCTGTTGGTGTTACTGCTGCTCAATCAATAGGAGAGCCAGGTACACAATTAACACTTAGAACATTCCATGTAGGTGGTATTGCAGGAAATATTTCTGAAGAAAACAAACTTATCTCTAAATTCAATGGTATTACTGAGATCGAAGATTTAAAAACTGTTGTTTCTAAGGATAGTGAAGGCAATGATGTAAATTTAGTTTTATCTAGGACATGTGAAATAAAAGTTCTAGATCCAAAAACTGGTATTATTCTTAGTTCTAATGTTATACCATATGGTTCATCTATCCATGTTAAAAGTGGTACTAAAATTAAAAAGGATGATCTGATTTGTTCTTGGGATCCATATAATGGGGTGATTATTTCAGAATTTGGCGGAAAAGTTGAGTATGAAAATATAGATCAAGGTGTTACTTATCAGGTTGAAATTGATGAGCAGACAGGTTTTAAAGAAAAAGTTATATCTGAGTCAAGAAATAAAAAATTGATTCCAACATTATTAATTAATGATAAAAAAGGAAAAAATATAAGAACTTATAATCTACCCGTTGGCGCTCATCTAATTGTTGATGATGGAGAAAAAGTTGAACAAGGTAAAATACTTGTTAAAATTCCTAGAAAATCAGCCAAGTCTGGTGATATTACTGGTGGTCTTCCAAGAGTTACTGAGCTATTTGAAGCTCGAAATCCATCAAATCCTGCAGTTGTTAGTGAAATTGATGGTGTAATTTCATTTGGTAAAATTAAAAGAGGGAATAGAGAAATTATTGTTGAGTCCAAAACGGGTGAAATTAAAAAATATCTTGTCAAGTTATCAAATCAAATTCTTGTCCAAGAAAATGATTTTGTAAAAGCTGGTATGTCACTTTCTGATGGTGCAATTACACCAAACGATATTCTTAACATTAAGGGTCCATCGGCTGTACAACAGTACCTTGTTAATGAAGTTCAGGAAGTTTACAGATTGCAAGGAGTTAAAATTAATGATAAACACTTTGAAGTTCTGATAAGACAAATGATGCAAAAAGTGCAAATTCAAGATTCAGGTGATACTACATTTTTAGAAAACCAAATTGTTCACAAAAATGAATTTTTAAAGGAGAATGATAATTTATATGGTAAGAAAGTAATTGAAGAATCTGGTGACTCGCAAAATTTAAAGGTTGGTCAGATCATATCTGCCAGAGAACTAAGAGATGAAAATTCATTATTAAAAAGAGAAGACAAAAAAATAGTCGTTGCGAGAGAAGCGGTTAATGCTACTGGTTTCCCAATTTTGCAGGGTATTACAAGAGCATCCTTACAAACTAAATCCTTTATCTCAGCTGCTTCATTCCAAGAAACTACTAAAGTTTTAAATGAAGCTGCTGTAAATGGTAAAATTGATAAACTTGATGGTTTAAAGGAAAATGTTATTGTTGGTCATAAGATTCCAGCAGGTACTGGAAATAGAGATTTTGATGATGTAATAGTTGGATACGTTGATGAATATGAGGAGCTGCTTGAAAGTAAGAGAATTAGGTTTGGAACTGATGACTAAAAAAGAAAGTCATAATATTAATATAGAATTAGACGATTCTACCTCACAAGGAGTATATTCTAACTTAGTTATAGTAAATCATTCTCCAACTGAATTTGTAATTGATTTTATTAACGTTATGCCAGGAAATCCAAAAGCTAAGGTTAGATCTAGAATTATACTTACGCCTGAGCACACTAAAAAGTTTATTAAAGCTTTAAATGATAATTTAGATAAATATGAATACAAAAATGGACCTGTTAAAGATTTTAAAAGAGATATAATTCCATTAAATTTTGGCCCAAAAGCTGAAGCTTAATTAATTTTAGAATTCAGACTTTTCGTGAAAAACTACTCCTTCATACTTGTGTTTAGTATTAATTAATGTGAATTCACTGTCTGCTAAAAAAACCATCTTATTATCCTTGTCATCAGCAATAAATTTACTTTTGTAGTTTATCATTTCCTTGAGTTGTTTATTATTAGAATTAACTATATCAATCCAACATGCTTTTCTAATATTTACGTTTTCATAACTACACTTAGCACCGTATTCATGTTCTAATCTGTATTTAATAACATCAAATTGTAACATACCTACTGTTCCAATAATTTTTCTTCCGTTCAATTTTAAAGTAAATAATTGAGCAACACCTTCATCCATTAATTGTTTTATTCCTTTAGATAATTGTTTAGTTTTTAATGGATCATTATTGATTATGTATTTAAAATGCTCAGGTGAAAAGCTTGGAATTCCTATAAACTCTATTTCCTCACCCTCAGAGAATGAATCACCAATTTTAAAATTACCTGTATCGTGTACTCCTATGATATCACCTGGATAAGATTTCTCAATAATTTCTTTTTTGTCTGCAAAAAAAGAATTTGGACTACTAAATCTTATTTTCTTTTTTCCTCTTACATGGTAATACATACTGTTTCTTTTAAACTCACCCGAAACAATTTTAATAAAAGATAATCTATCTCTGTGTTTAGGATCCATATTAGCGTGAATTTTAAATATAAAACCCGTAAATTTTTCTTCATTAGGATGTACTATTCTATTTTTAGATTCTTTCTTTCCAGGGGGTGGAGCATATTTTGCAAAATATTCTAACATTAAATTAACACCAGAATTATGCAAAGCTGAACCAAAAAAAACAGGTTGAATTTCACAATTTAAGTATTTCTCATATTCAAATTTTGGATATATAGCTTCTATAAGTTCTAAATCTTCAATTAATGATTTGCGGATATTATTATTAATTTTTGAATAATCATTAATCACAGATTTATATTCATATTTAGATTTATCATCATCATTAAACTGAACTTCAGATTTAATTAAATCTATTATTCCAGTATAATCGTAACCAATTCCAATTGGAAATGATATAGGTGATATATTAAACCCAAGTTTTTTTTCTAATTCATCCATTAAATCAAATGCATCTTTTCCTTCCCTATCACATTTATTTATAAAAATCATTATTGGAATTTTTCTCATTTTACAAACTTTTACAAGTTTTTCAGTTTGTTCCTCAACCCCTTTAGCAACATCAATTACAACAATTACACTATCTACTGCGGTCAAAGTTCTATATGTATCCTCAGCAAAATCTTTGTGTCCAGGTGTATCAAGAATATTAATTTTTTTATCTAAATAATTAAATGACAGTACTGATGTTGAAACTGATATTCCTCTTTGTTTTTCAATTTCCATGAAGTCACTAGTTGCAGCCTTTTTAATTTTATTTGATTTAACAGCACCTGCTTCATTAATAGCTCCGCCATACAATAATAGTTTTTCAGTTAAGGTAGTTTTACCCGCATCTGGATGTGAAATTATTCCAAAAGTTCTTCTAAGGTTTATGTTTATATTTAAATTCATAAAAGAGAAGTAAAAATAGTATCTTATTTCTATGTAGGATTGGTAATTAAATTAAATTTGTTAACGATGACAAACAAGGTAATTTTAGTTGATAAAGAAAATAACAAAATTGGTACTGAAGAAAAAATTCAAGCTCATTTAAAAAGTCTTTTACATAGAGCTTTTTCAGTATTTATTTTTAACGATAATAAAGAAATTTTACTTCAAAAAAGAGCAGAAAATAAATATCATTCTAGTTCATTATGGACCAATACTTGCTGTAGTCACCCGTATGATGGTTTATCAACACTTGAATGCGCTGAAATTAGACTAGTAGAAGAGATGGGAATTAAAACAAAACTTAAAGAGATATTTTCTTTTATTTATAAAGAATCCTTTCAAAATGGTCTCACCGAATATGAATACGATCATGTTTTTTTTGGTAATTACTCATCAGATCCAATTCTAAACCCTGAAGAAGCATCTGACTTTAAGTGGATAAAAATAAATGATCTAAAAAATGATATTGAAAAAAATCCAAATAGATATACTGCTTGGTTAAAAATTATGTTTACTAATTATTTTAAATTTTTTGAATCTTATGAAAATAACAATATGTAGAAGAAGTCATTTCAATGCAGCCCATAAGCTATATAATAAATCTTGGTCAAAAGAAAAGAATCTTGAAGTTTTTGGTAAATGTAGTTATGAAAATTATCACGGACATAACTATGAATTAATTGTAAAACTTTATGGAGAAATCAATGAAGAAACAGGGATGGTTATGGACTTAAGTGATCTTAAAAAGATAATTAAGCAAGAGGTTGAAGATAAACTCGATCATAAAAATATTAATCTTGATATTGATTATTTTCATGATAAAATTCCTTCAACAGAAAATCTAGCAATATATATTTGGAATAGGCTAAATAATGCTATCAAAATCGATTGTAAACTAACAGTTATTCTATACGAAACACATAGAAATTATGTTGAGTATTCTGGATAGTCTTATAATAATGATTTTAAAATCAAGGAATATTTAGACTTCAATACTTTATCACTGAGAGATTTATAAACTGTATCAAGAATTTTTTTTGAGTCTTTCAGATCAGTTATCGCTAGGTAAGGTGAAATCTCATAATTTTTGTTTCTTATTACATAATTAGCATTGTGTAAAAATTGTCTTTTATTGAGTTTAAGCAGTAAATCATCAATAATTATTACACTGTCATTTTCTTGACTTTTTCTTTTTTCAAAAGATTTTTTGATCAAATCAACTTTTTCGTCATTAAATCTTTTATTTAATTTCAAATAATTTCTGTAGATAGAGTCATTTTTTGATCCTGTAACTTTTAATTCGTATCCGTATTTTTCAAGTGAAGTAACTAATTTTATTTGACCTTTTTCAGCAAAAAATGATAATGATAATGGTTCGTAAGATTCATTTGTAAATAAATTTAAAAAAAGAAATTGTGGTTCATTCAACTCATTTTTAAATACTATATTTTTTTGCCCGTTAACATTGAATGAATCGATAGGTTGAAATATACTATCATTAAGTTTAGTCAGAACAAGTTTACCCTTTTTGAGATCCTTTATTTTTACATCCAGTATAAGTTCATTGCTATTTGAACATGATGCTAAAATAAGTGCAAGTAATAAAGCTTTGATTTTCATTGTTGACAAAACTATAAAAAAAACTACTTTATTAAATCAAAACTACGTTTAATAAAATCTGTTAAATCTTCACCTTTTAAAAGATTTTGTGAAAGTTTAGCCAAATCCATAGACTGTTTTATTAAACGCTCTCTTTTGTTTTTGGTTTTGATACTTAAAATATTTGAAATCAAATTACTATTTGTGTTAACAACAACATTGTAAATTTCAGGCATATTTCCGAACATACCTCCACCACCATTTGCTTGCATATCTTTCATCCTTCTCATAAATTCTGGTTGTGTAATCATAAATGGAATTGTATCACTATCTAAAGCTTCTAGTTGTAAGGTAAATTTTTCTTTAGGAATTATTTCTTCTAGATAGCCTTTTAGTTTATCTTTTTGTTTATCATCAAGCTTTGAAATACTTTTCTCGTCTTTTTTTATAAGATTTTCTAGAGTGTCAGAATCAACTCTAGAAAATGAAATATTTTTTTCATTTGACTCTAATTTTTGAATAAGATGACTGATTATTGGTGAGTCCAGTAATAAAACTTTATAACCTTTGCCTTTAGCTAGTTTTATATATGAATCTTGTTCCTTTAAATCAGTAGCATACAATATTATGGTTTTATCTTCTTTATCAGTTTGATTTTCTTTAATCTCATTAATTAATTCATCAAATGTGAAATATTCATTGTCAGTTGAGGGATAAAGAGCGAAGCTTTTTGCTTTTTCATAGAATTTTTCTTCGCTTAACATTCCATATTCAATGATTACCTTTATGTCATTCCATTTTTCCTGAAACTTATCTCTTTCTTTCTTGAATATAGAATTAAGCTTATCAGCTACTTTTCTTGTTATGTAGTTTGTTATTTTTTTAACCGCAGAATCAACCTGTAAATAACTTCTTGAAACATTTAGAGGGATATCAGGTGAATCTATAACACCTCTAAGCAATGTTAAAAATTCAGGGACTATTCCTTCTACATTATCTGTTACAAATACTTGATTTTGATATAATTGTATTTTATCTTTTTGAAGATTAATATCATTTGATATTTTAGGAAAATAAAGAATACCAGTTAAGTTAAAGGGATAGTCAACATTTAAATGAATATTGAATAATGGATCTTCAAAATTCATAGGGTAAAGCTCTTTATAAAAATCTTTATAATTCTGCTCATCTAAATCTTTTGGTTGTTTGGTCCAAGCAGGTTCAGTAATATTGATGATATCATCCACAATTTCTTTTTCTTCTTTCTTGTCATCATCACTACCAGTATCTTTTACAATTTCTTTTGTTCCAAATTTTATCGGAACTGGCATGAATCTGTTATATTTTCTTAAAAGATCTCTAATTTTACTTTCTTCTAGATAGTCTTTGGAATCTTTTGAAATACTTAAAATTATTTCAGTGCCTCTTTCTTTTTTATCATGCTTATTAAGAGTGAATTCAGGTGATCCATCACATGACCAGTGAACGGCAGATTCATCTTTATACGATTTAGTTATAATTTCTACCTTATCAGAAACCATAAATGCAGAGTAAAACCCTAAGCCAAAATGACCAATTATACCACTGTCTTTAGCAGAGTCTTTATACTTTTCAAGAAACTCTTCAGCACCAGAAAAGGCAACTTCATTTATGTATTTTTTAATTTCATCTTGTGTCATTCCGACACCTTGATCAATTATGTGTAGTTTTTTATTTTTTTTATCAACTTTAACCTCAATAATAGGATTTTCAATATCAATTTTAGCTTCCCCAATATTTGATAAGTGTTTAAGTTTTGTTGTTGCATCTGTTGCATTTGAAATAAGTTCTCTTAAGAAAATTTCTTGATCACTATATAAAAATTTTTTTATTAGTGGGAATATATTTTCGACTGAAACATTTATTTTTCCTTTACTCATGATTTATTTTTTAAATTGTTCTATATCTTCTAAAATCATTAAACTTTATTCTTTTAGAGTTCCCTAAATATAATGTAGATTTCACTCTAGAGTTAAATTCATTTCTTAAAGAATTTAACTGGATATTTCCGTTGTCTTGCTTATTCATATTATCTTTTATTCAAATCATATACCAAATAAAAACTAATGACAAAATGACATTTTTGTTATATTGCAATAAACTGACTTTATGTATAATTCTAAAATTTCTGGACTTGGCTTTTACTTACCAGAAAATATAGTTACCAATGATGACTTATCAAAAATGATGGATACAAGTGATGAGTGGATAAGAGAACGAACTGGAATAAAAGAGAGAAGATGGATTGACCGTACATCTAAAGACACAACATCAGTTATGGGGGTTAAAGCTGCAAAGATGGCAATTAGTGATGCCAATTTAACAAAAGATGATATTGATTTTATAATTTTTGCAACTCTAAGTCCAGATTATTTTTTCCCAGGTGCTGGTGTAATGGTACAAGACATGATGGATATGAATACAGTTGGAGCTTTAGATGTAAGAAATCAATGCTCTGGATTTATTTATGCTCTTTCAACTGCTGATCAATTTGTAAAAACAGGAATGTATAAAAACATTTTAGTAATTGGTTCAGAAACCCACAGTCCTGGACTTGATAAAACTACAAGAGGAAGAGGAGTTTCAGTAATTTTTGGTGATGGGGCTGGAGCGGTAGTAGTTTCACGAGAAGAAGATAATTCAAAAGGAATACTTTCAACTCATTTACATTCTCAAGGAGAACATGCTAAAGAATTATCAGTAATCTCACCAGGTCTCGGAACTAGATGGGTGTCTGATATAATAAAAGATAATGATCCAAATGAAGAAAGTTATTTACCATACATGAATGGTCAGTTTGTTTTTAAAAATGCAGTTGTCAGATTTTCGGAAGTAATTAATGAAGCTTTAGAAAAGAATAATTTAAAAAAAGATGATATTAAATTATTAATACCTCACCAAGCAAATTTAAGAATTGCCCAATTTATCCAGAAAAAATTTAAACTTGAAGATAACCAAGTGTTTAATAATATTTCTAAGTATGGTAATACAACTGCAGCTTCAATACCAATAGCCCTAGCTGAAGCTCACAAAGCCAATTTAGTTCAGAAAAATGACATAATTGTTTTAGCAGCTTTTGGTAGTGGATTTACGTGGGGAAGTGCTTTAATTAGATGGTGATTTTCTAATTAAAAATAGACCTATAAATGTTATTAAACCATTCAGAGGAAGTAATTCATAACCAATAACATAACCACCAATATATTCAGATGGTATTCTTCCAATAAACATTACAATAATCACTGAAATTATACATACAGCTAAACTTAATTTATCATTGATTTTATATTTAGTAAAAATTCCAAACGCAAAAAGCCCCAATAATGGCCCGTACGTATATCCTGCTACAGTTAAAAGACCATCAATAACATTAGTATTAAGTAGGTTTTTATAAAGTATAATTACTATTGCTAAAATTAAACTCATAGCAATGTGAGTTTTAATCCTAATATTTTTTTGTGTTTTATCATCTTTTTTAGAAATGTCAAGAAAATCTACACAAAAAGATGTTGTTAAAGATGTTAAAGCACTGTCAGCACTACTGTATGCAGCAGCAATTAGTCCCAAAAGAAATACTATTCCCATTGTAAGGCCTAAATCAGAGTTTAATGCTATTTCAGGAAATAAAAGATCTGTATTTTCACTACCATTTAAAAAAGGTGTTGAAATATCGGTTTGACTTGAATAAATAAATAATAAACTACCTAAAACTAAAAAAACTAATGTCACCAGTACTAATATGAAACTAAAAACTACCATATTTTTTTTTGCTTCAGCTAGTGATTTACAAGTTAAATTTTTTTGCATCATATCCTGATCAAGACCAGTCATACAAATAGTGATAAACATTCCTCCAATAAATGACTTAATAAAATGATTTCTTTCAAGTATATTATCAAAAACAAATACTTTAGAATATTCTGAAAATTCTTTAGACCCAATAAAATCTGCAAAAGACCAATTAATATTCTTGTTTATTAGATATATCGAAAGGAAAACTGAAAGAATCATTAAAAATGTTTGTAAAGTATCAGTCCAAACAACAGTTTTAATCCCTCCTCTAAAAGTATAAATCCAAATTAAAAAAATAGATAAGCATACTGTAATTTCAAATGGGATATTCCATGAATCGAATACAAATGTTTGCAAAACTATGGCTACAAGATAAAGTCTAAAAGCAGCTCCAAGAATTCTAGATATAAAGAAGAATAAAGCTCCGGATTTGTGGGACACAAAACCTAATCTGTCCCCAAGATACTCGTAAATTGATGTGACATTATTTCTGTAATATATAGGTAAAAGCACGAAAGCAACTATTATATATCCAAATAAATAACCTAAAACAACCTGAAAATATGTAAAGTTTGAAATTCCTACATCTCCAGGAACTGAAATAAATGTTATTCCAGAAAGTGATGCTCCAATCATTCCAAATGCAACAACATACCAAGGTGACTCTTTATCCCCAGTAAAAAATGTTGAATTATTTTCTTTACCCTTAGTTAGATTTGAAATGAAAAAAAGAATTAAAAAGTAAGCTGCAATTACAAAAAAAATTAAGGATTCTGACATCTTTATAGTAAAGAACTCAAATATAATAATTTATGATGCTATCTTAGCGAATAGTTAAAAGGTAAAATGAATATTCCTTCAAAAATTTTAGAAAATGCAGTGTATGAAATTTCAAGATTGCCTGGAATAGGAAAAAGCACTGCTTTAAGATTAGCTCTACACTTGATAAAGTCAGATTCTAGTGAAATAAATGATTTAATAAATTCTTTAAAAGCATTGCACGAAAATTTAAAATCATGTAAAAATTGCCATAACCTATCTGATTCTGAAGTGTGTGATATTTGTAACAGCAGTTTAAGAGATGATTCATTAATATGTGTTGTGGAAGATATAAGAGACATAATGGCTATTGAAAACACTGGCCAGTTTAATGGATTGTATCATGTATTAAATGGAAAAATATCACCAATTGAAGGAGTAGGTCCAAGTCAACTAACAATACAGGAATTAATTGATAGAATTAATAACAATAAAATAAGAGAAGTGATATTTGCATTAAGCGCTACAATGGAAGGTGATACTACTAGTTTCTATATCTATAAAAAGATAAGTAATGATAGTATTAAATTTTCATCTATAGCCAGAGGTGTTTCTGTAGGTGATAATCTTGAATATACCGATGAAATTACTCTAGGAAGAAGTATTTTAAAAAGAGTTCCTTATGAACAATCAACTAAAGAATAATTAACTTTTTATCCTATTATTTGATATTTTTGCGATATGTCTAAAACTAATAAATATGAGCTTACATTACCCAAAATGGGAGAAAGTGTTGAGGAAGCTACTATTGTTAATTGGCTTAAAAATGTTGGGGATGATGTAAAAATTGATGATTTTATTGTTGAGATAGCAACTGATAAAGTTGATTCCGAAGTTCCAAGTGATGTTGATGGTAAAATTATTGAATTATGTTTTAAAGTAAATGACGTAGTAAAGGTAGGAGAGACTATTTGCATTATTGAGCTTAGTAAAGAGTCCAGTTCTGCAAAAACAATTGATATTATTGAAGAGATTCCTAATATAGATTTGGTTTTGGATGATAAAAATGATGATAAAATTGAGACGAATGAAATTTTAAAACCTTCGAAAATTGAAAATGATATTTACATATCGCCATTGGTTAGAAGTATAGCTGAAAAAGAAAATATTAGTGAAAAAGAATTACTAAAAATTAGTGGTTCAGGCAAAGAAGGTAGAATTACTAAAAAAGATATATTAAAATATATTGAATCTAGTCACTCAATTTCAGAAAAATTTGAGATTGATAAAAATTATTCTGATAATCAATCAACAATAAGAGATTTAACAAGAATGGAAAAAATTCTTGCTGAACACATGGTTAATAGTAAAAAAACTTCCCCACATGTTCAATCTTTTATTGAGATTGATGTTACCAACCTTTGGGACTGGAGAGAAGGTGTTAAAAATGATTTCCAAAAGAAAGAAAATTATAAATTAACTCTAACACATGTTTTTGTTAAAATTGTCTCTGAAGTCCTAAGAGAATTTCCAATTCTTAATTCAAGTTTAAAAGATGATAAAGTTTTTATAAAGAGTGATATAAATATTGGAGTTGCAACAGCTCTTTCCGACGGTAATTTAATTGTACCTGTTCTTAAAAATTCAGATCAATTAAGTCTTATTGGTATTGTTAAAAAAACAAATGATTTAGTTCAAAGAGCTAGAAATAATAATTTAAATCCTGATGATGTAGTTGATGGAACTTATACAATAACCAATGTGGGAGTATTTGATACTTTAGCAGGCATCCCAATAATTAATCAGCCACAAGTTGGAATTTTAGCAATTGGATCAATCTTAAAAAAACCATCCGTTATAGAGACTGAAAAAGGTGATTTTATTGGAATTCGTAGAAAAATGATTTTATGTCACAGTTATGATCACAGGATAATAAATGGAGCTACTGGTGGATTATTTATAAAAAGAATTAAAGATATTATAGAGGGTTGGAATCCTAAAACGCAAATTTAGTATAATTTATGTCTTTTTTAAAAAACTTAACTAAGCCAATTTGTTTTTTTGATTTAGAAACAACAGGGATTAGTATTGTTAATGATAGAATTGTAGAAATTTCCGTTCTAAAAATTGAAAAAAATGGTGAAGAAATTTCTAAAACTTGGTTAGTTAATCCAACAATTCCAATACCAAAAACAGTATCTTCTATTCATGGAATTACTGATGAGATGGTAAAAGATAAACCAACATTTAAAGATGTCTCTAGTGAAATATTTTCTTTTATTAAAGATTGTGATTTAGCAGGTTTTAACTCAAATAAATTTGACGTTCCTATGTTAGCTGAAGAATTTCTTAGAGTTGATAAGGATTTGGATGTATCAAAAATAAAATTGATTGATGTGCAAAATATCTTTCATAAAAAAGAAAAAAGAACTTTGTCTGCTGCATATAAATTTTATTGTAATAAAATTCATGATAATGCTCATTCATCAATGTCGGATACTAGAGCTACATTTGAGGTTTTATTAGCCCAATTAGATAAGTATAAAGACCTTGAAGATAATGTTGATTTTTTATCTGAATTTTCTACTCAAAAAAAATTTGTTGATCTGGCAGGGTTTATTCATTTAAATTCTGACTTAAAACCAACTTTCTCATTTGGAAAGTACAAAGGCAAAGAGGTTGATGAAATTATTGAAACTGATCCAGGATATTTTAGTTGGATATTGAATGCAGATTTTCCAAGATATACAAAGAAAGTGTTAAATAAAATTAGATTAAGTAAGATTAATAATAAATTATCATGAAAATCATTTGTATTGGTCAAAATTATTTGAAGCATATTGAAGAATTAAATTCTGACAGAAGTAAAACCCCTGTTATCTTCTTAAAACCTGACTCAAGCATAATACAAAAAAATCAACCTTTTTTTATTCCTGAATTCTCTAAAGAAATTCACTACGAAGTTGAAATAATTTTAAAGTTTAGTAAACTTGGTAAACATATTGACCCTAAGTTTTCTAATAAATACTATAATCAAATATCTTTAGGAATAGATTTTACAGCTAGAGATTTACAAAAAAAACTTAAACAATCTGGCCAACCATGGGAAAAAGCTAAGGCTTTTGATAATTCTGCTGTTATTGGTGATTGGATAGATATTAATAATTTTGATGACATTAATAATATTAACTTTTGTTTAAAAGTTAATAATGAAACAGTACAAACAAGTAATAGTTCTAATATGATTTGGAAAGTAAATGAATTAATTTCTGAAGTGTCTAATTACTTTACATTAAAAATCGGTGATATTTTATTTACTGGGACACCTGAAGGTATTGGAAAAGTTAATATAGGAGATGTTTTAGATGGTTTTTTGGAAGAAAAGAAAGTTTTTTCAATTAAAATAAAATGATTTTAGATAAGATTTTTGATTTTTTTTTGATCAACAATCTTTCACTTTCGACTGTTGAGAGTGTAACAGGCGGGAAATTATCTAACTCAATAATTAAAAAAGCTGGAGCATCAAAATTTTTTAAAGGCTCTTTAGTTACCTATTCGATAGAATCAAAAATAAATATTCTTCAAATTGACAAAGATTTGATATATAAATTTTCACCTGTCAGCAAGGAAATATCATATGAGATGGTAAAATCTGGTAAAAAAATATTAAATACTGATTATTGCATTTCTACAACTGGTAATGCAGGTCCTTCAACCAATGATGATTTTTCAAAGGTTGGTCAAATATTTATTTCAATTGCAACGCCTCAAAAGATAATAACAGAGCAGTTATCTTTAAATGGGTCCAGAGAAGAAATAATTGAAATTATTGTAGAAAAATCACATAAACTTCTATTAGAAAATCTAATAAAATAAATTTGTCAATACTGTAAAAAAGTTGTTTATTTGCATGCCTAAAGGCAATATGTTATGTCAAAAATTTGTCAAATATCAGGAAAGAAAGTTCAGTTTGGAAATAATGTTTCTAAAGCTATAAACAAAACGAAAAGAAGGTTTAACGCTAATATTGTTTCGAAAAGATTTTACATTCCTGAAGATAATAAGTGGATTAAACTTAAAGTATCTACATCTGTTTTAAAGACAATTAACAAAAAAGGCATAAGTGCTGTTTTGAAAGAAGCAAAAGAAAAAGGTATTAAACTTTAATATAATGGCTAAAAAAGGAAATAGAGTTCAAGTTATTTTGGAATGTACGGAACACAAAGATTCTGGTAAGCCAGGAACATCGAGATATATTTCAACTAAGAATAAGAAGAATTCACCAGAAAGATTAGAATTAAAAAAATTCAATCCAATATTAAAAAAGTATACAATACATAAAGAGATAAAATAATGGCTAAAAAAACTGTTGCTACATTACAAACTTCTTCAAAAAAGCTCACTAAAGCTATTAAAATGGTAAAAAGCCCAAAGTCAGGTGCTTATACCTTTTCTGAAGCTATTATGTCTGCTGACCAGGTAAACGATTGGTTGTCTAAAAAATAAATCTTTAATTCCTTAAAAGATTTAATTTCATTTATTTTAAAATTTTATAGCTAACTTTCATACATGAATTTTTTTAAAAGGCTCTTTTCTATTGGAAAGAAACCAGCTAAAGACTTAGATAAAAATGAGATAGATGATTTAAATGTTGAAAAACATGAAGAAAGCATACAAAAAGATTCAATTAAGGAAGAAGTAAAACAAACTAAATCAAAACCAGAACCTGAGCCAGAGCCAGAACCAGAGCCAGAGCCAGAACCAGAGCTAGAACCAGAGCCAGAACCAGATCCAGAGCCAGAGCCTAAAGAAAAGGAAGGTTTTTTTAAGAGGTTATTGAAAAAAACCAATAAAAAAAGTTTAGATAAAAGCTTAGAAAAAACAAGTAATTCTTTTTTTGATAAAATTAAGAAAGCTGTTGTCGGTAAAACAAAGGTTGATGTAGAAGTTTTAGATGAATTAGAAGAAATTCTTATTACTTCTGACGTTGGAGTAAAAACTACAATAAAAATAATTGATGCCATCGAATCAAGAGTTGCAAAGGAGAAATATACTAATCCTCAAGAGTTAAATTTAATTTTAAAAGAAGAAATTGGAAATATAATTTTTGATGAAAAAAATGATGATTTTGATATTGATGATAAACCATATGTGATTTTAGTTGTTGGTGTTAATGGTGTAGGAAAAACAACATCTATCGGAAAACTTGCTGCTTTTTTCAAATCCCAGGGTTTGTCTGTAATGATTGGAGCAGCTGACACTTTTAGAGCTGCAGCTATAGAGCAATTGGAAGAATGGGCAACTCGTGCTGGAGTTGAGATAGTAAAACAACAAATGGGTAGTGATCCAGCTTCAGTTTCTTATGATACATTGAATTCTGCAATTAAAAAAAATAAAGATGTTGTAATAATAGATACTGCAGGTAGATTACATAATAAGATTAATCTTATGAATGAATTGTCAAAGATTAGTCGAGTTTTACAAAAACTCAATATTAATGCTCCTCATGAAATTTTATTAGTTTTAGATGGTTCTACTGGTCAAAACGCTTATGAACAAGCAAAACAATTCTCCGAAGCGACCAAAGTAACGTCTATGATGGTCACAAAATTAGATGGTACAGCAAAAGGTGGAGTGGTAATTGGAATTTCAGATCAATTAAGTATTCCAATAAAATTTATTGGAACTGGCGAATCAATTGAAGATTTAGAATTATTTGATAAGAAAGATTTTGTTGAATCCTTCTTTCAAAATAAAATTTAATGAGAGCAAGATCTTCAAAAAAAAATAAAATCAATGTAGTTACATTAGGTTGTTCAAAAAATTTATATGATTCAGAAATACTTATTTCTCAACTTAAGGCAAATAATAAAAATGTTGTTCATGAAGAAAATGGAAATATAGTTGTTATTAATACCTGTGGTTTTATTGATAATGCAAAACAAGAGTCTATTGATACTATCTTACACTATTCTGAATTAAAAAAGAAAGGTAAGATTGATCGATTGTATGTAACTGGATGTTTAAGTGAAAGGTATAAAGATGACTTAATAAAAGAAATTCCCGATGTTGATCATTTTTTTGGAACTTCAGACTTACCTCATTTATTAAAATATTTAAGGGCTGACTATAAAAAAGAATTACTAGGAGAAAGATTTCTTTCAACCCCAAAAAATTATGCTTATTTAAAAATTTCAGAGGGATGTAATAGAAAATGTTCATTTTGTGCAATTCCATTAATGAGAGGGAAACATATGTCTAGACCAATAGATGAAATTATACAAGAAGCAAAACAAATGGCGTCGCAAGGTATTAAAGAATTGATCCTAATTGCTCAGGAATTAACTTATTACGGGATTGATATTTACAAAGAAAGAGCTCTTTCTAAGCTGCTTAAAAAATTGTGTAGAGTAGAAGGTATTGAATGGATTAGATTGCATTATGCCTATCCTTCAGGTTTTCCTGATGAAATTATAGATATTATAAAAAGTGAGAAAAAAATTTGTAATTATTTAGATATTCCTCTTCAACATATTTCAGATAAGATTTTAAAATCAATGCGTAGAGGAGCTGGAAAAAATAAAATAAATAATTTGATAACAAAAATTAGAAAAAAAATTCCAGGTATTGCCCTCAGAACAACATTGATTGTTGGATATCCAGGAGAAAAAATAGAAGATTTTGAGGAGTTATGTGAATGGGTAAAGCAAACCAAATTTGACAGATTAGGTTGTTTCACTTACAGTCACGAAGAAAACACACATGCTTACAGTCTTGAGGATGATGTTTCAGATGAAGATAAAAAATTAAGGCAAAATACTATTATGAAAATCCAATCAGAAATTTCAAGTAGCCTTAATAAAGAAAAGATAGGTAAAATAATTAAGTGTATAATTGACAGATTCGAAGATGGATATTATATTGGTAGATCTGAGTTTGACTCACCTGATGTTGATAACAATGTTATGATAAAATCTCAATCTGGACACTTAAGGATAGGTGAATTTTACAATGTAAAAGTCAATGATTCAACAGAATATGATTTAATTGCTGAAATTGTATGAAAAGAAATATCTCAGTTGAAATAAATACTTCTGGTCATTTACCAGATATCACCTATGATTATGTCCAAGACAAAAAACTTAAAAAATTTTATGGAAGATCTTTTAAAATTGAAAATTTTAAGAATCAAATTTTTGATAAACGTAATTTTTCTGATGAAAAAAGAAAAATTTTGGTTGAAGTTCTTAAAGATCAAAATAAAAATTTTCAGCATATTAACGCATATAGTGAGATTGATTTATTGCTTAAAAAGAATAGCTATACAGTAACTACTGGCCATCAACTTTCCCTTTTCACTGGGCCATTATTTTTTATTTACAAGATAATTCAAGTAATAAAGATTTGTAATGAACTAAAAGATAATTACAGTAAATATAATTTTATTCCTATTTTTTGGATGGCATCAGAAGATCATGATTTTGAAGAAATAAGAAGTTTTAATTCATATGAAAAAACATTTTTATATGACTACAATTATAAAAACTTTTGCACAGGAAAAATTAAAACTTTGCAAATGTCTTCAATCTATAAGGAATTAAGAAATTTATTTAAAGGTAAACCCAATGAAAAAGCTTTGTTAGATCTTTTTAATAAATCATATAAAAAAGAAAAAAATTTCTCTGATGCAACAAGATCATTAGTTTATGAATTATTTAAGGATTATAATATTTTAGTTCTCGATCCAGATGATCACAGACTGAAGCTAAGTTTTAAAGATATAGCATTAGATGAATTAAAAAATTTCTCTACACATAAAATTGTAAATAATACAATTAAAAAAATTAAAAATTCTTATGACAAAAAAATTAAAATTCAGGTAAATCCTAGAATTTTAAATTTATTTTATTTATCAAAATCAAAAAGGTATAGAATTGAATTTAATGAAGGTGAGTATTTTTTAATCGGGAAAAACATAAAATTTAAAAAGGATGAATTTATTAATCATATTGAATCCAACCCTAACAGTATCTCACCAAACGTTATTTTGAGACCTTTGTATCAAGAATCTATACTTCCAAATTTAGCATACGTTGGAGGTGGTTCCGAAATATCATATTGGCTTGAATTAAATGATCTATTCAAATTTTACTCATTGCCCTTTCCAATTCTTGTTGTAAGAAAATCATTGTTATTAATTAATAAAAGAGATTTTGAGAAAATAGATAATTTGAATTTGAAAATTCAAGACTTTTTTTTAAAAAAGGATCAACTTGTTAGAAAATTTCTTAAATCAAGCGATGAATATAATTTTAGCTTAAAAAATATATTACACACTTATTCTAATAATATTGATCAATTAAAAAAAGAACTTTCTTCAATAGATAATTCATTAGCTTCAGTTTTGGAAGCTTTAAAAAAAAGACATGAAAAAGATTTTAATTCTTTAGAAAAGAAAGTGATTAAGGCTATCAAATTAAAAAACTCACAAAAATTGAAATCTATTGACAAAATTTTTGAAAAGATATTCGTTAATGGTACTCCACAAGAAAGATTTCTAAATTTTTCTCATTTTTACGCTGTATACGGCCATGAATTTATTGATTTTATATTTAATATTATTGAACCATTTGACTCTAGATTGCAAGTCTGTGAAATTTAATTTTATTTATCATTTTTAATGATGTATTTTTGAAAATGCAAGAAAAGGTTCTAATTCTTGATTTCGGATCTCAGTATACGCAACTTATTGCCAGAAGAGTTAGGGAACTTAACATATATTGTGAAATATTTCCGTTTAACAACAATAGGTATAAGATCCGTGATTATAAAGCTCTAATTCTATCCGGATCTCCATACTCAGTTAGGTCTGAAGATTCATTGAAAATTAATATCGATAACATAAGAGGAGTTTTACCTGTTCTAGGAATCTGTTACGGTGCTCAGCTACTGGCTCATAATTGTGGGGGTGTAGTAAAAGCATCAAAGACTAGAGAATATGGTAGAGCTAATCTTCAGTCTATTGATAATACAAATAATCTCTTCTCTAATATTCAAAACTCTTCTCAGGTTTGGATGAGTCATGCGGATACAATTTTTAAGTTACCTCCTTCCACAAAGAGAATAGCAAGTACCAAAGATGTTGAAAATGCAGCATTTCAATTTATAAATGAAAATACTTTTGGAATTCAATTTCATCCTGAGGTGTACCACAGTTCTGATGGAAAGACCTTATTAAAAAATTTTTTGGTTGATATAGCTAATATTAACCCTAATTGGACCGCTAGTTCATTTGTTGACAAAACAATACATGAGCTCAAAAATATAATCGGAGATGAAAGTGTTGTTCTAGGTTTATCTGGCGGGGTAGACTCATCAGTTGCAGCCGTATTACTAAACAAAGCTATTGGAAATAATTTGTACTGTGTTTTTATTGATAATGGTTTGCTGCGAAAAAATGAATTTGATTCTGTTTTAAAGCAATATCAAGGTATGGGTTTAAACGTGAAGGGGGTAGATGCGAAAGATAAATTTTATTCAGCCCTAAAAAACATTGATGACCCTGAAAAAAAGAGAAAAGTAATTGGAAAAGTTTTTGTTGATGTTTTTGATGAAGAATCAAAAAAAATTAATAATGTAAAGTGGCTTGGTCAAGGGACAATTTATCCTGATGTTATTGAGTCAATTTCTGTTAAAGGTCCTTCAGCTACAATTAAATCACATCATAATGTTGGTGGTTTGCCTGACTACATGAAATTAAAAGTTATAGAACCTTTAAAAATGTTGTTTAAAGATGAAGTTAGAAGAGTAGGAAAAGAGTTAAAAATTAGTGATAATATATTAAAAAGACATCCTTTTCCTGGACCAGGCTTAGCTATTAGAATTCTTGGGGATGTAAATGAAGAAAAAGTTAAAATTCTTCAGGATGCGGATGAGATTTTTATTACTGAATTGATTTCTAATAATCTTTATGATAAAATTTGGCAAGCTGGTGTTGTTTTACTTCCAATTAAATCTGTTGGGGTTATGGGTGATGAAAGAACATATGAAAAGTGTGTTGTTTTAAGAGCTGTTACGTCAACTGATGGTATGACAGCTGATTGGGTTAACTTACCATATGAGTTTTTACAAGATGTTTCAAATAAGATCATTAACAATGTGAAAGGCATTAATAGGGTTGTATATGATATTAGTTCAAAACCTCCTGCAACAATTGAATGGGAATAATGAAAAAAATATTTTTTATAACATTACTATTTTCAATAAGTCTTAATTCACAGGAAAAAACATATGATTTTCTTTCAAACTATGATTCAATAATTAACCATACTGTTCAAAAAAAAGAAACCCTTTTTAGTTTGTCAAAAAAATATGGATTATCAATCGATGAAATAATAAAAGCTAATCCAGGAATTCAAATTGATAAATTAAAAAGAAGATCTATTCTCGTTATTCCTTTAAAGAAAAAAAATTTAGCTAAAGGTGATGATATCATAGTTGATTCAATAAAAAAGGACTCAGTACTCCTATCTGATATAAAATTAAATGATTTAACAAAAGAAAAATTTAAGAAAATTGATTTTGAATTAGCTTTTCTTGCCCCTTTTAAATTAAATACTGTAGTGTTAGATTCAGTAGAAGATACAGAAAAGACTCTTGGAGAACTAAACTTGACAACTATTTCAATAAATTTTTATAATGGTGTTACTTATGCAATCCAAGAGTTGAAGGATTTAGGTATTAATGTCAGCTTGAGTGTTTATGATACAGAGAATGATTTAAATAAAATTGATCAATTAAATAGCCTAGATTTAAATAAGTTTGATTTGATTATAGGTCCTTTTATTGCAAGAAACTTTAATAAATTCAATTCTGATAATAGCTCATTAATAGTGTCTCCTCTTGTCGATGAGGGGATTGCTACTAATGATAATGTAATTATTACAACAACTAATAATTCATTAAAATCCTCCCGTGTTTTCGATATTATTGACAATGAAATTAATCTAATGCAAGATCAATGTGCTATAATTATTTCTGACTCAGAAAATA
Organism: uncultured Bacteroidota bacterium; assembly: GCA_902520835.1. Taxonomy (GTDB): domain Bacteria; phylum Bacteroidota; class Bacteroidia; order Flavobacteriales; family Flavobacteriaceae; genus Eutrophosalina. The sequence continues at coordinate 89,472 of CABYPD010000003.1, forward strand.
TAAGTTCAAAATCAAAACTTATAAGTAGATTTCCCAATGCAGAAGTTGTTGATATTGATAATGAAAATCTTTTTGTTGATCCTGAGATAACTGACTCTTTGATGGGGTTTAATAAACAAAATTGGGTTTTTTTAGAAACATCGAAAACAAATGTTATCTCTAGTGTAACTTCTCTTCTAAATTCTCAAAATAATATCGATAGAAAAATTAGATTATTTTCAACTGTGAGTTCTGAAAACTATGAAAATTCAAATATTAGTCTTGAAAAACTTGGTAATTTAAATTTTATTTATCCATCAAATTCAAAACCTTCAACGAGTTTTGAGTACAACAATTTTTATGAGAACTACATTGAAAAATATGGAAATGAGCCAGATAGAATTTCAATTAAAGCTAGAGATCTCACTTATGACTTAATCTTAAGAATAGCCGTTTTTAAAAAATTTGAAAATTCTTTGCCATATGGTGAAACAACGTATTTTCAAAATAAGTTTGATTATACTTTTAAAGATAGTTTTTACAGAAATCGATCATTTTTTATTTTGAGACACAGAGATCTGGAAATTTTGGAAATTCAAGAAACCAATAATGAACAATAGTTTTGTATTTTTGAAAAATTATTAATGAAATCTAAAATTTTTCCTAAATATATTTTTGTAACTGGTGGTGTAAGTTCATCACTTGGTAAGGGTATTATTTCTGCTTCTCTTGCAAAATTATTACAATCAAGAGATTTAAATGTTACAATTCAAAAATTTGATCCATATATTAATATCGACCCAGGAACTTTGAATCCATACGAACATGGAGAATGCTATGTAACAGAGGATGGTACTGAAACAGATTTAGATTTAGGTCACTATGAAAGATTTTTAAATATTAGAACAAGTGAATCTAATAATACCACCACCGGTCAGATTTACCAAACAGTTATAAATAAAGAGCGTAAAGGTGATTTTTTAGGAAAGACAGTACAAGTAATTCCTCACATCACTAACGAAATTAAAAGAAGAATTAAATTAATTCAAGAGGAAAAGAGTTATGATGTTATAATTACTGAGCTTGGAGGAACTGTTGGTGATATTGAATCATATCCCTTTATTGAAGCTGTAAGACAATTTAGATGGGAGGTTGGTATTGGCAATAGTGTAGTCATTCATTTAACATTATTACCATATTTGTCAGCAGCTGGTGAATTAAAAACTAAACCAACACAACATTCCGTTAAAAAATTAATGGAATCTGGTGTAAATGCCGATATTATTGTGTGTAGAACTGAACATAGCTTAAATGATGATTTAAGAAAAAAGATTGCTCTTTTTTGTAATGTTGAAATTGAATCAGTTATAGAGTCCATCGATGCCTCTACTATATATGAAGTACCTATTTTAATGCAAAATGAAAAGTTAGATGATGTTGTTTTAAAGAAATTAAATTTAAATAGTATTAAATCATCAAAGCTTGATAATTGGAATGCATTCGTTAAAAAAATAAAAAACCCATCAAATCAAGTTAGTATTGGTTTAATAGGTAAATACGTTGAATTACAAGATTCGTACAAATCAATTTTAGAGTCCTTTGTCCATGCTGGTGCTGCAAACGATGTAGAAGTTAATGTTGTCCCTATTCATTCGGAAGAAATTAATATAAAATCTTCTGATCAAATTTTTAAAAACCTAAATGGTGTTTTGGTTGCCCCTGGTTTTGGAGAAAGAGGTGTTGAAGGTAAAATTGAAGCAATTAGAATTGCAAGAGAAAAAAATATTCCTTTTTTAGGAATTTGTTTGGGAATGCAGATGGCAGTTATTGAATTTGCAAGAAATGTTTTAGGTTTTAATAAAGCAAATTCTACTGAGATGGATATAAATTGTAAATACCCAGTAATTTCTTTGATGGAAAGTCAAAAAAACATTAAGGAAAAAGGAGGTACTATGAGATTAGGATCTTGGAAATGTGTTTTAGAAAATAACTCATTAGCTCACAAAATCTATTCAACCAATGAAATTAACGAGAGACATAGACATAGATATGAATTAAATTTTGAATTTATGAAAAAACTTTCTCAAAATGGAATGGTTTTCTCTGGAAAAAATCCTGATACTGGCTTAGTTGAGATAATTGAGCTATATGATCATCCTTGGTTTTTTGGTGTTCAATTTCATCCTGAGTACAGAAGCACGGTTGAAGAGCCACATCCAGTTTTTGTATCATTTGTAAAAGCATCCCTAAGTCACAAAAATAAATAATGGAAGAAAGTAGAATTGACCCTTATCAAATTGTTGGTTTTTTGTTATTAATAGCTTGCGCTTTTTATGTTTTTAATATGTCTCCACAACCAGTGGAAAACATCAATGAAAATAATTCAGAAAATCAGATTGAATCTTCTAGTACTGTTACTACTGAATTAAATGATAATTCATTGGTTTTAAATGATAATGATACTCAAATAATTCAAGAAGAGGTATTTACACTTCAGAATGAGGACATTATTTTAAAAATAAGTAATAAGGGTGGGGGGATTATCGAGTCTACCCTTAAAAAATATAATGATCAAGATGAGAATCCTTTTAAAATTTATGATAATAATCAGAGCCTACATATTACGTCTATTCAAAAATCTTTTGATACCTCAGCTCTCATGTTCCAACATTCGTTAACTAATAATGAATCTGGTACTGAACTAAGACTAGTTCATATGCTTGATGATATTAGCAGTGTTGAATTTGTTTATTTTTTACCAAATAAAGGTTATTTATTTGATTTCAACATTAGTTCAAATAATCTAAATGTTAATGATGCTAAATTAAATTGGAATCTAAAATCATTCAGGAACTCAAGAAGTCCAACTTATGAAAATAGGTACACATACTTAAATTATAAAAATGATGATGATATTGAGGATTTAAGTGCATATAGTGATGATTCCGAAACTGGTAATGCAAAATGGATTTCTTACAGTCAGCATTTTTTTAATTCTTTTGTAATTTTTAATGATATAAAAAAGAATATAAAATTCAATACTGTCAACATTGATAGCGATGATGATGATATTAAATATTTAAAGTTATTTGAAACTCAAGTGCCATTAATAAATGATTCAAGAAATCAGATTAATGAGTCACTTAAGTTGTATATAGGGCCAAATGATTATTATGTTTTAAATGAGTCATATGAGGGTATTTCTGATTCTATATGGTTTGGTTGGGGTATTTTTGGGTGGATAAATGAAAATATTTTCTTTCCACTATATTACTATTTGAGCTCATTTTTTTCTGCTGGTATTGCAATTATTATTATGGTTATTCTAACTAGGTTGGTTATGTCACCAGTACAGTATAAAATGTATTTAGGTCAAGCTAAAATGAGAATATTAAAACCTGAAATTTCTGCAGTTTCTGAAAAATACAAGGATGATCCAATGAAAAGGAATCAGGAAACTATGAAAATATACAATCAGGCTGGAGCAAATCCTCTTGCAGGATGTTTACCTGCATTAATTCAATTACCTGTTTTTTATGCTTTATTTTGTTTTTTTCCAGTAGCTTTTGCTTTAAGAGGTGAATCTTTTCTGTGGGCAGATGATTTAAGTTCTTATGATGTTATTGCAGAATTACCCTTTTATATTCCATTTTATGGAGACCACGTAAGTTTGTTTCCTATTACAGCCGCTGTTGCTATGTTTTTCTACACTAAAATGTCAGGGAGTCAACAAATGCAACCGTCTCAACCTGGCATGCCTAATATGAAGTTTATAATGTATGTTATTCCATTCACTCTCCTTATTTTCTTTAATAATTTTGCTAGTGGATTGTCTTTATATTATACAATTTCTAATATTCTTACAATAATTATTATGCTTACTATTAAGAATTTTATTCTTGATGAGAAAAAAATATTAGCTACAATTGAAGAAAAAAAGAAGCAACCTTCATCTGAAAATCGTTTCCAAAGAAGATTGAGAAAGATGCAAGAAATGATGGAAGAAGCTGAAAAGAAACAGAAACTCAAAAGAAAAAAATAATTATGGCTAACTCTTCTAAAAGAGTTGTAGTTGCAATGTCAGGTGGAGTTGACTCAAGTGTAGCTGCATTTTTATTAAAAAAACAAGGTTATGATGTGTTAGCTATATTTATGAAAAACTGGCATGATGAAAGTGTAACTATTTCTGCTGAATGCCCATGGTTAGAGGATAGTTATGACGCAATGTTAGTAGCTGAAAAACTTAATATACCCTTTCAAGTAATTGATTTAAGTAATGAATATAAAGATAAGATTGTTGATTACATGTTTAATGAATATGAAGAGGGTAGAACACCTAATCCTGATATCCTATGTAATAGGGAAATAAAGTTTGACGTTTTTCTTAATACTGCATTAAAATTAAATGCAGATTTTATTGCAACTGGTCACTATGCTCAAGTTGAATCTAAGGAATTGGATGGAAATAAAGTTTATTATCTAAAATCCGGAAAAGACAAAGACAAGGATCAGTCGTATTTTTTATGTCAATTGAATCAGTTTCAGTTAAGTAAAACTCTTTTTCCAATAGGTTCTTTGAAAAAAGATGAGGTAAGATCAATAGCAAAAGATAATGAATTGATAACTGCTAATAAAAAAGATTCTCAAGGTTTATGTTTTGTTGGTAAGGTAAAATTACCAGATTTTTTACAACAGAAACTTTCAAAAAAGAAGGGTAATGTTGTTTTGATACCAAGAGATTTAAACTTATATGAAAACTTTAATAATGAAGAATATGAAAATTATGATTCCAATGGTTATTTATATGAACCTGAAATGGGAAAAGTTATTGGTGAACATTCGGGAGCGCATTACTTTACCGTTGGACAAAGAAAAGGATTGTCAATAGGTGGTATGAAAGATCCTTTATTTGTTCTTGCTACAGATACCAACAAAAATATAATTTATGTTGGAGAAGGAGAAAATCATCCAGGTCTTTACAGATTCTCATTAAGAGTAAAAAAAACAAAAATGCATCACGTAGTTGGTAAATTAAATTTATCTAATTCTCAAAGTTTATCAGCTAGAATTAGATATAGACAGCCTTTACAAAAAATTGATGTTAAATTAATGGATAAATATTATTTAATAAGTTTTGATAAGAAACAGAAGTCAATAGCTAAAGGTCAATTTGTTGCAATTTATAACGATGATAATTTAATTTCCTCAGGTATTATAGATTAATTTCTACTTGATTTTTAATTAAATCTTCAAAAACTTCTCTTTTTCTTATAATTTTTAATTCATTTTCTATATGTAATACCTCTGCAGGTCTATATCTTGAATTGTAATTACTGCTCATTGAAAAACAATATGCACCTGCATTACTAAAGCTTAAAATATCACCTGGACTGATTGAAGAGATTTTTCTATTATTTGCAAATGTATCTGTTTCACATATGTAGCCAACAACACTGTAATACCTTTCTATATCATTTGGATTCGAAATATTTTCGATGAAATGATTAGCGCCATACATCATGGGTCTAATTAAATGATTGAATCCACTATCAATTTGTGCAAAAACTGTAGAAGTTGTTTGTTTAATTGAATTCACTTTACAAAGGAATTTACCTGCTTCACTAACTAAGAACTTACCGGGTTCAAACATTAATGTAAGGTCTTTTCCATAATTTTCACAAAATGTATTAAATCTTTTAGTTAGTTTTCTACCTAACTCTTCAATGTTTGTTTCTGAATCTCCTGGCTTGTATGGTACTTTAAATCCACTTCCAAAATCTATAAAGTCTAAGTTTTTAAATTTTTCAGCAATCCTAAATAAAATTTCGGATGCATTTAAAAAAACATCTATATCTAAAATATCACTACCTGTATGCATGTGAACTCCATTTATATTAAGTCCAGTATTTTCTACAATTCTTTCAATATGAGGAGCTTGATGTATGCTAATACCAAATTTAGAGTCAATATGTCCAACAGAAATTTTAGAATTTCCTCCTGCCATAATATGCGGGTTAATTCTGATACACACAGGAATTTTTTTATGTTTATTACCAAACTCTTCCAATACTGCTAAGTTGTCGATATTTATTTTTGCTCCAATCTTTGCAACTTTCTCAATTTCATCTAAAGAAACACCGTTAGGTGTATAAATTATCTTATTTGGTTCAACTCCAGCTCTGATAGCTAATTCAACTTCTTGGATAGAAACAGCATCAATTCCAGCTCCCATATTAATTAAATACTTTAAGATTGAAATGTTAGAAGAAGCCTTTACAGCATAATTAATTTGAAGTTTTTTAACATTTTTAAAGGATTCTGTTAGCTTAATGAACTGAGATTTAATTTTATTTGAATCGTAAACATAAAGAGGACTCCCGTATTGACGAACAGCATCTAAAAGTATTTGATTTTTCATATCTGCAAATCTAAAATTTTATGTAAATATTGACTTTAAAAAACTGTTTTTTAATAAATAAAAATGAATTAGTTATAAATAAAACAAAAAACTAATTTGATTAAAAGGTTAAACAGATTAGATTTAGTAATTTTAGATCCAATTATGAATCTCCACGAATACCAAGCTAAAACAATATTGTCAAATTTTGATGTACCAATTCAACGAGGTAAGGTTACTGATAACATTAATGAAGTTGAAGATGTTGCAAAATCTTTAAATCATGAAACCGGAACTGAATGGTTTGTTGTAAAAGCTCAAATTCATGCTGGAGGTAGAGGTAAAGGCGGTGGAGTAAAAGTTGCTAAAAGTATTGATGAATTAAAGAATTTTTCATCCGATATTTTGGGTATGATGTTAAAAACTCCTCAAACACCAAAAGAAGGAAAACTTGTTCAGAAAATTTTAATCGCTGAGGATGTTTATTATCCGGGTGAATCTGATCCTGAAGAATATTACTTTTCTGTACTTCTAAATAGAAATACTTCAAAGTACATGATAATGTATTCTAGACAAGGTGGTATGGATATAGAAAAAGTTGCTGAAGAAACACCCGATTTAATCTTTTATGAAGAAATTGATCCTCTATTAGGTTTAATGCCTAATCAATTAAGAATTATTGCTTTTAATTTAGGTTTAAGTGGTCAAGCCTTTAAAAATATGCTATACTTTGCCTCAAAATTATATAATGCATTCATTGAGTCTGATGCTTCTTTGCTTGAAATCAACCCTGTTTTAAAAACTTCAGATAATAAGATTTTAGCTGTGGATGCAAAAATGGTTTTAGATGATAATTCGTTAATTCGTCATAAAAATTATGAAGCCTTAAGAGATTTAAGTGAAGAAAACCCTGTTGAAACTGAAGCAAAGGAAGTTGGGTTAAATTATGTTGATTTAGATGGAAACATAGGTTGTATGGTAAATGGTGCTGGTCTAGCTATGGCTACAATGGATTTGATTAAACAATCTGGAGGAGAACCTGCTAATTTTCTTGATGTTGGTGGTACAGCTGATGCAAAAAGAGTAGAAGTAGCTTTTAATTTGATCCTTAGAGATTCGAAAGTAAAGGCGGTATTAGTAAATATTTTTGGCGGAATAGTTAGGTGTGATAGAGTTGCGAATGGTATTGTTGATGCTTATAAAAATATGGGTGATAAAATTAAAGTTCCAATAATTGTAAGACTACAAGGAACTAATGCCGAGCAAGCAAAAGAAATAATTGACAATGCAGGTTTAAAAATTTATAGCGCTGTTGAATTCAGTGAAGTACCTCAAAAAATAAAAGAAGTTCTTAATTAAGTGTCAAAATGACACTATTTTTTCTTAATTATATGACATAATGGCATAATTAGATGATTGGCCCATTTTTAGTACATGTGTATTAAATGTTTAACAAAAAATAATAATTATGAATATAATAACACATAACACTAAACCTGTCTTTTTTGAAGACTTTATTAATAATTTTTTTGGATCGAATATTTACAATGATGTTCCACCTTATAATATTATTAAAACTGATAAAGAATTTTTAATTGAATTTTCAGTTCCTGGTTTTAATAAAAAAGACTTTTCAATTGAAGTTGAAGAAAATAACTTAAAAGTATCTAAGCTTTCTTCAGAAAATGATAAACTTGAAAATAAATTTTATGAAAGACAGTTTAACTACTCTCAGTTTGAAAAAAATTTCACAATTCCTGAAGAAGTTAATATTGAAAAAATTAATTCATTATATGAAAGTGGAATTTTAAAAATATTTCTTCCAATAATTAAAGAATTTAAACAAAGCAAAATTAAATCAATTCAAGTGAAATAAATAAAAAGCGGATAAATTATCCGCTTTTTTTATAAATATCGATTAAATCTCTTAATCTTGCAGCTTCTAAAAAATTTAGCTCTTTAGCAGCATCCTCCATCTGTTTTCTTATTTCTCTAATTAATTTTTCTTTTTCAGCTTTAGTTATATTTAGATCAACTTTAGAGTTATCATCAATGTTAATTATTGATTTATTTTCTGTTATTTTTTCTTTTTCAAATGTATCTTTTAAATTTTTGATTATTTGTTTAGGAGTTATTTTATTTTGTAGGTTAAATAATTCTTGTTTTGCTCTTCTTTTTTTTGTTAGATCAATTGTTTCTTGCATGCTTTTAGTAATCTTATCTGCATACATTATTGCTTTTCCATTAATATTTCTAGCAGCTCTTCCTATTGTTTGAATTAATGATTTTTTACTTCTTAAAAAACCTTCCTTGTCAGCATCCAAAATAATCACTAAAGAAACTTCAGGAAGATCTAATCCTTCTCTAAGTAAATTAACACCAACAAGCACATCAAATTTTCCAGATCTTAATTCGTTCAGTATTTCAATTCTTTCAATTGTATCAATATCGCTGTGAATATATCTTGAATTAATATCTATTTTAATGAGATATTTAACTAATTCTTCAGACATTTTTTTTGTTAGTGTTGTAATTAAAATTCTTTCTTTATTATTAATTCTTTCTTGTAATTCATTAATAATATCATCAATCTGATTTTTTGTTTCTCTTATTTCAATTTCTGGATCTAATAATCCAGTAGGTCTAATTATTTGCTCAACTATTATACCTTCACATTTAATTAATTCATAGTCCGATGGAGTTGCACTTACATAAATTATTTGGTTTTGTAATAATTCAAATTCTTCAAATTTTAGTGGCCTATTATCCATTGCTGCTGGAAGTCTAAAACCATATTCAACTAAATTTTCCTTTCTACTTCTGTCACCACCATACATTGCTCTTATTTGTGGGATTGTTACATGACTCTCATCTATTACTGTTATAAAATCATCTGGGAAATAATCAATTAAACAAAATGGTCTGGTTCCTGGTTCTCTTCCATCTATGTATCTAGAGTAATTTTCAATTCCTGAGCAATATCCAAGTTCTTGCATCATTTCAAGATCAAACAAGGTCCTCTCCTCTAATCTTTTAGCTTCCAAATGCTTTCCAATTTCTTTAAAATAATCAACTTGTTTTCCCAAATCGATTCTTATTTGATCCATTGCTTTAAACAACACATCATTTTGTGTTGCAAACATGTTCGCAGGAAAAATAGAAACCTTTTCAATGAAGTTTTTATTTTTTTGATTTATTTCTTCAATTGATTCTATCTCGTCACCAAAAAAATTAAATCTGATTTTTGAATCTCGATAACTTAAGTAAACTTCTATTATATCACCTTGAACTCTGAATGTTCCTGGTTCAAAATCAATGTGTGCTCTGCTATATAATGAATTTACTAAACTTTTTAGAAGATCAGTTCTCGAAATTTTTAAATTTTGGTCTATATTAATTGTATTTTTTTTGTATTCAATTGGGTTTCCTATCCCATATAAACACGAAACAGATGCTACAACTATTACGTCTCTTCTTCCGCTTAATAAACTAGTTGTTGTACTTAATCTTAATTTTTCAATTTCATCATTAATTGATAAATCTTTTTCAATATATGTATTTGTTACAGGGATAAAAGCTTCGGGTTGATAATAATCATAGTATGAAACAAAATATTCAACTAAATTATTTGGAAAATATTCTTTAAGTTCAGAGTACAGTTGAGCAGCCAGAGTTTTATTATGAGCTAATACTAGGGTTGGCTTATTAACTTTTTGTAAAACATTAGCAATTGTAAATGTTTTTCCAGACCCAGTTACCCCCTCAAGGGTTTGAAATTTCTCATTTCTATTAATTCCATTAACTAACTTATTAATTGCTTCAGGCTGATCACCTGCTGGAGTATATTTAGAAATTAAAGAAAATTTGAACAAAATTTAATTTTAAATATTTATAAGTAATTTATATAACTTTAATACTTGATACAAAATCTTAAATTAATATTTTGAAAAACAGATACGATGTAAACATATCAAATAAAAAGCCATCATATAAAATTACTGATCTTTTTTATGAATATTTAACAAATTATAATAGAGTTGAAGATTTGCCAGTTCATTATGAAGATTTATTAAGATATGTTGGTTCAATAGAGTTATTTGATAATGAAGACAATAACACTCTATGGAAAAGGGTTTACTATAATGATAATGAAAGTTTAGAGCTTGAAAATAGTTTAAAAAAAATTTATAATGTTCTTTATTCGGATGGTAGTGATAGTAATACTGAATTTTTAACTATAGACGGAATAGACTATTGTACTTTCGGAAATTCTAATCCATTTAGGATAAAAATTAGAAATAAACTAAACGATAATTTCACTTATTATTATATTAAAAAAGCTGATTCATCAAGGATTTATGGTCTTGAACTTGAACATATAACTTCTCCATATAATTTAAATTATATTTTGAATAAAAACACTCTTATCGAAGAGCATATCTCTGGAATACCAGGTGATGAATTTTTTAAAAACAGACTTGATTTGTGTAACGATAATGAAAAATCACAGATTGCAAAAGAATTTGTAAAATTTAGTGAAAGATGCATGATTAGATTGCTAGGTGACATGCGATCATATAATTATGTTATAATTCCAATTCATGATTTTGATCAGGTAGTCTATAAACTTAGAGCAATTGATTTTGATCAGCAAAGTTATGAGGCGGATTTCAGAGTCTACAGACCACAACTTTTTAAAGAGAATAAACCAGTTGTTGAATTAATAAAAGAAAAGTTAATTCCTGACTCAATTAACCAATACAAAATTGAAGAGAGGGCAATTATAGTTAAAAGAATTTTAGGTTCGCAAAAAAGAGTCGAAAAATTGATAAATTCAATGAAGAATGATATAATTTCATCCGATGATAATGTAAGACACTTAACTCAACAAATTTACCATCTAACAAAAGATAATGATTTTAAGTATTGCACTAATATGGGACAAATAATGGAATCATCTTTTAATTATCTATTGAGGAATTATGAAAGTAGTGAGATGTTAAGAACTAATTGATTTTTAAATACCAATAGAACTGAATCACAAAAATTAATATTGCAATCATTAAATGTATTGGTTGCGTCATAATTGGAAATGCAAAGTAATACATCATCGCTCCTACAATAATTTCCAAAAAAATAAAAATCATTACAGTATTAATATATTTCATGGGCATATTAATTTTTTTTGAAATGATAAATAAAAATCCATTTACAAGAAAGATGAGTATTGAGAATGATCTGTGAAAATAAAAATTAAACGAAGGATTACTAAGCCATAGATCTTTATCTAATTTACCATATAGTTTCGATTGCTCATCTATAAACTCTCTAACACCCGTGCCAATAAATATTTGAATTAACATCAGTAACATAGAAAAAATTAGTAAGTATTTAATATTGATTTTATTTAGCATCAGATTTCCTATAAATTAAAATAATTAAGCATAAAATTAAAATTGCCATAAACATGTGAACCGTAATTTTATATGGTGATAAATTTGAGTCCACAACAAGTTTCCCCAACCATGCTTGAAATATCATTGATAGGACTACAAAAAAAGACATAAAAGTTATGGTTGGTTTATTTTTAATATAATTCAATGAAAAAACAAACATAATTAGCGTCGCAATTCCTGCAATTGCTCCAATCAATCTGTTAATAAATTCAAACCAGGTATTCATTACACTAAATTCGTTGTAATCATGTTTAGTATATTCTAACCAATTTGATGAGACAAATTCATGTGAACTTAAAAAATCATTTTTAGCAGAATAAAATTTTTTGTTTTTTAAAATCATAACTCCTTTTTTATAGTTGAAATTAGATTTCCAAAAAACATCTTCTTCAGTTGTTGGAGGAATTAAATATCCAAAACATTTTGGCCAGTCTGGACATCCCATACCACTACCTGTCATTCTAACAATTGAACCTGCAAAAATTACAAGCAAGACCAATAAAAATGAAGTTATAATAGTCGTTTTAAAATTATTAATCATTCTCTAGACCTAATTCTCTTCCTTTTTCAATCATCAAATTATATGCCTGTTTATATGAATTTTCAATATCACCATTCAGAATGGATTCTTTTATAAAATTTTTAATTTGACCAATCTCTTTACGTGGTTTAATATTAAAATAATTCATAATTTCTTCACCCGTAATTGGTGGTTGAAAATTTCTAACTCTATCTCTTTCTTCAACAACTTTGATTTTTTCTCTGACTAATTTAAAATTGTTTAAATATTTGTCTTTTAAAAATTTATTTTTTGTGGTAATATCTGCCTCGCACAATGTCATTAAATCATCAATGTCATCACCGGCATCATATACTAGTCTTCTTACAGCGGAATCTGTTGTATTTTCAAGAGACAACACAATTGGTCTTGAACTTAAAAGAATTAATTTTTTAACGTATTTTAAAGTTTCATTCAAAGGAAGTTTTAATCTTTTAAATATATTATTTGCCATTTTTGAACCAACAAATTCATGCCCATGGAACGACCATCCATTTTTTTTACTAAATCTTTTTGTTTTAGGTTTTCCTATATCATGAAGTAAAGCGACCCATCTTAACCAAATATTATTAGTGTTTTCAGAAATATTGTCAAGTACTTGTAAAGTATGATAAAAATTATCCTTATGTTTTTTTCCTTCAACTTCTTCAATTCCATGCAAGGAACTAAGTTCTGGAATTAATATTTTAAGTAAACCAGATTTGTCAAGTAGATTTAATCCAACAGAGGGTTTTGGTGAAATTAATATTTTATTCAATTCATCGTTAATTCTTTCCATGGATATTATTTTTATTCTCTCTGATTCTTTTTTGATACACTCAAAGTCATTTTTATCAATTTCAAAATTTAATTGTGAAGAAAATCTAATTGCTCTTAACATTCTCAAAGGATCGTCA
>CABYPD010000004.1 GCA_902520835.1 uncultured Bacteroidota bacterium
ATCCAATGGTAATTTGATGGAATCCACCAGAGCCAAAATTGATGTCTCCAAACTGATGTGAATAATTATATGAAAAAACAAAATCTTTGAAATCAATACCAAATAAAGGAGTAATTAATTGTAAAGTTTGCTGTTTTAATTCCCCAGTTTCAGAATCAAGATATTCAGCACCTTCAAAACTATTTCTAAATGATAATCCAGCCCACAATCTTCCTGAATTTAATTTATAATAAGCTTTAAAATTAGTATCTATTGCCTTTTCTCTAGTAAGCTCTGAAACCTGAAATAAAACAGAGGGTTCAAATGACCAAGGTCTATCTGTGTAAAAAATATAACCCAGAGATGCAACTAATCTTCTAAACGATGTTTTATCTCTAGGATAATCATATTCAAAATCACCATACATGTTGTGAGGACTAAATAAAAGATTCTTAATTGTTAGATGAGCATAATATTTTGAATTAACATATGACATTCCAACATCCATATTAAAATAACCAGTATTTTCTAAAAGTCCCGAAATCAAAGGATCTGGATCAAACAAATCAAATGAAGTTTGATCCAAGGAATTTTGAATACCTCCGACACTTATTCCAAAAGATAATTGATCAATTTCATCATATTTTGAAGGATAGGGTCTCTTGCTCAAAACAATATCATCATTAAAATTAATATGATGAGCGTATGTTAGATATAAGCCTTTTTGTGAGTGATATCCATTTTGATCATTAAAAGCAGTTACACCAATTCCAGATCTTTCAGTTAATCTAAGATCAGCTGTAAGTGTTTGTAGTTCTGGAGCTTCGACTTGGTCAAACCACTGTTTTCTAGCAGTCATTCGAAGTTTACCCCCGACTAAATTAACACCTGCCATTGATGGATGAACTAAATAATAGTTTTCAGTCAAATAATCAAAATATACAGGAACTCCTTCTTGTGATTTAATCCCAAATGTGAAAAAAAATAATAAAATTAAAGAGGTAAAGAATCTCACAATCTATAGTTATCAATAATTAGACCTTGTATTTTTAAAATGGTATAATTAGGCTTTAAAGATAATTTAATTTTTCTTTCTGAATAAGAAACCTAGTGGTATGATTAGAAATAAAGCAAAAAAATTAAACATGTATGCAACAATTGGTACTAGGATCATTAATAAGACCCACCAAAAGGAATTATTAGTTTTCATTTGCAATCATTTTAACTAATTCTTTTTCTGGTATTTTACCTAAATCATCAATTTCATCAAGCCAATTATCTAAAATTTTATTAAATTTTATTATTTGGTCGGAATAATTAATATCAACTGACAAATTATTTAATTCAAAAGGATCATTTTCTAAATCATATAACTCTTCTGCTAGTTTTGGTTGTCTAAACCATAAATTTGCGTTTTCAGATAATTTATTTTGTAAGTGTAGTCCTGTTAAATGCCTCATCAATGGCATTTGAGTTCTGTATTCAACATCTAAAGCATGGGAATTTTCTGGATAGTAATTTCTAATATATTTATATTTTTTATTTCTTACAGCACGAATTCTATCTGGATTTTCATCAAACCTATCACTAGATGTAAATAAATACTCGCGTTTGTTTTCAGATTTAAATTTTCCAAGGAATGGAATTCCTTGATACTCGCTTGGAATTTCAATTTCTGCAATTGATAAAACTGTAGGTGCAAAATCAACGAAACTTAAAAATTGTTCTTTATCTATTTTTTCTTTTTTTCCATTCGGAAGTTTTACAAAAAATGGAACTTTAGTACCTGTTTCATATATAGCTCTTTTGTGTCGGGGGAATGGACCACCATGATCACTATAGAAAAATATGTATGAGTTTTCATATAAACCTTCTTTTTTTAAATTTTTAACAAGATCTCCAACTTGTCTATCCATCTCAATTAAATTTGAGTAATTTACAGCTAATGAATGTCTTATTATGGAGTCATCTGGAAAAACAGGTGGAATCATTTTTAAATCATTAGGATTAACTTTAAGCTTCTCTCTATCTCTTTTCCACATACTTGACTCATGAGTAACGTTAAAATTATAAACTGCAAAAATAGGAGCCTGATTTTTTGAAAGTTTAAAATTAGTTCTATATCCAGACCATACAGAATTTATATCTAATATGTAATTGTAATCACCCTTTGCATCATTGTATGTATAGTAGCCATTTTCTCTTAAAATTTCTGGAAATGTTTTAATTGATTCAGCTAATTTAGATGAATAATAAGGAACTTCTAAAACTTGTTCTTTTTCACTCCTTTTTCCAAATTTTTGATCATTATTAAAATAATTATCAAAATGCATTGCTCTCATATTATGAGTTCCTATTGAATTTGGATACATACCTGTAATTATTGAACTTCTAGCAGGTGCACAAACCGGATAGGTTGCATACATGTTATCAAAAACTATACTCTCTTCTGCAATTTTTTCCAAGTTTGGTAGGGTAACATCTTGGTTGCCGTTAAATGGTAAAAGATATTGTGACTGATCTTCAATCGTTATCCAAAATATATTAGGTTTTACATTTTTGTCGCATGAAATAAAAAAAGTGAAACTTAAAATGATTACAAAAACTCTATTCATTTTGTTAATTTAATGAAAATGGGAGCGATAAAAAAGTAGTTTTTTTTTACATTGGTTAAGATTATGGTAAAAAAAACTATTTCACTA
This sequence comes from uncultured Bacteroidota bacterium, assembly GCA_902520835.1. Lineage (GTDB taxonomy): Bacteria > Bacteroidota > Bacteroidia > Flavobacteriales > Flavobacteriaceae > Eutrophosalina. Next base: position 2,682 of record CABYPD010000004.1, read on the forward strand.
TCAATGCTAATATTAGTGTCACTATTTATATCACTTATTTCTTATTTTCACTATAATCAATTACCAATTTACAATTGGGAGCTAGCTTACAAGTTTATCAAAAATTCAACTCAAACAGAAAATTTTGAAATACTCTCAAAAAATTTAGGATTTAGCTCTGATGAAAAACTATTAATCATTCACGCAGATGATCTCGGGCTTTCAGATTCTGTAAATGATACATCAATGGAATCTTTACTCAAAAATACAGTGACCTCAGCAAGTGTCATTATGAATGCTGAAAAAGTTCAAGAAATTGCTGATTTCTCTAAAAAATATCCTCAAATTGATTTAGGTGTTCATTTAACTGTAACGAGCGAGTGGAAATTTCACAAATGGGGTGGAGTCCTTAGCAATAATGATATTTCATCATTGCTTAACTCAAAAAATAATTTTTATTGGAATAAAAGAAAATTTACAAAATATTCAAAAATCAAGGAGCTACATGATGAACTTCAAGCTCAAGTAGATTTAGCAATTTCCATGGGTATAAATGTCTCACATATTGATAGTCACGAAGGTGCACTATTTTTTGACCCCGATGTATTTAAAACTTATTTAAAAATTGCTGAAAACAATAATTTACTTGCTTTTGTTCCTGTACAAGCAAGTGTTCATTTTGATGAAAGTTTTCCAAAACCAAAACACGCTGTAATTATTGATCAATTCTTTATGGCAGAAGCAGGAATTAAGCATGAAGAAATGGAGGAATATTATCTTGATATACTAGATAATCTTGAACCAGGTCTAAGTGAAATTATTGTGCACTTTGGTCTAGATAATGATATAATGAAAGAAATCACAGTTGATAAAATTGATTATGGTTCAAAATGGCGTGAAATGGATTATAAAATTTTTAACAGTGAAAAATTCATCAGTTCAATTAAAAAAAATAATATAAAACTCATTAATTATAAAGATTTAGAAAATCATATTAGATAAAATGAGAAATTTAATTTTTGTATTTATAGGTTTCCTTTTATCATGTTCACCATTAAAAAAATATGAGAATACGGCAAATATTTTTGAGGATGAAATCTTAAAGCTGGAGCAAAAAGATTATCAATCTAAATCAAGTGAGAATTCTTTACTATTTATAGGAAGTTCAAGTATAAGAGGTTGGGACAAAATTGAAGAAGACATGATTCCTTATAGTACAGTTAAAAGGGGCTATGGAGGAGCACATTACTATGACTTAATCCACTTTATTAATAGGTTAGTTAAAAATCATAACCCAAAAGCAATTTTAATTTTTGTTGCTAATGATATTACGGGCTCAAAAAATAGAATAAATAATCATAAAGATTTAAAACCCAAAGAGGTAAAAAAATTATTTAAATTTATTTATAAATCAATTAGAAAACTTCACAAAAATACTCCTATTCTTGTTATTGAGACAACTCCAACCCCTAGTAGATGGAAAGTTTGGGATAAAATTTCTAAAGCAAATGATTTAATAGAAAGATTTTGTAATAGCAAACCACAACTACATTATATTAATACAAGAAAAAAGTTTATTGGAGATGATGGCCTGCCTATAAAATCTTTTTTTGTTAAAGATATGCTACATCTCAATAGGTCAGGTTACATTTTATGGTCTAATATTATTAAAGAAAAATTAAAAAAATTGAAAATTTAGTCTAGAATTATAACAGGGCTTTTCCAGGTTGTGGAATCTCCAGTTATATTATATTTTTCACTTATTATTTCAAATGATTTACACTTAATAATTAGAAGTCTATATTTTGATTTATCAGGATAAAACTTATCCCAATCTTCTTTCCAAAATTTATTTTTAAGATCAGTATCATCAGATACATAAGCATTTCCAGATATAGACACAAACCCATCATTTTTATTAGAATTAAAATGTACAGTTACATTCTTATTTTTTTTTATTTGATTAACTTTTCTTGAGTCTGTGTTTGTTCCCATATAAATTATAAAATCATTTCCAACCTCAAAATGATCCATAGTCCTAGTGTAAGAATAATTATTTTCAATTGTTGTCAATACACTGTATTTTGATGAATTAATAATTTCTAAAGCAATTTCTTTAATAAAATTTTTATTATTTTCCTGAGAAGAAATTGTATTAATCATAAATAAGTAAAAAATTAATTTTATATAAATAAACAAATTCATATTAATCTAATTTAAATAAATTTGGTTTAACTGAGGTATAAAAATATCCAACAGGGAAGGATTTGATTTTTTTTTTATATATTAGAGGATATTAAAAAGTATACTAACTTAAAATTTAAAAAAAATGGGATACACTCACACAAACAGTAAAGGTAAAACTTATCACCTACATTCTAAGGATGTTACTTTAAAAGGTGGTAGAAACCAGACTATTTATTATTTTGCTAAAGATTCAAGATCTAATGCTTGCGATCTCCCTGCTGGAATGAAAGTAGTAGAAAGCCCAAAAACTGGACTTCCATTCGTAAAAGGTGCTTAAACCTCGATCGAAATGTAAAAAATAAATCCCATCGAAAGGTGGGATTTTTTTTTAAATTATTTTGAATGATAATCTGCAGCTGAAGTAGCAATTTGATTAAATGGCTTGATATTGACTTTAAAACCTAAAGAATTTGCCCAACCTTTAGCTACGGATACCAATTTATTTGAATAATATTTTTCATCGGAATTATAATCCATATCAATTTCGAGATTGATTTCTTTGTTATCTAAGATTTGTGCAATTTCAATACTTAATTCAGTTTCTTTCCATAGTCTTTCCCATTTATCTATAATTTTTGGAAAATTACTTTTTGAATATATATAATGAACGCCTGATTGATTAAATCTATAGGCAATAGCTGTAATATATCTTGTATTATCGTTAATTGAGTGAGAGTCAGTCCCGACATGTATTTTAACATCAGGATATTTTTTAATTATATTTAGAGTGTAGTCTAGCGGGTCTATTTTTTGTCCGTCTATTTTTAGAAATTTAATCATTTAAATACCTTTTAAATCTATTAAAAATTCAAATTCATTATAAATTATTTCAATTAAATTTATTGACAACTGTTAATATCTTGAATTAGCTCTAACTAAATGCCATTAATTTATTTTTTGATTCAGTAACAATTATATTTGCATTAATGAGGTTAATAATATTAATATTCGTCCTTTTATCTAACTCAATTACATCACAAGAAGACAAGTATCTTCTTAGCACAGTTGCTTTTTATAATGTAGAAAACCTATTCGATGTTAATGATGATCCAAAAAACAATTGGGATCAAAAATGGCTTGAAGAAGGTACGTGGACAGAGGAAATATATAATCAAAAGCTAGAAAATATATCAAAAGTTATCCCGGATATTGGTTATCAATATACACTAAGTCATCCAACTATAATTGGATTATGCGAAGTTGAAAATAGAAAAGTATTAATTGATTTAGTACAAAGCAAATCAATGAAAGATTTAAGTTATGGTTTAATACATTTTGATTCACCAGATGAAAGAGGAATTGATGTAGCTCTTTTGTTTGATAGGAAAAGATTTAAGCCTATAAAATCAAAAATATATCCATTATTATTAATTAAAGGAAATGGAGATAGAGATTATACTCGGGATCAATTACTGGTTGAAGGTTATTTGGATGGAGAGAAAATTTATGTAATTGTAAATCACTGGCCATCAAGGTCAGGTGGACAAATTAAAAGTGAACCCTACAGGATTGAGGCAGGAAGATTAAATAAAAAAATTATAGATTCGATTCAATCGATTGACATGAATGCTAAAATAATTTCAATGGGTGATTTTAACGACGATCCAAAAGACATTAGCATTAAATTGACATTAAATACTAGCTCTAAAAAAAATAAACTTGGAAAAGGTCAAATCTACAATCCATTTGAAATATTACATAGAAAGGGATATGGATCACTTAAATACAGAGGAAATTGGAATATGCTTGATCAATTATTATTGACTGAATCTTTAGTAAACAATTCTTCAATTTCATTCATTAAAGCTGGTATTTACAACAAAAAATATCTAATTAATCCTGAAGGACGCTACAAAGGCTATCCTTTTAAAGCTTTTTATAACAAATGGCTTGGAGGTTATAGTGATCATTTTCCAGTTTTTTTGATTTTAGGAAAAAAATTGACTAAAGACTCTTTTTGATTTGTCATATTAAAAAACTTTTCCATTACCAATAGAGAGATTATTTTTTCTTTTTTCAAATCTCTGAATTTTGAAATAAATTCATTAGCATTCTTAACGATATATTTAAGTTTATCAATGTTCTCTATATAATACTTTATTTTTTTTTCTAAATCAGAGTAATCATCTTTTATCATTATGTAATGAAAATCTGGAATTAATTTTCCCTCCATAAACCATGTTTCAAATTTAGGTTTTGGCATAACAGCAACTGAATTTGAGGACATAACCCATTTGAGGTTTGAAGCTACATCATTACCCTCAATGCAAAGAATAAATTTGTGTTTTAAATGATAATCAAGTGATACTTTTCTTTTAAATAAAAAATCATGGTCAGTTCCCCTATTAATTTGACCTAAATCACACAATTGATGATTGAAAAATTTATTATAAAAATCAAATCTTTTGTTCTGATATTTATATACAGCAGCTCTTCCAAAAAGAATATTTTTCTTTTTTTCAATTGAAAAATTATCATTGACAAAATTAAAATGCCTTACTTTATTTAACTTTAGTATTATAGAGTTTTGATTATTACTTGAAATTGGTCTAGATTTTACGAAGGAAGGTATTTCAGGCACAAGATTAACGTCACCAAAAACAAAATTTGCTTTGTAATTTCTAAAATATCTAAACACCGAAAATGAATCAAAAAAATAAGTTTTATTTTTTTTCCCAAGCTTTATTTCCGAAAGTAAATTTGAGTTGTCAGGACATTTAATTTCATTATTAATTTTATTATAATAATTAACTCTTGTGAAAATTTCTTCAAAATCTGCTTTTGGAATATCGCTAAGTTTATTATTTAATAAAACTCTAAAAAAATAATTTGGGATAATTAATGAAAGGTATGATCTTAAATAATATATAAACTTATTATTCTTATGATTTTTGTTTAAAAATCTCATTCATACCTAAAATAAAGATAACTTTTCTTGGAGCCAAAGATTTTGAAATTTATTGCTCGGGTCATACCTATCGCTTTGAAATTTTATATTAAATTTTCTGTCTCTAGGGTCATTTCCCACACCCGACACATACATCCAATTTCCATAATTACTATGTACATCATAATCAATTAATTTAGATTCAAAATATTTAGCTCCCCATCTCCAATCAATTTTATTTTCTTTAGCTAAATAACTTGCGACATTTTGTCTTCCCCTATTACTCATCCATCCTGTAAGTTTTAATTCAATCATATTTGCATTCACAAATGGTTCTGGTGTTTTACCATTTATCCAGTTTTCAAATAACTTTTTATCATGATTCCATGTATATTCTTTTTCTAAAATACCTCCAATTTTAAAAATTTTACTTCCATGTATTTTTGAAATATATTTAAAAAAATCTCTCCATATTATTTCAAAGATCATCCAATATGTAGACTGATTTTTTTCAACTTTAGATTCATAATCTTTAATATTATGGTATATAATTCTTGGTGATAATGAACCGTTAGCTAGCCAGGATGATAACTTTGAGCTGTAATCAATACCTAATAAACCATTCCTTGTTTTCTTGTAAAAACTAACCTTTTTTGATTCCCATAAATAATAATTTAATCTTTTAATTCCTTCTTTGTATCCACCCTTGAAGGGAAATGCTGATCTTTTATCATTTTCAAAACTATCTAAACCTAAGTCTTTAAGGGATGGTGATTTAAAATCATTTTGCAGTAGATTATTTTTAGGCATAGAAAAATTCAAATTGTATGACGCTCTCACACCAAGTTTTTTTTCACAATATTTACGAAAATTTGTGAAAATATTTGAAATTTTTTCTAAATCAACATCTTGAGGATGATATAAAAATTGATCATTAAACTTAAATAAATTAATATTTTTTTTATGAAGAAACTTTTCTTCATTTATTTCTTCATCTGTCCACTCTTCTTGCAAATAAATTCTATTAATTTCATGATCGTCAATGATTTTAGAAATTAATTTTTCAGGTTTTTCAATAGCTACCAAAAGAGTTATATTAATTTTTTTTAGTTCATCTTTCAAACAATTTACTGATTCAATTAAAAACTTAGCTCTAAAGGAATCTGTTCGAGGAAAACCCAAATCATTTAACTCATATTTTTCTTTACTAAAACAAAAAACTCCTATAACTTTGCTAGAGTTTTGAATAGCATGAAATAATCCAGAATGATCATCAACCCTAAGATCATTTCTAAACCAAATTAGAGAATTTATTTTTTTTACATCTTTTACTACAATATTTGACATCATTCCAGTTTTTTTCCCACTTTTTTCTCCATGTAAAAGGCAATTTACAGATTGGACAAATCTTAGTAGGTAAGTTTATTTTTTTCAAAATATTATCAATTCATTTTGAACAATTCAAAAACTTTGCCAGTGAATATGTGTGTAAAAGTTAATAACAATTAACTTTTCAAATAAAGCATAAAATTTGATAGATTAAAAATATGACTGAACTAATTAATAACCCAAAAGTTATTAAAAACGCATTTAGATATCTTTCAAAGGATCCGGTGATGAAATTTTTTATTTCAAAATTTGGTAATAAAATCAATCCAATTGAAAGATATAATTCAAACCATGCGATATCAATTTGTAACTTAATAATTGAACAACAGATTAGCTTTAAAGCAGCGATTACAATTAAAAATAAATTTTTAAAACTAATTTGTAATAAATCTAATACTGAAATCTTAAAAATGAAAAATGAAAAAATTCAGAAAATTGGGATTTCATATAGAAAAGTTGAATACATTAAAAATGTATTAAATTTTTTTGAGCATAATAATCTAAAAATTAAGGAATTATCAAATGATGAAATAATAAAATCATTAAGCAAAATTAAAGGTGTTGGAAATTGGACGTGTGAAATGTTTTTAATGTTTGTTTGCTTTAGAAAAGATATTTTTTCGTTCGGTGATCTGGCTTTGGTTAATAGCATGAAGATTAACTATCAAATAAATGAAACAGAAACCTTAAAATTAATTGTACTTAAATGGAAACCTTATAGAACGATAGCAGCACTTTTACTTTGGTTTTCAATCGAAAACAAAATTTTTTTTCAATCAAATAATTTATTAAATAAATTTTTATCAACTCTAAAATAATATCCATTTTCCTCATGGATACTACCATCAGGTTTAGATTTAGATGTATGGTATTTCAAAATATGATTTTTAAATTCAATTAGATTAGGAATTTTATAATCTCTACCGTTTAAATCTTTAATTATCATTACTTAATAGTTTGTTTAATTTATTAATTATGAGTTCATATCCATTTCTGTTCAAATGTAGACCATCTCTTAAAAAAAAACTTTTATCAATCATTCCATTTTGGATTATTTCTTCAAAACAATTTAATTGTATCAAATTGTCATACTTTTTAAAATGATCTGTTATCATTGAGTTAAGAAAAATAATGTCAGTTAATTTTGAAACTCTTTCAATTGATGGTTTTAATTGAATATTAATTATTTTAATATTCTTATATTTTTGGTTAATCATTTTTATTAATTCAACTAGCTTATTAAAAATTTCTTTAGGTGAAAATCCTAGTGCCAAGTCATTTCCTCCACAATAAAGAACAATAGTTTTTGGTGAAATTGTTTTAAATAAATTATGAAAATTATGAATCATTGAATCTATTGATGAACCACCGAAACCTAAATTAAGAGTGTTGTGATTTTTAAAATCTTTATCAAAAGATTTCCAAAGTCTTAATGTTGAACTACCATAAAGAACTAAAAGATCATTTTTATTCTTCTTTGAAATAATCTTATTTTTTAAAGCTATGATTTCTTGCTGAAAATCTAAATTAAATTCTCTAAGAGTATTTATTTTTTTCTTAAACTTTTTATTTAAATGAATTAAAAATTTCTCAATTTTTGAATCATTAGGATCACAGATCCCAAAATCACTCATTTTAAATGGTTTTAAAATCTCGCATTTTAATACATTTTTAGAAATTACTTTATCAAAATTCACCAATACAATAGGAACAATAAATGGTTCTTTTTTTGCCATAGTCGCAAGCTTAAAAGCACCCGATTTAAAAGATCCTGGTGAATTTTCAGTTTCTTGAGAAACACCTTCTGGGCTAATAATAATTCCATTATTATTTTCAAGTTCTTTTAAGGCATTTTGAAAAAAATTCAAATTGAATTTTCTTATTTTATCTGTATCTAAATTTTTAGGAATAAAATTTTTTGAGAAAACTCTTATGTATCCAAATCTGTCGTAGTATGATTTATGCTTTTTTTCATTTTCTAAGGAACATCTAACAATTCTTGTTCCTGGTTTTTTGTAATACTTATTTAAAATAAAACTGCTTATAAAATGACTATCAAGAGTAATTTGAAAATCTGATCCTATCAAATAATCAGGATTATTATTTAAATGATTATATATGAATATTGATGATGACTGATAAGGTAAGTGCTCCGATCCCTTGATTATTAAATTTGCATTTGAAAAAAGCTCATAAAACTTATTTGCTGCTAATAATCTTGCCTCTTTCTCGGACTTGGTTTCATCTAAATTAACTACAGTTTTAAACAAATCATTTAATCCTTTTTTAAAATAATTTTCACCAAATAAATTATTTTTCACCTAATTAAGATTTGATAGTATTGACTTGATTTTATCAGAATTTTTTACAAAATACTTAGCTGAAGTATTCTTTTCACCAACTTTTATTGAAATTGAATTTTCTGGGAGAGCATTAAACATATATTCATCGGAGGCATCATCACCACAACAAAAAATAAAATCATAATTTTCATTACTCAACAACTCATTTATGATATTCCCTTTATTAATTGAAAGATTGGTAACTTCCAAAGCCTTATTACCATCAATAACAGAAATATTTTCTGAAATCAAACTTGATAAAACTGTTTTTAATTCCATTATTCTTCTTTTTGCAAGCTCTGGATCTGTTTTTCTGTAATGCCAAACTAAAGTGTTTTTTTTATTCTCAATAAATGTACCTGGTGTATTGTCAGTAAATGACTCAAATATTGGTGAAACATCATTTTTCCATTCAATATCATCATTATTTTTAGAAAGCCATTTTGAGGAATCAGAATATTTTATAAAATTTCCATGTTCAGCAACTAAGTTTATATTTAATTTGCCGAACCATTTATCTAGAAAAAATTGATCTCTTCCACTAACTATAAAAAGCTCTGTTTTATCTTTTGTATTGATTGATTTTAATATTTTCAATAAATTTTTGTCAGGAACCGCTAATTCAGGATCATTATTGAATTTTACTAATGTACCATCATAATCTAAAAACAAAACTTTTTTTGAAGATTTTTTAAATTTTTTATAAATGGTCTTTTCAATTGTTTTGTTAATTTCAATAGTTTCTTTTTCTAAATTAAAACTTGATTTTTTTGAAAGATTATCGATAAAGTCTTTTGCCCACCTTTGGACTGTGTATCTAGATAACCTTTTTTGCATGGTTAACATTCTCCTTTTTTGTTCTTTAGCAGGCATTTCAAGTGCTTTAAGAATACTTTCAGACATTTGATCTAAATCAAATGGGTTAACGAGTATTGAATCAAATAACTCAATTGATGCACCAGCCATTTCGCTTAGAATTAATACTCCATCTAAGTTTACTCTCGTTGAAACGAACTCTTTTGCAACTAAGTTCATTCCATCTCTTAAAGGTGTTATCATAGCAATGTCAGAGTTCATATATAAGTCAATTAAATCATCAAAATTCATGGCCCTGTAATAATACCAAATTGGCGTCCAGTTTACTGTTGCAAATTTTCCATTAATTCTACCAACTAATTCATCAGTTTCTTTTTTTAGATTTTTATAGTCAGAAACATCCGATCTTGATGGAACAGTTAGCATCACAAGTCTTACTTTACCTAAAAATTGAGGATACTTCTCTAGAAATATTTCAAATGCTTTGACTCTATTAATAATCCCTTTTGTATAGTCAAGCCTATCAATAGAAAGTATTAGCTTTCCCTTTTGTGAAGATTTTTTATGTAAGTCTAATTGCTTTTTAAGATTAGATTCTTGAGATTTTTTCAACCTTTCATGAGTTTTTGCAGCGTTATGAAATTTTTCATAATCTATTCCCATTGGGAATGTATTTACAGCTATTTCTCTTGAATCATGTGAAATCCTATTAAAATTAACTTCCTTTCTTAAAATTCTCTTAATTGAACTTAGAAAATGTCTTTCATAATTATAAGTGTGAAATCCAACAAGATCAGCACCCAAAATTCCTTCAAGAAGTTCTTTACGCCTAGGGAAAATCCTAAATATCTCATAAGATGGAAAAGGGATATGTAAGAAAAATCCAATTGAAAGATCAGGTCGTAAATCTCTTATCATTTTAGGTAAAAGCATTAACTGATAATCATGCACCCATACAGCCCCGTTTTTTTCAACATTTGAAACTACAGCATCACAGAACTTCTTATTAACCTCAAAATAAGTATCCCAGTGATTATCATTAAATTTTGAATAATCAATAAAATAATGAAATAATGGCCATAAGCTTTTGTTAGACAATCCGTAGTAATAATTTTCAATTTCAATAGAGCTTAGCTCAACTTGTATTAAGTTTTGATCTTTTAAAATTTTTTTAATATGATTATTAGATTTGGTTGTAAACTCCTCTGATTTTATTCCACTCCACCCAATCCATACTGAGTTATCATCACGAATTGAATTAACACCAGTGGCTAATCCTCCTGAAGAGGGTGTTATATCGAAAGAATTTTCTAATTTTGATAATTGAATCGGAAGTCGGTTCGATACTATTACATTTTTTACCATTTCAAACGCAATGTATGCATAGCAACAAACTTCATGCAAAAAAAAATCTACTTAATTATGGTATTATAGGGAATTGTAAATCTAGTGCATTAATTTTTGAAGATTCCTCAATAAATTGGTGCTGTTTACCTCAATTTGATTCTTCTTCAGTTTTTGGAAAAATTTTAGATGATGAAATTGGAGGACATTTCAAGATAACAGTTGATGATTCGTACTCTATTTCTCAAAATTATTACAATAATACTGCTATCCTCAAAACTAACTTTAAAAATAATGAATGTGAGTTTGAATTAATTGATTACATGCCAAGATTCAAAAATGACAATGGGTCTTATTATTCCTCACCTGAAATTCATAGAATTTTAATACCAATAAAAGGTAACCCAAAAATAAAGGTTGAATATGAGCCAAAACTTGAATATTCAATTGGTAAAACTCTAAACTATTTGAAAAAGAATTTTATCGTTAGTATAGTTGAAGACAAAAATTATGAAACACTTTTTCTTTACACTGATTTAGATAAAAAAGATATTTTAAATGGTAATGAAATAGTAATTAATAATAAAATATTTTTTTGTGTTTCATATAACGAAAAAATAAATATACCAAACTTCGATAGTATTTATTTAGAGTATGAAAAAACTAAAGTTTACTGGCTTAATTGGACAAATAAAAATCCACAATATAAAAATTACACAGATCAAATTAATAGAAGTGCGATAACCTTGAAACTTCTAACTTTTGAAAAAACTGGAGCGGTATTGGCTGCGGCAACAACCTCAATTCCTGAAACTATAGGTGAGGTTAGAAATTGGGACTATAGATTTTGTTGGATAAGAGATGCTTCGATGGTTATAAAAATAATAACAAAACTAGGGCATGTAAAAATAGTTAAGAATTTTATCGATTTTATTGTAAATCTAATTCCTAACAAAAATGAAAAGCTTCAAATTATGTACGGAATTAATGGAGAAAAGATTCTTACAGAAAAAAAATTAGATCATTTGTCAGGTTTTATGAGTTCTAAGCCTGTTCGTATTGGAAATGCAGCATACTTTCAAAAACAAAATGATATTTACGGTATTTTGATGGATGCAATTCATTTTCAAATTTTAAAATTTCAAGAAAATAAATATCAACAAGAGCAACTATGGTCAATTGTAAAATCAATTGTTTGGTCAGTAAATAAAAATTGGAAGAAAGCAGATAAAGGCATTTGGGAGTTCAGAAATAAAGAAATGCACTTTACTTTTTCTAAATTATTGTGTTGGGTTGCTGTAGATAGAGCAATTAAGATATCAAAATTAATTCAGAGAGGAGAAAAAGCTAAGAAATGGGAATCATTGAGAAAAGAAATTCATGATGACATTATAACCAATGCTTGGTCAAAGAAAAAACAAGCTTTCACTCAGTCTTATGGTTCTGAGGAATTAGATTCTTCAGTGCTTTTAATGGAAAGTTACGGATTTATCAAAGCCAATAATATTAAGTTTATAAAAACAGTTAAGTCAATTGAAAATGAACTGATGTTTGAAGGATTACTATTCAGATATAAAAATAAAGATGATTTTGGTGAACCTAAATCTTCTTTTACAGTTTGTACTTTTTGGTTCATTGATAGTTTATATAAAATAGGTGAAAAAAAGAAAGCAAAAAAAATGTTTGATCAGCTTTTATCTTACAGTAATCATTTAGGCTTATTTAGCGAGGATCTTGATTTTAAATCAAAAGAATTACTTGGAAATTTTCCACAAGCATATTCTCATTTAGCTTTAATTGAAACGGCACTAAATTTTAATTATGAATAAATTTATAATCATTTTTTAAAATTTTTATTTGACTGATATATGAAAATTGGAAGAGGTAGCATAAGAGATATTGAATAAACTATTACAACACCTAACTCATCAAAAAAGAAATAACTAGAAATTGTTAGTAATGAATTATACAAAAGAAGTTTATTCCAAAATTTTTTTAAATAAATTAAATACTCCTTTATTTTAAAATTTTCTCTTTCTTCTTTTGACATAGTATTGTAACCGGCAAGTAGGTATTTGGCATTATTTTCATTTAATGAGCATATGACAAGAAGAATAAATAGATTTGTTAATATTAATACTATTACAATTTCCATATATCTAATTTACATATATTTGACTGCTTGAAAAAAATTTTTAAAATACTCATTATTGCTAATGCATGTTTTATTTCATTAGCATTTATACTATCACAATTTGAAATCAAATCTGTCTTATTTGGTGTTTTTTGGGAACTATTAATACTTCCTTCATTTTTTCTTCAATTTGCATTAAGCTCAATTGCATTGTTTTTATTATTGGTAAAAGAATACAAAATTGAATTTTTCGGGATTTTTAATTTTATATTTTCCATTCTACTGATTATTAGTTTAATTTTTGTTTGAAGTTTTTAAAAATATGCATGAAAATTGTTATCAAGATAATTATCTATGCTAAAGGTTGCTTACAGTAAAATATATAATCATCCACTCCCTGAAAATCATAGATTTCCAATGAAAAAATATGATTTAATTCCAAAAAAACTAATTGCTGAAAAAACACTTTCAATAGAAAATTTTTTTGAACCTGGATCTATAAACAATGAAGATGTTTTATTAACACATAGTCATAATTATTATGATAAATTAATTAATCAGTCTTTGACTAAAAAAGAAATTCGTCCTGTAGGCTTTCCAATGAGTAAACTTTTAATTGAAAGGGAAAAAAAAATAGCTCAAGGAACAATTGAGTGCACTAATTTTTCTATTAAAAATGGAATTTCTATGAATATTGCAGGTGGAACTCATCATGCATTTAAAGATAAAGGTGAGGGATTTTGTATGTTAAATGATCAAGCAATAGCAGCTAATTATTTATTAAAAAATAAATTGGCAAAAAAAATATTTATTATTGACCTAGACGTACATCAAGGAAATGGAACTGCTTCTATTTTTAAAAATAACACTAATGTTTATACATTATCATTTCATGGTAAAAAAAACTATCCATTTAAGAAGGAAAAAAGTGATTTAGATATTGAGCTTGATGATGGAACACAAGATATTGAATATTTAACTAAGCTTAAAGATATTGTTCCAAATGTGATAAAAATGATTAATCCTGATTTTATATTTTACTTGTCTGGTGTTGATATACTTAAAACAGATAAATTAGGTAGACTTGAATTAAGCATTGAAGGCTGTAAAGAAAGAGATTATTATATATTAAATCTTTGTAAAATTTATAATATTCCAATACAGATTAGCATGGGTGGTGGGTACTCAAGTAATATTAAGGATATAATTGAAGCCCATTGTAATACATTTAGGCTAGCTCAAAAAATATACTTTTGAATCTTACTTTTTTTGAGAACAACACTCTTCATCTTGACACTGACAATATTTCAAATTATAAATGTGTAAAAATGCAAGATTTGACGCAGCAATATAAGTTACAAATTCAGGTAAGTGATAGAATCCTATTTCTTCATTAAGAATTAAAGAAGAAAGAAAAATAAAACCTAACCAAAGTAAAGGTTTCATTATTTTTCTGGAGGTTTTTTTTACTGAGCTATACACAGCAAAAAAAGAAACAATAAGAAAAATGAAATTAAGACCTGTCCACCAAAATGGAACAAAAAAAAGTAATGGAGTTACAATACAATGGATTAAACACAATGTTGATGAGGCAGCTCCAAAAATATCCGAATTTTTTAATATTATTCTCATTAATTTTTAATTAATCAACAAAAAAACAAATATAAATTATAATATCAAAGTTAAGATAAGATTTTAATAATGAACATTTTGGTATAAATTAGCAAAATTATAGATGAATGACACGTCACATTTCAAAATTACTGATCTTAATTTCCTTTATTTCTTGTAACATGATAGATAGAGTTCCTTCAGCACAAAAAATTAAAAAAGAGTTAATAGCTCATAAAGATATTAGAATAGATAATTATTATTGGCTCAATGATAAAAATGACAAAAATGTCATTAAATATTTAAATGATGAAAATAATTTCACTCAAAAAACATTAAAAAATACTGAAGATTTACAACAGATTTTATTTGATGAAATGAAATCAAGAATAAAAGAAGATGACAAGTCTGTTCCATATTTTTTTAATGAATATTGGTATATAAAAAGGTTTGAAAAAGGAAAAGACTATCCAATTTATTCCAGAAAATATAAAAGCTTAGATAATGAAGAAGAAATATTACTTGATGTAAATAAATTGGCATCAAAGCATGCTTATTATAGTGTTGGTAGTATTAGTGTTAGTCCAAATAATAAAATATTAGCATATAGTTTTGACACACTTTCTCGAAGATTATACTCAATAAAATTTTTAGAATTAAAAACAAAAAAACAGTTTAAAGAAACTATTAAAAATACTACTGGTTCTATTACTTGGGCAAATGATAATAAAACAATTTTTTATTCAAAAAAAGAAGATAAAACTTTGAGAGTAAACAAAATTTATAGACATCAATTAAATTCAGATATCAAGAATGACATATTAGTATTTGAGGAAAAAGATGATCAGTTTAGTACTGGAGTTTATAAAACTAAGTCACAAGAATTTTTAATTATTGCATCAAGAAGTACTTTAACTTCAGAAATGAGATTTCTAAATGCAAATACACCTGATGATGAATTTAAACTATTTGCAAAAAGGGAGAAAAACCATGAGTATAGTATAAATCACTTTGGCGATAGTTTTTACATATTAACAAATTCTGAAAATTCTAAAAACTTTAGGATTATGCGTTGTTCTGTGAAAGATACTTCCATATCAAGTTGGGAAGAAATTATACCACACAGTAAAGAAATTTTAATTGAAGATATTGAACTATTTGATGAATATTTTGTCATTTCTGAAAGAGAAAAAGGATTAGTGAAATTCAGAATTAAAAAATGGAAAACAAACGATGAATTCTATCTTCCTTTTGAAGGAGAAACATATAATGCCTCGTTGGGTATAAATCTCGATTTCAAATCGAAAAAACTAAGATATAACTTTACCTCTTTAACTAACCCTTCTTCTGTAATTGAATATGATATGTCTAAAAAATCAAAGAATATTTTAAAAACACAAGAAGTAGTAGATAAAAATTTTAAATCAACTAATTATGAATCTAAGCGTGTTTGGGCCATTTCTCATGATGGAACAAGAGTTCCGATCTCTATCGTAAAAAGAAAAGAGACTGTTTATGGTGAAGACACTCCTCTTCTTTTATATGGGTACGGCTCGTATGGGATAACCATTGACCCATATTTTTCATCAACAAGATTAAGTTTACTAGACAGAGGATTTGTATTTGCGATTGCTCATGTAAGAGGAAGTGAATATTTAGGAAGAGATTGGTATGAGAATGGTAAATTATTAAAAAAGAAAAATACATTTTTTGATTTTATTTCCTCAGCAAAATATTTAATAAGTGAGCAATATACATCTAGTAAAAATCTTTACGCAATGGGAGGCTCAGCAGGTGGCTTATTAATGGGAGCCGTAATAAATATGGAACCTGAATTATTTAATGGAGTTATTGCAACTGTACCATTTGTAGATGTCATGACAACTATGCTAGATGAATCTATTCCATTAACAACACTTGAGTATGATGAGTGGGGTAATCCAAATGATTTAGAATTTTATAACTATATGCTATCCTACTCACCATATGATAATGTTTCTAATCTTAATTATCCGAATCTACTTATTACAACTGGACTTCATGATTCACAAGTACAATATTGGGAGCCTGCAAAATGGATTGCAAAACTTAGAGATTATAATTTTTCAAAAAATCATCTCTTACTCCACACAAACATGGATACTGGCCATGGAGGTGCATCAGGAAGATTCAATGCATTAAAAGAAATTGCAATGGAATATGCTTTTCTTATTGGTTTAGAACAAAAGCTATTCTGACTCAGCTAAAATTCTAAGAAGATCTATAAATAAATTTATAATATCGAGATATAAGTTTACGGCAATATCAATTGCTGTTGACCAAGATGAATCACCAGCTGCAATTGCTTTTTCCAATCGATTAAAATCATAAATTAAATAAAGAGTAAAAATAATTACACCTGCATAAGCTTGTAATAATCTTCTTCTTTTAGATTTAAAGTAAAAAGCATTCAAAAATTCCATAATAATTAATGCAAAAAGGCATATAAATAAAATAGGGCCTAAAAAACCAAAATCATAATCAAATGAAAAATTAATTAAAGCAGTTAGTAGAACAGCTAGGGTTGTACCAATTAAAGCTTGAAAAACAATATTTTGCCATTCTTGATTATATCTGTCATGGGGTAGAATATTTTTTTCAAAATCATCTTTTAATTTTCTAAATTCTTCTGATTCTCTTTCAAAAATTTTTTCAGGAGAATGTTTGAAGTAATAAACCGTATGTTTTTCTTCTTTTGTACCAAAAAATTTTTCGATGTTGGATTTTTCAACTTTTGCGACAGATTTAGAAACAACCTGTTTTGATTTTAAATATTTTCTAAACTTAAAATTTTCTCCTATGTATGCTATTGTTGGTCCTAGAGACCATCCCATGAATAAAGAAAAAATTCCAATAAAAATTATATTAATTGGGTAAGTTTCTGCATTAAACATTACGAGAAATAACATTAAAAAACTACCTCCAACTGTAATAAACGTTTCTAAAGGTGTTTCAAAAGCTTTATTGATTCTAGCTGTAAATGTTGTTAGAACTAACATGCCGCCAAGAATCATAAAAGTTCTTGATAACAATAAGTTTGAATCCATAATAAAAATTTAATAAAAACTCTTTAATTTTAAAAATATTCTTTATGTGAATATTAACTTGTAATTATGAAAAAATTATACTCACTAATAATATCAATATTATTGATTTCATGTAGTAATGGAATTGAAAAACCTAGAATTGGTATAGCTGGTATAGCTATTGAATCTAGTAGTTTTTCACCTGCAAGGACGACTATTAATGACTTTAATATTAAAACAAATGAAGATATTTTTTCAAGTTATTCTTTTTTTAATGCTAACTATGAAAACAAAGCTAAATGGTTTCCCACAATGCGAGCACGGGCATTGCCTGGTGGAATTGTAACCAGAGAATCATATGAGATAATGGTTAACCAAATTCTTGAAATGACAAAAAAAACATTACCATTAGATGGGTTATTTTTTGATATACATGGAGCTATGAATGTTGAGGGAATGAATGATCCTGAAGGTGATTTCATTAATAGATTACGTGAGGTTATAGGTGAAAAAACAATTATATCTACTTCAATGGATTCTCATGGTAATGTGTCTAAACTATTGGCCGAACATTCTGATTTAATTACTTGTTACAGGATGGCTCCTCATGAGGATGCTATGGAATCAAAACAACGAGCATTAGATAATTTAATTGAAAGGTTAACTTCTGGAAAAGGAAAACCAAAATATAAGGCTTGGATTCCTGTACCAATATTGCTGCCAGGTGAGCAAACAAGCACAAGGGTTGATCCTGGAAAAACCTTATATAGTAAGGTAGCTCCAATGACTGAGAAAAAAGGGGTTATTGACGCTGCAATATGGGTTGGTTATGCTTGGGGAGATGCACCAAGAAATCATGCAGTTGTAATGGCATATGGTGACAATAAAATTGAAGTAGTTGAAAGTGCAGAAGAACTAGCTAATGATTTTTGGAATTTTAGACATGATTTTGATTTTGTTGCTCCTACTACAGACTTAAGTAGTGCATTTAATCAAGCCTTTGATTATTTAAAAATGAGAAAAAATAATAAACCTTTTATAATTAGTGATATGGGTGATAATCCTACAGCAGGAGGTGCTGGTGATGTAACTTGGACTCTAGATAAAATATTAAAAATGAAAGAGTTTAAACAAAAAAATGGACCCAGTTTAATTTATGCCTCAATCCCAGGACCTAATCTAATTTCAAATGCCATTAAAGCTGGTATTGGTAATCATGTAGAAGGAATAGTTGGTGCTGAGGTAGACAGTAGATATTCCCCACCAATTAGAATTAAAGGTGTCGTTCATTCTTTAAAAAAAGGGGATCGAAATGCTGAATATGAAGCAGTAATTAAAGTGAATAATGTTTTTGTAATTGTAACAAAAAAAAGAAAACCTTATCATTATATTTCAGATTTTACAGATATAAATTTAGATCCAAAAAATTCAGATTTATTGGTTGTAAAAATTGGCTATTTAGTTCCAGAACTTTATGATATTCGTGGAGATTGGGTAATGGCATTGACACCTGGAGGTGTTGATCAAGATTTAGAAAGATTAGGTTATAAAAATATAATAAGGCCGATGTATCCACTAGATAAGGAAATGGAAGATCCAGATTTATCAGCAAGATTGATTAATTAAGATCAAAATTACCAATGAAAATAAAACTTAAAAATATTTATGACTCACATTCAATAATTGAAAATGAAACAGGTAATTCAATTTTAATTGATGATAAAACATCTCAAAATCCAAAAGGTGTGTCTCCCATGGAACTTCTTTTGATGGGAGTTGCAGGGTGTAGTAGTATAGACATAATTTCCATATTAAAAAAACAAAAACAAAAATTTGAAAAGTTAACAATTGAGGTTGAAGGAATTAGGGAAGAAGGTGAATTACCAGCTTTATTTCAAAAAATACATTCTAAAATAAAATTTGATGGAAATATTGATGAAAAAAAAGCTTTTCGCGCATGTGAACTTTCTTTTACAAAATATTGTTCTGTTTCAAAAACACTTGAAGCAACAGCTGATATCACTTTTTCAGTTTACATAAACAATAAAAAGGTTTTAACTTAAAATACATTTAAGTTTTGTAATTTCAAGTATTTTGTTCAAATGAATTTAAGAAGTATCGAAGAAAAAGAATTTTTTCCTGGATTTAAAGGGAAATTTGTTCATGGAAAAAGTATTAGTTGGGCTTTTTGGGATGTTAAAAAAGGAGCTAAAGTAGATTTACACAAACATTATCATGAGCAAATCATGCATGTAATTGATGGAGAATTTGAATTTACATTAAGTGATGAAACAAAAATATACAGGTCTGGTGATATTGTTTTAATACCTTCAAATATTGAACATTCTGGCACTGCCCTCACAGATTGTAAACTAATGGATGTTTTTAGCCCAGCAAGAGAAGAATATAAATGAACATATCATTAAAAGGAAAAAGCGCTCTAATTGGAGGAAGCTCTAGAGGTTTAGGATTAGCAGTTGCAAATCAATTAGCGCATTCTGGAGCAAATGTTACATTAATGTCTAGAAATGAAAAAAAGCTAAAAGAGCTTGTCGAAATTTTAGAGGATAAAACTGGAATAAAACACAATTATATTAAAGTTGATTTTAATGATTTTGATTCATATAAAAAAATTATTAAGTCTTATGTAAAAAAAAATCCAATTGATATTTTAATAAATAATACGCAAGGACCGATATCGGGAGATATAAATAATTTGTCCATTAAAGATTATCAAAAAGCATTTGATCTATTGTTTAAGTCTGTAGTATTTACTACAATGTTAGTTCTTCCATTTATGAAAAAAAATAATTGGGGAAGGATTCTAAATATGACTTCAATTTCAATTAAAGAACCTCTGAGTTATTTAGCTTTATCAAATACTATTAGATCATCAGTAGCTACATGGGGGAAGACACTTGCTAATGATGTTGCTATAAATAATATAACAGTAAATAACATATTAACAGGATATTTTAAAACTGAAAGGATTGAAGAACTTAATATTGTAAAAGCAAAAAAATTAAATGTTTCCGTGGATAAAGTTTATGAACAAATTAAGAATCAAGTTCCAATGAAAAGAATTGGCAATCCAAAGGAGTTTGCATATTTGGCTTCTTTTTTGTGTTCAGATAATGCGAATTATATAACTGGAATTAATATTCCAATTGATGGTGGATTGATAAAATCACTGTAAAAAATGATAGAAACAAAATCATTAAAATTTAGCTATGATGGAAAGTTTGTATTTGAATTTCCAGATATTAAACTTAAAGATGGTGAAAATTTACTTATTCTTGGAAATTCCGGGATAGGTAAATCAACGCTTCTTCACAACTTAGCAGGTATACTGACTCCTCAGTCTGGTTCCATAAAAATTTTTGGAAATGATATTTCTAAATTTTCCGAAATTGAAATTGATAAATTTAGAGGTGAAAATATTGGAATAATTTTTCAAAGACCTCACTTTGTAAATTCATTGACTGTCAAAGAAAATTTACAACTAGCTAAATATCTAGGAAAAAATTTAGAAGGTGACATAAAAGAAACTCTAAGTAGTTTAAAAATTTTAGATAAAATTGATAAAAAGCCTAATGATTTAAGTCAAGGTGAAAAGCAAAGAGTTTCGATTGCAATTGCAATTATTAACTCTCCAAAATTAATTCTTGCTGATGAACCAACATCCAGTCTTGATGATAGCAATTGTAATAATGTAGTTAATATTTTAAAAGAACAAGCATCAAAAAAAAATGCTCAACTAATTGTAATAACTCACGATAGTAGATTAAAAAAACATTTTAGAACATCACTCCAACTATGAATATTTTCAAGCTTAGCATAAAAAATATTTTTAATAGACCTTTAAGTTCTGTTCTAAGTGTAATTCTTTTATCACTCGGGGTTAGTATGATATCACTGCTCATTCTCATAAATACAGTTTTAAAAGAGCAAATGGATAACAATCTGAAAGGAATTGATATGGTAGTAGGTGCTAAAGGAAGTCCACTCCAATTGATTTTATCTAGCGTATATCATGTTGATTCCCCAACCGGAAACATTCCACTAAATGAAGCTAAAGCGATTGAAAAAAATAAAATGGTTGGCAATAGCGTTCCTTTACTATATGGAGATAATTTTAAAGGTTATAGAATTGTTGGTACTAATTCTAATTTTTTTGAATTATACAATTTAAAGATTAAAGCTGGTAATTATTTTAATAATTATTTTGAAGCAGTCATAGGCGCAAAGGTCGCTGAAAAATTAAATTTAAATCTTGGTGACGAATTTGTTAGCTCACATGGATTAAGAGAAACAGGTGAAACTCATGATGATAGCTCATTTATTGTGACTGGAATATTAGAATATTCAAATTCTGTAGCAGATAATTTGATTTTGACATCGCCTAATAGTATATGGGAAATTCATGCAGATCATAATCACAGTGAACAAATTGATCATGATGATGAACATGATCACGATGAACATGATCACGATGAACATGATCACGATGAACATGATCACGATAATGAAAGAGAAATTACTGCAATGCTAGTTAAGTTTAAAAGTCCAATGAATATTATTCAATTCCCAAGATATATTAATGAGCAAACTAATTTGCAATCTGCTGTTCCATCATATGAGATTTCTAGACTATTTAAACTTTTTGGATTCGGAATAGAAACAATTTCATTATTAGCATATTTGATTATTATTGTTTCTGGTATAAGTATATTTATTACTTTGTTTAACTCGATGAAAGAAAGAAAATATGATTTGGCTTTAATAAGAACATTAGGGGGAACTAGAATTCAGTTGACTATGATGCTGATTTTTGAATCTTTATTTTTAACAATTTTTGGGTTTCTAATGGGTGTTTTTTTGAGCAGAATTGGTCTTCTTTTTATTTCAAATTTTATTGAAGCTAGCTTCAATTTTAGTTTAAATAATATTATCATAATAAATGAAGAATGGTGGTTATTTTTAATTTCTGTAATAATTGGTTTAGTTTCATGTTTAATTCCAAGCATTCAAGTGTACAAAATGGATATTTCAAAAATATTATCAAATGAGTAAACTTTTAAATTTATTTTTTCTTTTAATCTCATTCTCAGTTTTTTCGCAAATTAAAACCGATTGGATTGAATTGAGAGATGTTCATTATAAATCACAATATAATGAGGAATTTGACAGCTATTTTCAAGTACCTTTTTTTGGAAAAAATGTTGAAGCACTAAATAATAAGGAGGTAAAAATTACAGGTTACATGCTCACTTTAGCACCAGATGAAGGTGTTTATGTGCTTTCACAAAACCCATATGCAGATTGTTTTTTCTGTGGCTATGGTGGACCTGAGACAGCAATAGAATTAGTACTAAAACCTGGACATGATGATTTTTTAATGGATGAACTAGTAACAGTAACGGGTACTTTGAAATTAATTTACGATGATATTACTAGTGGTGTTTACAGAATGATAAATGCAACTGCAATTAAAGAGTAATTTTTAACTAAAATTAGTATCCAAATTAGGATTTCAAATCTTGTAATTTAAAAAAAATTATCGTAATATAAAGCTCTGATTTTAATCATGTTATATGAACAGAAATCTTAAAATAAGTATTTTATTAAGTTTTCTATTAGTTATTTTACATCTAATTCCTTTAGATGGGAGAATTGAAAATACGTTTGTGTTTTTTATCGGACGATTTCACCCTATTCTTTTACATCTTCCAATTGGTGGGTTAATAGCATTATTTGTAATGGAAATTATAAATAGTTATAAGCCAAAACTTAAACTTGATTCTGCATGTAACATTTTACTTTGGTTTTCGATTATTACTATTTTTCCAACTACACTCCTTGGTTTTCTTCTTGCATCAAATGCAAGTTATGATGACGAATTGTTAAACATACATAAGTGGCTAGGCTGGTTTACTGCTTTGTCCTGTATATGGCTATTTTATCTTAAGAGTCTAAAAAATAAAAAAGGGGTTTTTCAATACAAATATGTACTTTACTTTAATGTGATTTTTTTATCATTAGCTGGACACTTTGGGGGGATGCTTACTCACGGAGAGGACTATCTAACTAAATATATGCCAAAAGGATTAAAAACAGTTTTGAATATTTCTGATGAAGAAGATTTTATTTTAGTTGATAGAAAAATTGATTCAAGCTCTGTTGAATTAACTTATTATACAAATCATATTCAACCAATTATTCAAAATTATTGTTATAAATGTCATGGTGAGGAAAAACAAAAAGGAGAAATGCGGTTTGATAATTTAGACTGGGATATGATAAATGGATTTGATGGTGAAAAATGGAATTTGATGCTAAATGAAATTAATTTAGGAGAAATGCCGCCAGAAGATCAAGATCAACTTACTGATAAGGAAAGGAGAATGTTAGTTGATTGGATTTCAAAAAATTTAGAGATAGCTGCTGAAGCAAAACAAAAAGACAATAAGATAGTAATGAGAAGAATGACAAAATCTCAATATACTAATTCATTAAATGAACTTTTAGGTGTAGATATAAATTTTGGAGATGTTTTACCAAACGATGGAAAATCTAAAATGGGATTTAGTAATAATGGAAATATTCTTCAAACTTCATCACTTCATATTGATTATTATCAAAAATTAGCAAGGGAAGCTTTAAACAAAGCAATTGTCAATGGAAAGAAACCTGAGTCAAAAAAATACAAAGTCACACTAGGCAAAAATAAGGGTGATGGGGTTTCGGGTGCCGAATTTGGAGGCTACCAAACAGCACCTATCAGCAATGAAGATTTTATTGTTCAAATATTTGGAAAGAACGATTCCGTTAGAAATATCAAAAATAAAATTGGAATTGGCATGAGAGGATCAGCAAGTAATAGATACTATGTGGTTGATGATGGTATGATTTTGAATTCTGCTCTTCCTGCAAAAGAAGTAACTCCAAAATCATGGCAAGGACCCTCCCCGAATTTAAAACTACTTATAAAACAGGACTTTCCAAGAGAAGGTAAATATGCTTTTAGGGTTGAAGCGTCCAAAGGTTATAATTCTTTGTCTATTGAAAGACTAATTGACTTAAGAGAAAAGAATCTTTTAATGGATTTAACTAATGCTGTAACAATTCATGCTAAAGATTTAGAAGAGAACAAAAAATTTATTTTAAAGGATAAAAAATGGCTTATTCCTAAAGAATTTGCTAGTTGGTCTGAAATCGAATTTTCATATAATATTCCAAAAGATGGAATTTATAAAATTGATTTAATTCATCCCTATGTTGATTCTGATGTAATGCCATCTTACAGAGTTAGTTTATTTGGCAAAAAAGAACATGGAATTGTTAGTAAGAGATTAGACAGAATGAATAGAACAAGTAATAATGAAATTACAACGCCAGTTACATTAGCCTATTTTTCAAAAGGTGAGCATAAGGGCTACATAGGTGGTAAGTTTTTTGTTGGTTTCAGTAAACTAGTATTCACACCCATAAGTGACGATGATCCATTACCAAAAATTTTAGAAGATGAAGAATTGAAAAATAATTCTAAGTATTTAAATGCAAATCCTTCAATATTAGCTTTCGCTGGTTCAAGAACTGATGATGGAATGGATTATAAAGCTCTTGATGATCCAGTTGAGGTTAAAACACCTTATGGAAAAAGTAAAATATTTGAATTTACTGGAATGCTTGAAAATTTACCTATACCTATGGCTGATAATGATGTAAGTGGTGAATTGGCCAATATATTGACTTTCGGCCTCTGGAATAATCATTTAGTAAAAGAAAGTAAACTGAAAGGGCCTCCCTTACTTGTTAAGTCAGTAGAGTTCGAAGCTCCATATTTTCCTACATGGCCTCCAAAATCTTATACCGATATATTTTTTGAGTCTCAAAATAGAAATAATAATCAACTGTATGCAAAAGAGGTTATTGAAAAATTTATGATTAGAGCATTTAGAAGACCTCTTAACGAAGGTGAATTAGATAGATATTTAGATTTTTGGAACAATATAAAATTTGATTTTAAATCTTTTGAAGATAGTGTTAAAGAAGTTCTAATTGCTATTTTATGTTCACCAAACTTCATTTACTTAAATCAACCAGTAGAATATGAGAATGAAAATATTAATGATGAGTTCTATTTAGCATCTCAATTATCTTATTTTTTATGGAATTCACCACCTGATGAAAGGTTAATTGAATTAGCTTCTAAAGACAAGCTATACAATAATTTGACAAGAGAAATTGACAGAATGATTGACAGCCCCAAAATTAAAAATTTTATTGATGGATTTTCATACGAATGGTTAAGATTGGATAGACATAAAAATATGGATGTTGATGTTAATAAGTATGTAGATTACACAAGGTTTGTCAAAGAAGACATGTTCAATGAAACTTATGAGTTCATGAAATACGTCCTTAAAAATGATCTGAGTATTTTAAGCTTTATTGACTCAGATTTTGCTATGCTAAATCAAAATCTGGCTGAATTTTATGGAATTAATGGTGTTTTAGGAAATGAATTTCGACCTGTAAAATTGGACAAAGATCAAAATAGGGGTGGACTTTTATCTCAGGGCTCTTTCTTGACAGGACACTCAGATGGTGTTCAGCCTCATGCGATTAAGAGAGCTGTCTGGTTAAAAGAAAAAATATTAGGAGATCACCCACCACCACCACCACCTAATGTGCCTGAACTTAATCCTGAAACACCAGGATTTGAAAATTTAACCCTAAAAGAACAACTATTTTTACATAGAAATAAAGCTTCTTGTATTGACTGTCATATGAAAATAGACCCATATGGTGTAGTGTTTGAAAATTATGATGCTACTGGAAGATATCAAAAAATATATAATGGAAATTTAATAGATTCGAAATCTACATTACCGGATGGTAATGAGGTTGAAGGTATTCAAGGGATTAAAGACTATATTTTGAATTTTAAAACAGATGAATTTACAAAATCACTAGTTTCAAATATGTTTGCTTATGCAAATGGACGTGATGTTGGTTTTGCAGATAAAAATGAAATTAATTATATTGTAAATCAAGTAATTAAAGATAAATATAGTTTTAGGACCCTGATTAAGGAAATTATTTTCAGTTCCTCGTTCTATAAAACAGATAAAAATTGGTTGAGTAAACTATTTGCATTAAAATGAGTAAAAAATCTTGGCATTTGGACAGGCGAACCTTTTTAAAAGGCTTAGGAGTAACATGTATGTTACCATACTTTGAAGCAATGTCAATGACAAATTTTTCTAACTTATCAGAACCTGCTGCCACCAAAAGACTTTGTTTTCTTTATTTTCCAAATGGTGTAGGGTTACCTCCAGTTGATAGTGAATATTATAGTAATTGGCATTGGTTTCCAATTGGCGAAGGCAAAAATTATAAGTTAACTAAATCACTATCCCATCTTGAAAGGCATAGAAACGATATTTCGATAATTGGTGGTCTTAGCCATCCAAATAGTAGAAGTGTATTGGGTCATATGGCAGGTGATTCTTTTTTAACAGGAGGTGATTTAAGAGGGTTATACAAAAATAGCATTTCTGTTGACCAAGTTGCTGCTGATAAATTAAGTCAATATACTCGATTTCCATATTTATCTTTATCAACTGACGGAGGTGTTGGTTATAAGTCTAGAACTTCAACATTATCATTTAATTCATCCGGAAAACCAATCCCTTCAGAACATAGATTAAGAGATATTTTTGAACGTTATTTTTCACCTAATGGAGGATCATCCACTAACGATAGAAAAAAAAGTCTTAAACAAGGAAAAAAAATTGTTGATTTAGTCCTAGAAGATAGTAAAAGTTTGAAAAATAAGCTTGGATCTAATGACCAATCAAAACTTGATGAATACATGACATCACTCAACCAAGTAGAAATGCAACTTGTTAGAAATGAAAAATGGTTAGATATTCCTATGAAAGAGTTTGATGCAAGTCTTTTAAATTTAGATGTTGACCCTACATCTGCTCCTCAGGATTACGTTCGCTCAATGATGGATCTTATTGTTTTAGGTTTTCAAACTGATTGTACAAGGGTAATTAATTACATGATGGCACGTGAAGATGGAATGGGATTTGGTGATAACTTTCCCAAAATTGCCTTAGGATTAGCTGGACATCACACAATTTCTCATGATGTCACTACAGGTCACTGGGAAGAATGGGGGCGTTTAGATAGGTGGTATTCAAAACAATTCTCATATTTTCTCGATAAAATGAAAAACACCAAAGATATTAATGGTTCTTTATTAGATAATACTCTTGTTTTATATGGGAGTGCATGTAGTACAACTCACAATGCTAGAAATTATCCTTTAATTCTTGCAGGAGGATCTAAATTGGGGTTGAATCATGGTGCATACACAATATTCGATGAGAAACATGAAAGACTTTCTAACTTATATTTAAGTATGCTACACAAGCTTGATATTGAACAAGAAAGTTTTTCAGATAGTACTGGAAAATTACATACTAACATTATTTAATGTACATGAAAATGAAAAAAATTATAATTCTAATTACTTTATTAATTCCTTGTTTAACGTTTTCTCAAACCGCAACAAAAAGTCAAGAAAACAGGTCTAATATGATAACTAGTTACGTGATTGAAAAACTGGAATTAAATCAGGAAAATGCTGATTTTTTTAGAAAAGTTCACCTGTTTCAAATTGTAGACAATGCTTTGAAAATAAAGGAAAATAATGCGACATCTGCTGAAGAAAAAAGAATTATCTACAGAAAAGGTTATGAAAACTTAAAAGCTAAACTTTCAGAAAAGATGGGAAATAAAAAGGCACTGGCAATTTTAAGAACTGCAAACGAAGCTAGAACTAAGCAATAATTTTTTTATTCAATTATTGAAAACTTAAATGATGTTTTGGAATAAAATTTTTTTCCAGGCTCAAGTTTTGTTGATGGAAAATTTTGATTATTTGGTGAGTTTGGATAAAACTGAGTTTCTAAGCAAAAACCTGATCGATTAATATATTTTAAATGCTTTTTCGAATTTAATGAACCATCTAAAAAATTACCTGTATATAATTGAACACCAGGGAGATCAGAAAAAATCTCCATATTAATTTTGGTTTTATTACTATTTACTTCACCTATTTTTCTAGATTTTTTATTGTAATCATTTAAAACCCAACAATGATCATATCCATTACCTAGTTTTAACTGTTTATCTTCAATATTTATATCCTTGCCAATTTTTTTAATTTTTCTAAAATCAAATGGAGTGTTCTCAACACTTTTAATTTCCCCGGTTGGAATTATCTTTTCATTAACAGGCAAAAATGAATCTGCATTTATTAAAAGATTATGATCGAGTATATCACCTGAACTTTCACCTGATAAATTAAAATAAGTATGTTGGGTTAAATTAAGTACAGTTGGTTTATCAGTTTCTGCTTGATACTCAACGACTAGTTCATTATCTTCAGTTAAGGTATACTTAACATAAGTATTAAGATTACCAGGATATCCTTCCTCCATGTGTTTGGACAAATAATTAAGTTTTATGGAATTATGATTAATCGAATCATAACTTACCACATTCCAATTCACTTTATCAAATCCCTTAATTCCACCATGTAGGGATGTTCCATTATTATTTATCGTTATATTATAATCATTATCGTCAATTGAAAAAGAACCATTATCAATTCTATTAGCATACCTGCCTACAATAGCACCGAAATATGGATGACCCTCTAAATATGAATCGAAATCATTAAATCCCAAAGCTACATCAATCAAATTACCATTTAAATCTGGAACTTTAATACTGGTAATTATACCTCCATAAGTAATTAATTCAACTTCACATTTATCATTTTTTAATAAATACTTATACACGTTTTCTCCATTTTCTAACTTTCCAAAAATCATTTCATTTTGTTTTTGTAAATCACATGAATTTATCATTAAAAATTTTAAAATTAAAAATGTTAAAAAAAAATTTAATCCTTTAAACATCGTTTAGGTCTAACTTTTGATTTAATATTATAAATATAATATGAAGTTTAATTTCTTTTTTATTTTTTTTATTTTTTCACTTCTAACCTTCAGTCAAGAAAAACAAATAAAAGCATACTTAGATTGCAGATGTGACGACAATTATTTAAAACAAAACACATCTTTCCTTGAATATGTAAGGGATCAGGATTTAGCTGATATAGAAATTTTTATCCTTGATGTATATACTCCAACAGGATCAAGATCTTTTGAAATTAATATAGATGGGAATAATAGTTTCCAAGGAATAAATTCTACTATGAAAGTTGTTGGATTTTCTAATGATACATCCAGTACCCTAAGAGATAAATTATTAAAAAAATTAAAATTGGCATTGGTTCCATTTTTGGATAAAGGAGGATATAATTTAAATGTCAATATTGACAATCAATTCGAAGATCTGACCATTAATGATAAAAAGTGGAAAAATTGGGTTTTTGAGCTTTCTGGTTCATACAACAATGACAAAGAAGAAAGTCGAAAAACAAACAGATATCAAGTTGAATTTGAAATTGATAAACTAACCCCTGAATGGAGAATTGGAATTGAACTAAGCAGAAGTGAATCTAATAGAAATTTTTACAGTGACAATAATATTTATAAAAGTAACAGAAAAACCACAAGTTTAAGGGCTAGAGTTGTAAGAAGTATATCTAATAATTTCTCGGCAGGTGTATTTCTTGGTGGATTTCAAAACACTTATGAAAATGTAAATTTTCAAAGATATTTTATGCCTGCAATCGAATATAGTCTATTCCCTTATGAAGATGTCTTAAGTAAAGAGGTTACACTTGCATATAGAATTGGTACTGGTAAAAGAAATTATATTGAAAAAACAATTTATGGTTACACAGAACAAGTGGTATTTCCTCATGGATTAACTTTAAATGTTAAGTTTAGGAAAAAGTGGGGAAATATAAGTTCAAACATCAGAGGCGATCAATTTTTAAATGATGGTACTAAAAAAAGGTTAACGTTGAGAAGCAATATTGATATAAGATTATTTGAAGGATTAGCAGTAAGGTTTTCAAGCAATATTAGTTTGATCAGAGATCAATATAATTTAGCTGCTAACAGTAGCTCAACAATTGAAGACTTATTACTTCAACAAAGACAAATTGCTACTGATTATAAAACTGATTTTTCCATTGGACTAAGCTATACATTTGGATCCATTTATAATAGTGTTATTAATACTAGATTATAAAAAGTATTTAATTATTTTAGATTACTGTTAATCATGAAAAATAATATTTTTCTTTCGCTTTTTTTATGCCTCATTATTTCTTGTGATAATTCATTAAAAAAGATTAATGAAGATGCTTACATCAATGCTTTAAATCATATGCCAGAAAATTTAGATAATTTTTTAAAAAACCAAATTATAGCGCAAAAATGGTTTGATGGATCTTTTTACTTTAAAACCAAAAGTGACTCAGTATCAAAATCTTATAAGCTTAACATAAATAATCTTAGAATTATTGAAGAAAAATTTCCAAAAAATAATAAAAGTTCTAATTCTTTAGAGTTTGTATCGCCTGATGGCAAAAAAAGTATTTTTATTAAAAACCATAATCTGTGGGTAAAGAATTTAGAAAGTAACTCTACAAAGCAACTCACATTTGATGGTTATAAAAACTATGGATATGGTACTAACAATGCAGGTTGGATAAGGAACAATAGACCTGTTTTAAAATGGTCACCTGACTCTAAAACCATAGTAACTTTCAGGCAAGATGCAAGAGAGGTTGGAGAAATGTACTTAGCTTCGACTAATGTAGGTCATCCAAAATTAGAAAAATGGAAATATGCTCTTCCCGGCGATAAGAAAATCTTCGAAATTGAAAGAATATTTATAAATATCATTTCTGGGAAAATAACAACTTTTAAAATGGGTAGAGATTTTCAAAGATCAACAACAACAGATCATATTGCGGATAGAGATGGAACTTTACTTGATGCAAATTTTAGTGATGACAGTAAGAAACTTGCATTCATATCCTCAAGTAGAGATCATAAAGTTGCTCACTTACAAGTGGCAGATGTTAAATCTGGAAACATCAAATCCATTTATAAAGAAAAAACTAATACTTATTATGAATCTGGTGTAAGTGGAGAAAATTGGAGAGTTTTTTTTAATTCCAATGAATTTCTTTGGTACTCAGAAAAGGATAATTGGGGGCACTTGTATCTTCACGATTTAGCAACAGGAAATTTAAAAAATAGGGTTACTGAAGGTAATTGGCTTGTTAGAGATGTTTTACATGTCGATGAAAAAACAAGGGAAATTTTTTTTACAGGTGGAGGTAAAGAAAAAGGTAATCCATATCATATTTACTTATATAAAGTCAATTTTGATGGATCAGGTTTAGTTTGTTTAACACCAGAAAAAGGAACTCATACTATTTTCGCAGCAAATGATTGGAAACATTTTGTTACAACATTTTCTTCTACAGAAAATGCGCCAATCACATTATTAAAAAATATTGAGGGAATCACGTTGAAGGAAATTAACAGAGTTAATATCTCAGATCTTGTAAACAATAATTGGCAAAAGCCAATTGAGTTTACCGTAAAAGCTAGAGATAACGTAACTGATTTATATGGAATAATGCATTTACCAAGTTTTTACAATGAAAAAGAAAAATACCCGGTTTTAAATTATATATATCCTGGTCCACAAGCTGGTAGTATTCGAGATTACTCATTTAAAACAACTACTCGTGATTTTCAATCACTAGCTGAATTAGGTTTTGTTGTTGTTGCTGTAAATGCAATGGGGACACCTGGTAGGTCTAAATCTTTTCATGATGTATATTATGGTAATATGGGTGATAATGGTTTAGCTGATAATATTAAAACGATTACAGATCTTTCAAAAAAATATAAGGGAATGGATATAGAAAGAGTTGGTATTTGGGGACATTCTGGTGGTGGATTTGCATCAACTAGAGCAATTTTAGAGTATCCTGATTTTTATGATGTAGCTGTTTCAAGTGGAGGAAATCATGATAATAGAAACTATGCTGCTGATTGGGGAGAAAAATGGCAAGGACTACTAAAAATTTTAGATGATAAAAGATCAGATGATAATAATTTAAAAAAAACAAATTACGACAATCAAGCAAATCAACTTTTAGTGAAAAATTTAAAGGGAAAATTATTATTGGCGCACGGAAATATGGATAATAATGTTCCTCCTAATAGTACTTTACTAGTTGTTGATGAATTGATTAAAGCTAATAAAGACTTTGATCTAATTATTTTTCCTAATAAAAGACATGGATTTGGAGATCAAAGCAATTATTTCACTAGAAGAAAATGGGATTATTTTGTGGAACATTTACTAGGACTAACTCCACCAGATGAGTTTAATTTAGATTAAATTTATTTTTAAAAATTTTTCTAATTGTTTTAGAAGTTACAAGCCAAAGTAAAAAACCACTCATTACAGTTATTAACCCCAAAATAGAAAAAGCTCTAATTAATTTATTGTTGAAATCATCTCTAGTTTCATAATCCATTGTATGGGTCATCCATAAAAAATCAAACCATCTCCAACTTCTGTGCCTTATAGTTTGGAATTGACCATCCTTGATAGATATGTAAGATTTTAATTTGTCACTACCTTCATAAGATATTACATAAGCAGGTAATGGTCTTCCTCTGTATTCATGATGATTTCCTACCTCATTAATAATTTTCACATCCAGTATTTTATATTCATCAAGAATATTATTATTTGAAATTATTATAGCCTCTTCTTTTGTAATTGAATCTTTTACAAATCCATCGTATGCATTTATCAATTTGTTTTCATTAATCCAATAGTAAGGGGTATCTGCAATTTCTCTTAGTTCTAATGATTTAATTCCATTACTAAAATTGATCTTAGATGGACTTAATAAGTTTTCATATTCCTTTTTAATATAAGATTTCCTAAAGTGGTCTCCATGAATTTCATCTAAATCAGTCCATGAGAAATAGAGACCACTAATTGTCCAGAAAAGAAATTGAATGCCCAGGAATAAACCTAGGTAACGATGAGCAGTTCTAATTTTTTTTGATGTTTTACTTTTTACAAAAACCAATTGATTTAATGTTTTTCTGAGTCTCTGTATTTACAACATTTGGGTAATTTATCATATACCTCAATTGCAGAAATGTATTCACCATTATCGTGTCCTGATTGCGCAATTTTAGTTCTAATTTCTTCAATGTCAACCTTATTGTTATTGTAAATAATTGATAAATCATCAGTCCTCTTATTCCAGTTGACATATTTTACACCATCAAGAGATAGTGTAGCCTTTTCAATTCTTTTTTTACACATAGAACAATTTCCATCTACCTTGAAAGTCTCTTTCTTACTTTTATCATTACTTTGGCTAAATGAAAAAAAAGGGACAATCAAAAATAATAATATATACTTTTTCATAATTCTAATTTAATATTTTAAATCTTAAACCCAAGTAATATATAGAACCAAAAATTGGACCATGTATAATCGATGCATCAAACATAGGATCAAAAGGATTATTTGCCATAATAATTGGATTATCTTGTTTAAAATTATTTATATTTTCTCCTCCTAGATAAACTTCAAATTTTGAACTAAAAACTCTTGTAATTTGAGAATTAATAGAAAAATGAGGATCTACAAGTTCAAAATTGTCTCTTGGATTTCTAACAAGTCTTTGTTTACCAAGTCTATTGTATGTTACATCAAATTTCCAGTTTTTATCATTGATTTTATTGGATTCAATACCATAATTAAAAAATATAATGTTTCTAGGTTGTATTGGTTTTTCTTTTAACCCAGAATTATAATAAGATTTTACATCGTATTTTTTATATGCCGCTGTTATGTTCCAATTATTTTTTGAAAATAAAAACTCAGCCTGAAAACTATTCGATTTTGATTTTCCAAAAGTTGAATTATAGAAATTAAATTCACCTGGTGTTTCAAAATCAATAATAACTCTATTTTCAAAAGTAGTATTATAATAGTCAAAGATTATATTTCCTTGACCCCCAAATAAAAATACTTTGTGATCTAAGCTAAATCCAAAGTTAGTAGCTTTTTCTGGGCTAACACCATATAACTTTTCAGTAAATGTCTTATTTAAATTTATTCTATTACTTAAGAATATCACCTGATTTTCAGCAAAAATATTTGCTATCTTTCTTCCAGTACCTGCTGAACCTTTAATTGAAAAATTATCATTCAATAAATATCTAAAGTGAAGTCTTGGGGTAAAAAATGAACCAAGGTTATTATGATTGTCATACCTCAAACCAAATACCAAATTCAAGTTGATAAGGTTGTCGAAACTATATTCAAAAAAACCTCCAAATGATCTATCTGTTCTTTCAATATTTGATTTAAACACAAACTCATCGTATGAATCACTTGAAAAATTCAACCCAACTTTAATTTTATTCTTGGTATTAGAAATAATAGAATTGTATATCAAATTTGCAAATAAACTTTTTTGAGAAATATTATAATCATTTAAACCATAATAAGATTCTTGATCATGAAAATTATATGCTAATTGAAAACCTAAGCTTTGATATGGAATATTTGGGTTTACATAACCAAGCTTGAATGAAGAATCAAATCTGTTTGTAAATATTTCACCTCCCCAAAATCTAGATAAATCAGATTTTTCATTAAAATCAACACTCCCAACTTTTTTATTATCATCTAAATACCTAATATTTAAAAAACTAACAATACCATTAGCTGCATCTGTATACTGCCACTTGCTTAGTAAATTTAACTGATCTTGGATAGGTTTATCTAGAAACTTATCTGTATTTTTATCGTTAGCTCTTTTTCTATCATTGTAATGGATAAAAGAAGTAGTTTGAATTTTTTCACTTACTGTTGATTTTAGGTGGGCATTAGCTTCAACTCTTCCATCAACACTATTGAATAGATTGAAAAAAAATGGGATATCGCTGTAAGGTTTTTTAATCTCAGTATTAATTTGTCCAACAATACTTTCGTAACCATTAGTCACACTCCCCATCCCTTTCGTAACTTGTATACTTTCTATCCATGTACCAGGGGTAAATCCTAATCCATATGTTTGAGAAGCGCCTCTGACCATGGGAATATTTTCTTCAGTTATAAGAATGTAGGGACTTTTTAAACCTAACATTTCAATTTGCTTAGTTCCAGTTATCGCATCATTGTGATTTACATCAACTGAGGGGTTAGTTTCAAAACTTTCAGAAAGGTTGCAACATGCTGCTTTCAATAACTCTTCTTCAGAAATTTTGACAATGTTTTGAGGCATTAAATATGTTCTTTGAATTGTTTTTCTTTTTTTAGAAACAGTTACTTCATCTAATTCATTATCATCAGAAAAAGTTAAATAATGATTTATAAATTTTTTGTCTTCAATATCAATTGTATCTGTTTTAAAACCTATGTAACTAATTACAAGACTTTTTACATCTTTTATTTTTTGAATATTGAACTCTCCTGTAGCTTTTGTAATAGTTCCTTGATTAGTATTTAGCCAAAAAACATTAGCTCCTTCAATAGGAAAATCAATTCCATTATCCTTAAAAAGAACTTTCCCTGATATAGTTTGGGAATAAGAATAGTTTATTATAAAAAAAAGAACAAAAAAAGGAATTCTTTTAATCATTAAGCAAATTAACTTATTATGAGATAAAATAACTTTCAACTTTTATGAAAAAAGTTGCAAAATTTTGACATTTTTAGGTGAACATGTTTTTTTTGAACTGAGATGGAGTCATACCAGTCTCTTTTTTAAAGTGATTTGACATGTGAGAAGGTGAATTATAATTTAATGAAAAGGAAATTTGCTTAAGACTTTCATTCTCATAGCGAATTAATTCTTTGATTTTTTGAATTTTACAATTCATCAAAAATCTTTCAATTGATTTTCCCTCAACTGCAGAAAAAATTCTACTTAAATAGCTATAATTATATCCCAAAGTTCTCGAAATTTCAACAGATAATTTAGAATTATCAAAACTCATAGATGAGACTTTAGAAATAATTAACTGCTTTATCCTTTCTACAATTACGGTTTTCTCGCTCTCTAAAATTTCAAATCCTTTTGACTTTAATTTCGAGTTAATAAGCTTTAGCTCACCTTCACTTACATCTTGATTAAGTTTTATTAAACCAATTTCAACATTTTCGTAATTGATCTTTAAATCATCAAATATTTGACTTACTGAATCAATACATCTAGGACAAACCATGTTTTTAATGACTATTCTATTATTATTAATCATACTTTTGTGAATATAATATCTTTTGATGGATTATTTAGAATTAATAGGCTGGATAGGAAATGTATTTGTAGTTATTTCATTTCTAAATAACGATACTTTAAAACTAAGATCTTACAACCTAGTTGGTGCATCACTGTGGTTATTTTATGGAATTGTTGCTGGATCTTTTTCTATTATTTTTTTGAATGTTGTAGTAATATCAATTCAGACTGTTAAAATATCTCAAATTATTAAGGAGAGGAAAAAGTCATAGTTTATTTATTTCTACCCAAAAGGGCAATATATTTTTTCTTTCATTTCTAAAAAATGGAGTTATATCAAATTCTCCTTCATTCAAATGAATATTTTCCATTAAAACATATCCATTCTCATCTGTTTCAACTTTTTTACTGAATACCTGACTACCAACTTCAATTACCATTTGGCCTGATGTTAAATTCAAATTATTAAACTTAAATCTAAAATTATATTTTCCCTTATACACTTTAGTTCGCCAAAATCCAAAAATTTCGTTCTGTGCCCAAATACCTCTTTGTCCAGAAGCGTCATTTCTGTTTAGAAAACTAGGGTTTTCAAACTCACTTCCAATAATTATCCTTGGCTTATTAATTATATTATTTGAATTAATTAATTCATTATAAATATTATCCATTTCAATTTTCATTTCATAAGCAAGTTCCTTTTTATTATCAATTAAATTTTCAATCTCATATGGATCCCTATCAATATCAAAAAGTTCAAAACTTTCAATAGGTGAATCATAATTTGTGTTTCCAACTAATTTATATTTTCCTTTATTTAAAGACATATTTTGATATAATTCAGGGGATTTTCGAGTCCAATAAGAAAAAAATGATCTTTCTTTTAGGGGCTTATTTAGAAAATTTTTTCCATCAATTTTTTTTTCTTTTGGAATCTCAATATCACATAAATTCAACAAGGAAGGTAAAACATCTATATGAGCTGATAGGCTATTAATATCTTTACCATTATTTCCATGAATTTTAGGAAATTTTAAATAAAAGGGTACTTTTATTCCTCCCTCATAAACTTTTCCTTTCAAACCTCTTAAATTAGATGCATATCTTTTTTGTTGAGCCCCATTATCTGTCATAAAAATTAGTATAGTGTTTTTATCGATTTTAAGCTCATTTAATTTTTTAATTAACTTTCCTACATTATGATCAATATTAGTAATCATACCGTATATTTTTTTTGCATCATTAATGTCTTTTTTTGACATTTTAATTTTTTCATCTTCATAAATCAAAGATGGATCTAAATCTTTATATAAATCATAATATTTTTCAGGTAGCTGTAATGGTGTGTGAGGAGCATTAAAAGATAAATAGCAAAAAAATTGATTAGACTTGTTACTTTCAATAAATTTTAAAGCTTCATCAGTGAAAATATCTGAGCAGTATCCATCATATTTTTTTTGCTCATTATTATGCCAAAGTATAGGATCAAAGTAACTGCGGTTGCCTGCATAGTAGTTGGTAAAATCTCCTACTTGACCTATACCTCCTGACAAATGAATTAATGATTCATTAAATCCTTGATCTGTAGGTCTAAATGGATAACTATCTCCTAAATGCCATTTCCCAAAAATACCTGTGTTGTAATTATTTTCTCTTAATATCTCAGATAAAGTTAGTTCATCCGTTGACATCATAGCTCCACCATTATAAGTGTCAGTAACTCCAGTTCTTAAAGAATACCTCCCTGTAAGTAAACTTGATCTTGTAGGAGCACAAACTGGAGAAACATAAAAATTATTAAATCTAATACTTTGACTAGCTAGTAAATCCAGATTTGATGTAAGAATCTGACTATTATTATTAAATCCAATATCTCCATAACCCTGATCATCAGTTATAATAATAATAATATTTGGCTTTTGTTTAACCTTATTGGTACAGCCTAAATGGAGAGTAAAAACGAATAAAATGAATAAACAAATTCTCATTTATTAAATTTTTGTGAAAGCTCAATTAATATTTTTTGTTGATCTTTATTTAAACCATCCGCTGTAAAAATTGAAACACCTGATGCACCATTTTCTTTTGATATAACTATAGCTTTTTTTAAATCTTCAGGGTTTCTCAAAGCAGGAGCGTATAAACCAGAAATTAGAGGAATATCAACATCCATAGTTCCCTGCTTAGTTGCAAAACCTATCCAATTAATATTTTCTCTATAAAAATTTTGATAAAGCATTGGATATACTTGATCTAAATTCCAATCATTCCAAGCCTGCCTTACCATTTGTCTTGACATTTCAGGAAATGGGAAAACAGCAGCTGTTACTTTTTTATTTTTTGAATGCGATATTGCAATTATTTCATTTACCAATGAAGAAACAGCATTTAATCTAAATTGCCTCCACTCTGTTGATAATTCAGGGTTTTTAAAATCTATAGGATCTTTATCAAAAATTTTCTTAAACTCTTTTCTAGCAATAGGATGATATCCAAAATCATACTCAGGTAATTCTTTGTCTTGAACTATGTTATATTTGGGCTGCAAATCAGCGCCTAAAATAACATCTGGAAATCTAACATAATCTAAATGAACAGATTCAAGACCATCAACCTGCATAAGTCTTTTAGCATTGTTAATAATATGATTTCTAGCATCGGGATGAAAAGGTGAGAGCCATTGATAATAATCTACATAAGCTCTATAGTTTAAGGAATTCTGACCATTTCTGTTAACAGCATACCAATCTGGATTTTTGTTAGCTATAGTATCCCCAGGACGATTTAATGTCCACATCCATCCATGGACCTTGATGTTTTTTTTCTTAGCTAAGGGGATAATTTTTCTTAACACATCAGGCGAAGCACTAACTAATATTTCAGAAATACCTAATGAATCATAATAATTTAATTTTTTTACCCATTTATCATTTTCAAATGAGTTCCCAGCTCCTGTCCATGTACTAAAGGTGAAATTCTTTTCATTGGAATTACATGATATTATTATTGAAAAAATAATTAAAACTAAATTGATTTTTTTCATAGTTGATTTCTACTAATAAGACCATTTTGATCAATAGAATAATTTAAAATTCCAATTTCAAAATGTGTATTAATATTAAAGCCTTGATTAGTTTTTGTAAAATAACTAAAAATTGTTTTTTTATTTATTTTTTCAGGTTTAAAATTAATAATTGTTCCTTCTTTACTATCCATTAGATATTTGTAATCACCAAATTTGATTTTCCTAAAAATCGCATATAATGTTTGTTCCAGCTCAAGATCGGTTTTTAATGACAAATTTGAGTTTTCTTGATCATCATTAAAGACTAAAAATCCCCAGTTTTCAGGAATGTGCATATTTATTTCTCCTTGATTTGTCCATACCCAATTATACTCAGGTAAAAATTTTTCATCAATTTTTTTTCTATAATATTTATTATTTTTTAAATCAAAATCCCAATTAACTCTAGAAAAATTTATTCTCCAAATATCACCAGATTGAACCTTTTTGTTAGATTTAGGTTTCTTTAGTAGGTTAATTTGATTTAAAGGAATTGCTAATTCAACCGTCCAATATTTATCTATATCATTTGGATTATTTAATGTTCCATTCACTGAAATTGCTGATTTTAATCCTTGAATATTCCAACTTGAATCAGCTTTACCTCCAAGTCTATATGGTTTATCCAAAAACAAATCCCATTCTGTTCCCAATGCATTAATTTCAATTTCTCCATAGCTAAAGACATGATCATTAGGGTTAATAAATACTTCAAAGTCATTATTGTAGTAAATAACTTCATCTCTAATTTTAATGTCAGCCCAAATATGTTTTTCATATAATCGAGCAAAAACATACAAATTTTTATCATCCCATAGCATTTTGACATTGGTTTGCTGACTAGGAATTTTAGAGCCTTCAATATCAATAAAATTTGATGTGAATAATGAATTATTCCATTCATTATCATTTCCATCAATAATAATTTTATTTTTTGATTTATTAACAATATAAGTTTTAGGGATAATTACTTCGTCTGAAAGCTTTAGATTAACATAGGATTTATTTGAACATGATGTTATAAAGGCTATAAATAAAACCAAAAAAAATTTCATATTTCAGACAAATATATATGGGTAATAAATAAAAAATAATATTATTAGAGAAAGAATTACTGCAAAGGATACTGCTCCGGCTCCAAAATCTTTAATTAGACCTATTTTTTTACTGTATTCAGGATTAATAAAATCACATAATTTTTCAATTGAAGTATTCAAAGCTTCAATTGATAATATAAATCCGGAAAGGAAAATCTGGATTATCCATTCATTTAAAGAAATTTCAAAATAAAAACCAGCAAAGACAAAAAATAGAATAAAAACGAATTGCACTTGAATTGAAGCCTCTGTAATTAGTAATAAACACATTCCTTTAAGCGCAGTAAATATTCTTTTAATTCTGATTTTAAAGAATTTAAACATTAAAGTTTTTTGATCATGATATTTCTAAATGACACTGGGTGACCTTCAGACTGCAAGGAAATATATCCCTCTTTTAATGGCATACCAATTTTATCAACAAAATTTAGTGGAACTTTGTTGCCTCCAACTTTTAGATTAGTATAAGTCAAGACTTTCTCGCCTTCAACTATATGATGAATTAATGAGTCTGAATAAACAATTACTTCGACGTTAACCCAATCATCTTCGTGATAGGTCTTTGAGTTTGAATTAATACAGTGTTTTTTAGCTAATGAGTCATCAATATCAACATCAGTACCAGGTGTACAAATATTAGCAGTTGACCTCTCATCTTCACCCAATCCACCTAACAGTTGAGTTTCAGCACTAACTGGAAACTCTTGATCCATAAGCATAGAACTTGGGTGTTGACAATGTAACATAATACCACTATTTTTGACAGACCAACCTGGAGCACCTTTTAAATGTTCTCCACTAAATTTATAATCAAGGCTTAAATGATAGTTTTTAAATTTTTCCTTGGTGTAGAATATATGTCCAAATTTCTCTTCAAATTCATCATATTGTTCATAAGAAACATTCATCTGTCCATCACTAGCTTTAAAAGTATCATTATAATTATCACCAAAGTCATGATATCTAATCTTCACTTCCCAGCCATCTAAAGATTCACCATCAAAAATTTTTTTCCATTCATTTTCTTTGCTACAAGAACAAAAGACGATTAATATAAATACAAATATTTTTTTCATAATATAAAGTTGTTAAATAAAGTTAGTAAAAACATTTAACCCTTCAGACCAGCTGCTTTTAAAAATAATTCGAAAATTCTGTCGCCGAAAAAACCTCTTACAAATAACATTAACCTAGCACCATAGCCAACTAAATATCTCTTTTTTGGATTTTTTGACAAAATTATTTTTTCAACACATTTTGCAACAACAATTGGGTGAGAACCAATTGGGTTCTGAATATTTTTTTTCAGTCCTCTGATCATAGCTTGATTTAATTTATGATAGGGTGATTTTTTTGAGTTCTTTTCTAAATTTTCTAACATAATATTTCCAAATTCAGATACAATCATTCCAGGTTGTAATAATGATATGTTAATTCCGAATTTTTTAACCTCAAATCCTAAACAATCAGACCATCCCTCTATGGCATGTTTTGTTGAGTGATACCAAGACCCTAATGGAGTATAAATTTTACCTCCTACTGATGAAGTATTAATAATTAATCCACTATTTTTTTTTCTCATGTGAGGAAGTACTTCTTTTGTCATTCTTGCTAGCCCAAATAAATTAACATCAAATTGATATTTAGCTCTATCTATTGATATATCCTCGACGGCTCCCCACAAACCAAAACCAGCATTATTCCATAATACATCAATTTTTTTCTCAATTTTAATTACATGTTCAACAATATTTATAATTTCATTTTCATTAGTTACATCAAGTTTTAAAGCAAATCCACCAGCACTTATAATAGGTTGCATTCTATCTAACCTTCTTGAACATCCGTATACTATAAATTTCTTTTTTGCAAGATATACTGCTGTTTCTAAGCCAATTCCTGACGATGCTCCTGTAATTAAGATGACTTTTGACATTCCGATTTAAAATTTACATCCAACTTCTATTGGACAGCTCTACTTTATAAATAAGGTTATCAGTTATTAACTTTAATTTATTAAAATCAATAAAGCTAAATCTAATCATGCCTCCTGCAGTACAAATCGTTAAATCTGCTAAATTTAATCTTTTATACCAGATATCCTG
This sequence comes from uncultured Bacteroidota bacterium, assembly GCA_902520835.1. Taxonomy (GTDB): domain Bacteria; phylum Bacteroidota; class Bacteroidia; order Flavobacteriales; family Flavobacteriaceae; genus Eutrophosalina. Next base: position 46,071 of record CABYPD010000004.1, read on the forward strand.
ATCAATAACAATAGATTGAATTTTGTGGATTTCAATAATTCTAGTTTTGATATCCCAAAATCCAGATTGAACCTTTATAAAATTTTCTGAAACACTCAAGAAACTATTTTTATAAAGTCTGTAGGAAATTAAAAATGAAAACATTATAAAAATTAATTGAATTACCAAATAATTAATTGTTTCAAAAAAATTAAAAAAATAATTTAAAGTGAAGAATATAGCTGATGGTAAAATTCCTATCAAGAAAAGATTAACAAAAAACTTTCTGATATTTGGTTTAATTAAAATCTCATTTTTATCATTTGATTTATAAATAAATTGAAATATTTTTTTTCTATCAAAGGAATTTGCACCAGGAATGTAAACCTTTGAGCCATCATTTGATTTTTCACTTGAAGTGCTAATACTACTTGATGCTTGATAAATAACTATATTACACAAATCTATTTTATTTTGAATCCAATTTTGGGTATAAGAAAAAACTTGAACTTTATTGGGTGACATCAGTATAGTTTTTGAAGAAATTAAACCATAACTTAACGTCAAATTATTATTTAACTTTTTAGCTGAAAATCTGTAAAATTTAATTACAGTAGAAATTAAGTTTGATGAAAAAACAGCAAAAATAATGATCACTGTATAAATTAAAATTGCAACAAATCCAAAATTTCCACTTTTAATGAATGAAGAAAAACTTGGAATTATGTTGATATTTAAAGCATTTAAATATTCAAGCGCTCCAAAAAACAAGGCTACAATAAATCCTAAAGTCTGAAAATATCTCGATGTCAAACCAATTTTGATTAAAGTAAAAAAATCTATCTCTAATTCGTCAACGTTAATTGTTTTTTTAATTTCAATTTTTGAATCATTATTCTTTAAAAAATCGGTGAATTTTTTAATATCTAATGCTATATTTTTATCAACAGCTTTAATACTTACTTCTTTGGAGTCGGATCCAGCTGTATCCATTTGAATTTCATATAAATTGAGTATTTTATGAATAAAGTTTTGATTTAGATTTATTTGCTGAATCTTACTTAGGGGAACGCTTAATTTAGTTTTCTTAAAAAACCCTTTTTTTATAATAAAGTCATTTTTATCAAAATCAAATTGGAATGTAAAATATTTGAAATCAATGAATGTAATAACAGCGGTAATTAATGCAGTAATTAAAATGGTTATTATAAAAAAAACTATATCAAAATCATTGATCATTGGAATAATTAAAAAAATCAAAAAGTTTTTAACTATTTTAATGAATTTATCAAAGAAAATAACCAACATTCCTGTTTTCGATTGTCTTTGTTCAATAGAAAATGTTTTAATTAATAAATTATCAAGCTTAGACAAAATTTATTTTTTTAATTTTTCAATTTTTGCAGAAACGAATTCTTTCCATTTTTCTGCATCCTCTTTAGAAAGACCTTTAATGCTAATATCAGTATACGAACCACCTGCCGTATAAAATTGAATAGATGATAAATCAAATATTCGTGAGATAAAACTTTGGTGTATGGCTAAATGCTGAATTCTATTATAAGGAATTATAGTGGTTGACGTAAAAATTACTCCCGATGAATATATCAAATCATGATCACGGAAAGCATATTTTTTTTTTTGAAAGCTAATTCTAGTAAAAGAAAATATTAATATAAATAGAACTATAAATGAAATATAAATAGCAATTGAATAATTATCAAGTATTTCAATATTTGATATTATAACACAGCCAATAAAAGAAATTATAAACCATATCGTTCTATTGATCAACATAATGAATATGTATTTATCTTCGATTTTCGATAATTCAACTTGCTCGACTTGAGGAATATTTTCCTTAAGTATTTTATTATTGGTAAAAGAGTTTTTCAAATGAATATTTTTAACAAAGATAATTAAGAGCAATTAATTATATCCATGATTAAAAAATCTAAAACATACTAATTAAAGTCATTATTAATAAAATTGAATTAAAAAGGGATTAATTTTAAATACAATTGATTTTTTTTTGGATTCATAAAATAAAAAACCCCCATAAATGGGGGCTGTTCTTCTAGTTATTTTGTTAAAAATTAACTAACAACTTTAACGTTAAAAGCATTCATGCCTTTTTTTCCTTCTTTTAGCTCATATTCAACTTCATCATCTTCATTGATTCTATCAACTAGACCTGTTGAATGAACAAAATACTCTTCACCTGACTCATTGTCTTTAATAAAACCGAAACCTTTGGTGACGTTAAAAAATTTTACTTTTCCTGTGTTCATAAATAATAATATTAGATCGCGAATCTAGTTTAAATAATTGATTAATAGCATATAAATTTGAATATTTAACTTTATAATTTAATATTTATACTATGTCAAGTAAATTTTTTGGTAATAGAATACAAAAAAAATCTCCAAGGAATAAGGGGGTAAAACAAAATTTTAATAATAAAAATAATAAATCAAAATCATCAGGTGTAAGGAAGGTAGGAAGAGGGGGATAAACCTAGATTAAACTCTCTATAAACCAATAAAGACCAAAGATCCCTATTAAAATTGATGCGGGAATTTTAAGTTGATTATTACTTTTATATTTTCTAAAAATTAATCTAATTAAAATAAAAGCTACTAATAAAACTGTAAGTTGACCAATCTCAACACCAACATTGAAAGCTAGTAATAAAGAAATAAAATTATCTTTTGGTAAGCCATACTGTGAAAGTAAAGCTGCAAATCCAAGACCGTGAAGTAATCCAAAAATAAAAACAATTAATGGTCTCCATTTTGTAGTTTGCTTAAATAAACAATTTTCAAAGGCAACCCAAACGACAGATAGAAAAATTAATGGCTCAACAACAGATAATTGTAGCTTAACAAATCCTAAAGCAGCAAGAGCTAATGTAATACTGTGAGCCAAAGTAAATGCTGAAACCTGTAATATTAATGATCTAAATTTTAGAGTTGAAAAAAATAAACCAAGGACAAAAAGAATGTGATCAATACCCTGTGGAATAATATGCTCAAACCCTGCTTTAATAAAAATATAAACCTTTTTTATCCAAGTCATTGCGTTAAGCCTTCGAATTCTTTGTCTTTTTAATGCAGCATTATATTCAGCAGCAATTTGATCATTTTCAAATGTTAGTTGACCACGTTCAATCTCAGATATAACAAGTCTTTCAGGATTATGAGAATTTGCTGTAAGACTTGTAAATAATAAAATTAAAGTAAAACTTACTCTGTTTAATCTCATTTAGTGAGGATAAATTTAATCCAAAGATCCGTCCAAGCCTCTTACTTTTAAAAGTGGTTCAATAATTGGTTTACGTCCTCTAAAGTTTATATATAGATCCATTGCTTCTTCAGTAGAACCTTTTTCATAAATCTCTTTTCTTAATCTTGATGAAAGATTTGAATCAAAAACATTTCCAATTTCCTTAAAAGCTTCAAAAGCATCAGAGTCTAGTACTGCTGCATGAATATAACTGTAATAACCTGAAGAGTATCCACCTGAAAAAATATGAGCAAAGTATGTACTTCGATATCGTGGCGCTATTTCATCAATCAAACCAATTTTATTCAAAGATTTTTTTTCAAAATCATTAGAGTTGCTTAAGATATCTTCTTTTGTTAATGTATGCCAATCCATATCCAATAATGAAGCTGCTAAGTACTCAGTATTGATGAAACCTTGATTAAATTTTGCAGCTTTCAATAGCTTTTCAACTAATTCATCAGGAATTGATTCTCCGGTCTGGTAATGTACCGCAAAAGATTTTAAAACTTCAGGCTCACTAACCCAATGCTCAAGTAATTGTGATGGTAACTCAATAAAATCTCTTGGGCCAGAAGTTCCTGCCATACTTCCATAAGTTACATTTGTTAAAATACCATGCATAGCATGACCAAACTCATGAAATAAAGTAACAGCATTTTCAAAACTCAATAATGATGGATTATCACCAACAGGGGCAGGAAAGTTACATACATTTACAACTATTGGTCTTTCTCTCCCATCTAAATTTGATTGACCTTTAAAACTGCTCATCCAAGCTCCGCCTCTTTTATTTGATCTGGTAAAATAGTCACCAATGAACATAGCTAAATGACTTCCATCTTTATCAGTAACTTCCCAAATACGTGCATCTGGATGATACAGATCAATATCAAAAATTTCTCTAAAATTTAATCCCCACAACTTATTAGTAGTGTTAAAAACACCTTGGATTACATTATCTAAAGACAAGTATGGTCTAATTGCTGATTCATCTAAATCATATTTTTGTTTTCTGACTTTTTCTGAGTAATGCCACCAATCCCATGCAGCTATTTTAAAATCTTTACCCTCAGCATCTGCAACTGCTTGCATATCATCAACTTCTGCCTTAGCTCTTTTGAGTGCAGGTTTCCAAAGCTGAATTAATAAATCATATACTTCATCAGGACTCTTTAACATATTTTCTTCAAGTACATAATGTGCATGAGTTTGATAACCCATTATGTTTGCTCTTTCAACTCTAAGTTTTGCTATTTGAACAGCAATTTTTTTATTATCAGTTTCATTATTATTATCACCTCTCATAACATATGAATTATATAACTTTTCCCTAAGATCTCTTCTTGTTGACTCTGTCAAAAAGGGATACATGCTCGTTCGGTGAGGGGTAAAAAGATATTTATCTTTATATTTTTCTCTATCATTATCAGACTCAGCATTATCCATTTTTTGAGTTGCTGATTCGTAAGCCGCTGAGATTACACTCTCTGATAAACCATCTAGATCTGAATTATCTAAAATCAACTCAAATCCATTTGTTTCTGCAAGTAAATTTTGACCAAAAGCAGTTGTAAGTTCAGAAATTTTAGAATTTATTTCTACAATTTGTTTTTTTTCAGAGTTACTTAATAATGCTCCACTTCTTACAAACCTTTTTCTAGTATCACTTAATAATTTTTGTTGTTCTTTTGATAGATTTAAATTTTCTCTATCATTCCAAATTAATTCAACACGATTAAACAGATCTTCGTTTAGCCTAATCTTATCGTAGTGAGCAGAAAGCATAGGACTTAAATCTCGTTGTAATTCTTGTAATTGAGAATTGGTATTAGAACTAGCTAAGTTTGAAAAAACACGTTGTACCTTACCTAAAAGCTTCCCGCTTCTTTCAAGCTCTTCAATTGTATTTTCAAACGTGGGTTCTTGAGTGTTATCAACAATAATATCAATTTCTTTTAAATTTTCTTCCATTCCTTTTTTAAAAGCAGGCATATAATGCTCATCTTTTATATCCAAAAATGGGGGAACTTCAAACTGTGTATTCCATTCTTGGAAGAATGGATTAATATTTGGGTCTAATTTAAATTTTTGTTCGCAAGATACAATTAGAATTAAGCCTAAAATCAATAAAATATCTTTCATAAAAGTGGATTTTGATAGTTGACAAATATAATATTTTTGATCAACTGGTTTTACAATAAAAAACAAAAACCCTACTAATTGCAGGGTTGTAAGAATATGTCATGTAGCGGTAAACTTGCTCCCCCTATTATTCAAAGTTGCAGAACAAGTCAAATTATTTGTGAATGATGTTTGATATTAAATCATCCACTCTAGTTTAAATGTATCTCTAGGCTATTTGAGAGGGTTAGAAGGATGAGAACTAAAAGAAAAGGAGATGCCTATGATTTAGATTTTGTTTGCCTTTGAGAATATTCGAAGTAGATTGTCACCTTTTTTATCTTTTATAACGATATTTACATGAATGGTGTCATCAGAACTAAAAGCCTCAATTATTTCTCCACTAGTTTCATTATTTGAGAAATCGACATAATTCCAAGTCATTGTTTTTTTACTCTGATTCCACTTTCCTGTCCAAAAAGAATTACTACCGTCGCTTTTAAATTCCCATCGATTGAACTGCTTTAAATTTTGGTCATAACGAATGATATGTTTACTAGTCTCATCACTATTATGGGTCATCATTTCAAGGTAGTTATTTGAAAGGGTTAATTTTGAATCTGTAATTCCTCGTGTTTCAAAACTTTTAGATACCCAAATAGATTCCTCAAAAACCACACTATTTTTCCATTTACCTTCCCATTTTGATATTACATCAAACACCTCATTTTTAGATAAATTTTGTCCATATAAATTGTATGTAACGAAAACGGGATATACAATAAATAAGAATATGATTTTTTTCATTTTACGAATATAAAAAAACCGCTACACTTTCATAGGATAACGGTTATATCATTATAAGTTGCTCCCCCTCTTGGGCTCGAACCAAGGACCCTCTGATTAACAGTCAGATGCTCTAACCAACTGAGCTAAGGAGGAATTTAAGTGACGGCAAATATAAATATATTTTGAATTAAATTTAAGGTATAAATTATTTTTTAAGAAAATGCTCTAAAAATATCCATACCATTAGCATACAATACTAGACCAAGTAATAAAAATACACCTATCATCGTTGCATATTCCATGAATTTGTCATTTGGTTTTCTACCAGTTATCATTTCATAAAGTAAAAACATTGTGTGACCTCCATCAAGAGCTGGTATTGGAAGAACATTCATGAATCCTAAAATTATTGAAAGAAAAGCTGTCATTTCCCAAAATCTTTTCCAATCCCATTTAGCTGGAAAAATATTACCAATTGTACCAAAACCACCAAGTTGAGAGGCACCCTCAGCACTTGCTAAATATTTCATTTGATTTACATAATCAGTTAGAGTATAATAAGCAGTCTCTGCACCTTTAGAAATACTTTCAAAAAAACCATAATTAAGCGTAGTTCCCTCTAAGCTATACCTTGGATATATACCAATTTTTTTGTCTTCGCTTGAAAATGGAATAACTGTTGTTAAAATATTTCCATCTCTAATTAACTCTAATTCAACATAATCAACATTAATTTTTTTTGCTTCTTCAAGATCTTCAAATGTGTAAATCTTAGACCCATTAGCTCTATTAATTATATCTCCCACCATTATGTTACTGGAGGAAGATGGGGATAAGCTTACAATTGAATCAACTTGAAAGTTAGGAAGTGGAGTAAAAGGAGATTCACTTGATGCAATAATTTTAAGTCCAATATCTTCAGGGATATCAATAAAATCTCTTGAACCATCATCATGAATAACCTCGACATTTGAAACATCTCGAGAAACCATCATCATAGGAATTTCTAATTGGTTTTCGACTTCAGAACCATCAATTTTCAAAATTTTATCTCCATCTTGAAAACCAATTTCTTTCATTGTTTCTGAAACTTTGAATCCAGAATTTAGGTCGTCGTATGTGACAATGGTTTTCCCCCAAACAAATGTAATCATCATATATATCAAAAATCCTAGGATAAAATTTACAATAACACCTCCTAACATTATGATTAATCTCTGCCATGTTGGCTTTGATCTGAACTCCCAATCTTGAGGTTCATTTTTAAGTTGTTCAGTATCAAAACTTTCATCAACCATTCCAGCAATCTTAACATAACCTCCTAGCGGAAGTAAGCCAACTCCATACTCAGTGTCACCTATTTTCTTTTTAAAAAGTGAAAAAGGCCAATCAAAAAACAAATAAAATTTTTCAACTCTAGTTCCAAAAAGCTTAGCAGGGATAAAATGTCCAAGCTCATGCAACACTACTAAAATTGATAGGCTAAGAATTAATTGAAATGCTTTGATTAAAAAAACTTCCATAAACAAATTTTGGTTTCCAAAAATAACCTTTTTTAGTCTTTCAAAAAAATGGTGTAATAATTGATGTGTTGTTTTTTTAAATTAATTTAGTAAGAATGAAAAAGGGTGAATTTTGGAATAGGTATAAATATCTTATTTTTTTTATTATAATTTTTACAGTTTCTGGTGTTTCAATATTTAATTATACCCTAACTCCTGAAAAAAAACTTCCTGTATTTAGTCCTTCAATGGTAAGTTCTGAATTAGTTGATGAAGAGCTTTCTCACGTTAAAAAATATCATAAGATTTCTGATTTTAATTTGCAAAATCAGAATGGTGAAAATATAACTCATGAAAATTATGATAATAAAATTTATGTTGCAGACTTTTTCTTTACTACCTGCCCTAGTATTTGTCCTATTATGACTGGAAACATGATTTATTTACAAAACGAATTAGAAAAAGAAAATGTAATGTTTGCTTCATTTACCGTCACGCCTGAAATTGACTCAGTTGAGGTGTTAAAAAAATATGCTTTAGATAAAGGCGTTAATGATGAAAAATGGAATCTGATGACAGGTGATAAAAAAGAAATATATGACCTAGCAAGAAAATCTTACCTAGTTGTAAAAAATAATTCTGAGACTGGATCTCATGATATGATTCATACTGAAAATTTTGTTTTAGTTGATAAGGAACGAAGAATTAGAGGTTTTTACGATGGTACTAATTTTGAAGATATGAGTAAAATTATTTCAGATATTAAAATACTACAAGAAACTTATAATAAATCTTGAAAATGAATTATTTAAAAATAATTTTCTCTATAATTTTTATATCAAATATTTCATTTTCACAAGAACTTATAATTGGAGAGGAGAGAATTGATCCTGGAATTATTTTAATTTTTGAGAGTGCGATAAAGGATGAAGTATTCCCAAGATCTAATAATCTAAACGTCAATGAAACCAATATTCATATTGAAGCAAGAGTTAATTGGGATACTAAAAATACACCTCCCGGAACTCCTGCTGGTGGATTTATTCCCTACATGAAAATTAATTCTAGAATAGTAAATACATCCTCTGGTTTAAGTACGTTTATAGATTTATTGCCTCACATTAATCTAATTGATAATTTTCACTACGCTAGAAATATCTCTCTGCCTGGAAAAATATCCGATAAATATGATGTAATTTTTAATGTTCTTCCCCCATCTAATTACGACTTAAACCTACATAAAGATTGGAATGAAGGTTATGGGAATAATCTTTTTAATGGTCAAACATTCCGTTATTCAAATATTGATTTTGAAGAAATAGCCAAAGCCAACAGAGACTAATTTTTTTACTAAATTTATATAAAATCAATTGTTATGAAAAAACTAATAATGGTATTATGTATAATCTTCATTGGTTGTGAAGCAAATCAAAACAGAGAAAATGCCAATTGGGATTTTGACTCTTCAACTGGTGACTACATACAATGGCAAAGTGATAATGACTTTGCTAATGAAATGACCAATGCAGGTATGGAATATCTATATAATTTTGAATATGATAAATCTATGGTGTTTTTTGAGAAAGCACTTGAATATGATCCTAGTCTTTTTGGTCCCCATGTTGTTTTAGCAGGTTTTGCTATTAATGGCTCTGACAAACAGAAAATGCATATTGAAAAAGCAAAAGAAAATGTTGAAGATAATAACGAAACTTCAAAACTTTTTGTAAAACTATTGGACAATCCAAGAGAACCTTTTTGGCCACTTGGTAATAAAGGAAGTCATGAGCTTTGGAAAAAAATGAGAGAAATTGAACCTAAGGGTAAGCTCATCCATTATTATTTTGCCTTTACAAAACCTACAAATGAAGAGGTAATTGATGAATTAAATATTTTATTGAAAGAAATTGTTGAGAAAGAAGGAGATAATGAATCTCTTGCTGTTAGTGGAGATCACTCTTTTATGGAGGCTCCTATATATAACAGTCTCGGATATCTGCACTATTGGATTGGAGAAAAAGAAAAATCAAAAGAATATTTTGAAAAATATATTGATGTTTATCCTGATGGCTATAATTCTTATGATTCAATGGGAGAATGGTATTTTAATGAAAAAGATTATGAGTCAGCACTAACTTATTATAAAAAGGCAAGAGAGATAAACCCAAGAGCTATGTCTGCAAACAATAAAATTAGGAACATAAATCAAATGAATAAATAATTTTATTTAGAAAAAATTATCCTAATGCAACATCTAAACTCATCATTACAATGAATCCAGCAATAAGACCCATTGTTGCTAAATCAGTATTTCCTCCCCTTTGACTTTCAGGTATAACTTCTTCTACAACGATAAAAATCATTGCCCCTGCTGCAAACGAAAGAGCGTAAGGTAAAATAGGCCAAACTAAAATAACAAGAGCGGCTCCAATCACCGCAAAAATAGGCTCCACAATTGCTGACAATTGTCCCCAATACCATGATTTTCTTCTGCTGAACCCAGCTCTTCTAAGTGGCATTGACACAGCAAATCCCTCAGGAAAATTTTGAATTCCAATTCCAATTCCAAGTGCAACTGCAGCTCCAAGTGAATATACATTTGCAAATTCTGGTATGACTAAAGCTCCAAAGGCTACCCCTACAGCTAGACCTTCAGGTATATTATGTATTGCGATAGCCAAAACTAATAGAGAAGTTTTCTTAAGATCAGTTTTCGGTCCCTCAGCTTCTTTCATTTTACCAAAAATATGTAAGTGAGGAATTGACTTATCTAAAATAAACATGAAAATTGCTCCAAGAAAAAAACCAATGGCAGGAGGTAAAAATGATGGTAAACTTGATTGACCTAATTCATTTTGAACCTCCACTGCATGTATAGCTGGGGCAATTAAAGACCAAAAGCTTGCAGCTATCATAACACCTCCAGTGAATCCAAGAGCAGCATCCAGAAATTTTCTGTTTGAAGATTTGAAAAGAAAAACTAAAGCAGCACCAAAAGATGTAAGTATCCATGTAAATAATCCAGCATATAAAGCTTGTAACACAGGACTAGACTCAGACCTAAAAAATTCTAATATAGATTCCAAAATATTTGTTTTTAAAAGTTCACCAGTGCAAAACTAATAAAAATATTTTACTATGAAAGTTTAAAATTTTCTTGTGATTAAAAGCTGTGAAAGGTCAATTAACTCTTGTTTTTTTGATCGATTAACATTTAAATCATTAATCGATTTAATGGCAAGATCAGAATATTTTTTTACCAAATTTAATGCTAGTTGATCAGCTTTAGTTTCAACAAATAGCTTTTTGGCTTTTTCAACTTTATTTGAATCATCAGAATTATAAATTTCTTTTAAAAGCGATTTTTGATCATTACTAGATTTTGTAAAACACATGTGATAAAGAATCGTTTTCTTATTTTCAATTACATCACCCCCCACTTTTTTACCAATAACTTCTTGGTCTCCAAATAGATCTAAATAATCATCTTGAATTTGAAAAGCTAATCCCAAATTAATACCACATTCGTATAAAAGCTTAGAATCAATTTCATTTACATTATTTATTATTGCTCCCATCTGCATTGATGAGCCAAGTAATACGGCAGTTTTATATTTGATCATTTTTATATAACTCTCATAATTAACATTTATTTGGTTTTCAAAGTCCATATCCATTTGTTGACCTTCACAAATTAATAATGCAGTATCATTAAATAATTGCAATAGTTTTTTTTGGATATCTTCAGAATAATTTTCAAATAATTTGTACGAAAGTATAAGCATTGAATCTCCAGAAAGTATAGCTTGATTCAAATTCCATTTGATATGTACAGTTTCTTTTCCTCTTCTTATTTTGGATGAATCCATTATATCATCATGAATCAAGGTGAAGTTGTGAAAAACTTCGTTCGCCAAAGACGCAGGTAATGCAAATTCAATATCATTATTAAATAAATTACTTGAAATTATAGTTGATATTGGTCGAATTCTTTTGGAGGGAAGTTTCAAAAAATATTTAATTGGATCATAAATTTTAGAATCGTTTAATTGATTTAAAAAAAATTGAATTGAATTATTTATTTTATTGTGATAATCTATAAACATATTAAGCACTAAAATACATTATCTGATTGTTAATTAACAGTAATTTAAAAAAGAAACTTTGGAAACTAATTTGGTTTTTAAAGTTTCCTAAAGTATATTTGCACTCCAATTTTAAGACTTGAAAGAAAAAATAATTCAGAAGGCTCAATATCTTTTTGTAGCATTTGGCTTCAAAACTGTGACTATGGATGACATAGCTAATGAACTTGCTATATCAAAAAAAACAATCTACAATTTTTTTGAAAATAAAACTGAATTAGTTGATGCTACTGTAAATAATTTACATAAACAATTAGTTGCTGGAATTTCAAATATTAGAGAAAATTCTGTCGATCCAATTAAAGAGTTCTTTGAAGTAAAAGATCTAGTTATGGAACACTTGCATGATCAAAAAAATCATTCCGTTTTTCAACTTGAAAAGTTTTACCCTGAAATATATGCTAAGGTCAAAAATAAACATCTAGATTTTATGATAAAATCTTTTGGGGAAGTGTTGACAAATGGTATAGAATTTGGATTATTTCGAAAAAATATTGACGTAGATTTTATCTCAAGAGTTTACTTCAATAGTATAAGTGGACTAATGAACCCTGAAATATATCCTTCAAAAATTTATACTCTAGACAGTTGTCTCGAAAGTTACCGTGAGTATTTTTTGAGATCAATTGTAACTGAGAAAGGTTTAAAAAAACTCGATTTAATTTTAAAAAATGACTAAAAAGAATTTATTTTCAATTATCTGTTTTATTTTTTGTAATTGTTTATTTGGGCAAAATCAGTATTCGTTTAGTTTAGATGAAGCAGTTGTATTTGCATTAGAAAATAATAAAAACTCTATATATGCTGAAAAAAATATTTTAATATCTCAAAAAGAGAAATGGGAAACTATCGCTGTAGGACTTCCTCAAATATCATCTTTTTTTGAATTTAACAATAGAATAAAAGACCCAATCTCACTTATTCCAGCTGAATTTTTTGGAGGAAATGAAGGTGAATTTGCCGAAATAAGTTTTGGTACTAAACAAAGTATAAGTGGTGAGTTAATTTTAAATCAATTACTTTTTGATGGGTCTTATTTGATAGGATTACAATCGATAGAACTATTTTTACAACTTTCAACCCAAGCTAAAATCAAGACTGATCTTGAAGTTAAAAGACAAGTTATAAATGCTTATGGAAATGCTCTAGTAAGCGCTGAGAGAGTTAAAATACTTATAAATAATTTAAATAACCTTAAAAAAACTTTATTAGAAACTAAAAAAATATATGAAAATGGATTAACTGAAATAGAAAATGTTGAGCAACTTACAATAACAACAAGTTCAGTTGAAAATTCACTTAATTATGCTGAGAAATTTGAATTATTATCCTTGAATATTCTAAAACTTTTATTGGGTATTGAACTGAGTGATGATTTAATTTTAAAAGATAGTATTGAAACTATAGCAATTAAAAATATTAATCCATCACTAGTTAATCAAGTGTTCGAAGTTTCAGATAATATTGATTATAAAATTGCTCTAAATGCAAGTGAAGGAAATAAGAAAAGATTACAATTAGAAAAATTTAAGTCCTTACCAACAGTGAGCGCTTATATTTCTGGATCTTATAATGGATACAATGAATCATTTAGAATCACTAATCCAAAACAAAACTGGTATGGATCATCTCAGTTAGGAATTAATATGTCATTACCGATCTTTAGCTCCCTCAAAAGGACTGCTTCAACTCAAAAAGCAAAAATAGAATTGGATAAAGCTCTTTTAAATTTAAAAGAAACCGAAAACACGTTAAATCTTGAAGTTGAAAAAGCGAAAAGTGATTATACATATTCAATTAATAACTACGAGACAACGCTAAAAAATTTAACTCTAGCGGAAAGTATTGAAAAGAAAAATCAAATAAAATTTTATGAGGGATTGGCATCAAGTTTTGATTTAAGACAAGCACAAAATCAGCTTTACGCTATTCAAAATGAATACCTAGAAGCAACTCTTAAAATTATTGAGAATAAAATTAACCTTGAAATTCTTTTAAACAAATCATGAAAAAATATTTTTACACATTATTTATTTTAATTGCCGGATGTAGTGGTGATAATAAAAAAACAATTGAAGAGTTAATAAAAGTAGGGAATTTAGAAGAGCTTCAAGAAAGAAGATCTAATCTTATTATTCAAAAAGGACAAATAAACAAAGAATTAAATGAAATAACAGAGGGTGTTTCAATACTTGATACTGCTAAGAGTTTTGTTTTGGTTAATACTATTACTACCAAAAAACAAAGTATTAATCACTATTCAAAATTTCAAGGTATTATAAAAACTGATCAGAACATGATACTGTATCCTGAGTTCAGTGGAAGAATTACAAAAATATATGTTAATGAGGGAGACAGGGTCAATAAAGGACAAGCTTTGGCTAAAATTGACGATGGAGGTCTTTACAATGAATTGAAGTTAGTTGAAAGCCAAACTAAATTAGCTAAAACTATTTATGAAAGACAATCAAAACTATGGGAAGATAAAATTGGTTCAGAAATTCAGTATCTAGAAGCTCAAACCAATTATGATATTCAAAAAAATAGATTAGAAAGCTTAAAGCAATCTTTAGCCAAAACTACTATTACTGCACCTTTTAGTGGCACTATCGATGAAATTTTTATAGAGGAAGGAAACTTAGTTTCACCTCCCATGATGCCTGATCAAGGAAATGCTTTTAGAATAGTGAATCTAAATGAATTATATGTTGAAGCTGTTATTCCTGAAAATTTTATTGGTAAAATAAAGAAAGGTACCCAGGTTTTAGTTGAAATACCAGTCCTGAATATAACTTTTAACTCTACAATCAAACACTCTGTTAGTTCAATTAATAAATTATCTAGAACATTCAAAATTGAAGTCTCTGTCCCGAAAAATGAATTAGACTTAATTCCAAATTTAAACGTTGAAATCAATATATTGGATTATGCAAATTCAGAAGCAATTTTAGTCCCAGAGTCAATTGTTTCTGAAGACTCTGAAAACAATAAATTCCTCTACACTATTGAAAATAATAAAGCTAAGAAAACCATTGTAGAAACGGGTTATACTCAAAACGGAATGATCGAAATAACTAGCGGTCTAAGTTTAAATCAAACTGTAATCAATGAGGGAGGAAGAATTGTTAAGGATGGACAAAATGTAAAAATCTACAATGACAATGAGTAAAGTAGATAAAGAATTTAAACCATCTGTTTGGGCTATTAGCAAATCAAACATCATTTATTTTTTGATGTTTATTTTTCTGGCATTTGGAATTAATGCTTATAACACTCTTCCTAGAGAAGATTTTCCAGAAATAATTACAAGTGAAGTTTTTATAAGTACAATAAACCCAGGAAATACACCTGAAGACATTGAAAGATTCATCACAGTTCCACTTGAAGAAGCAGTAAAAGGTGTCAGCAATTTAGTAGATATTAAGTCTACTTCTTTAGAAAACTACTCTATAATTAGTTTAGAATTTGATGAAGAAATTAATATTGAACTAGCAAAGCAAAAAGTCAGGGATGAAATTGACTCAGTAATTTCAGGCGAAGACTGGCCAACATTTAATAATGTAAAAGTTGAACCAGATATTTTGAGCATGAGTTTGGCTGAAGAAATGCCAATTTTAAATGTAAATATTCAAGGTGACTATCCAACAGAACAACTAAAAAAATATGCAGAATTTCTAGAGGATAGAATCGAAAAACTAGATGAAATTAAAGAGGTAGATATTTTAGGTGCCCAAGAGGAAGAAATTGAAGTAGCCGTTGATATTAAAAAAATGACAGCAGCTAAAGTTAGTTTTGAAGATATATTGAGTGCCATTGCATTTGGAAACAGAACAATTGCCGCAGGTAATATTGTTTCTGATGGTCAAAGAAGAACACTAAGAATAATTGGTGAAATTGAAAATCCTGAGGACTTAAAAAACTTTGTTGTTAAAAATGAATTTGGTCCAGTTTACCTAAACGACGTTGCAAAAATAAATTTTGAAGAGAGTGAAAAGAAAAGTTATGCTCGTGAATTTGCAAAAAATTTAGTTTCACTTGCCGTTAAAAAAAGATCAGGTAAAAATTTAATAAATGCTGCTGACAAAATTGATTTAATTGTAAAGGAAGTTGTCAAAAATGAGTTTCCAAAAGATCTCAAAGTTGTAATAACGAACGATATGTCAAATAGAATTATTAGCCAAGTTGATGATTTAGTTAATAATATTTTATTTGGAATTTTTCTAGTTACAACCGTACTTATGTTTTTTCTAGGTTTTAGAAATGCATTGTTTGTAGGATTTGCAATTCCTATGTCAATGTTTATGTCATTAATGATAATATCGGCATTAGGTTACAGCTTAAACACTATGATTTTATTTGCCTTGGTTATGGGCCTTGGGATGCTAGTTGATAATGGAATTGTAGTCGTTGAAAATGTATACAGACTGATGGAGAAAGAAGGCATGTCAAAGGTTGAAGCTGCTAAGCTTGGTATAAGCGAAATTGCTTACCCTATCATAGTTTCTACTGCAACTACAGTATTAGCTTTTGTACCACTTGGTTTGTGGCCTGGCACAATCGGTCAATTCATGATCTATCTGCCAATTACACTTTCCATTGTATTAGGCTCATCTTTATTTGTTGCTATATTTTTTAATTCAATGTTAGTTTCAAAATTCATGAGCATTGATGAAAAAAATCTTTCAAAGAAAGATTTAATTAGATTAACATACTTTCTCTCCGGTATTGGATTAGTTCTTTTCATAATTGGAGGTGTTTCGAGAGGGTTTGGAACATTATTCATTGTAATAAATATTTTCTTTTGGCTATACTCCTATTACATGAAAGCATTAGCGCTAAAATTTAGAACAATATTTTTAGGTTGGCTTGAAGATAGATACGAAAGATTTTTAAGATTTGCACTTCGCGGATGGAGAGCATTTGCTTTCCTTTTCGGAACAATTGCTTTATTATTCCTAACAATGATTATTGTTGGAATTGCTGGTCCAAAAATAGAATTTTTTCCAGATAATCAACCAAATCAAATAATCGTTTACGCTGAATATCCTCAAGGTACTGATATCGAAAAAACCAATTCCGTAACAAAAAAACTTGAATCCGAAATAATAGAAGTCATAAATAATAAAAAATATTTTGAGGGAGCTTATAACTTCATGGTTGAATCTATGCTTGCTCAGGTTGGAGAGGGTGCTGGTAATCAACAAAATGATTTTGGTTCACAAGCTGATATGCCTCAAAAAGCTAAAATAACCGTTACAATGAGAGAATTCAAATACAGGAGAGGATTCTCAAGTGAAGATTTAAGAAGTGATGTTCAAAAAAAATTAAGTGGTAAATATCCAGGTTTAGCTGTTTCAGTTGAAAAAGATGAAAATGGACCACCAGCTGGATATCCAGTCAACATAGAGATTACTGGCAAGGATTATCTTGAACTAATTAAAACTGCTGAAGAAATGCGGATTTTTATTAATAATCAAAAAATTGCAGGAATTGAAGAATTAAAAATTGATGTAAATAAAAATAAGCCATCCATTCAGATTGAAGTTGATAGAGAAAAAGCTGGAGAACTTGGTATTAATCCAAGTCAAATTGGACTTGTATTGAGAAGATCACTTTTTGGAGAGAAAGCAGGTATTTATAAAAAAGATGGAGAAGACTATGATATTAATGTAAGATTTAATGAAGACGATAGATATGACAAATCACTACTATTTAACCAAAATGTTATTTTTAAAAACATGAACAATGGTAAATTAGTTGAGGTGCCAATAGCGTCATTAGTTAAATCTAAAAATATTGAAACTTACAGCGCCATAAAACACAGAAATTTGACTAGGGTTGTTACTTTATATTCATCAATTTTTGCAGGCTATAATGCAAAAGAAATTGTTGACCAAATCAAATTTCAATTGGATGGTTTTGATATATCAGAAAATGTAAAATACAAGTTTACTGGTGAAATTGAAGAGCAAGACAAAAATCAGGATTTTTTAAATACCGCACTCATAATGGCATTAATGCTAATTCTATTACTTCTCGTTTTTCAATTTAATTCTATTGTTAAACCACTAATTATAATTTTGTCTATTTTCTTGAGTTTTATTGGTGTTTTTCTTGGACTAATAATTTTTGACATGACATTTGTTATAATCATGACCATGCTGGGTATAATTTCTTTAGCAGGCATTGTTGTAAATAATAGCGTTGTTTTAATAGATTATACACAATTACTTTTAGATAGAAAAAAAGAAAAGCTAAATCTTGAAAAAGATAATATGCTTCCTAAAAATGAAATTTATGAATCTATAGTTAAAGGAGGGAAAGCTAGATTGAGACCCGTTATTTTAACAGCTGTAACAACAATACTTGGATTAATTCCATTAGCAATTGGTCTCAATATTGATTTAATGAATTTATTTATTAATGGTGATCCAAATGTTTATATTGGTGGTGATAATGTAATTTTTTGGGGACCCTTAGCTTGGACTGTTATTTTTGGATTAACCTTCGCAACATTTTTGACTCTTATTATTGTCCCAGTAACATTTTATCTTAGTAAAAGATTAGCTTTAAAAATTCGTAGCTTTAAATTGAGCTAATTGATTATTGAAATTTAGTTCTAAATTAAATTTTGTTAGATATTTGTAAATATGTATCGTACTCATAATTGTGGTGAATTAAGAAAAAGTGATATTAATTCAGATATAACAATATGTGGGTGGGTACAAAGAATTAGGAATAAAGGTTTTTTAATTTGGATCGACTTAAGAGACAGATATGGAATCACACAAGTTTTTATAGACTCAGAAAAAACATCTCCTGAAGTTATTTCTATTGCTAAATCATTAGGTAGAGAGTTTGTGATTTCAGTAAAGGGAAAGGTAATTGAGAGACAGGCTCCAAATAACAAGATACCAACAGGTGAAATTGAAATTTCAGTTAAAAATATTGAAGTGTTAAATAAATCTGAAGTTCCACCATTTACTATTGAAAATGAATCTGATGGTGGTGATGAACTTAGAATGAAATATAGATATTTAGATCTTCGAAGAGATCCTCTCAAAAACAATATTATTTTCAGAAATGATTTAACTTTTGAAATAAGAAAGTATTTGAAAGATAATGGGTTTATAGATATCGAAACTCCTTATTTAATCAAATCAACACCTGAAGGCGCTAGAGATTTTGTTGTTCCTTCTAGAATTAATCTTGGTGAATTTTATGCACTTCCACAATCACCACAAACATTCAAACAACTTTTAATGATAAGTGGTTTTGACAAGTATGTGCAAATTGTAAAATGTTTTCGTGATGAGGATCTAAGAGCTGACAGACAACCTGAGTTTACTCAAATTGACTGCGAAATGTCTTTTGTAGATCAAGAGGATGTAATTTCAACTTTTGAAGGGTTGGTAAAACATGTTTTTGACAAATGCTTAGATTATGATCTAGGTAAATTTAAAAGAATACCATACACTGATGCAATGGAAAGATATGGGTCTGACAAACCAGATACTCGATTTGATATGCAGTTTTTTAATTCAAGTGAAAAAGCTAAAGGAAATGGATTTAAAATCTTTGATGACAGTGAAGCTATATATGGATTCAATATAAAATCTGGTGCTGAGCTTTCTAGAAAGGAAATTGATTCTTATATAGACTGGGTTAAAAGACCACAAATAGGAGCACTTGGATTAATTTGGATTAAACATAACATGGATGGTTCAATAAAATCTTCAATTGATAAATTCTTTGATGCTGATCAATTAAAAGATTTAACCAATTCTAGTCCGGGCGATATAAGCTTCATAATCTCTGGAAATAAGAAAAAAACACTTACTCAGTTAGGAGCCTTAAGAATTGAAGTGGCTGAAAGATTTGGATTAAGAAATAACGCTAAATTTGAAGCTCTTTGGGTAACTGATTTTCCACTATTTGAATGGGATGAGGATTCAAATAGTTATCATTCAATGCACCATCCTTTCACATCACCTGTTAATGGAATAATTAATGATAATCCTGCTGATACATTTGCCAATGCTTATGACTTGGTTATTAATGGAAATGAGATTGGCGGAGGGTCAATTAGAATTCACAATAAAGAATTACAACAACAAGTTTTCTCTATTTTAGGATTTTCTGAACAGGAAGCAATTGATCAATTTGGCTTTTTACTTAATGCCTTTAAATATGGTGCTCCTCCACATGGTGGAATAGCCATTGGTCTAGACAGATTAGTTGCAGTTATGAATCATGATGAGTCAATAAGAGACTTTATAGCATTTCCTAAAAATAACAGCGGTAGGGATGTTATGATTGATAGCCCTTCTAAAATTGATAATCAACAATTAGACGATCTAAATATAAAATTGAAATAAACTTTGATCCTTAGAATTTCTTTATATCTGATTTTTATTTGTGATATGGCTGTCCTCTTTTACGGTTTATATATCAAAAATTCAGATATTATTTTTGGAGAAAAAATAATAGGTATAAGTGTATTAGTTTTTTGTTTTTTATTTATGCCACTATTTTTATACTACAGATATAGAAATAAAAAACTAGATGATTATTTATACAAGGATTAACCCTGTTTTTCTTTTCTTTTTTTAATAAAAAAAGCGTCAATTAAAAGCTTACACTCTTTGGACATAACACCAGAAGAAACTTTTGTTTTGGGATGAAGTTTTGTTCCTAGAACTTTAAAACCCCTATGCGGATCGCTAGCTCCATAAACTAATCTACTCAATTGTGCCCAATACATTGCACCTGCACACATTTGACATGGCTCAAGAGTAACGTACATAGTACAATCATTTAAATATTTTCCACCAATATGGTTTGAGGCTGATGTGATAGCTTGCATTTCAGCATGCGCTGTGACATCAATTAATGTTTCAGTAAGGTTATGCGACCTTGCAATAATTTTATCATTTGAAACAATAATTGCCCCTACTGGAACTTCATCTTTTTCAAATGCAACTTTAGCTTCTTGCAAAGCTTTCTCCATAAAATAATGATCTTTTTGTTCTTGATTCATTAACTGAGTTTTTTATACCATTCCAAAGCTAAGCCGTCTGTTAAACTAGCTATAAAACAACTTACATCTAACAGACTAGAATATAAATCTGTGTCTTTATTTAGATACTCTTTCGGAATACATTCAAGCGCTAATTCATCAAATGCACTTACTTTATCTTCACGCCAGTTAATAACAGAACTAGTAAATGTTTTTAGTAAGAAATTTAAAACTTTGTAGCCCGTAAGTTCTTTTTCAATTACTTCTTTTGATTTATAAACTTTATCGATACTAATCTCAATTATACTTTCCATTTGAGATTTATATTTTGAAAGTGACATTAGTGATGTCTCTAATTCTCCTTTCAAAATTTTATCTTCATTTTCAATAAAAATATTAACAGCTTCATTAATTAATGTGTTAATTGCAAGTGCTCTTAGATAAGCAATTCTTTGAGATTTTAATCCCATAGAATTATATTTTTTTCTGTCAATTGACTCACTAACAAGTTTAACTAAAAATTCCAATGCAAATTCCTCAGGTATCCAATCTAGATTTATTCCATCTTCAAAGTCGATCAGTGTATAGCAAATATCATCAGCTGCTTCAACCAAGTATGTTAATGGATGACGACTGTATTGATTATCCCTATTTTTAAGTCCAAGCTCAGTTGCAACTTCATCAAAAAAATCAGATTGACTTGAAAAATAACCATATTTTTTATCCTTTATATGTTTAGTTGGTTTGTGAGGAAGCGAGCTTTTGGGATATTTAGTAAATGCACCTAAAGTAGCATAACTTAATCTTAATCCACCTGGTGAACCAGGCTTACTCTCTGTTAAAATTTTAAAACCATTAGCATTTCCCTCAAATGTGCATAAATCATTATACTGAAGATCTGTCAATTGAGATTTATACTTCAAACCATCTCCAATTTTATAAAAGTCACCTATTGCAGATTCTCCGCTATGGCCGAATGGAGGATTTCCAATATCATGAGCTAAACTTGCAGCAGCAACTATACTTCCAAAGTCATTAATTTGATATCCATGAATTTGATTTAAATATGGATGTTTATTTAAAATATGTTTACCAACAATTCTTCCTAAGCTTCTTCCAACTACAGAAACCTCTAGACTATGAGTCAGTCGAGTATGGACAAAACTAGTTTTTGAAAAAGGTATTACTTGAGTCTTATCTTGAAGGGATCTAAAAAAAGAAGAAAAAACAATTCTATCATAATCTACATCAAATCCTACTCTTGTATTATCTTGTTCCGATCTAAGTCTTTTTAAATTATCACCATGTCTTTTTAAAGACAACAGATTCTCCCATTTCATAAATGCAATTTAATATTTTTAAAGGTGATAAATAGTGTGAAGAAATAAAATCCTATAATTTTATTTTCATAAGCCTTGCAGTAGAACTACTTTTTTCATCTTCAGATGTAATCCAAAATGTATTAGAATCTATTATTTTAACTGCCTCAACCTGTGTTTTTCCAATTGGAATTTCATACATTTCAATTTTATAGTCCTTTTTATTTTTTAATGAAAAGTTTTCAATTTTTAGTATATAATACTCATCAAAAGAAATCGTACTAGTTAAAATTAAGAGTTCATTTTTTTGGTCATAATCACCACCTGTTATAATGGAATTTGTATCTAAACTCCCTATTTTTTTTGCATTGTAACTGCCAGCAAGTTTTGGTAGAGTATAAATATCTGTTTTTTTTGTTTTTCTATTTTTTGTAAAAATTACAAGAAAATCATCAATAGAAATTAGAGCTTCTGCATCAAATTGAGATAATTGTTTATATCTAAAATCATCTTGTTCAGGATAATCAAATTCTATTATATCGGGCTTTAAATAATTATTTAAGTCAATAGGGATCTTAATTATTGATAAATTTTTTCTTGTATCATAATTATTTCCCATATCAGCCACATAAATAAATTTGTCATCTTTAGTCAAATCTTCCCAATCATGATTTTTAACACCTTCAATTTTTCTTTCTTTTACAATCTTACCATTCTTGTCAAGGTAATATAATTTAGGGTCACCTCCAGAGTCATTATGAGTGATAAATTGGCCATCTACTATTTCTAAACCGGAAGTCTCATCAATTAATTTTGATAAGTTGATGTCCTTAATGATTTTTTGAGAAAATGAAAAGTTAAAAATTAGTAGAGTTAATAATACTATTTTCTTCATTTAATAATTTTATTCCAGTCTACTAATTTAAAATTTTGATTTAAACCATCATTATCATCATCCTGTGCAATAAAAAATCCATTAGGAAACTTTGATGTTTTAATTGAAGATACATCAATTCCGTCAGTTTCTGTTGTTCCATCAATTTTATCGCCATCAATTATTCTAAAAAATATTTTGGCATTAAGAGATTTTCTATCAATAAGTAAATATCCATTCGAGCCTTGAACAGAAGCTATCAAATATCCTTTACCATCTGCCTCATCTCTTATTGTTAAACCTTCAAAATCAGGTTTAAAATATTTATTTTTTTTAAAAATTAATTTTCTGTCATCACTTAAATTAGGATTGGCACTTAATTCCCAAATCCCTCTTCTTTCTTGACCTATGTAAACTTTTCCTTTTGATTCATCAGCAACTATACCTTCAACTAAAGAGGAAAATCTTAATTTTCTTTCAAATTTAATTTCGGGACTTGATTCATCATTATTAAAACTCCACTGTTCTACATTTCCTTTTTTATCACTTACAAAGACATATGTATTATAATTATCATCATAAAAAGTAATACCATATACATCTTTTAAACTTGGGACTACTTCACGAACTATATTTTTTTCTAATTCTCCATTCGAATTAAAAATATAAAGATCTATACTATTGTATGTTCTATTTGTTCCAGCAACTAAATATTTATCTTGATTGGACTTAGATGGAATTATATCCACATTATTTATCCTTCCAACCTCATAATCATACAGCTTATTACCTTCTAAGTCATATACAATTATACCGTATTTTTTGTCAGATGAAATAATTAAACTTTTTTCAGGATTCATGAGGTTTTCCAAAACACACATATCATCAGCTGCATCATCACCAGCAAATACTGGTTCAGTTTCAACATCTGCGTTAACCTCTAAATAAAACAAAGAGCCTAATAAATTAGGCTCTTGTGCGTTTAAGCTTAAACAAAAAAGAAAGCTTAGAATTATATTAAATTTTTGCATTAGAAATCATATTTCAAACCTACATTCCAGCTTATATCATAATACTCAAGTTGCATAGTTCTTGCTTGAATCCCTTGATAATATCTTAATGGCTGATTTGTTAGGTTTTTACCTTCAGCAAATATACTTAGTTTATCATTAATTCTATAGTTAGCATTTACATCTAGGAAAGATTGTTCATCATAATATCTATCTTCAAATGCCTTATCACTTAATTCATCAAGTGAAGCATCTGCGAAATTGAATGAGCCTCTAACAAAGAATTTTTCTGTTTCAAAAGCTAATGATAAATTATACATATTATCAACCTGACCAACTAAAGGAACATCATCTCTGCCTTCAACTCTATTAGTTGATGAATCAGTAGTCGTGTAGTTACCCATAAAGGTGAAATACTTTAGGAATTTAGTTTGAAATGTTAGCTCAATACCATTAACCGTTGCTTCCTCACCATTTCTTAATTGTTGCATTTCATATCCAGAAACTCCATTATATGTATAATCGTTTGTACTATATTGATAAATCCAATCCTCAATATTTTTGTTAAAATATCCTAATGAAAATAATCCTACGCCTTTGAAATAATATTCAACCATTGCATCAATATTTGTTGAAAGTGAAGCTTCAAGGTCTGGATTACCTAAAGCTAACTCTTTATCATCAGAGTTAGAGTATTCATATGGGACTAAATCATAATAAGCAGGTCTTGCAAGAGATTGAGTGAATGCTAAATTTAAATTCCATTTATCACTTAAGTCCCACTGTAAAGTAACATTGGGTAAAACATTTGAGTAATCTGAACCACCTTGAACAGTTTCAAGATCTGCAGGTACATCCATTGTTTCTTCATCAAATTTGTAACCAGTATAATCAATCTTAGTACTTTCAACTCTTGCCCCAGCAATAAGGGTTAAATTATCTCCAAGTTTATCTTCAATCATTGCATAAAATGCGGTAACCTGCTCATCAGCATCATAATTTCCAGCTGCAAACTCATCCATGACATAACTATCAAAGTTTGGATCGCTAGGTCCGCTAAGCTTTAAATTACCTAAAGCTTCTGCAGTCATAAACATTCCACTTTGATATTTTTTTCCAGCTTCATATGAAGTGATGGTTGCATTGAAGTTAGCAACACCGTCCATATTTGGTAAATCATTATCATACTCATGCCATATATCATCTCTCATCTTTGATTTGTCTTTGTGTTTAAAACCAAATTTAAATTTATCATTCACGCTGTACGGTAAATCAAAATCTAAAGAAAAGGAGGTATTATCTTCTTCGGTAGATTTAAATGCTTCCTCAGTTTTTCTATACCTAAATTTTCCTGGTTCAGTCCAATTATCACCTACATATAAAAATGTTGGATATTCTGGATTACTAATATCTAATGCAGCAATTGGAACATCTCTTGCCTCATATCTTACATATCTTTCATCGGGTCTCTCTTCACTAGCTTTAGATGAACTGATCTTCCAATCCATTCCTAATTTACCGAACTGGTGATCACCACCTAAAGTGAATTTCTGAGTTTTTTGATCCTCCAATCTTGTTGCGTCATTTTTATCATTATTTATACCACCTTTGGTTTGACGTCTAATTCTAACTGTCATATCATCCATATCAATACTACCCACTCTCATTCTAAATCTATTTTCCCAATCATCTCTGTGGTTGTATATTGACTTAAAATAAATTTGATTGTTCTGATTTATATTCCAATCTAAATTTAAACTTACACTTCTTCTTGTTCTTTTGACATCATATCTTCTAATATCCATTTCTCCAATTGCACCATCATCCGCCCAATCAGCAGGATCATTCCATTCAAATTCAATATTATCAGAACCATAATCTTTAGTTTGAATAGTGCTTGATAATGTATAACTAAATCTATCAGATACTTTGTCAGCAATTACTAATGCAAAATTTGAATTATATCCATCAGTTCTAATTGGTTGTCCACCTGCAGCTGCGGTAATTGATGCTCTAAAACCACTTGGGTTAGATCTTGTAATAAGATTTACGGAACCTCCAATAGCATCGGCTTCCATATCGGGTGTTAGAGTTTTGTTAACTTCAATTGTTTGAACCATAGCTGACGGGATGAGATCTAACTGAACATTTCTATTATCACCTTCAGCAGATGGAATTCTTTCACCATTAAGTGTTACTGAATTCAGTCCTGGACCTAAACCTCTCATTACAATGTTTCTAGCTTCACCTTGATCCCCTTGCATACTGACTCCTGCAATTCTTTTTAGAACATCACCAACATTATCGTCTGGAAATTTTCCAATTTGATCTGCAGAAACAACATTTGTTACATTAAGGTCAGATTTTTGTTTGTTTAATCCCTTAACTATACCACTTTGATATCCTGAGACAACCACCTCAGCTAATTCACTAATGGCTGTGTCTAAAGTAAAATCTAAAGTAGATGTTTTTCCAGCTTCAACTGTTACTGACTCTTCAACTGTTTCAAAACCAATATAAGAAACCTTAATAGTTTGTTCTCCTTCAATATTTAATATGGAGTAAAAACCATTAAAATCTGTAACAACTGCTTTTCCAGATGGAGAAGCTTGAATTGTAGCACCAGGAAGTGCAAATCCGTTATTGTCTAAAACTCTACCCTTTAGGGAGGATGTTTGAGAAAATGAAAGCATTACCGTAAATAATGCTAACAAAAATAAAATGCTTTTTTTCATAATTATTGTCTTAGCTGACAAAATTATTTTATTACAATTTCTCTTATATTAAGTAAACGTTAAATTATTATGTAAATATTAATAAGAAATAAACTATTTAGAAGCAATACCTGAATCAAATGAATTATTCCAGGAGTAATGACTTAAGACTTTATTGTTTTTGAAATTAACTTCTTTTAAATTATTTTCATTCCAGAAAAACCATTTTCCTCTTTTCTTGCCGTTTTTAAATTCTCCAACTACAACTAAATTCCCGTTTTTATCAAATGATTCCCACCTACCATGTAACTTATTGTTTTTTAAAAAACCTTTTTGATAAATTTTTCCGTTATCATGATACAATATAACTTCAGTGATTGGATCTAATCTATTATACAAATGTTCAAGATATTCAGTACCTAAATTTTTAACATTAATATTGTTTTGAGAATAAGAGTAGATACTTATAAAAAT
>CABYPD010000005.1:0-5000 GCA_902520835.1 uncultured Bacteroidota bacterium
TTAGAGAATGAAATTATTTGAAATAGCTAAAATCATCATCAGGCCCGAGGGTCAAAAGTGTTTCATAAATCAGTCTAATCACATTCTCAATATCTTCTTTTTGAACCATCTCAACTGTTGTATGCATATATCTTAATGGAAGAGATATTAATGCAGATGCCACACCGCCATTACTGTAAGCAAATGCATCGGTATCTGTGCCTGTGCTTCTAGATGAAGCATGTCTTTGAAATGGTATTTTTTTCTTCTCAGCAGTCTCAATTATTCTCTCTCTTAACTTATTTTGAATGGCAGGAGCGTAAGAAATGACTGGTCCTTTACCCATCACGTTATCACCTTGAATTTTTTTATTTATCATTGGTGTAGAAGTGTCATGACATACATCAGTAACTATGGCTATGTTTGGTTTGATAGTTTCGGTTATCATCTGAGCTCCCCTCAATCCAATCTCTTCCTGAACAGAGTTAGTAATATAAAGTCCAAAGGGAAGTGTTTTTTTATTTTCTTTTAATAGTCTAGCAACTTCAGCAATAATAAAACCTCCAGCTCTGTTGTCAATTGCTCTACAAACAAATTTATTTTTATTCAAAATTTGAAATTGATCTGGGTAAGTGATTACACAGCCAACATGTACACCCATTTTTTCAACTTCTTTTTTATTTTTTGCACCTATATCAATTGAAATATTATCAAGCTTTGGAGTTTCTTCCTTTCCTGGCGTTCTAGTGTGAATTGCTGGCCAACCAAACACACCTTTTACAATTCCTTTTTTAGTGTGAATATTTACCCATTTGGATGGAGCAATTTGATGATCACTTCCTCCATTTCTAATAACATAAATAAGTCCATTTTCAGTAATGTAATTTACATACCATGAAATTTCGTCAGAGTGTCCTTCAATAACAACTTTGAATTTAGCACTAGGATTAATAACTCCAACTGCAGTTCCATAAGTGTCAGTAATAAATTCGTCAACATAAGGTTTCATGTAATCCATCCATATTTTTTGACCTTCCCACTCATAACCTGTAGGGGATGCATTGTTTAAATATTTTTCAAGAAATTCAGTAGATTTTTTATTTATAATACTTTTTGTTGACATGAAAATTAAATTTTCCCAAAATTAATCATTTAGTAATTAATTCGATATTATAATTTATAAATTTGCTTAGTGAAGTATTTTATTATAATATTTTTTTTTAGTATTTCGATAAATTTAATTTATTCTCAAGAGGATAATCAAATTTTTTACAAAGTTGAAGGTGACTCTGTTTATTCATCGCACATAAATTTAGATGAAGTTACTGTTTACAAGCCCATTAAATTGGAAACTCATGAAGATTTGGTAATGTATTATACTTTAAAAAGAAAAACATTAAAAGTTTATCCATATGCAAAAATGGCATCAGACCGGTTGACAAAATTAAATTCTAGGCTATTAAAAATAAAATCAAATAGAAAGAAAAAAAAGTATACGAAATTACTTGAGAAGTTTATTCAAGATGAGTTGACTGAGGAGTTAAAAAAATTAACTAAAACTGAAGGTCAAATTTTAGTTAAACTCATTCACAGAGAAACTGGAATTACTGCATACGATTTAGTTAAAGAGCTGAGAAATGGTTTTAGAGCATTTTCTTACAATACCATTGCTAAATTTTTTGATATATCATTAAAAAAAGAATTTAACCCTGAAAATAATAAGGAAGATCTTTTTATAGAAGATGTGTTGACAAAAGATGGTGTATAGTTTATACTATTAAACTAGTTGATTTTCAGATTGTTAATAATTATGTTAGAAAAAAAATATTTATTTTTTAAAATAATGTTTGGTAGAATATGAAAGGAGTGTATATTTGCACCGCTTTTCTGTTGAACAGAGAAGAATGATTAAGTTCATTGAAAGTATTGAGAATTGACAGCGTATAGATGATTTATCATCTTACAACGAATTAGCAAAACCATTCCGAGACAGTCCTTTATCAATTCAAGTTGTTAAATATTATTTAAAATTTTTACAACGAAGAGTTTGATCCTGGCTCAGGATGAACGCTAGCGGCAAGCCTAACACATGCAAGTCGAACGGTAACTTTTGGTGCTTGCACTGAAAGACGAGTGGCGAACGGGTGCGTAACGCGTATGCAATCTGCCTTTTACTAGGGTATAGCCCAGAGAAATTTGGATTAATCCCCTATAATATCAATTATTCGCATGAATTTTTGATTAAAGCTTCGGCGGTAAAAGATGAGCATGCGTCCTATTAGTTAGTAGGTGAGGTAACGGCTCACCTAGACAACGATAGGTAGGGGTCCTGAGAGGGAGATCCCCCACACTGGTACTGAGACACGGACCAGACTCCTACGGGAGGCAGCAGTGAGGAATATTGGACAATGGACGAAAGTCTGATCCAGCTATGCCGCGTGCAGGATGACGGCCCTATGGGTTGTAAACTGCTTTTATACAGGAAGAAAAACTCCGACGTGTCGGAGCTTGACGGTACTGTAAGAATAAGGATCGGCTAACTCCGTGCCAGCAGCCGCGGTAATACGGAGGATCCAAGCGTTATCCGGAATCATTGGGTTTAAAGGGTCCGCAGGCGGTTTTTTAAGTCAGAGGTGAAATCCTGCAGCTCAACTGTAGAATTGCCTTTGATACTGAAAGACTTGAGTTATTGTGAAGTGGTTAGAATGTGTGGTGTAGCGGTGAAATGCATAGATATCACACAGAATACCAATTGCGAAGGCAGATCACTAACAATATACTGACGCTCATGGACGAAAGCGTGGGTAGCGAACAGGATTAGATACCCTGGTAGTCCACGCCGTAAACGATGGATACTAGCTGTATGTCTACTTCAGGTAGATGTGTGGCCAAGCGAAAGTGATAAGTATCCCACCTGGGGAGTACGATCGCAAGATTGAAACTCAAAGGAATTGACGGGGGCCCGCACAAGCGGTGGAGCATGTGGTTTAATTCGATGATACGCGAGGAACCTTACCAGGGCTTAAATGTAACGGGACAGATCTAGAGATAGATCCTTCTTCGGACTCATTACAAGGTGCTGCATGGTTGTCGTCAGCTCGTGCCGTGAGGTGTCAGGTTAAGTCCTATAACGAGCGCAACCCCCATCGTTAGTTGCCAACGAGTAATGTCGGGAACTCTAACGAAACTGCCGGTGTAAACCGTGAGGAAGGTGGGGATGACGTCAAATCATCACGGCCCTTACGTCCTGGGCTACACACGTGCTACAATGGTCGGTACAGAGAGCAGCCACTACGCGAGTAGGAGCAAATCTTCAAAGCCGATCTCAGTTCGGATCGGAGTCTGCAACTCGACTCCGTGAAGCTGGAATCGCTAGTAATCGGATATCAGCCATGATCCGGTGAATACGTTCCCGGGCCTTGTACACACCGCCCGTCAAGCCATGGAAGCTGGGAGTGCCTGAAGTCGGTAACCGAAAGGAGCTGCCTAGGGTAAAACTAGTGACTGGGGCTAAGTCGTAACAAGGTAGCCGTACCGGAAGGTGCGGCTGGAACATCTCCTTTCTAGAGAAAGTATGACGACTGAATTTTTGGGCTTTTTAGGTTTGTGTTTTGCTAACTGCTGTCATCTTAATTATCATGAAGAGTCTCGTAGCTCAGCTGGTTAGAGCGCTACACTGATAATGTAGAGGTCGGCAGTTCGAGTCTGCCCGAGACTACTATTTTATGATAAAGGGAATTTAGGGTTGTTAATTCATTCATACTGAATTCTTTCAGAATGGGGAATTAGCTCAGCTGGCTAGAGCACTTGATTTGCATTCAAGAGGTCGTGGGTTCGACTCCCACATTCTCCACAAGTTTTTATAACTAAACGTTCATTGACATATTGAAAAATTTAATATCACAAACAACAGTTATCCAATTAGTGTTTGTGATAATTAGATACACATAAAGTATTAAATATATATTTATATATATGGATATACGAGCAAATTAAAATAATAAGTAAATACAATTTCAAAGAAAAGTAAAGTTACGATAGGCTAATTAAGAGCGTAAGGGGAATGCCTTGGCTCTCAGAGGCGAAGAAGGACGTGATAAGCTGCGAAAAGTTGCGGGGAGTGGCACATACATTATAATCCGCAAATGTCCGAATGGGGAAACCCGGTTATTTGAAGAATAATCATCCATTTATGGAAGCTAACCCGGAGAACTGAAACATCTAAGTACCCGGAGGAATAGAAAACAATAGTGATTCCGCTAGTAGTGGCGAGCGAACGCGGAATAGCCCAAACCTAAGTTGTTTAGGCAATTTAGGGGTTGTAGGACCACAATATTTATTGCTTAATGAATTAGAATCAGTTGGAAATCTGAACCACAGAGGGTGATAGTCCCGTACAAGTAAAGAGAGTTAATAATAGTGGTATCCTGAGTAATGCGGGGCACGGGAAACCTTGCATGAATTTGGCGGGACCATCCGCTAAGGCTAAATACTCCTGAGAGACCGATAGTGAACTAGTACCGTGAGGGAAAGGTGAAAAGAACCCTGAATAAGGGAGTGAAATAGATCCTGAAACCTTACGCTTACAAGCGGTCGGAGCCCTTTTAGGGTGACGGCGTGCCTTTTGCATAATGAGCCTACGAGTTACTGTTATTGGCAAGGTTAAGCACTTATGGTGCGGATCCGTAGCGAAAGCGAGTCTGAATAGGGCGATTTAGTCAGTAGTAGTAGACGCGAAACCGTGTGATCTATCCTTGGGCAGGGTGAAGCTGTGGTAACACACAGTGGAGGCCCGAACCCGTTGACGTTGAAAAGTCTTGGGATGACCTGAGGATAGGGGTGAAAGGCCAATCAAACTCGGAAATAGCTCGTACTCCCCGAAATGCATTTAGGTGCAGCGTTGTGTTAGTTTTATAGAGGTAGAGCTACTGATTGGATGCGGGGGCTTCACCGCCTACCAATTCCAGACAAACTCCGAATGCTATAAAATGATGCACAGCAGTGAGGGCATGGGTGCTAAG
>CABYPD010000005.1:7500-70685 GCA_902520835.1 uncultured Bacteroidota bacterium
AAATTTTTTTGCTTTTTCTATACTTTTTTCTGAATTATCATATCCTGTTACATTAAACCCTTTTTTGCTTAAGTATATTGAATGACGGCCTTTACCGCATGCTAAATCAAGAATTTTTGATCCTTTTTTAATTTTCAAATGATTTGCAATGTTATTAATAAAGTGCTTAGCTTCTTTTGAATTTCTGTTGCTATAAAGAATATGATAATAATCAGAATCAAACCAATTCATTACTTTTTGACTATTGGTATTTGGTATATTAGTGTATATGTAATTCCAGTTCCAAAATTATTATTTTCAGTAACTTTATTAAAACCCGGAATGTATAGATTAGTGAAGTTTTCAGGCTTTTTTTGATTTAACATTCTGTTTAATCTTAAGCTTATTCCCATAAAAAAATTATTAACTAATTCAGAATTAATTCCAATAATCAACTCAAACCAATTAGCACTAAGATTTTTATATATTAAACTTTCACTAATGGATTCTTGAATCCAAAATTGATCTTTATTGTAAATATTATATTGAGAAATTTGGCTATTAAATTCACTTACAGCAAACCTAAAACCAATATAAATTTCATTATTTAGCCCAGGCAAGTTGTTATATAAATTATAATTTATTCCAGCTTTAATATAATTTCCAGAAAATTCAGAATTTAGATTGTTATTATTTATCTTCTTTGTATCCCTTCCAAATTCACTTACGATAAATAGTCTTTCTTTTATTTTTAAATCACCATACAAAGATACTCCATTGTATTCCTCAGTTAACATTCTAATTTGTTTTGAGATATCAACTCCTACTCTTATTCCATATTTATTTTTTATTTCAAGTGAATCTTTTACAATTTGACTATTGTTTTTACTAAAAAATAAAAATATAAATATTATGCTAGTGAAAAATCTCAACATGTTTTGTTTCTTCGTTTTCAATATTTGATTTATATATATTATAATTTTTGATCCAATTGTCAGAATCTTTTTCTATCAAAAGTGAATTTATTTTAAAATTTAAAATATATCCACAACCAACAGAAATGTAAACTGGCTTTTTTTCATAATTTATTAATACATGATCGCTGTTATTAACTTGTGATGATTCTATACTGAAATTAAATGAGGAATAATTATCATTATGATTTAGTGGAACAGCAATTGAGTCTGTCTCTTCAAAATGCAAGGTGTCTTGACTTTTTATGGATGTTATTTTTATATTTTTAATTGGTTTTAATTCACTAGTCTTTTCATCGTAAAATCTGAAAATAATTTTTGGAGTATCTTCAAAAGACTGTAGACATATATCGTCCGGCTCACATGAAAAAAATATTAAAGTTATAATGATGTATAAATTATTAAACTTATTCACTACCCAAAATTACAATATCATTTTATTCTTTACTATTATTTGATATATTTAAGTAAAGATTTCTTGGTATGAAAAAAATTATTTTAATAAGTTTTTGTTTGTGTTTTTTCTTAAATATTAATTCTCAAAGAAAAAAATCACTGAAGTATGATTTAAATGCATCTCAGCTCTCTGGACTAAAATTTAGGAGTATTGGACCAGCATTCATGTCTGGAAGAATAGCAGATATAGTAATTAATCCTGAAAATGAAAATGAATGGTATGTTGCAGTTGGATCTGGTGGTGTTTGGAAAACCTCAAATTCAGGAACTACTTGGTCACCTATAGCTGATGATCAACCTTTTTATTCAACAGGTGCTATAACAATTGACCCTCATAATTCTTCAAAAATATGGTTAGGAACAGGAGAGAATGTTGGTGGAAGACATGTTGGTATTGGTCACGGGGTTTATATGAGTGAAAATGGAGGTGAAAATTGGAATGACATGGGTTTAAAATCCTCTGAACACATTTCGAAGATTATAGTAAGCCCAGAAGATCCAAATCTTGTTTTTGTCGCCTCACAGGGTCCTTTATGGTCTCCAGGAGGTGATCGAGGATTGTTTAGATCTATTAATGGTGGTGATGACTGGGAAAATGTATTAAATGTTAATGAATGGACGGGTGTGACTGATATTGTAATTGATCATAATAACCCCAGCATTTTATATGCCGCGACTTGGCAAAGACACAGAAATGTAGCAGCCTATATGGGTGGTGGTCCTGGTACATCTATATATAAATCTGTAGATAATGGTAAAACATGGGTTGAAATTAAAAACGGTCTTCCAAGTTCTAATCTTGGAAAAATAGGCTTAGCTATTTCACCTTTTGATAGTTCGATTCTTTATGCAGCTGTAGAGACAGACAGAAGAAATGGAGGCGTTTATAAGTCAACTAATTCCGGTGGAAGCTGGAAAAAAATGTCAGACACTGTTTCTGGAGCTACTGGTCCGCACTATTATCAAGAGCTTGTTGCCTCTCCTCATGTTTTTGACAAAATATACTTAATGGATACAAAAGTTCAAGTTTCAGATAATGGAGGAAAGGATTTTTATATCATGAATGAAAGTGATAAGCATGTTGACAATCATTCATTAACATTTAAGATGAGTGATCCGAATTATTTACTTATAGGAACTGATGGAGGTGTTTATGAATCATTTGATGATACAAAGTCTTGGAAATTTGTTGCAAATCTTCCATTAACACAATTTTATAAACTTGCTGTTGATGATGCATATCCTTTCTATAATATTTATGGAGGAACTCAAGATAACAATACTCAAGGAGGTCCTAGTCGCACATTTAAGAGATCAGGAATCACAAACTCTGATTGGTTTGTCCTACTTGGAGGAGATGGTCATCAACCTGCAACCGAGCCTGGAAATCCAGATATTGTTTATGCTCAATCTCAACAAGGTAATATCCATAGAATTGACAGAACTAATGGGGAAGCAACATTTATTAAACCTCAAAATGATGTTGGTGAACCATATGAAAGATTTAATTGGGATGCACCAATTTTGGTCAGTCCACATGATCCAAAAACTTTATTTTTTGGATCACAAAGAGTTTGGGTTTCTAAAAATAGAGGAGATGATTGGAAGTCAATTTCCGACGATTTGACATTAAATCAAGAAAGGTTAGAACTGCCAATTATGGGTAAAGTTCAAAGTTGGGATAATCCTTGGGATGTTTATGCAATGTCAACTTATAATACAATTACGTCATTGTCTCAATCTCCAGTTGATAAGAATATTATATATGCCGGTACTGATGATGGAATAATTCAATATACTAGAGATTTTGGAAAAAATTGGACTAAAGTTAATGTTGAAAAGTTACCTGGTGTTCCTAAAGGTTCATTTGTTAACGATATAAAGGCAGATTTATTTGACTCTAATACAGTTTATGTTCTTTTAGATAATCACAAGTTTGGAGATTATAAGCCCTATGCGTATAAATCTGTAGACGGTGGTGAATCTTGGGTTAATATTGTTAATGGTATTCCTAATGGTTTTCTATGTTGGAGAATTGTTCAAGATCATGTTGATAAGAATTTAATGTTTTTAGGAACAGAGTATGGTGTTTATGTGTCGCTTAATGGCGGAAATAATTGGATTAAGTTTTCTAATGGAATACCCACGATTTCAATTAGAGATTTAGCAATTCAAAAAAGAGAAAATGATCTCGTTGCTGCTACATTTGGTAGGGGATTCTATGTTCTTGATGATTATTCTTCTTTAAGATTTAATTCTCCTGAATCATTAAAAAAGAATTTAGTTTTCTCACCGAGAAAAGCCTTACAATACAGTCCAATAAGATCAGGTTCAACATCTCAGGGAAGCGATACTTATTATGCTAAAAATCCCGATTATGGCGCAATGTTAACATTTTACCTAAATGATGAATTGCTCACTAGAAAGGAAAAGAGGAAAAAAGCAGAGAAAGAATTATTAAAATCTAATTCTGATATTCCATTTCCTGGATGGAGTGAATTAGATAAAGAGGTTAATGAATCATCTCCTAAAACAGTAATTGAAATTTTTGATGGTAATAATATTTTTATTGATAGATTTTCAGTGCCTTATAAAAAAGGTTTTAATCGAGTTTCGTGGGATCTTACTAGGGATATAAAGAGCAATCTAGTTTCTGGTTCATCAGGATCATATTCCCCTAGTGTTAGAGTTAGTCCTGGTAAATACTCTTTTAATGTTTATACAGAGTTTAACGGAAAGGTAAATAAAATTGGAAGTAAGTTTTTTGATGTTGAAAGAATTAGAACAGGTGTTTTAAGTAACCCTAATTTAGATCAAATTGAAGCATTTATAGTTGATTTGGAAAACACATATAAAAACTACACAACTGTTAATCATAAGTTTAATAAGATTAAAAGATCAAATAAATCAATTGCATCTTTAATTTCAAATACATCAAATTATAAGCTTTATGTTGAAAATTATAATCAAATTAAAGAAATGATAAATACGATTGATGTTTTTGTTTCAGGAAATAAATCAAAAAAAGACATTAGGGAAAAAGATACTGAAACAATATCTGATAGATTAAGTGTTGCAGTCCGCGGAATAAATAGTTCTTATGGTCCAACTTCGATGCAAATATCAAGTTTAAATAAGGCTAAATATTTAATTACTGAGTTTGATAATATGTTAAAAGAATTAAGTTTAGAATTTAATAAACTTAGAAATCAGATAGAGGGGGAGCTTGAAAGTTTAATTTTGGACTGATAATCATAAATAAGTAAATTAACAACCAATCCGTATGATTTTATCCCATGTGATTGATTGTTCTTTTTTAGATACAAATCGTATGCTTTTTTAACAAAAGGCTCAAGCTTATTTTTGTGGTTTTTACTGAATTCTACTTTTTCATAAATATTTTTCAAAACCCCTTTATTTATTTTTTCTATTTTGTTATTGTACAAGATTTTGTTATTTAAATATAATTCCCTCATTAAGTACTGTAATGCAACCAGGTTTCCAGAGTAATTAATTTCCATATTCTTTGATATCTGGTTAGATATAATTCCAATATAATTTGCCTCATTTTCGCTAGCATATCCTATTTGATGTGCAATTTCATGAGAAATTGTAGATGGGTATGAAATTTTTGGTAACCTTGAGTTTATATTAGCTTCTAATGTGAATGGGTTTATGTATCCATTAAATCCTAAGTATGATATTAATAAAGAAAAGTAAGATTTATTTACCTTAAGATTTTCAGTAGGTATATTAATAGTTTTAATTTCTTTAATTGATTTTTTGCACTCAAATACTATTTCTTCAAAAGAAGAGGTTAGAGTAACCTTTTGATCAGGACTTACAGAAAGTGTTTCATGAATATTATTTACTTTTTTAATGTAGTAGTCAATTGTTTCAACTAATTCATTTATCTGATAATCACCAAATGCATATTCTTCGTTAATTGATTTTTTATTATAATGGATTCCCCAGCTCAAATAAAAAAAGGAATAAATAAAAATACTAGTGAATGCAGTTCTTGACAAAAAATCACGCCTTGTCTTTGATTTATATAGGAATTTAAAAAAAATAGGAAATGAAATTAGGTAGAGTAAATCACCAATATTTAACTTTAAAAAATTAGTGATATTAGAAATTAAATCTATCCATATAGGATAAATTAAAATATATGAACTATATAACCACTCATTTTTAGGTTTATTAAAAAATAGAATTAGTATGAAAATAAAAATTAAAAGAAATTTAAATATCCTCTTAATTTTCAAATTCATATTAGTTTAATTTTGATCAACAATTTCAACTTCAAAAATCAGATTTGATTTTGCTGGAATTCCTCTAGATTCAGTTTCACCATATGCTAAATAATAAGGTATAAATAATGTTGCAGTATCACCAATTTTCAAGAGTTTGAGACCTTCTTTAAATCCTGAAATCATCATATCTTTAGGACCAACTCTAGCCTCAATTGGAGTATATCCGCCAGCACTTTTCCTTTGAGCATTTACTTGATTGAATCTTTCAGCAACTTCCAAAATAGAAGTGTCTAAAAGTGAACCGTCTTCAAAATAAACAGCATAGTGGGTAAGTATAGTTTTGTTTTGATCAACCAAATCACCATTATTTGTTGAATTTATGTAGTATTTTAAGCCTGTTTCAGTTTCAATTGATTTTAACTTTAAGTTTGAATGTTCTTTAGATACATCGCTTTTTAACTTCTGAAACATTTTTTCTTTTTCTTTTTTTATTTTTTCTTCTTCTTTGAAATGATTCGTAAATATTTTTGAAGCATTAAATCTATTAGCTTCCTTTCCTTCTCTTTGAATTGTAATATTTAAAATTGAATCTCCTTGCTCAATTAAATCTACAATTTCTTGACCAGAAATTACTTTTCCAAATACAGTATGAAGACCATCTAACCATGGAGTTTCTTTGTGAGTAATAAAAAATTGGCTTCCATTTGTTCCTGGACCTGCATTAGCCATAGATAATATTCCTTCTGAGTCATGCTTTAGATCTTCAACAATTTCATCTTTGAATGAGTATCCAGGTGATCCCGATCCAGTTCCAGTTGGATCACCACCTTGAATCATAAAGTCTTCAATTACCCTATGAAAAGTTAATCCATCATAATAATTTTTTCCTTTATACTTTTCACTAACTTCTTTGTTGTTTCCCTCTGATAATGAGATAAAATTGGCAACAGTTACGGGTGTTTGTTTAAAAAAAAGTTCAGTAACTATTTCTCCTTTGTTAGTTTTAATCAACGCATTGATTGTTGAATTATCTGATTTTTGTGACATATTACATGAAAAATTAATTGTTAATAATAGTAAGATTATATTTTTTTTGTAGACCATTTTAATGAAATTTAAATTCTTTTATTTTTTTTATAAAAAATGCTATTGCATCATCAATTTTACCTTCAAACTTTCCACCAGCAGCATTTATGTGACCCCCTCCGTTAAAATTATCTTTTGCAAACTTATTACATGGAAAATTATTTTTTGATCTAAAAGATATTTTTATTAAATTTTCTTTATCTAAATCCTCAATAAAAATAGCAGTAAACTCAATATTTTTTAAAGATAAGCCATAATTAACTATGCCTTCAGTATCTCCTTTTTCATAACTATTTTCCTTTAATTCACTTCTATTTAGATACATATAAGTTGTTTTATATTCATTTAAAACATTTAAACTATTTAAAGCCTTACCTAAGATCATTAATTTACTGGTACTATTTTCGTTATATACTTTATTATATATTTCTGATTGAATTATTCCTTTATTGATGAGTTCAGCAATTATTTTATGTGTTTTACTGTTGACTCCATTGTATTGAAAAGACCCAGTATCTGTCATCATTCCTAGGTAAATACACGTAGCAATATTTTTATTAATAAATTTTAAATTGCTTGAAGCTTCAATAATAAAGTAAACAATCTCACATGTTGAGCTTATATTAGGGAATGAAAAGTTAATATCAGCATAATCCTCAGGCAGTTGATGGTGGTCAATCATAACTATTTTTTGATTATCCTTATTTATAATGTTAGATATTTCACCGCATCTATCTAGGCTATTAAAATCCATTGTAAAAATAAGGTCTGAATCAGCTATTATTTTATTGGATTTTTCAGTGTCTTCATCGCATATGATAACATCATTAATCCCAGGTACCCAATCTAAAAATGATGGATGTCTGTTTGGTGTAATAACATTGCTAATTAGATTTAATCTTTTAAAGTAATGGTTTAGCGCTAAAGAACTTCCAATAGCATCACCATCAGGATTCAAGTGAGTAACAATAGAGATTCTTTTGCATTCTAAAAGTAAGTTTTTTAATTTCTTAATTTTTTTTTCCATTTATTCGGCGCTAAGATAGTCATTAGTTTAAGAAGATTTAACTCAATAATGATATCATTTTTAGTAAATTTATGATCAAAAATCAAAACGTTGAAATTAAATCTATTCAAACTCAGAAAAAATAAAAAATTTAGATATTCACCCAGATATTCTAAATCTGAACAACAATTAAATATTTATGAATTTGATTCTGCATATTCAAAAATTAGAGAAAATAAAAGTATTTATGATAAATCTAATTCTTGGACTGAAGCTAGGCTGAATTCTAGAAACAGAGGAAATTCTTTTTTTTCTAAAACCATTTTATTTATAGTACTGCTTTTGACACTTGTTTTCTTGTATATAATTGATTTTGACCTAACAATTTTTTTTCCTTAAAATAATGATTAGAGAGTTAGAATATGATGTCATAAATAAGATCGCTGCAGGTGAAGTTGTTCAAAGACCTTCATCTGTTGTAAAGGAATTGATTGAAAATTCGATAGACTCAGGTGCTAATCAAATAGATGTTTCAATAATCGATTCTGGTAAAACCTTAATTAAAGTAAGTGATAATGGCATAGGAATGAGTAAAAGAGATATCAGATTATGTTATAAGAAGCATACTACTTCAAAAATTCTTAATTCTGATGATCTTTTAAGACTTAGCACAAAAGGTTTTAGAGGTGAAGCTTTATCTAGTATAGGATCAGTTTCTAAGATGATAATATCAAGTTCAGACAATAAAAAGGGTATTAGAAACGTTTTGAATATTGAAAATGGTCAGAATGTCGAAGAAACTGAGGAGTCAGGCTTAAATGGAACTTTGATTTCAGTACAAAATCTTTTTTATAATGTTCCTGCAAGAAGAAAGTTTTTAAAGTCTGATAATGTCGAACTTAGACATATTGTAGAGGAATTTGTTCGTCTTGCTATAGGTCATTCGAATATTTATTTTTCACTCAAACATAACGGAAAGGATTTGTATTTATTAAACCCCTCAAACTTAAAAGAGAGATTAATTAGAGTGTTTGGTAAATCAGTTGATTCTAAAATTGTTAGTATTTCTGAAGAAACTCCTATTGCAAAAATAAATGGTTTTATATATAAGTCTGAATATTTAAATAAATCAAGAAAATATCAATATTTATTTGTTAATAATAGATTTGTAAAAAGCAGTTATTTAAATCATGCAATTAATAAATCTTATGAGGGATTAACTGCAGAGGAAAATCAACCCTCATACTTTATTTTTATTAATGTACCTGAGGAAACAATAGATGTCAATGTTCATCCTACAAAAACTGAAGTTAAGTTTGAGGATGAAAAATCAATATACGCAATAATAAGATCCTCAGTGAGACATAGTCTAGGAAAATTTAATGTTATTCCAAATATTGATTTTTCAAATGACATTAATTTATCTAACTTAAGCTCAACTAAAGATGTTAATCCACCATCATTAACTTTCAACGAATCTTTCAATCCATTTGAAAAAAATACAATTTCAAATCTCAAAAATGATATTTTTGATCATAATAAAAACCATGAGTTTAATTCTAATATTAATATTTTTCAAAATCATAAAGACATTTCAGATAGTGTAAAATTCTTTAGTTTATCAGAAAGATTTATTGTTACAAAAACTAGTAATGATTTGATTATCATCGATGTTTCTAGGGCTAAATACCGAATTTTATATGAGAGATTTTTGAAAGAAATTTCAAGTGATAATAATTTTTCACAAAAGTTAATGTTTCCTATAAGTTTAGATTATGATAAATCTGAAATAAGAATTCTTAAAGAGGTTAGAGATCAATTGATTCATTTAGGTTTTAGTTTTTCAAATTTTGATGATAATAATATTGAATTAGATGGTATACATCCTAGTTTTAATCATGATTCAATTAATTTATTATTTGAGGAATTAATTGAAAACAATATTCTTGATTATAAAGAGTCGTCAACAAGTTTAAATGACTATTTATCAAAATTAATGGCTAAATCAAAATCAATTAATAAAAAAACAAATATGAATGATTTAGAACATGAAGAACTTATTAACGAGTTGTTTGCATGTAGAGAATCATCTTTTTGTCCTGATTTAAAGAAAACATATCATACATTTGATTTAAATCATTTAAAAAAACTGTTTTAATGACGTCTACACCAAGAATAATAATACATTTACTGATCGTTAACATTATTTTTTTCGTTGGCACTCAGTTTTCGTCAGAAATAAGTAACGATGTTTTATCTCTGCATTATTTTGAAAATGAAAAATTTATAGTTTCTCAAATTTTTACTCATATATTTATGCATGGAAATGAAGTACATATTGCATTTAATATGTTAGCTTTATGGATGTTTGGATCTACTTTGGTTAATGTTTGGGGGAATAATAAATTCCTTTTTTTTTATTTTTCATGTGGAGTGGGTGCTGCATTAGTTCAGTTAACGGCATACTATTTAAATATACAATCAGTTACAAGTGATTTATTAAGTTTTGGTTTAACATCACAAGATGTTAATAATATACTTTTGTCTGGAAGATACTACGATCAAAGTATTTTAGATTATATCTCAGAAAAAAGACTTGCTTCAATGTATTTAGATTATAATGCAGTTGTGGTAGGCGCTTCAGGAGCGATATATGGCGTTATTGTGGCTTTTGCGTTTTTATTTCCAAATTCAAAGTTAATGTTGCTATTTCCTCCTATTCCAATTAAAGCTAAGTTTCTAGTACCTTTATTAATAGTTGGTGATATCTTCTTTGGTTTTACATCAGCTTCAATCGGCCCAATTGCTCATTTTGCACATTTAGGTGGAGCGCTTACAGGTTTTATAATGATGTGGTATTGGAAAAGAAATCAATTTAATAATAGAAGATGGAATTAAGAGATAAAATTGAAAACTTTTACAGGACCTCTAATTCTGTTCAGAAGCTAATAGTCATTAATATTATTTTGTTTATAATTCCTTTCTTTTTTCAAACCTTCACTTACTTATTTGCTCTTGAAAATTTTAGTTTTATAGGTTTTTTTACAATTGAGGCTGATTTAATGAAATTAATATTAAAACCATGGTCGATTTTTACATACGGATTCATTCACGGTGGTTTTTATCATCTTTTTTGGAATATGTTAATGTTATATTATTTTGGAAACCTATTACAAAATATATTCGGTGATAAATTAATTTACAGTGTCTTTTTTAATGGAATAATCTTCGGAGGATTATTTTATGT
The DNA here is from genome assembly GCA_902520835.1 of uncultured Bacteroidota bacterium. GTDB lineage: Bacteria > Bacteroidota > Bacteroidia > Flavobacteriales > Flavobacteriaceae > Eutrophosalina. The sequence continues at coordinate 18,505 of CABYPD010000005.1, forward strand.
TATTAGTTACAATATTTTTCCTGTTTTTAGAGGAACATCTTCACAAATGATTGGTTCGTCTGCTGGCGTAATGGCAGTTCTATTCTATTTAACCTCATACAGTCCAAATATGAGTATAAGATTATTTATAGTAAATGTAAGGTTAGTTTATATTGCAGTTGCTTTATTAATTATAGATATAATTCAAATACCAGGTGGTAACTCTGGCGGTCATATTGCTCATATAGGTGGTGCTATTACTGGTTATTGCATGTTAAAATATAATTATCAAGGTTTTGACCTATTTTCATTAATAAGTTTTTTTTGGTCAAAAAGTAAGTCGAAAAAGAATAATATAAATCACAACAAAATAGATCAAAAAAGAATTGATCAAATACTTGATAAAATTTCAGAATCTGGATACGATAGCCTTACAAAAGATGAAAAAAATTATCTATTTAAAGCAGGAAATAAAAAAGATTAAAATTAAAATAAATTATTTATAAATCTATAAATAAAATATTGGTTATTAGTTATTTATATTTTTAAAAAAACTAAAAAAACACCCACCATATTTTCTCGTCTGATAATATTTTTTAAAGTTATTCAGTTGTATTTTATTTGAATGTTCAATAATTAATAAACCATTATAATTAATAACTTTTGATTTAAATATTATGTTAATAATCAATTCATATTTCTTAATATCAAAATTATATGGAGGATCTGCAAAAATTATATCAAATTGATCATTATTTACTTTTAAATATTTAAATACATCACTTTTAACAATATCAATATTTAAATTCATTCTTTTAATTTCAGATTTAATAAAGTTATAATGCTTAAAGTTCATCTCGACTGATCTAATATATTTTGCTCCTCTTGAAGCAAACTCATAGCTTATATTGCCTGTTCCAGAGAATAAATCAAGTACTTCCAGATTTTCAACATTATAGTAATTTGATATTATATTGAAAATACCTTCTTTAGATTGATCTGTTGTTGGTCTTAATTTAAAGTTTTTAGGAACTTTTATTTTTTGTCCACCATTTAATCCGGAAATAATTCTCATTAACTATAAATAAAGTCTTGTTTATTGATTCCTGAATCGTATAGAATTTCAATCCTAGAATAAAAATCATTTGATTGATCTATAAGATTATTAACCTTTGAATTTAGTATATAGTTGAGTATGACTTTTTCTATGTCAATTTTAAGATTTTGACATGTAGCTAGAAGAAAATATAAAATATCCGATGAGTTAGAATATTCAAAAGAATTAAAAAAATAAAGTTTATTTTCATTAAAAACTATGATCTTAAATTTTTTATTAGAGACTACGCAATAGAGTTTATTTTTTTGTTCTATTTTATTGTTTATTTTGAATAATTTCTTGAGAAGAGAAGTGTTATAATGATAAAAATTTATTTCTGAAAATTTTTCAATCAATAGGTTATTTACATTAACATATGGTAAAAAAATATTTTTAACATTGATCTCATTAATTGAATCATATGATATATAATCATCTTTGTTTAGTTCAGTTATGTATTTTAAATATTCTTTTTTTTTTGATTCATCAAAAAGTTCGTTTGGAACTAAACAATATAAATCATTATCAAAATGGATAGTTACATTATTAATATTGTAATTATAAATTTTTTTATCAAAAAGTATCTTGTCTAAGAAATCACCTAATGAACGAGAATTTAATTTTTCATCAAGTTCATAATTACTGTAATTATATTTCTCTAAATTTGTTGTTTTTAAGCCAGCATAACTTTCTCCCAAACAAATGTCAAGGTTTACGCTATTATTTACATTACTTGGTTTCGACATCAAATGTAGTTGGCCAATTTCCGTTAGTACTAACATCACTCATAGAGCCTAGTATTAAAAAAGGACCATTAACACCGTCAACTGAAATAGTTTCTTTTTCTTGAGCAATTAAATCTTTGTTTTGATCATAGAGAATTAAATCTTTTGAAACACGTACTTCAAAAACAGGCACGTTATAACCATTTTTGTCAATTATATCAGCTTTTAGTTGAAATTCTCCTTCGACTCCATCAATTGGAATATTTGCCATGTCCTTGTAACTATTATCATTTTTAAACAATGAATCTTTAACAGAAACAAAACCAAGAGTATCGATAACAATAACTTCTCTCAGCATATCAATTCTGTAAACTCTATCATACTGCATGTAACTAGAATCTCTTTTTTCAATTATAGTAAATTGAGCTGAATCAATGAACTTAATCAGAGAATCAAAATTATTTGAATAAATTCCATTCACACTTTTAAACGCAATTTGTGCATTCCTGATATCTTTTAGTCTATCAATGACTTTGAGATATCTTTCATTTTTTACTTTATTAAATTCAATAGGAGCATCAACTGAGTTGTAAATAGCAAATACAAGAATTAATGAAAAAAAGTATAATATATAAGTTATTATTCGTCTATTTTTTTCTGATAAAGAAATTTTCATGCTTGTTGTTTATTTAGTAGTGAAACAAATCTACAATTTTTTTTAAATTACAAAAATTATTAATTAACTCTAATTTACTTCTTGTTTTATTAATTATTTTTACTTAATGAGAACTATTGCTGTAGTACCTGCGCGACTCGAATCAACAAGGTTAGAAAAAAAACTATTAAGAACAATTTTAAATCTTCCTATAATAGTTTTAACATCAATAAATTTGATTAAATCAAATTTATTTGATGATGTCTTTGTTGTAACTGATTCTGATGAAATTATTGAAGTCTTAAAAAAACACTCAATAAATTATTTAAAAAGTAAAAAAAATCATGAAACAGGGACAGATAGAATATCGGAATTTGCTGACCACTTTGATTGTGACATATTAATCAATGTTCAGGGTGATGAACCTTTTATTAAAAAATTTGATTTGGAGTTGATAATCAATACTTTTAAAAATGATCATGATAAAAATATTGATGTTATTTCGCTTAAAAAAGAACTGATCAACGAAGATGAAATAAAAAACCCTAATAATGTTAAAGTTATATGCGATAAAGATTCTAATGCTATTTATTTTTCTAGAAATCAAATACCATATAATAGGTCTGGTTCCAAAGTGAAATATTTTAAACACATTGGTATATATGCTTTCAGAAAAAATACTTTAAAACATTTTTCATCATTAAAAAAATTAAATTTAGAAAAAGCCGAAGTTATTGAAGCAATTAGGTTTATTGAAAATGGCTTAAAAATTAAAATTTTAGAAGTATTTAATGATTACGTTTCTATTGATACTGAGGATGATCTATTAAAGGCAAAAAAGTTATATGATAATTAAATTTATTTTTTGTAAACTTTTTGGCTGGAGTATTAATGGTAAAAATAACTTTACAGATAAATGCGTAATAATTGTTGCTCCACATACACATTGGTTAGACTTTTTTTTAGGAATTACTGTTAGACATATACTAAAAATTAAAATTCATTTTATTGGAAAAAAGGAATTATTCTTTTTTCCATTAAATTTTTTTTTAAAATATATGGGAGGTATTCCAGTTAAAAGAGATAGTAATACTAATACAGTTGAGTCTATTGCTCAAATTTTCAATAAAAAAAAAAAATTTAGATTAGCATTATCACCGGAAGGTACAAGAAAGAAAGTTTTTAAATGGAAAACAGGTTTTTACTATATAGCAAAAAAGGCAGGTGTACCAATTATTTCAGTTTCTTTAAATATTCCGAAAAAACAAGTTAATATTTCTGAGCCATTTTATCTAACATCAAATGTTGAAAAAGATACTAAAGCAATTAAAAAAAATTTTGAGGGTGCGATCGGAATAATAGCTAAATTTTCATAAAGAATTATGCGTTATGGTGAATCTTTTGCACATCATCATCCTCCTCACACATTTGAATAAAATTTTCAAAATCAGTTCTTTGAAATTCGCTTATATTTATAGTGTTCTTTGGTATTTTTTCGATTTCTGAGCTTATAATTTCAATTTCTTTTTTTTCTAGTTGATTTTGTATATCCCCAAAAGAATCAAAACCAGCATATATTATTATATCCTTTGTGTCTTCCTCAATTACTATTTCTTCCAAGCCATAGTCAATTAAATCTAATTCAAGATCATCAATTTCTTCTAATTTTTTAATCTTAAATACACACATTTTATCAAACAAATATTCAACTGATCCATTAGTACCTAAACTTCCTTTAAATTTGTTGAAATAGCTTCTAATATTTGCAACTGTTCTATTGTTGTTATCAGTTGTACAGTCAATTATTACAGCAATCCCATGTGGACCATAACCTTCTAATACTATTTCTTTATAATTCTCAGTATTTTTTTCACTTGCATTTTTAATTGCTCTTTGAATATTTTCTTTTGGCATGTTGGCAGACTTAGCATTTTGAATTATCGCTCTTAACTTGGAATTAGTTTCTGGGTTAGATCCTCCATCTTTTACTGCAATTACTATGTCTTTGCCAATTCTGGTAAATGTTTTGGCCATGCTTGACCATCTTTTCATTTTTCTTGCTTTTCTAAACTCAAATGCTCTACCCATTTATATTGACATTTTTGTGATAATAGCTTTCGAGAATTTGCTTCTATTTTCAATGTAAATTTCTTTAGAATTAAAATTTTTAAAATCAATCATGGCCATTCCAATACCAATCTTTTTTGATGGAGAAAAAGTTCCTGATGTTACTTTTCCAATTGTTTTATTATTTACATCAAAAATATTGTAACCTTTTCTTGGTATTCCTCTGTCGATCATTTTAAATCCAACTAATTTTTTCCTAGAATTAGCAATTGATTCAAGAATTTTCTTATTCCCAATAAAATTTTTATTTAAGTCAGTAATCCACATTAAGTTGGCTTCGTGTGGAGTAGTTAAGTCATTTATTTCATTCCCATATAAAGGGTAACCAGCCTCAATTCTAAGAGTGTCACGAGCCCCTAGTCCAACAGCACATAACGAATATTTTACTTTTTTAGAGTAAAGTGATTTCCAAACATCTACAATAATTTTATTGTCAATATATAATTCATAACCTAAAGAACCTGTATATCCTGTATTTGAAATTAAGACTTTTGTGTTTTTATGAATTATCGATTTAAAATTAAATTTTTTAATAAATTCAAAATTATCTTTAAAAACATCGTTAATCAATTTTGATGAATTTGGTCCTTGAACAGAAATTAAACCTACATTGTCAGATTTGTTACTTATATTACAATTGAATTTTTTTATTTGATGATTTAACCAATTCCAATCTTTTTCAATATTAGCAGCATTAACGACTAACATATACTCTTTTTCATCGGTCCTGTAAATGATCAAATCATCAATTATTCCTCCATTTTTATTTATTAAGCAATTATACTGGGCTTTATAGATTTTGATCTTTTGAATATTGTTTGAGCATACATAATTTAAAAACTCTGAAGCATCATTGCCATTAACATAAAATTCTCCCATATGGGAAACATCGAATATTCCAACATTATTCCTAACATTTAAATGCTCAGATGATATTCCAGTATATTGAATTGGCATATTAAAACCTCCAAAATCCACCATTTTAGCATTTAGTTTAATATGTTGATTATAAAGTGTAGTTTTTCTCATAAAATTTTATGCAATTTAAAATCAATTTTTTAATTTACAACTTCGTTATGAAATCTTTGAATATAATATTAATTATCATTTTCTTTTTAACCTCCAATTGTAATCTTTTTTCACAAGATTACAATTTTACTAAACAAGATACACTTCGTGGATCAATAACCCCCGAAAGAGCTTGGTGGGATTTAGTTTATTATCATTTAGATATCTCAGTTAATCCTGATGAAAAATTTATCAAGGGATCAAATACAATTACTTACAGTGTTTTAGATTCTGAGGATAGACTTCAGGTCGATTTACAAGATCCATTGAAAATTACAAAAGTCGAACAAAATGGAAAAATACTTGATTTTGAGTCTGTGGGTAATGCACATTTTATAAAACTTATTGAGAAGCAAAAAAAAGGTGATATTCAGTCAATAAAAGTTTTTTATGAAGGAAAACCTAAAGAAGCAGTAAGAGCACCATGGGATGGCGGTCTTTCATGGAAAAGAGATTCTAATGGTAAACATTTTGTTGCAACTAGCTGCCAGGGAATTGGGGCTAGTATTTGGTGGCCTAATAAAGATCACATGTATGATGAAGTTGACAGTATGTTAATCAGTGTAAATGTACCAAAGAACCTAGTTAATGTTTCAAATGGTAGATTAAGAAAAGTTGAAAACTATGAAAATTCTAATACATTTCATTGGTTTGTTTCAAATCCAATCAATAATTATGGTGTTAATATAAATATTGGAGATTATGTTAGTTTTTCAGAAGTGTATCAAGGTGAAAAAGGACCCTTGGATATGTCATATTATGTACTCAGAGATAACATTGAAATAGCAAAATCACATTTTAAAGATGCTCCGAAGATGATGGATGCGTTTGAATTTTGGTTTGGTCCTTATCCATTCTATGAAGACAGTTTTAAAATTGTTGAGGTTCCATATCTTGGTATGGAACATCAAAGTTCTATTACCTACGGAAATAGATATATGAAGGGATATCTGGGTAGGGATTTATCAAGAACAGGGTGGGGGTTAAAATTTGATTACATCATTATTCATGAAGCTGGACACGAATGGTTTGCTAACAACATAACTTATAAAGATATTGCTGACATGTGGATTCATGAATCTTTTACAACATATTCTGAAAATCTTTATCTAGATTATCATTTTGGTAAAGAAGCATCATCTGAATACGTGATAGGTACAAGATATAGCATTTCTAATAAAGATCCAATGATTGGTCCATATGGTGTAAACAGGAGAGGAAGTGATATCTACACAAAAGGTGCAAATTTATTACATACCTTAAGACAAATTGCAGACAATGACGAATTATGGAGAAGTATACTTCGCGGTTTAAATAGCAATTTTTATCATCAAACGGTTGAAACAAAACAGATAGAAGATTATATATCCTCAAAAATTGGATTTGATTTATCATCTTTTTTTGATCAATATTTGAGAGATGTAAGAATACCAAAGTTTGAATATAATATTACCAATGGTATATTGACTTACAGATGGGTTGACGTTATTCAAAATTTTACTATGCCAATTGAAATAAATGTTGATGGTGAGAATATTAAATTATACCCAACAACACAGAAAAAGTCTATTAAAATCGAATCTGAAACTATTAAGGTTAATAAGAATTATTATGTCAATTCTGTAAAAGTTTAATTTATAGAGTTAATAAAATCAACTAAACTATTGTAGTCATTATTAATTTTATGAATAATCTCTTTATTATCAAAATTTAAATTTGTTTTAAAAAAATCTTCTCTAATTTTAAGTATTTCTCTAATTGAATCCATAAACTTTATAGGATGTGCAGTTTCAAAAAAAACTCCAGTTTCATTACTTTGCAAGTTTCTTTTTAATCCAACTAAACCAACCGCACCATGCGGATCTAAAATATATTCAGTGCTATTAAATATTTTTTTTATTTCTTCTTTTGTTTGAAATTCGTCAACCATTTCACTAATTAGGTTTTTTGAGAGTGATTTGAAATTATCATCATAAATTTTTTCTATCCTTGGAAAATTATTTGGAATTGACACATCCATTGCATTTGATATTGTTCTTTTTGTTTGTTTAGGATCAAAAACACCTGAGGATAAATATCTAGGTATTGTGTCATTAATATTTGTTGACGCAATAATTTTTTTGAAATTTAAACCCATTTTTTTAGACATTAATCCTGCACATATGTTTCCAAAATTTCCACTAGGTACCGATATACATACTTCTTTTTCTTTATTTATTTTTTTTAACTCTTTATATAAAATAAAATAGTAAATTATTTGTGGTAACCACCTTCCTACATTTATTGAATTCGCTGATGAAATATTAATTTTTTTTCTTAATATATTATCATTAAAAGCCTGTTTCACTAGATTTTGGCATGCATCAAAATCAGCTGCTAATTCAACAGCATATATATTATTTCCTTTTGTAGTAATTTGTTTTTGTTGAAATGAGCTTATTTTATTCTTAGGGAATAATATAATTACATTTATGTTTTTCTTGTTAAAAAAGCTATTAGCAACAGCTGCACCAGTATCTCCGGATGTTGCCACTAAAATATTCAAAACTTTATCTTTAGTGTAATATTGTAAACTATTTGCTAAAAATGATGCACCTACATCTTTGAATGCTAAAGTAGGTCCATGAAAAAGTTCAAATGAAAATATATTATTTTGTATTTGTTTTATTGGAAAATCAAAATTAATTGTTTTATCAATTATTTTTTTTAATTCTTTATCAGGAATTTCACTATTGATAAAGCTTTTCATTATTAAGAAGCCAATTTCTTGATTTGATAATCCTTTAATATTTTGTATTAATTCATCTAGTGTTTTTATTTTTTTGGGAAAATAAAGCCCACCATCAATTGATAAACCATTAAAAATAGAATTTTTAAAAGTATCATTTACACTACTATTATTTAAGCTCGTAAACATTTTAAATGATTTTTATTCCTCTATCATTTACAATTGACACATAGCTTTTATATTTTATATTTTTTTTCTGGAGATGTTTTTCTAGATTAATTTTAACATCATTTGCTATTTTTGGTCCTTTTGATAATGAAAACATTGATGGTCCTGAGCCGGAAATTCCAAATCCAATGGACCCACTTTCTAATGCAATTTTTTTTAGATTGTTGAATTCTGGTATTATTTCTGATCTGTATGGTTCAACTATGATATCTTTGACACATCTACTAATCATTTCATAATCTTCATTGTATAATGCGCTAATAAATGCTCCTAAATTTGAAGCTTGTTCTGTTAATTTAGAAATTTCAATTTTCCTTTGAACCAATATCCTGGAATCAGATGTTTTAATTTCAACCTGAGGATGAATAATTGTTACAAATAGTTGTAGCGGTGTTTTCAACTTAACGACATCAAATTCCTTATTACTTCTTACTAAGGTAATTCCACCAAGCAATACAGCTGTAATATTATCAGCGTGATACGAATTTGTACATGCATATTCTCCCTCAGCAGCAAAAGGAATTAATTCTTTATTAGTAAAAGGTCTTTTTAAAAGCTCATTTATTGCAAAAACACTTCCAGCTGAGCTAGCTGCACTACTGCCGATTCCACTTCCAGGTTTAATTTTTTTATTTACTGAAATGTGAAATCCAAAATCTATATTCTTAAATGATTTTAGAAGTGCAAGTGCAGAAACACTTGCAGCGTTTTTATTTATATCTTTTGTTACAATATAGTCACCACAAATATCAAGTTCAATTCCTTTTTTGTTTGTTTGTGTTACAATTATTTCATCACCTATGTTGTCTAAACATAGTCCAAGAATATCAAATCCACAAGAAATGTTTGCAACACTTCCTGGACAAAAAACCTTTATACTTTTCATCTATTAGCTATTCTAATTATATCGGCAAAAATCCCAGCAGCTGTTACCTCTGCTCCAGCGCCAGCTCCTTTAACAATAAGTGGTTGATCGCTATATCTTGATGTGTAGAACAACACTATGTTATCACTTCCTTCCAAATTATAAAATGGATGGTTAATATCAACACTTTTAAGAGAAACTGTAGCTTTATTATTGTTTAATTCAGCGACATATTTTAATTTTTGATTTTTTTTCTTAGACTTTGTAAGTAAATTATTGAAGTGAAATTTATTTTCAATCAAAGAATTTTTGAAATCATCATAATTAGATTTTTTCAAACATTCATCAGGTAAAAAACTTTTATTAACTATTTCGTTAAGTTCTATTTTTAATCCACTCTCTCTAGCTAAAATTAAAATTTTCCTAGCTACATCAACTCCGCTTAAATCAATCTTTGGGTCAGGTTCAGTAAAGCCTAATTTTTTTGCCTCATCAACAATACTATGGAATGTGTTTTCTTTTTTAAAATTATTAAAAATATAATTCAAACTACCTGATAAAACTGCTTGTATTGAAATTATTTTATCACCTGAGTTAACTAAATTATTCAAAGTATCAATTATTGGTAAACTAGCTCCAACATTCGTTTCAAAAAGAAATGGAGCATTATAATTTTTTGACAGATATTTTAAATTTTTATAGTTACTAAATTCATCAGCACATGCTATCTTATTACAGGTTACTACCGAAATACTGTTTTTTAAATAATTAGAGTAAAAATTGGAAATGATATTTGAGGCAGTATTGTCTACAAAAATACTATTGCGTAAGTTTATTTTTTTAGTTTTATTAAAAAATTTAATTGGGTCTGCATTTATTCCTTTTTCTAAAAGAGTTTTCCATTTAGAGAGTTTTATGCCACTGGATTTGAAAATCATTTTTTTTGAATTTGAAATAGCGACAACATTAATTTTTATGTTAAGATTTTTGATTAAATATTCTTCTTGATTTTTAAATTGATTTAATAATTCACTTCCAACATTTCCAACGCCAGTAATAAAAAGGTTAACTTCTTTTATGTTCTTTTCAAAAAATTTTTCGTGAAGAGTGTTTAATGCTTTATTAATATTTTTTTCTTCAATAACTGCACTAATATTTCTTTCTGAAGCTCCTTGTGAAATAGCTTTTACATTTATGTTATTGTTACCTAGTGCACTAAACATTTTTCCACTAATTCCTTGATGATTCTTCATTTTATCCCCAACTAAAGCAACAATACATAAATTATTTTCAACAGAAATAGGGTCAATAGATTTGTTGTTTATTTCATTTTCAAATTCTTCAGTAATAATTGTTTGGCTTTTTATAGCATCTTTTGAGCTAATTCCAATGCAGATAGAATGTTCAGATGAGGCTTGAGTAATCATCACAATATTAATGTTTTCATTAGAGAGACATTCGAATAATCTTTTTGAGTAACCAGGAGTGCCAATCATTCCGCTTCCTTCAAGAGTCAGTAAACAGATATTATCAATATGTGATATACCTTTTATGGCTGAGAATTTATTTTTAGATCTAATTCCGATAAATGAGCCTTTAGCTTTAGGTTTAAATGTATTTTTAATGTTAATCGGAATATTTTTAGCTATTAAAGGTTGAATTGTTGGAGGGTAAATAACTTTTGCTCCAAAATAAGAAAGCTCCATAGCTTCCTCATATGATAACTCAGAAATTGGCTTAGCTTGTTTGACGATTTTAGGATTTGCAGTATACATACCACTTACATCAGTCCAAATGTCAAGTTTTTTGGCATTTACAATATTAGCTAATATACTAGCGGAAAAATCTGAACCACCTCTGCCGAGTGTAGTGGTTTTTTTATCGTGACTTGAAGCTATAAATCCAGGAAATATTAAGAAAGAGCTATTTTTTTTATTTAAAAGAACATCAAGCTTTTTTGATGTTTTCTCAAAGTCTATAATAAGGCTGTTGCCTTTTGATTTTTTTGTAAAAATAATTTTCCTTGCATCTATATATTCACTGTCTAAATTATTAAATCTAGTAATTTCATAAAATATATATGAGGAAAGTAATTCACCGTAGGATGATATTTTATCCAATATTGTTTTACTAAGTTCTCCAACACCAAAAACACCATCTAAAATATTTTCTAGCTCTAAAAATTTTTTTTGAACTTCAGTCAAGATTTTAACCTGATAGTTAATATCTACAAGTTCTCTGATTATTTCAAAGTGATAAGATTCTATTTTTTTAAATGATTCCTTGTAAATCGTTTTCTTGTTCGCAGCTAGCTCTCCACAGGCAATTATATTATTTGTTGTCTTTCCTAAAGCCGAAAGTACCACTATGGTATCAGACTCATAAGTTTTAACAATATTTAATACCTTGAGTATGTTTTTGCTTGATGATAATGAAGATCCTCCAAATTTTATTACTTTCAAACTTTTAAGTTTTTTAAGAAAGCAAAGGTATTATTTTCTTTAAAAAATTAAATGATTTTACGAAGAAACTGAAAATTCTAATGAAGATTTGTCTTTATTGTGTGAAATACTTACTAAATCATTCTTTTTAATTTCATTATTCACAATTCTTTTTGCAATTTCATTTTCAATATATTTTTGAATAGCTCTTTTAACAGGCCTTGCACCGAACTCTTGATTAAATCCTTTTGAAGCTAAAAATGTAATTGCTTTTGAATCAATTTTTACTTTATATTCAATCTCAGAAAGTCTATCAATAAACTTTTTTATTTCAATTCTTACTATTTTCTCAATTTCTTTTTCTTTTAGCTCGTTGAATACAATAATTTCATCAATTCTATTTAAAAATTCAGGTGAAAACTTTTTCCCTAAACTTTTTTTTAGAATTTCAGTAGATAATTTATTTTTTTCTTTTTTTCTAAATTCAGTATCAAAACCAACACCTGTACCAAAATCTTTTAACTTCCTTGTTCCAATGTTTGATGTCATAATAATAACAGTGTTTTTAAAATCAACTTTTCTACCAACACTATCTGTGAGATAGCCGTCGTCCAAAACTTGTAACATCATATTAAAAACATCAGGATGAGCCTTTTCTACTTCATCTAATAATACTATAGAATATGGTTTTCTTCTTATTTTTTCACTCAATTGTCCTCCTTCATCATATCCTACATAACCTGGAGGAGCACCTATTAATCTACTAACTGAAAATTTCTCCATGTATTCACTCATGTCTAACCTGACAAGTGAATCTTTACTGTTAAATAATTCTTGACCTAAATTTTTTGCTAATTGTGTTTTTCCAACACCTGTTTGGCCGAGAAAAATAAATGAACCAATTGGCTTGTTAGGATCCTTTAAACCTGTTTGATTTCTTTGGATAGCATTAACTAATACTTTGATTGCGTCATCTTGACCAATAATATTCTCCTTCAAGTTCTTTTCTAAATCAAAATTGATGGATTTTTCATTAGTTGTATTATCAATTTTTCTAAGCGGAATTCCAGATATAAGCGATACCACTTCAGTTATATTATCTTCACTAACAATTTCCCTTTTTTTCTTTAAATCATTCTCCCATTCAAGTTGTTGATCAATTAATTTTTTTTCTAATTTTTTTTCATCATCTCTTAGCTTAGCAGCTTCTTCGTATTTTTGATTTTTTACAACAGAATTTTTCTTTTCTCTAACATTCTCTAGTTTTTCTTCAAGTTCAATAATTTCTTTGGGAACATCCATGTTAGTTATATGAATTCGAGATCCTGCTTCATCCATAGCGTCAATAGCCTTATCAGGAAGATTTCTATCATTAACATATCTGTCAGTTAATTTTACACATGCTTCTATTGCATTATCAGTATATTTTACGTTATGATGATCTTCGTATTTGTCCTTGATGTTTTTTAATATTTCAATAGTTTCACTTATTGTGGTTGGTTCAACCATAATTTTTTGAAATCTTCTTTCTAATGCACCATCTTTTTCGATATACTTTCTATACTCATCTACTGTTGTTGCTCCAATACATTGTATTTCACCTCTTGCAAGTGCAGGTTTAAACATGTTTGATGCGTCTAAACTTCCCATAGCTCCACCTGCACCAACAATTGTGTGTATCTCATCAATAAAAAGAATAATATCTCTGTTTTTCTCAAGCTCATTCATTACTGCTTTCATTCTTTCTTCAAATTGCCCTCTATATTTTGTCCCCGCAACTACACTAGCTAAATCAAGAGAAATAACTCTTTTATTATAAAGTAGTCTAGAAACTTTTCTCTCAATTATTCTAAGAGCTAAACCTTCTGCAATTGCTGATTTTCCAACACCAGGTTCACCAATTAATAGAGGATTATTTTTCTTTCTTCTGCTTAATATTTGTGAAACTCTTTCTATTTCTTTATTTCTACCGATAATAGGATCTAGTTTTCCTTCATTTGCGTAAGCAGTTAAGTCTCTTCCGAAATTGTCTAAAACAGGTGTTTTAGATTTTTTAGATTTTGAGGAACCAGATTTTACGGTAAAGGGGTTTTGTTCAATTGAATCATCATTATTGTCATCGTTTTCTTCTTCATATGTGCTTGACGAAGAAATTTCTTCAAATCCGTCATTACTTTCAGAGATAAGCTCTTTAAACTGGTCCTTAACAATCTCGTAATTGAGATTTAATTTTTCCAAAAGTTTGGTTGTTGGATCATTCTCATTTCTCAAAATACATAAAAGTAAATGAGCAGTGTTAATTGAACTTCCCTGAAACAATTTTGCTTCTAAAAAAGTTGTTTTTAACGCTCTTTCAGCTTGCCTTGTTAAATGAAGGTTTTTTCTTAGATTTTCCTCAAAATTCATTATTGGATTTGGAGGACTCAAAATCTCAATTTTTTTTCTTAAAAAATCAAGATCAATCTCTAAAGATGTTAATATTTTTATTGCCTTTCCACCACCATCTCGAAGAATCCCAAGTAATAGATGTTCAGTTCCAATAAAATCATGTCCCAAACGAATTGCTTCTTCTTTACTGTACGTGATTACATCTTTAACTCTTGAAGAAAAATTATCATCCATACTATAAAATTATAAATAAAAAATATTAATCTAGAAATTAAAATTAAATAATGTTGAAATCTTTAAAACAATGTTAATAAGTTTATCAAATTCATCTCTGTTAGTTTGTTAAAATTTTGAGCTTATAATTATATTTGAAATATATACTAAAATTATGTCTGAAGGCGAAAAATTGATCCCTATAAATATTGAAGAAGCAATGAAATCTGCTTACATTGATTATTCAATGTCAGTTATTGTTTCTCGAGCTTTACCTGATGTCAGAGATGGTTTAAAGCCTGTTCACAGAAGAGTTTTGTTTGGAATGAGTGAATTAGGCTTAAGATCTAATAGCAAATATAAAAAATCTGCATTTATTGTTGGAGAGGTACTTGGTAAATATCATCCTCATGGCGATAGTTCAGTTTATGATACCATGGTTAGAATGGCGCAAGAGTGGAGTTTAAGATATATGCTTGTTGATGGTCAAGGAAACTTTGGTTCTATTGATGGTGACAGTCCTGCAGCTATGCGATACACTGAAGCTAGACTAAAGAAAATTTCTGAAGAAATGGTTGAAGATCTTGATAAGGATACGGTTGATTTTCAACTTAACTACGATGATTCATTAAATGAACCAACTGTTTTACCAACCAAGATACCTAATTTATTAGTTAATGGTGCTTCAGGTATTGCGGTTGGTATGGCAACTAATATGCCACCACACAACCTTTCTGAAGTTATTGAAGGAACTATAGCTTATATTGATAATAACAATATTGACATTGATGAATTGATTAATTACATCAAGGCTCCCGATTTCCCTACTGGCGGCGTAATTTATGGATATGAGGGCGTAAGAGATGCCTTCAACACAGGTAGAGGTAGAGTTGTAATGAGAGGAAAAGCAGTTTTTGAAGAAGTTAACGGTAGAGAATGTATAATTGTCACTGAAATTCCATATCAAGTCAATAAGGCTGATATGATACAAAAAACTGCTCAATTAGTTAATGATAAAAAAATTGAAGGAATCGCAAACATTAGAGATGAATCTGATAGAAAAGGTATGCGAATTGTATACGTCCTTAAAAAAGATGCAATTCCAAACATAGTTTTAAACACTTTATACAAGTATACTCAATTACAATCCTCTTTCAGTGTTAATAACATTGCTTTGGTTAATGGTAGACCAATGCTTTTAAATCTTAAAGAGATGATAAAGTATTTTGTAGATCATAGACATGATGTTGTTGTTAGAAGAACTAAGTATGATTTAAAAAAAGCTGAAGAAAGAGCTCATATTCTCGATGGGTTAATTATAGCATCTGATAATATTGATCAAGTAATTGAAATAATAAAATCTTCATCTAACGCAGATAATGCTAGAGAAAATTTAATTAAAGAATTTTCACTTTCAGAATTACAGGCAAAAGCAATAGTTGAGATGAGGCTTAGGCAACTTACAGGTCTTGAGCAAGATAAATTAAGAAATGAACATGCCGATTTATTAAAATTAATTAAAGATTTAAAGGATATTCTTGATAGTAAAGATAGAAGAATGTCAATCATTAAAGATGAGCTTTCTGAAATTAAAGAAAAACATGGTGATGATAGGAAGTCAATTATTGAATTTTCAGGTGGTGAACTCAGTATTGAAGATATGATTCCTGATGAAAAAGTTGTGATTACTATCTCTCATGCTGGTTACATTAAAAGAACCTCTCTTGCAGAATACAAAACACAAAATAGAGGTGGGGTTGGTCAAAAAGGTTCAACTACTAGAAGTGAAGATTTTTTAGAATATTTATTTGTTGGAACTAATCATCAGTATATGCTATTTTTTACTCAAAAAGGTAAATGTTTTTGGATGAGGGTTTTTGAAATACCTGAGGGAAGTAAGTTATCTAAAGGAAGAGCAATACAAAACCTAATTAATATCGAGCCTGATGATAAGGTTAAGGCGTTTATTTGCACTCAGGATCTTAAAGAAGAGGCTTACATTAATAGCCATTACGTTATAATGTGTACTAAAAAAGGTCAAGTTAAAAAAACTTCTCTTGAACAATATTCCAGACCCAGATCAAATGGGATAAATGCAATTACAATAAAGGATAATGATGAATTACTTGAGGCAAAATTAACAACTGGTAACTCACAGGTTTTAATCGCTGTAAAATCAGGAAAATGCATAAGGTTTGAAGAGAGTAAAACAAGACCAATGGGTAGAAATGCATCTGGAGTCAGAGGAATTAAATTAAAAGATAATTCTGATGAAGTGATAGGAATGATTTCTGTAAATGATATGGATAGTGATATATTGGTTGTTTCTGAAAATGGATATGGTAAAAGATCTAGTCTTGAAGATTATAGAATAACTAACAGGGGAGGTAAAGGTGTAAAAACAATTTCAATAACAGATAAAACTGGAAGTTTAGTCTCAATTAAGAATGTTTCAGATGGTGACGACTTAATGATTATTAATAAATCTGGAATAGCAATCAGAATGGAAGTCACAGATCTTAGAGTCATGGGTAGAGCTACTCAGGGTGTTAAATTAATTAATATAAAAGACTCTGATTCAATAGCAGCTGTTGCGAAAGTTGTTTTAGATGAAGATGATGTCCAAGATATTGATAGCATTGAAGTAGTTGAAGAAGAATAAATAAATTAATGTATTTTTGATAAATGAAAAAGACAGCTTTATTAATAATCACATTATTCTTTTCTGATTTAAACTCTCAAAAAAAAGAATTAAGACAAGTAGATAAATTAATATCTCAATCATTTTTTGATGAAGCACTTAGTGAGTTGTCTATAATAGAATCACTTGTTCTTTCATCTGAGGATAAATACAAAGCAGATTTTTATTTTAAAAAAGCCAAAGTTTCTAACGAACTCAAAAATTTTAAAGAAGCTATTTTGTCTTACAACTCTCTTGAATCTATTGAAAGCTCTAACTACTCAAACACCATCAAGATTGAAATTGGTATGTTAAAATCCAATATTGAGTCATCTTTAGTCAATTCAGCAGTTGAAGATAACCAAAATGAAAAATTCGAAGATGCATCTAATAAGCTCTTTATGGCTTACAATCTAGATAAAGAAAAAAATATAGACTACTTATACTATGCCGCAGGAAGTGCGGTCAATTCAAAAAATTATGATGTAGCTCTTAAACATTATCTTGAACTCAAAGAATTAAATTATACTGGTATTGTTGATGAATTTTATGTTACAAACAAAAGCACAGGTGTCGAAGAAAAAGTTGATGAAAGTCAATATAAAGTATTACAAAAATCGAAAGATTATATAAACCCAAGAGTTGGTCAAACCCTATCTAGATATCCAGAGATTGTAAAAAACATAGCACTAATTTTTGTACAACAGGGAAAAAATGACATAGCTATAAAAGCTATTAATGAGGCTCGAAACATTCAACCTGAAGACATAGGCCTTATCTTAAACGAAGCAGACTTATACATAAGATTAAGTAATTCATCAAATGACTCAATTCAAAGAAGAAATTATCGACTCAAATTTAAATCATTAATGGAGCTTGCAATTACTAAAGAACCTCAAAATGGTATTTTATTTTACAATCTTGGAGTTATTTCGAGTGAACAGGGAGAAATAGATGATGCTGTAAATTATTATCAAAAAGCTATTTCGCTAAAGCCTGACTACGTAGATGCTTATTTAAATTTAGTTTCAGAAATTCTTAAAGGCGAAAAATCTATTATAGATGAAATGAACAATTTAGGAACATCAAGAACTGATAATTTAAGATATGATGAATTAAAAGTCAAAAGAGAAGATTTATATAAGAAATGTATTCCATTTTTAGAAGATTTAATAGGAATTTCGCCAGAAAACCTTAGTGCTTTAAATACATTAAAAAATATTTATGGAGTTATTGGGGATAATGATGGTTTTAAAGCTATTTCTGCAAAAATTTCTGAAATAGAAAATTAAAAATTACGTTTAATGGCCTGTAAAGTATGAGTTTTCCTAAGCGTTATAGCGTTAATTATACCTTTATTATTTAATTTATCAACTCTTACTTTTTCGAATGCATGAATTATTTCATTATTTCCAACATAAATTCCGACATGGGTAATTTTCTTAGGGTTTTTACCAAAAAAACATAAATCATTTATTTTAATGGATTCGTATTCGACTGTTTTTCCATGATTAATCTGATCTTTTGCATCGCGTGGGAGAAAAATACCAAAGCTTCTAAAGACTATTTGTACAAAGCCAGAACAGTCAATCCCGTAAACTGTCTTTCCTCCCCATAGGTAAGGTGAGTTAATAAATATCATTGGATTTAACTTAGATGTATTATTTTCAAATGAAGTAGATATATTGAGAAAAAATAATGAACTTATTTGGGATCCAATTGGTAATAATTGTCTAGAATTGTTAATTGGATTAATAATTTCCATCTCTTGATCTGAAAAGTATCTTTTTCTGTTTATTAATTTAAAATCTTTATCCGAAATTTCTTTAATATTAATTTTTTCAATCCAACCAAAGTAGCTATCAAGTGATGATGAAATATATGACCATTTTTCTTTATTTTCTAGTATTTTAAAGGTCTCTCCAAAAAGAAGTTGATTAACCATTTCAGACTTGCTGTTATCAATCTTTCTGACTGCTACAACGCTTTCAGTAATTATTCCATAATTCACTCTTTTAAGTTAAAAAATTGTTATCAATTATAATATTTTTATTTTTGAAATATGAAAATTGAACAGATATACACAGGTTGTTTATTTCAAGCCTCTTACTTTATAGAGAGTAATGGGGAAGCTGCAGTTATTGATCCTTTGAGAGAAAGTAGCTTGTATTTAGAAAAAGCCAAAGAAACTAATTCAAAGATCAAGTATATATTTGAAACGCACTTTCATGCTGATTTTGTAAGCGGTCATATTTCATTATCTAAACTCACTAAAGCCCCAATTGTATTTGGTCCCATGGCTGATACAGATTTTAAGTCAATTCAAGCACATGACTTACAAGAATTTATGTTGGGAGATTTAACTATAAAAGTTTTACATACGCCTGGTCATACTATTGAAAGTACTACATATTTACTGATGGATGCGAATAGAAAAAATCATTCAATTTTTACTGGTGATACACTATTTCTTGGTGACGTTGGTAGACCTGATTTAGCTCAAGAAAACTCCAATATTAACCCTGAAATTCAAGCTGGAATGTTATTTGACTCAATACAAAACAAAATTTCTAATCTTTCTGATGATGTAATTGTTTATCCAGCTCATGGTGCTGGCTCTGCTTGTGGAAAAAATATGATGAAAGAAACTTTTGATACCCTTGGTAATCAAAAAAAAGTTAATTACGCCCTAAATGGAACCTGCTCAAGATCAGAATTTATAGATATTCTTACTAAAGATCTATTGGATGCTCCTGAATATTTTCCTCAAAATGTTCGTATGAATAAAAATGGTTATAATGATTTAGAATATATAATACAAAAATCTAACAGAGGTTATAATGCCAAGGAATTTATTGAGTTAAATAACAAAAAAAATACAATTGTTTTGGATACTAGATCACCCTACGATTTTAGTAATGGACATATACCTGACTCATATTTTGTTGGTTTAAATGGAAATTTTGCGCCATGGGTTGGTGAAATTTTAAAAGATACTAAAACTAAAATTTTACTTATTGTTGATCCGGGTAAAGAAATAGAAGCAATAACTAGACTTTCACGTGTTGGTTTTGATAATTGTTTAGGTTATTTAGAAGGTGGTTTTAAAACATGGTTAAATACTAATAATAAATGTGAGTATATCGAAAATATTGATCCTGAAACCTTCATAGAAATTATGAATGATGTTTACATTCTTGATGTCAGAAAGCAGTCTGAAATATCAAATTCAGCCTTAGAACATTCAATTAAAATTTCTTTATCAAGTCTTCAGTCAAATTTTGAGAGAATTGATAGAAACAAAAAAATTTATGTTCATTGTGCAGGTGGATATAGAAGTATGATTGCAGCCTCAATACTTAAAAGGAATGGATTTAATGATATAATTGATATTAATAGAGGTTATGCTGGAATTCAAAATTGTTTAGTTTCATGTTAAGAATATTTTCTTGCTTTCTTACCTTTTTTATTTTTTTTTCTTGTTTAAAAGTTAATGTATACAAAGAAGCTACTTTTTCAAACTACTATAAAAATAAATCAAGTAAGATTTTAATTGATGTTAGAACACCAGAAGAATTTAAAACTGGAAAAGCTATTGAAGCAATTAATATTGATTTTTATAATGAAAGTTTTGAGACTAATTTACTTAAAATTTCAAAAAATAAAGATATTTATTTATACTGCAGGTCAGGAAGAAGAAGTGGTATTGCATCACAATTTTTAATCGAAAATGGTTACAGAAATGTATACAATATTTATAAGGGAATAATTAAAATGGATTCCATCTACTTAAACTCTAGTGCCTTCAATCACTAAAGTTCCTTTCCAATTATCTTTTGCACAAAATTGGTAATCTTTTACTTTTGAAAATCCAGATTCTTTAAAATATTTAATCCATTCATTTTTACTAATTAATTTCATGGTGCTTATATTAATTTTATTTTTCCAACCATGACATTCTTTATTTTCTAAATAATGATCAATACCCATGATTAATTTTCCATTTTTTTTTATCCACCTATCATGAATTTGTTTAATTAATTTTTCTGGTTTTTTAAAATAGTAAAAAACCTCCATCGAAAAAACCACATCAACTTTTATCTTGGGATTCCAGTTTGTTAGCTCACAGCAGAAATACTTATTATTTTTATCTAAAGATCTTGCTTTTTCAATCATTTTTAACGAACCATCAACGCCAATAATACTTTTGCATTTTTTATAATTAGATAAATATCGTACAAGCCAACCATTCCCACATCCGGCATCTATACTTGTAAACTCATTTTTAATTCTAACGAGATTAATCATTTCTAAAACTGGCTCAAAATGATTTTTTTCCATTCCAACATCTTTCCCAAGATCTACCCAATCTGAAAACACTTCTACAGGCGATTTCATTAAGTTTTTTTTCTGGTGCTAATTACGTAGAGTGTATATGTAAAAATGACAATTATAATCTCCCAGTACATAATATAATATGGCCATTCTCCAATTATTAAAGGATTATCGACATTGGGAGGATATGCCAAATACATATAATTTGAATTTAATTTAAAATTAAGTGGCATAATAAAAATCAATAATATGTTTAAATAAATTAAAACCTTCAGCCATGAAAATTTACGAAGTTTATAGCCTAAATTATTAAACATATAAATAGGAAGAAGTAAAATTCCTCCATGGGAAATATAATATTCAATATATTCATAGTTTGTCCCATCAAAATTATTGATCTGAGGTGTCAAAAAAGCTTGAATTGCTCCAATTATACCTGCGTAATAAAAAAACTCGAATAATGTTTTATTTTTTGGTATAAATAATATCAAACATCCGATTAAATTTGAAATTCCGCATAATTGAAGTGGAAGATTTTCACTAATATTCCAGTAGCCGTTAATTATGTTTCTTGAATGTCCTGTAATTGTGGTAATAATTAAAATTATAGAAATAATTTTTGCGAACTTTAATTTGTCATTGGTTTTTAAAAATTTACCAATTAGTAAGTATAGAAGAATTACTAAAACAGCAAATGATGTATTTCTTATCCATTCACTAGACAAAAATTCTATTACGTAATTTTCAGGCATGATAAGTTAGTTGACAATTGTAAATGTATTTTAATATTTTACAAAAACCTAATTTATTTTTTTTTCTTAAAACACTTCAGTAATCATGCATCTAACACCACCTCCTCCAAATTTTTCAATCGTAGGTATTTCACATGTAATAATATTTCCAATATTTTCAAGTATGTTTATTTGAAAATTGGTTAAAGAATTGATAGCGGTTTCGCTTATCACTATTTGAACAGTGGCATTTGATTTTAAAAAAATTATATTAGCTGCAAATGATTCCATTTGTTTCGTGCTAATGCTTAATATTTTATTGTTGGTAGCAAGGTTATTTATGACGCTATTTTTTTCAAAATTATCATCAATTGAATCTAAACAGATTACACAAATTGTTGGACCAATTGACATCATCACATTTGTATGGTAGATGGGTTTTTTTTTGCCATTTACATTTTGATATGCGTTAAATAATATCGGCTCGTACTCAAAATCTTTGCAAAATTTTAAAAAAAGTGATTTGTTTGATCTTTGAGAAATACAGCAATATGCTTTTTTGTTTTCTCTGTCCAGAACCATACTTCCAGTTCCTTCCAAAAATATATTTTTTAAAGCATACTTAGAATAATCAAAAAACTTGTAATTATTTTTTGATAGTAATTTAATATAATCATTGTTTATTTCAGTTCTTCTGTTTTTTGCAAACATTGAAAAAATACCAATTTTTTTATCATCAAATATTATCCAATTATTGGAAAAAATTTCATCAGGATTTTCATGAATCAAGCTTCCTTGATTAATAGAAACATCTATATTATTTTTTTCTAATTTATATACTAGATTGTCAAACTCTTTCAATACTTTAGTTTTCAGGTTTTTTTGTTCTGATTTTGAAAATTTTTTTTGAAAGAAATTATTTTTTAATGTTTCTTCGTTTGACCTAAAAGTATTAGGTCTAACCATCATAATTTTATTAGTTAATATCATTTTTTCTAAAGAGTGGTAGAGTAGTGCATCTAAATAAACCTCCTTGTTTAGAGGTTTGACTTAAGTTGATTTCAATAGTTTTAATATTCTTTGAGTTTAGCCAGTGATTTAGTTTTTTGAATCTTAAGTCCGTAATTACTTTTTCAGGTGATATTGATAAAAAATTACACATCATTAAACTCATTTCACTGCTATTTAAATTTAATATATTTTCAATTCCATAATAATCAATTATCCATTCGTAATCATTTAAGTTTTTAAAACCATCCTTACAAATGACTGCTAATTTTTTTCCTACTGGTTGAAAACAACAATCTAAATGAAGAGCATTTTTTTTTGGATTAACCATTGATTTATTAAGCTCGAATGATTTTATTTTCTCTTTACCGAAAAAATTTTCTAAATATTTTACACCATTTATATTGGTTCGCGCTGTTTTCTGTTTTTTATAATCAGGTTTATTGTAATATCCTATAAATATATTATCGTTTTCTAAAACAACATCACCTCCTTCAATATGAACCTCTTCTGGAAGTTTAATTATTTTTGAATTATCGATTTCTGAAAGTATAGAATTAAGACCATTTATTTCTCTTCCTCTTAGAGGGATTATGTTGGATATAAAAAAAAACCCTTGGATAACAAAACCAATATCTCTTGCATAGATTTGATTACAATTTAAAATCTTGTCAAGATCTAATACCTTAATTCTATTTTTTTCTAAAGTTGCCTTGTATGTATTTAATTCTTTAACTAAATCAGATTTTAGCGGATATGTTCCTTTTTTAAGATTTAATAATGAGGATGGATCATAAGTTTGATTTAACTTTGGCTTATTTCCAATTGTATCAGCTCTTCCAAGTATTACTGTTTTTAGTTCACTTGTTTCATCGTGAATATTTAATCTCATAAATTAAAAATCTCTTAAACTTTCATCAATAATACTTATAGCTTTTTTCAACTGTCTTTTTGTAATAATTAGAGGAGGAGCAAATCTTATTTTATTTCCTTGGGTAGGTTTAGCTAATAATCCATTCTCTTGAAGCTTTAGACATATTTCCCACGGTATTTTAGAATTCAAATCACAATCCAATACAATTGCATTAAGAAGCCCTTTTCCTCTGACATTTTTAATTATTTTTCTTGTTTTGCTAATATCCCACAGAGCATCTCTAAAAATCTTACCTAAAACTTCAGAATTATTTGATAGTTTATAATCAACAGCGTATTTGATTGCAGCTTTTGATACTGCTCCAGCTAAAGGGCTTCCTCCAAAAGTGGAGCCGTGCATCCCAACCTTCATTATACTCATAATTTTTTTTGATGTTAAAACACCAGAAACAGGGTAAAAACCTCCAGACAGCGCTTTTCCTAAAATTACAAGATCAGGTTTTATATTTTCATGCCATGAAGCTAAAAGTTTGCCGGTTCTACATATTCCGGTTTGAATTTCATCAGCGATAAATAGAACATTGTATTTTTCACATAATTCTTTGCAATCACTCAGATACCCATCGTCCGGTACTACAACTCCATTTTCACCTTGAATTGGTTCTATTAGGAATCCAGCGATATTTTCATCTTTCTTTAAGATTTTTTCTAAAGCAGAAGCGTTGTTATATTCAATTATTTCAAACCCGGGAGTTAGTGGCCCAAAATTTTTTTTGCTTTTTTCACTAGAGGAGAAAGAAATTAAGCTAATAGTTCTTCCATGAAAATTCCCATCACAAACAATAATTTTTGCTTTATTTTCTTTGATTTTTTTTACTTCGTAACCCCATTTTCTACAAATTTTTATTGCTGTTTCTACTGCTTCCGCGCCAGAGTTCATGGGAAGCATTTTGTCGTAACCAAAGGTTGATGTTATATATTCAAGTGCATCACCAAGCTCACTATTGTAAAATGCTCTTGATGTAAGAGCTAATCTTTTTGCCTGTCTTATGAAAGATCTAAGGATTTTTCTGTTACCATGTCCTTGATTTACAGCAGAGTATGAGGATAAAAAATCAAAGTATTTTTTAGAGTGTACATCCCAAACATAAACACCTTTACCTTTTTTTAAAACAACTGGAAGAGGTTTATAGGTATTAGCACAAAATATTTCTTCTTTGTCAGTTAATATTTTTTCAAGTTTAGAAAGCATATGTAAATTTAATCATTTATGGATTAAAAGATAAGTGTAAAATTACTTTATTTAGCCAGTGTTTAAGTATGGTACATGACTGAATTATTTTAATAACTTGTATAATATTAAATACGAAAACAGTTTCGTAAAATTTTTTTTTATTTTTTTTTATTCTCATATACCTTGGGATTTTATTGAGGAATAGTTATGAAAACGGTTTCGATTTTACGAAATTAGTAAAATTCATTAAAAATATTTGTATATTCAATAAAGCAACAACCTTTTCATTTTTAAATTTATAATATGAAAGAAAGTATTTATTCAACAATTAATTTAAAGACAGTTATACTGTTTTTTATGTCATTTCTAATTAGTTTTTACTCAATTAGCCAAGAACTAAGAGGAACAATTACTTCAGACGGTGAACCCTTACCTGGAGCTAATGTATTAAATTTGACAACAGGAAGTGGAGTTCTTTCAGATTTCGATGGAAATTACATTCTTACAAACGTGTCAAATGGTGATGAAATTGAGTTTAGTTATTTGGGTTATGATAGTCAGACTATTGTTTTTTCTGGTCAACTACAACTTAATGTTTCATTAGTTGAATCTTTGACTCAACTTAACGAGGTTATAGTAACTGGTTATGGGTCAACTATTCAGAAAAATCTTTCAAGCTCTGTTTCTAAGATTCGAAGTGAAGACTTACAAAACACTGCTCTTTCTTCTTTTGAACAAGCAATGCAAGGTAGAGCAGCGGGTGTTCAAGTAGTTACTGGATCTGCAATGTCAGGATCTCAATCAAAAATTAGAATTAGAGGAACAAATTCTGCAATTGCTAGTTCTGATCCATTATATGTTATTGATGGTGTTATTGTGGAGACTGGTGCAGTTAGTGATAGAAGTAATGGAGTAGGTTTCATGGATGATGGTGGAGGGAATCTATTGTCAACAATCAACCCCAACGATATTCAATCAATTGAAATTTTAAAAGATGCTGCTGCAACAGCCATTTATGGAGCAAGAGGATCAAGTGGTGTTGTTCTAATTACCACTAAATCAGGAAGTAGCGGAGAAACTAAAGTTGATATAACTATTGACACTGGAATATCTGAAGTAACAAGAAAAATAGATTTTGTAAATGCTGAAGAATATTTAATGCTTGCACAAGAAGCATGGTATAATTCAGGAGAAAATCCTACATTATTTTGGCAGAATAGTGGTGTTTTAGTTGATGGATTGACTAAAGCTGAAGCTCTTTCAACAGATACTGATTGGCAAGATCAAGCATTACGTCAAGGTGTTTCATACAGAGCAAATGTATCAGCTTCGGGTGGTGATGAAAAAACCAAGTTTTTTATAAGTGGAAATTTTCTTGATGAGGAATCAATATTTGTAGGAAATGAATATAATAAAATATCAGCTAGAACAAATTTAGACCACAAGTTTTCTGATAATTTAACTATTGGAACAAAATTATTTTTTACATATGTTAATAGTAGTCCAGTTCCTGTGCAAAACGGATTGGGAAAATCAAATCAAAATCTTCCAATTCACCCAGTGTACAAATCAGATGGTACTTATTTTAACCCAACCCGAAGTGTAAAGGCTAGCCTTGATAATTGGGAATATAACTCTAAAAGAAGAACTTTTTTAGCTAATTGGTATTTAAATTATAAATTACTTGATGGCTTATCCTTTAGAAGTGAATATGGGATAAATAGTGTCAACAACAATGACAGTCAATACATGGCTGCAATCATTGATGGTAATGGTGAAGCGAAAGCTTTTCAATCTGCTGGTTCTAGAAACTCATGGAATTTTAAAAATTTACTTAATTATAAAAACTCTTTTGGTAAACACAGATTTGATATACTTGCAGGTGTAGAGGCATCAAAAAATACTTATCAAGTTAGTAATATAAGAGGTATTGGTTTTTCTAATTCTACATTAAAAACTCCTCAGGACGCTGCAACTCAAGAAAATTACTATAATGAAAGTGCGTACACATTTTTATCAATTTTAGGTCGTGTAAATTATGATTATGATGGAAAATATTTATTATCAATCACTGCAAGAAGAGATGGTTCGTCTAGGTTTGGTAAAAATCGTCAATGGGGATTATTTCCAGCTGTATCATTAGGTTATAATATAAGTGAAGAACCATTTTTCGATAATATTAAGAAAACAGTTAATTATTTAAAATTAAGAGCAAGCTATGGTGTTTCAGGAAATGCTGAAATTGGTAATTATGCTTATGTTTCTACTTATTCACAAGCTAATTATAATGGTGGTAACGGAATTACTTTAGCTAACATTGGAGATGATGAGTTAGGATGGGAATCATCAACTCAAACTAATATTGGTGTTTCAATGCAAATGTTTGATGGAAAATTAAGACTTGATGTCGATGCATACGAAAAATTAACTGAGGACTTATTACTTCCTTACCCTGTTAGTGTAGTAAGTGGACTCACACAAGTAACTACTAATTTAGGTGAAATTGAAAATAGAGGAATTGAAGCAAAACTTGGTTTAACATTAGTTGAAAATGATGATTTCACATGGGATACTGAATTTACTTATGCATATAATACTAATGAGGTTTTAAGTATAGGAGATAATGCAGAAGGAATTAATATCCCAGGCTTTGGAACAACTTCGATCTATATTGGAAAACCAATTGGTATTTCGACTCTACCTATTTGGGTTGGTGTTGATCCAGCATCTGGTCAAGACATATATAGAACACTTGATGGAAGAGATTTGACAGTAGCTGAGGGTGTAGCAGAATTTGGTTCAATAAATAATTTTTTAAACTCTAATCAAGTAGCATATGGAAATCCTCACCCTGATTTTATTGGAAGTTTCAGTAGTAGGTTAACTTATAAAAACTGGTCAGTAAGTACGTTATGGAATTTTGCAGTAGGTCAAAACTATATAGCTTCTGGTGAACAAATTCAAGGTAAATTTGCATACGGATCTATGAATATTACTCCTCTAAGAAGTCAGTTAGGAAGATGGAGAAACCCTGGAGATGTAGTTAGAGTTGCTCAGGTAACAACTGCTCCAACAATTTGGGGGAGAACAACTGAATATGCCGCAGATATAGATTACTTGAGAATGAGAGATTTAACAATAGCTTACAGATTTGATTTAGAAAAGGATAGTTTCTTGAAAGGTGTAGATCTATATGCTAAATTTACAAACTTTTTAACATTTACAAATGCTCCACCTTCGATGTACGATCCAGAGAACTATGTAAGAGGAGGTAATTTGAATTTAATGGATAAGTGGAAACAAGTTCCACAAGCAAAGACGGTTAACTTAGGTATTAACATTAAATTATAATAAAAATGAAAACAAATTATATTTTTAATATGAAAAAAATCTTTTTTCTTTTAGCAGTTTTTTTAATGACTTTTACATCTTGCGAGGATTTTTTAGATGAAGATCCCTCAATTGGATTATCAGCTGATAAATTAACAGACTTAGCATCAATGAATGCTTTAGTGCATGGAGCGTATGATAATATGAGAGGTTTTTATGCTTATCAACCAATGATAACATCAGGATTTGTTAGAGATTACTCTGTAAGGAATTCAGCGAATTGGACACCATTTTACAAATGGACAAACACGGGAGTTCCTGGAATGTTCACCGGCAATTCATATGGAAATGGTTTTAGAACTCTTAACAAGGTTAATACTGTTTTAAACGCAGATGTTGACAATATGTATGGTACTCAAGCTGAAAAAAGTAAAGTTTTAGGTGATGCTCATTTTTTAAGAGCAGCTGTTTATTTTCAGTTTGACATGACTTTCACTGATCCAACTACTGGAAAATCAGTTCCTTTAGTAACAACTGTTTTGGGAACTAATGACAGAGTAACTCAAGCCACAGGAACCGAGCTAAGAGCTCAGGTTGTGGCTGATATTGAAGCTGCTAGACAACATTTAAAAGTTAAAAATGGTATAACATCATATTTAGCTGCTACTGCAATGGCTGCAAGAATATATTTTTATCATGGAAATTATGCACTGGCTTACGAACGTGCAAATGAAGTTATAACTTCTGGTGCCTATACTTTAGAACCAAATCCTGCGGATATTTATTCGAAAGGAAATAGTTCTTCAGAAGCTATATATACAATAATTGTAAATAGAACTGAAAATTCATTTGGTCCAAATTCTATTGGAAATTCAAATTTTCAAGCGAGTAAAGATAAGGGAGTTGTTTCTTTAAACCCTCATAGTGAAATCGCAGTATTTAGAAATGCTAATCCAAGTGATAAGAGATTTACGGATCTGTTCAAGGAAGCTGATGGATTAGTATATATTGATAAAAAATATCCGTCACAAGATTCTGATTATATAAATCTAAGGCTTCCTGAAATGTATCTGACTAGAGCGGAATCTAATATTATGAAAAATGGATCTGTTTCAGCGGCTGATGTTGCAGACATTAATGTTGTAAAAAACAGAGCTGCAGTTTCATTGGTTAGTGGAGTACCATCGATGGAAAATATGCTTGAAATGTTGTTTCAGGAAAGATCTATTGAAATGTGTTTTGAGTATGGAGATAGATTTTATAACTCAAGAAGAGTTAAAAGAGATATAGTTGCTGAGGGTGGAAATGGGATAATTCCTCACTCAACATATAATACTATTTTAGTTTACCCTATATCTCAACAAGATAAAGATATACATGGCTTTTAATATAAATTAACATAAAACAATTAACTATAAAACAAAAACTAAATAACTTAAATTTAAATTCTTATGAGAAATATTCTTTTATTTTCATTTTTTTCACTTGCTTTTCTTATTGCATGTGATGACGATGCAAGTACCTATGATGTTAGGGAAGATGCATTGATTAACTATAAAGCTGACATTAACGGAGAATGGAGCTTGTTTAGTATAGAAAGGAATGGAACTAGTCTCAGCGGTAGCTATGATGCTGCTATGACCTTAACCATTTCTGATGGAGCTTTTTCATTGAGTTCAACTGGTCTACCTTTTCCAACTCTAACAACAACTGTTGCTGATTTTAATTCTGGAAGTTGGTCATTTGACGATGATTATAAGCCTACAAGCATTCAGTTCTCAAATGGAACAGATGTTGTACCAGCTGCATTATCTTTTCCACTATATGGGATGAATAACACATCTTTAGGACTAGAATTTAGTCTTGGATGTGGAGCCACAAAATATAAGTACCACTTTAAAAAATAATATACAATTATGAAAAATATTAATTACAAAAAAATATTAACTGGACTTATAGCTCTTCCATTAATATTCATATTTGTTACATCTTGTTTTGATATTACTGGTGTTACACAACCTGCTTCAGCTAAAGTTGGTGATACTGTAACGATAACTGTTGATGTTAACTTATCTACTGAAAATCAAAATAATCAGAACTATAAATTTTTATGGTTTGGTATGTTAGTTCCAAAGAGTTGGGACGTAGCTAATAATGCAACTGTTAGATTTGATTCACCACTGAAAATTTCTGATGCTAGACCTGGATCTGGACCAATGAGTCCTGATACCGAAGATATATCCTTCTGGGGAAATAAATCTAAAGGATTAGACGGTGAACAATCTGGTAACTCATACACAACTGATATGAATAATATCTTACCAATTGGAGAAAATTATGGTGAAGTTGAATGGGTAGCATTTAGATCTGATAAGCCTGTTGATGTCGGAAGTGATCCAGACGCTAAATCTCCTGCAGGTATTGATGGAACAATAACTGTTTCATTAAAAATAGGTTCTGGTCATAGTGGTGTTCAACTTGGATACTGGGTTGGTAGTCATCAAAATGGATTCAAACAAGAAGACGCTTGGGGTCAATCTATTCAAGATGCTGAATCTAGACATTGGGATACTTTTTATAAAAGCATGGCTATTACCGGAGCTGGATCTGAAGCAACTGATTTAACAGGTCCTGCGCCAACATTCACAGCTACTGTCTCTCCTGAATCTTATATGTTTGACGATATCTTAACAATAAACTTCGATGCTAAAGAAGGAAAGGATGGTGCCAATACTGCATTATTTGATGCAAATGAAGTTCATATGAATCCTAAAGTTATGTTAGCTGATGGAACTGTAATTGCTGGAAATCCAGTTCCGATGACACTTAGTGGAAGTAATATATGGTCAGCAACAATGTGGCCTCCAGGATACTTTAGTGTTCCGGATGGAAATATTATTACAGAATTACATGTCAATTTTTCTAGCCCCGACGGTTCAGTTGTGGTTAAAAATCCAGGATATGATTCTGATATTATATTCATAACTAAATGCGAATAGTTTAAAATTAAGTTTAAGTGAAATTGGGAGAATTAGTTTATCTATTTCTCCCTTTTTTTTAAATATATTTATTATGCGTCTAATTATAATTGCACTATTTTTTTGTTACAACTCTATTGCTCAAAATACTTTTACTAATCCAATAATTCCAGGGGGTTATCCAGATCCTTCAATAGTTAGGGTAGGTGAAGACTTTTATATTGTTAATTCATCATTTGAATATTTTCCTGGTCTTCCAATTCATCACAGCAAAGATTTAGTTAATTGGAAACTTATTGGAAATGGTTTACATCGCCCTAGTCAAGCATCAGGTGATGTAAATTTAGTTACTGTTCAGGAAAATGGTGGAATACATGCCCCAACAATTCGTTACAATGATGGCACTTTCTATATTATTACAACTAATATGCATAATAAACTTCCTAATGCTAATTTCATTATTACAGCAAAAGATCCAAAAGGTCCTTGGTCAGATCCCCATATAATAGAAAATGCGCCTGGAATTGATCCTGACTTGTTTTTTGATGATAATGGTAAAGTGTATTTTGTTGGTACTCACCAACCAGGAGACATGAACAGAAGTGGAATAGGTGCGATCTGGGTTCAGGAATTAGATCTTGATAATTGGAAATTAGTAGGTGATCGCTATTCTATTTGGGAAGGCGCTTGTGATAAAAAACATACAGAAGGTCCTCATATTTATAAAAAAGATGGTATTTACTATCTTTTGGTTGCTGAAGGAGGAACAGGTCACAACCATGCCGTAATGATGGCTTACAGTGATGATGTTTTCGGCCCTTACCTTACATCCCTAAGAAATCCTGTCCTTACATCAAGACATCTATCAAAATATAATTGGGTGCACAGCACAGGCCATGCAGATTTAGTTGAGTTAGAAGATGGTAGATGGTTTATGGTTGCCCTTGGTAAAAGGAATGACCGTGATGGTCATTCAAATATGGGTAGAGAAACCCATATGGTTCCAATAATATGGGAAGAGCAAATTACTCATTGGGAACAAGTTAGCCCTACCAAATGGGAACCGAGGTATGTAAAATTTCCAGTCGCTGCTCCTGTTACAGGAAAAGTAGAACGTGTAAATAAACTACCATTTAGTGATAAATTCCAGTTTTACAATGATGGATTTTATGAAAACTTTGATAATGATAAATTATCGCCTGATTGGATCTTTAGAAGAGTTCCTTTACCTAATTCATATTCACTTAGTTCAAATAAAGGATATCTAAGATTATTTCTAAAGCCTCAGTTTTTTTCAAGCGGACAGAGATATAATGTGTTAGGATTTACTCAAAAGGAAAGTGACTTTGAGTTTGAGGCGAAAATGAAATTTAAACCAAAAAAACATTTAGAAGAAGCTGGTATTAGTGTTTATCAAAAAGATTTAAATTATGTGAGTTTAACTGTTCAAAAAATTGGAAAACAAGATTATATCAAGTTATCAGTAAATGAAAAGAGAGATAGTAATCCTAGCTTATCAAGTTATAACATAAAAGGATCTAATGTCGAAGCATTTAAATCTAAAGTTCTTAATAATTACGAAGGAGTAATTCATCTAAAGATATTATCTAAAAATGGAATTTATTCTTATCATTTTTCAACCAATGGGGGAGATAGTTATGAAAAATTAGGGGAAACACCAGATAATATTTTATTGGGTATGATGTATACCGGTGCTAATATGGGAGTATATGCTACTTCAAATGGTAGTAAAACAAATTCATATGCTGATTTTGATTGGGTATCTTATAAAGGTTTTGTAAGAAATTAAATTATGATCTCAATTAGGTGGATATATGTAATATTTTCTTTATCAATAATTTTTGCATGTAATACTACATTGCAAGAGGATAAGCCACCTAATGTAATCCTCATAATTTCTGATCAATGGTCAACTAGAGTTTCAGATGGATCAGGAAATTATAATAATGGAATATTAACCCCTTCTATTGATAATTTAGCATCCAACGGTATAAGATTTACTCAATCTTATTCAACTTATCCATTATGTACACCTGCAAGAGCTAGCTTGTTTACAGGTTTATATTCACATAATAATGACGTAGGTTTTAATCTGCGCAGGGACTCAATTCTTGATCAAGCAAGTATTTATCCTACAATTGGAAAATCTTTTAAACAAGCTGGTTATAATATAGCTTATTTTGGTAAAGAGCATGCTGGAGGCTATGGGTATGCCAGTGCTACAGAATTCGGTTCTATGCTTCACTCAGATGGTGGTATGTTAGCTGAAGGTTCTGCGTATGATCCAATTTTTACTCAAGATGCAATTGATTATGTAAACAATTCTGTTGATGATAAGCCTTTCTTTATGACATTATCATTAATTAATCCACATGATATTTGTAGAGTTTTAGGTGGAAAAGTTGCTGGAGCAACTTTTACTGATGCGATACATTTTGCTCGAAATGATGATGAACCATATCTTCGTTTTCAAGATCGCCCAAACCTTCCTGAAAATCATAATTCAACCTATGAGAAAGGAATGATCCTCCACAAGGATTTTATGTATTATGAAGTATTCGGTTTGAATGAAAATGAATGGAAACGTTTCATTTCAACATATCAACTATTAATTGAAAATACAGATAGATTAATTGGTCAATTATTAGCTGCAGTTAAACAAAAAGGAATTGACGACAATACAATTGTAGTGTTTACCACAGATCATGGTGAGATGGCTGGAAGTCATAAATTAATTGCAAAAACAACTTTTTATGAGGAGTCATCAAAAATTCCAATAATAATTAAATATCCTAAAATTATAAATCCTAAAACTGTAAATAAAAAATCTTTAGTAGGAACAATTGATATAATGCCTACTTTACTAGATCTTGCTGGAATTAATATTCCTGAAAATTTAGATGGCAAAAGTTTTAAAGATGAAATTATAAATCCAGAAATTGAAAGTAATGATTTTAAGGTTTTGTTCAGTCAAAATCAATTTGGTAGGATGGTAAGATTTGACAATTATAAATATGTTAGAAGTGTTGTATACGGAAAAAAATATGAAATATTATTCGATTTAATTAATGATCCCTTGGAATCTAAAAATTTAATTAATAACTCAAATCACAGTTCTGCTATAGAGAAAGGAAGAAATCTCTTAGATGAATGGCTAACAAATCAAGGAACCAATTTAATTACACAAAGATAAAATTGATGAGAGGATTATTTGTTATTTTTCTTTGGATATTTTCATTTGATTCTATTGCTCAAAACACCTTTGCATTAGAGAGAAGTGTTCCAGAAAATGAAGGTGTTTCATCTGAAACCATTTTAAAACTGATAAATGATTTTGAAGAGAGAGTAGATGCTGTTCACAGCTTAATGATATTAAAAAATGGTAAAGTCATTGTAGAAGGTTGGTGGGATCCTTATAATAAAAATTCACCGCACGAGCTATGGTCTTTAAGTAAAAGTTTTACTTCTACGGCAATAGGCTTCGCTGTACAAGAAAAATTACTTTCAATACATGACTTAGTTATTTCATTTTTTCCAGAGAAAATTCCTGAAGAAGTTTCATGGCAACTGAATCAGTTAAGAATTGTTGATTTATTGACAATGTCGACAGGTCATGTAAAAGAACCAAAAATATATAATAATCAATCAGATTGGGTTAGTAAATTTTTAAACTCTGAATTTGAATTCATGCCTGGTACTCATTTTATGTACAACACCCCAGCAACTTATATGTTATCTGCAATTTTACAAAAGGTTACAGGAAAAAATTTAGTTGATTATTTAAATTCTAGGTTGTTTAAACCCTTGGGTATACAAAAACCCGAATGGGAATTTGACCCAAGTGGAATAAATACTGGTGGTTGGGGATTGCATTTAAAAACCGAAGATATAGCTAAGTTTGGTCAACTATACTTGAACAATGGAAAATTGAATGGTCATGAAATCTTGGATGAAAATTGGGTTAATAAAGCAACTTCAAAGCAAGTTTCAAATGGAAGTAACCCAGAAAATGATTGGACTCAAGGATATGGTTATCAATTTTGGCGCTCGAGGTATAACTCTTATAGAGCAGATGGTGCTATGGGACAGTTTTGTTTGGTAATCCCTGAAAAAAACATGGTTATTGCAATTACATCAGGCACAAATAATATGGGATTAGTGATGCAAATTATTTGGGATATTTTAATACCTAATGTAAAAGATAATCCATTGGTTAAAAACACTAAAGCTCATGATTTGCTTATTAAAAAACTTAAATCATTAACTCTTTTAGAACAAAATAAGAAAACAGATTATGACCTTGTTAAAAAACTTACAAAAGAAAAATATTTAATTAATAAAAATGATCAAGGTGTTAAATCTATAAGTTTCGATTTTAATGATGATAATAACTTAATTATGTTTGAAACTGAAACTGAAAATGAAAAAATTTCTTTTGATTTTAAAAAATTTAATAAAACACAAATAAGTAGTCATCTACCATTCACTAATGTAAGTAGATCACAAATATTACCTAAATCATCACTCAGGTATAAAAAAAATCAAAAAATTGCTTCAACAGGAAAATGGCTTAATGACAATGAACTAGAAGTAGAAGTATATTTATACGAGACACCAATAAAAATGACTTATAATTTTAATTTTTCTGAAAACAGTTTAATTCTTAAATCAACTGCAAAGAATTATTTGGGAGTTAGTAATGAAGCTCAATATTTAAAATCTATTAATTATGATTAAAGAATATTTAATTTTTTGTTTTTTATCAAGTTTTTTATGTAGTCAAGATCTTCCCGATGCTAAATGGAAAGATATCAATTATGGAGGAAATGAAAATATTTACAACAATATGGACATTTACTTACCTAATTTAAATAAAACTAAATATCCTCTAATTATTACTATTTATGGAAGTGCATGGAAATCAAATAAAGGTAAATCATCTAATTATATTAAGAAAAATTTAATTAAACCTCTACTCAGCTCTGGTTTTGCCGTAGCTTCAATTAATCATCGTTCAAGCTCAGACGCAATTTTTCCTGCTCAAATTCATGATGTAAAAGCAGCAATTAGGTTTTTGAGAGGTAATTCATCAAAATATAATATTAATGATAATTTTATTGGAATTACAGGTTCATCTTCTGGCGGTCATTTAGCTGCTTTGGCTGGTACAAGCTCAAATATTGATGTTTTAGAAGGTGATATTGGAAATTTTTTAAATTTTGATAGTCACGTTGATGCTGTTGTAAACTGGTATGGACCAACAGATTTCTTAATAATGGATGATTGTGGATCAAAACTAGTACACAATAATCCAAATTCACCTGAATCTTTACTTATAGGGAAACCCATACAAGAATACCCTGAGGAAGTAATGAATGCAAATCCTATCAAATATATTAATAAAAAAAGCGCTCCTTTTTTGATAATTCATGGTATTATGGACTTAACAGTTCCTCATTGTCAAAGTCAAGTTTTACACGATGCTTTAAAAAGTAAAAATATATATACGAGCTTAGTTTTAGTTGAAGACGGAAAGCATGGACCAAATGTATTTACTAATAAATATATTAACATGATGACTAGCTTTTTTATTAATCAATTAAGCCAGAAATTTTGAAGAAATTTATTTTCATAATATTCTTTCTTTTCAATTCTTGTGAAACAGAAAAAGTAATTGATCTTGAATTAAACAACTTATTTCAAGATAATATGGTTATTCAGCACAATAGTGTCACTCCAATTTGGGGTACAGCGAATCCCAATAGGCAAATAAAAATTGAAGTTAGTTGGGATGGTGATAAATATGAAACTATTTCGGATTCAATTGGAAATTGGAGAATAGATATTAATACCCCACAAGCCGATAATGTTTCTCACACTATAGAAATAATCACTTCTAATGATAAAATAAGATTAAACAATATATTACTTGGAGAAGTGTGGTTAGCTTCTGGACAATCAAATATGCAATGGAGAATGAAACAAGCTGAAAATAAAGATGATTTATCAAGTACTAGTTTTGAGAATAATGAAATTAGAATGATAAATGTTGATAGAAGCTTATCATTAAAACCATTATCAAATTTTAGTGGTAAGTGGAAAGTTTGTAAACCAACAACTATTTCAGATTTCTCAGCTGTAGGGTATTTTTTTGCTAAAAAATTACATGATGAATTAAAAATCCCAATTGGTATTATCAATTCTAGTGTAGGAGGAACACCAGCTGAAGCATGGTCAAATATTAAAAATTTAGAGAAAGTAGCTGGATTTGAAAATTTAAGAGAAAGATTAGAGATAAGTATAGATCCTTTAAATGAATATAATACTTGGCTTAATGAGCATGATTATATTAATAGAAATGAATTTATAAATAAAAATGATTTTAAGTATGTCAATGAAAAAAACAGATTATTTTCTCAATTAACTTATGATGATAGTAATTGGGTTGATAGAAATATTGAAGAAATAAATACAATATTTAAAAAAAAGAAAGTTGATTTAAATCAATATTCTCCCGCTTATAATAGAAATGATGATTTTGATGGAATAGTTTGGATTAGAAAAGATTTTGAGCTTACAGAAATAAATGATCAATCATACCATATTGAAATTGGAGATTTTGAGGACATCAGTGATTTTTATTCAATATTTATAAATGACGAACTAGTAGGTAGAAAAATTAACTGGTCTAAAAAATCAACAAAATATAAAATTAGAGATGGATTATTAAAAAATGGTTTAAATAATATTTCAATCAGAATAATTGATTTTTATGGAAATGGAGGTTTGATTAATGATAAAAAAATAGGATTATATTCAAATGAAAAAAAAATAAAATCTTTTGATGGACTTTGGAAATCTAAATTTGTTGGTTGGCTAACAAATGAAAATTTGTATGTTTTAAAAGATGGATTTAATGATGTACTTTTTCCTTCTCCACTCAGAATATCAAAAAATCAAAGCTCTCATACAGTACTAAATAACTCAATGATTCATCCATTAGGTGACTTCATGATTAAAGGTGTAATATGGTATCAAGGTGAAGGAAATAGAACAAGAGCACAGAAATATAAAGATGTTTTTTCTGCTGTTATTGATAGTTTTAGAGAGCAATGGAAAAATAAAGATCTTCCATTTTACTATGTTC
This sequence comes from uncultured Bacteroidota bacterium, assembly GCA_902520835.1. GTDB lineage: Bacteria > Bacteroidota > Bacteroidia > Flavobacteriales > Flavobacteriaceae > Eutrophosalina. The sequence goes on from CABYPD010000005.1 coordinate 57,355, forward strand.
AATTAGCACCATTTGCTGATATTGCTTACAAAAGAAGATTCAAATCTGAATTCGTTGCTGAACTTCGTGAGGCACAAAGGCTGACAATGAAAAAAAATCATGTTGGAATGGCGATTATAATGGATGTAGGTGATAGTCTTGATATTCATCCACTACCCAAAAAACCAGTTGGAGATAGGTTAGCGCTATTAGCTCTAGCTAATGATTATGGTTATGACAATCTAGTTTTTTCAGGGCCTCTGTATAAAGATGTTTCATTTGTAAATAATAGTGCTTTGATCAGCTTTAAAAACGCTGAGAGTGGTCTTCTTCTAAAAAATAATAATTTAAGTCAATTTGAATTAGCTGGTTCAGATAAAAAATTTTTCAGTGCAGATGCAAAAATTTTAGATCAAAAAGTTTTAGTAAAATCAAAAGATGTGATTAATCCTCAGTATGTAAGATATGGTTGGAAAAACTTCTTATATCCTACTTTATTTAATAAAGATGGGTTACCTGCATCTTCATTTAGTTCATTAAAAAATCCATTTTCAAGATGATAAAATATTTAAAATACTTTTCATTCTTAAACTTAATATTCATTGCTTTTTTAATTTTTGCTTGTAAAAACATGGTAAAATCTGAATATCCTCAAGCTGATTGGTCAGATGTTGATTATTCAGGAAATAATCATATTTCACAAAAAATGGATATATATCTTCCAAAAAATAACAAAAAAAAACATCCTGCAGTTATAGTTATATATGGAAGCGGGTGGAGCTCTAATAATAAAAAATTAAGTAATTATCAAAAAGATGTTTTTGTAAAACCCTTAACAAAAAAAGGTTTTGCAACAATATCAATAAATCACAGATCATCTAATTTGGATTCTGTTTATCCAGCTCAAATTCATGATGTAAAAGCAGTAATCAGATTTTTAAGAGCTAAACATAAAGATTATAATTTGGATACATCATTCATCGGAATTGCAGGTTATTCCTCTGGTGGACATTTAGCAGCATTAGCTGGAACATCATCTAATATTACCTCATTAGAAGGTAATGTTGGGAATTATTTAGAATACGATTCAAATGTTCATGCTGTTGTAGATTTTTATGGACCTACTGATTTATCAGTTTTCTATGATTGTCCAATAACAAAAGATAGAATTTTAACTTCAGAGCAAAAAAAGAGAGTTTTTGGTGATGTTGACAACATCTCTAATATTTTTGATTTAGCTAACCCAATCAGGTATATCAGTAAAGAAACTCCACCATTCTTAATTTTTCATGGTGAAATGGACAGAACAGTACCTGTATGCCAAAGTCAATTGCTTCACAATGCTCTAAAAAAAAATAATATTTACAGCCAACTTATATTAAAACCTGATGGGGATCATTGCGGAAATACATTAATGTTTCATCATTCAAAGAAAATGGCTGAATTTTTTTATGATCAATATAATAATCAGTTATGAATAAAATACTAAAATTAAATGTATTAATATTTTTAATCCTTACGATTGTTGGATGTAAAAATAAATTTGAGAATGAACCCTTAAATATTCTTTGGCTAGTAGCTGAAGATCTTAGTCCAGATTATTTAAGTGTTTATGGAGACTCAACTGTTCATACTCCAAATTTAGATAAATTAGCCACTGAGGGCATCGTATATGATTATGCATTTTCAACTTCTGGTGTATGCGCACCAAGCAGAGCAACTTTGGCTACTGGTGTTTATGCAAATTCTTTTGGAGCTCAGAATATGAGAACCATGTGGGCAGAGCCCAATGCTAGAAGAAGCGGAATTATTGATTACGAAGCTGTTCCTCCGCCAAATATAAAAATGGTTAGTGATATCATTCGTGAAAACGGCTATTATGCAACAAATAATTCAAAAACTGACTATCAATTTGAAATGTCTGTTATGGCTTGGGATGAATCAAGTAACGATGCTCATTGGAAAAATAGACCAACGCCAAATGATCCTTTTTTTTCAATTTTTAATTTTGGTGCAACTCATGAGGGTAATTTTTTTTCAAACTGGGATGATGAAGAATTTTTAGTGCCAGAAAATAAAGACATTAATATTCCTCCATATCTTCCACAAAATAATGTTGGAGAACGGGATTTAAGAAAAGTTTATTCAAGGATAGTAAAATTAGATGAATGGATTGGAGAAAAAATTAAAGAGCTAGAGGAAGAAGATTTATTAGATAAAACAATAGTCTTTTTCTATTCAGACCACGGAGGACCTTTACCTAGACAAAAACGACTTCTATATGATTCAGGATTAAAAGTTCCACTTATTATTCGCTTTCCTGATGGTCAAAGAGCTGGAAAAAGGGATGATAGATTAGTTAGTTTTGTTGATTTTCCAATGACTGTTTTGTCATTAGCAGGAATTGAACCCCCTTCATTTATGCAAGGCGAAGCATTTGAAGGAAAGTTCAAGTCTAAAACAGTTAGGAAATATATTCATGGTCATGCAGACAGATTTGATGAAAGTGTTGATATGATTAGAGCAGTTCGTTCTAAAAAATATAAATATTTCAAAAATTTTCATCCTGAAAAACCATATTATCTCCCTTTGGCTTTTCGTGAAAGATTACCTTCAATGCAAGAACTTTTAAGAATGAGAGATGCAGGTGAGCTTGATGAAAATCAATCTCTTTGGTTTAGAAAAACGAAACCTGAGGAAGAACTTTTTGACACTGAAAATGACCCTCATGAACTTAATAATATTGCAAATGACCCCCAATATGCAGATATCCTATTAGAAATGAGACAAGAGTGTGTTGATTGGATGAATACCATTGATGATAAAGGTCTAATAAAGGAAAAAGAATTAATTGAATCATTTTATCCCAATCGCAAAGCTCGACAAACAGAATCACCAATTATTGAAATTTCAACAAATAACGTTTCTATGGTCAAGGTAACTGAAGGATCAAGATTGGGTTACAGATACTCAAATGAAAAAATTTCCAGCAAAGGATGGAATCATTATAAAAAGCCAATTGATTTAAAACCCAATGACACTTTAGAGATCATTGCACATAGAATTGGCTATAAGTCTGTTATTAATAAAATTTTTAATGGTAAAATAGTAGATGTCGAATATCCACTTTCAAGAATTGAAATTCAAGATATTAGGTATTCTGCAAATAGACCTAAGCTTCCCCCCATGGAATAATTTAGCATAAGATTATGTTTAAAAAAATCTCAGCAACTATAATTCTTACTGTTTTATTTTTTTCTTGTGATATTAAAAGACCTAATATAATCTTGATAATTGCTGATGACATGAGTACACTAGAAAATGCCCATACACCACGAATTAATGAAATAGCTTTACAGGGAATTAAATTTACCAATGCGTATTCTCAGTATGCTAATTGTGTACCATCAAGACAGAGCTTTCTCACCGGTTTAAGCCCTTTCCGAGGAATTAGACAAGGTAGAATTGATGAGTATTTAAAAAAAAATAATCATATAAGTATGCCTATGTTTTTTAAAGTTAACAATTACAAAACCATTTCTTTAGGTAAGGTATACCATGATGCGAATCAGGATAAAGATGCTTGGGATTTTTTATACGACATATCTAATGAGGAAAATAATTATTACAATTGGGAATCCTTTGCAAGCAAAAAAAACAAAGAAATTAAAGATTCAGATTTAAGACCGGCTGTTGAAAACACTGCACTTCCCTTAACAAATTATAATGACTATAATATTGCTGAAAAGGCTATTGAGTTTTTGAGCGAGTTAAGTTCTGACCAATTTTTTATGACAATTGGTTTTAGAAAACCCCATCTTCCTTTTGCAGCTCCAAAAAAATTTTGGGAAATATACGATAACGTTGAATTTCAAAAATCAGAATTTGATTATGCCACTGTAAATGGTGATTCTGTAGTATACATGTGGTCTGAACTTGCCAGTTACAAACCTTTCTCAGCTTCTTATAAATCAAAAAATTACAGAGATAAGAGAATATTAAATGAACAAGCTTTAAAGCTTAAAAAAGGCTACTATTCATGTGTTTCTTTTATAGATTATCTTATCGGTATGATTACAGATGAAATAAAAAATTTGGGTTTAGATAACAATACTATTATTGTTATCACCTCAGATCATGGTTTTCATCTAGGAGAGCAGCAAATTTGGGGAAAACACACTAATTTCAAGAAAAGCACAAATATACCCTTGATAATTTTTGATCCAAGAATGAATAATAATAAAAATATCACAGAAGCTTTTGTTGAACTTTTGGATTTGTTTCCGACACTTGTAGAATTAGCTGGGCTTGAAAATAAGGGCAAAATGGACGGAAAAAGTATGGTTCCACTCATAGACAATAATTTGTTAGAGGATTTTTCTAATTCATTCAGTATGTACCAAAGTTTTCAAAAAGATGAAAATGTAAAAGACCTAAAGGCTTACGCGTTACACAATAAAAAATATACTTATATTGAATGGTGGGATACAGTTTCAAATACAATCGTCAATCAAGAATTATATGACATCGAATATGGTTTAGAAACTACAAATATCATATCAGATCCATCAACACAAGAAATAGTTAAAAGATTGTCAAAAAAAATTGAAATTAAAAAGCAGAGTTTAAAATGAAAAAAATATTAATTATTATTTCTTTAGTTTTTTTGGGTTGTAAATCTAAAACATCTTCCAACTTTTCCGTAAATAATCTTTTTTCAAATCACATGGTATTGCAACAAGATGCTATGGTTAATATATGGGGAAAGGCAAAAGAAGGATCAGAAATTATTGTGAGTACAAGCTGGGGAGAAAAAATATCAACATTTGCCGATAAGGATGGTAATTGGTTAACACCTGTTCAAACCCCAGAATTTGATAACAAATCACATAAAGTTGTCATAAGATCCTCTAAAAATACAATTGAAATAAAAGATGTTGTTTTAGGTGAAGTTTGGTTAGCTTCTGGGCAATCTAATATGGAAATGCCAATGAAGGGATTTAAATACGCTAGAGTTCATGAATTAATAGAGGGTGCAGATCAAGAAATTTCTAATGCAACTTTCCCTAAAATTAGGATGTTTACTGTGGAAAGAGTAATTGCTTATAGTCCAGTTGATAATGTCCAAGGTAAATGGGTTGTTTGTACTCCAAAATCCGTTAACGATTTCTCTGCAGTTGCTTATTTTTTTGGAAAGAAAATTCACCAAAAATTAAATGTTCCAGTTGGACTTATTCATTCAAGCTGGGGTGGATCACCTGCAGAAAGTTGGGTAAGAAATGATTTTATCGAAAAAATAAAAGGTTTTGAAAACACTTCTGAAAGATTACAAATAGCTATGGATCCTAATACTGATTACAATCGTTGGGTAGCTAACCATTCATTTGTTAAACGTAATGATTTGATTGGTGTTGATGAATTTAAATGGGTTGAAGAAAAAAACAAGGATTTTATAGTGAATAATTTCAATGATGATTCTTGGATTGAAACAAACACTCAAGGTGTTATCAAAGCATTTGAAAAAGATGATTTCAATGGTGTAGGTTGGATAAGGCAAAAGATTAATATAGATGAAATGTCTAACAAAGAATTGGTTTTTGATATTGGTGAAACTGATGATTTATATACTGTTTTTATCAATGGTGAAATGATTGGGAGAAAAGAGTATTGGGGTTTCGCTTCAACAAAATATAAATTTAATAGTGATGTATTAAAAAAAGGAGAAAATACAGTTAGTATAAGATTTATTGATGTATGGGGTAATGGCGGTCTAGATCCTGATCCTAGAAGGGGAATTTATTCAGGTGATAAAAAAATAATTTCCCTAAGTGAACAATGGAAATTAAATATTATTTGTTATCAAACATCTGGTGATTTCTATATTTTAAAAACAATAGGTGAAAAAATTGCAATTCCATCGCCCAATCGAATGCCTCATAGCCCTCATTCACCTACTACACTTTACAACGGAATGATAGCTCCATTATCTAAGTATAGCCTTAAAGGTTTTATTTGGTATCAAGGTGAGTCAAACCAAGGTCGAGCCGAACAATATAAAACTCTTTTTCCTGCTGTAATTGATAGTTGGAGATCACAATGGGCTAATGAGAATTTACCATTTTATTATGCGCAAATTGCTCCTTTTGGGGGATATGACAATAGAACTGAAAGCTCAGATAGAATTACCTCTGCTGAGCTTAGAGAAAGCCAAATGTTGACAATGAAAAAATCTAATGTTGGTATGGCAATTACAACAGATTTGGGAGACCCAAAATCTATTCATCCTCCGAAGAAAAAAGAGGTTGGTGATCGCTTAGCTCTTTGGGCTCTTAATAAAGATTATAATTTTAAAGACTTAGTGCATTCAGGACCAATTTATAAATCAGTTGATTTTAATAACGGAAAAGCATTAGTTTCTTTTGATTATGCTGATTCAGGGTTATATTGCCCAGATGATAAAATTGAACATTTTGAAATAGCTGGAAGAGATAAAAAATATTATCCTGCTGAATCAAAGATAATTGGAAATAAGATTATGCTATGGTCTGATGAAGTTAAAAAACCTTACTCAGTTAGACTAGGATGGAAAAACTATTTTGAAATGAATTTATTTAACAAAGAAGGGCTCCCAGCTTCTTCTTTCAGGTCATTAGAATAATTATTAATTTAATAATATGAAACTTAAGCTAAAATATAAATCAATAATAAAAACTTTAATTGCATCTTTTTTTATAGTTTCTTGTTCACAAAAAAATGATACAAGACCGAATATTGTTTTATTATTAGCTGACGATCTTGGTTACAATGAACTCGGGTCATATGGACAAAAGATTATAAAAACTCCACACATCGATTCATTGGCCAAGAAAAGCATGATGTTTACTGATTTTTATGCTGGTAGCACAGTATGTTCTCCATCAAGAGCAGTTTTATTGACAGGAAAAAGTTCAAGCCATGTTTCAATTAGAGGTAATGCTGCATTTATAAAAGATAGTGTATGGAGACAAATAGCTCTTGATAAAAATGAGTATACTCTAGGAGAAATGTTCAAAGAAGCTGGCTATCAATCAGCTTTTGTAGGTAAATGGCACTTAGATACCGCTGATCAACCAGAAACATGGGCATTTTCACATGGTTTTGATTTTGCAGCTCAAGAGCAATGGGGTGGTTCAACTGATAAGTATAAAAATCCAGGTTTATGGCTCAATGGTAATGAAGAGCAACTTCCTTATGATTTCAACAAGCATGATTGTAAAGATGCATTTTATACTGATACTGCATTTAAGTTTTTGGAAGAAAAGTCTAATGAAAAGCCTTTTTTTCTTTTCATGTCTTACAGAGCTCCTCATTCTTTTGAAGGGCCAATCAGAGATACACTATGGTATTCAGAAGAGGATTGGCCTAAAGTTGAACAGGCACAAGCTGCCAAAATAACACTACAAGACCAGCAAGTTGGAAGGTTATTAGAAAAACTAGAATCAATGAATGAACTGGATAATACTATTGTATTATATACCAGTGACAATGGAGCTCATTTTAATCATGATAATGTCAATGGACATCAATTGGAATTTTTCGACAGCAATGGAAATTTAAGAGGTGGAAAGAGAGATTTATATGAGGGTGGATTACGAGTTCCATTAATTGTATATTGGAAAAATAAAATAATTCCGGGATCTAAAACTAACCACATATCCGGATTTAGAGATATTATGACAACCTTTGCTGAAATTATAGGAATTAAAAAACCCTCACACAATAAAGGGATATCGTTTCTACCAACATTACTTAATCAGAAACAAAAAAAACACGAGTTTTTGAACTGGGAATTTCAATTAAGTGGTTCATTCCAAGAACTGCCTGACGGAGGTTTTAGACAATCAGTCAGACTTGGTGATTTTAAAGCTGTGAGATATGGAATTAATTCTAAAACGGAAGTTTATAACTTAAAGGAAGATGAATCTGAAACTATTGATATTGCAAACCTTCATCCTAAAATCGTCGAAAAAGCTGAACAGATATTTTTAAGTGAAAGAAGTGATACTTTCGGTTTTCCTTATGGGGGAGTAGTTCAGGATTTTATACCAGAAAATTAAGGCATTGTAGATGAAACTAATCACAGACAATCACCTAAGATTTACTTTGAGAAAATATAATTTAATTAAATTTTTTCTAGCTTCAGTTTTGATTATATCATTAGGATGTAGTAACATTTTTAATCAAGTTGAAGTTAAATCCCCAGATGGACAAAATAAATTTATCTTACATCTAAATAAAGGGAAATTATACTATAAAGTTAATAGAAACAAAAAAAAAATAATATCGAAATCCCTTTTAGGAATTAAATTTAAAGATGGACAGTCTCTAATTGATGGTTTTAATTATGTGGATACAAAAAGTGACAATGTAGATCAAACATGGGAGCAGCCTTGGGGAGAACAAAAACTAATAAGAAATAACTACAATGAAGCTGTAGTGTCTTTTGAATCAACAAGTGAAACGAATAAACAAATTGATATAATAGTAAGAGCTTACAATGATGGAATTGCATTCAGATATCATGTCAAAAAAGTTGGTGAAACAAAAGAATTAACAATCTCTGATGAAATTACAGAATTTGATATTGCTGAGGACGCAAAATCATGGTGGATAAAAGCTTATGACCCAAAGAGATATGAACAACTATATACAGAATCATCAATTTCAGAAATCGATACCGTTCATACTCCTCTCACAATGAAATTTAATGATGGAACTCATCTTAGCATTCATGAAGCATCGCTTATAAACTACTCTTCCATGCAAATTGCTGGGAGTAATTCAACTAAGTTACATTGTGACTTGGCCCCATGGGCAAATGGAGATAAGGTTAGAACATCAGTGCCATTTAAAACACCTTGGCGAACTATTAAAGTAACTGATTCTGCTCAGGATCTAGTGTCTTCTTTTTTGAATTTGAACTGTAATCCACCAAATGAATTAACGGATGTTTCTTGGATCAACCCCTCAAAATACATTGGAATATGGTGGGGTATGATCACAGGAAAATGGACTTGGGGAGAAGGTTTTAGGCATGGAGCTACAAATGAAAGAGGAAAAAAATATATTGATTTTGCCGCAAAACATGGATTCGATGAGGTTCTTATTGAAGGGGTTTCATCAGGGTTTACTGGATTATTTCCTGGGGACACCGTAACAACAAGTTACACGAAAACCACTCCTGATTTTGATCTAGTAGAAATTCAAAATTATGCTAAATCTAAAGGGGTTTCATTACAAGCTTATCATGAAACAAGTGCAAGTACGTTAAATTACATGGCTCAAGCTGATGATGCATATGCTATTATGAAAAAAATTGGAATGCAAAAGGCAAAAATAGGACATGTTGGGACAATGATGGATAAAGTAGAATATCATTACGGGCAGCATGCTGTAAACTATTACAGAGAAGTTGTCAAGAAAGCTGCTAAATATAATGTTGCAGTTAATTTTCACGAGCCTGTAAAAGATACTGGAGAAAGACGTACTTATCCCAATATTTTAACTAGAGAAGGAGCCAGAGGAATGGAATACAATGCTTGGGGTAACGGAGGAAATCCAGTAAATCACACTTTAATACTTCCTTTTACCAGAATGTTAGAATCACCCATGGACTTCACTCCAGGAATTTTTGATTTATTGTATGAAAAATTAGACAATAATTCAATTGACGAGATTCCTGTTAAAATAAGTTTTTTTGATGAGGGTAATGGTTTTACTAATGTTAGGTACAAAGGAGGAGAATCATTTTGGCAAACAAAACCGATGTCACTTGAATACAAAATTGTAAATAATGACACTACTTACATATGGACAATATCGGAAATGATGAAGCCTGGTGTTTGGGATTGGGGTATTGCAGCACATGATATTGCTACAGACAATAACAACACTTGGATTCTCGGGAAAATAAACATGAGTAACAGATCAGTTAAAATTTCTAAAAATGGAAAAATCTCTGGTGATATATCAATAACAATTCCTAATCTAGGTTTAGATAATAATGAAAAGTTTAGAGCTTCTAAAGAAGATTTAAATGAAATTGGCACCAATGTTTTTGGAAAAACACAAAGAGTAAACACCACATTAGCTAAACAACTTGCCTACTACCTGGTTTTGTACAGCCCGATGCAAATGGCATCAGACTTTATTGAAAATTATAAAGATCAACCTGCTTTGCAATTCATTAAAGATGTTCCAGTAGACTGGGAATTAACAAAAGTTGTTAATGCAGAAATAGGTGAATTCATAACCATAGCTAGAAAAGATAAAGACAGTAAAGACTGGTATTTAGGGTCCATAACAAATGAAAAAGCGAGACGTTTTTTAATACCTACAAATTTTTTAGAGCCTAACAAAAAATACATAGCAACTATTTACAAAGACGGAGAAAATGCTAACTGGGAAACTAACCCTTATGATTTATCTATTGAAGAAAGCACTTTTTCCAGTGATAGTATTTTAAATTTAAATCTTGCATCAGGTGGAGGAACTGCAATAAGATTTAAGTATATTGAATAATAATTAATTTATAAATTCAAATTAACTATATGAAGCATTTTATTTACATTTTTATAATAATTACAATATTTTCTTGTGGTATTGATTCCAATAAAAACACAAATTTAGATTTACTTCCTAATATTGTTTTGATATATACTGATGATCAAGGTTATGGAGATTTAAGTTCTTATGGATCTATGTCTATAAATACACCAAACATTGATGCATTAGCTAAAAATGGAGCCAAACTAACTAGTTTTCTGAACGCTTCTTCAACTTGTTCTCCATCAAGAGCAGCTCTTCTTACTGGTTCATATCCTATTAGAACGGGAGTTACAAACGTTTTATGGCCAAGAAGTGGTGGAATGTGGGGCGGTGGAAATAGTAAAACCTTAAAAGGTCTAAACCCAAATGAAATTACAATAGCTGAGGTTTTAAAAGATGTTGGATACTCTACTGCTATGTCTGGAAAATGGCATTTAGGGGATGAACTTCCTTTTTTACCAACTCAACAAGGTTTTGATACATATTTTGGAATTCCCTATTCAAATGATATGAATGTTAAAAATCTTCCTGTATTATTAGATAATGAAATTATTGAAAAAGTTCCAGATCAATCTTTACTTACTCAGAGGTATACAGATTTTGCTATTGATTTTATTAATGATTTAGATGATGACAAACCCTTCTTTATTTACTTAGCTCATACTATGCCCCACATACCAATTTATGCTTCAGAAGATTTTCAAGGAACATCTAAGGGAAGTGTCTATGGTGATGTCATAGAAGAAATAGATTTTAATGTTGGGCGATTAGTTAATTTACTTAAAGAAAAAGATATTTATGATAATACTATTTTTATATATACATCAGATAATGGACCATGGCTAAATTATGGTAATCATGCTGGAACATCAGGTGAGTTAAGAGGAGGAAAGTTTGATGTTTTTGAAGGTGGTTATAGAGTTCCTTGTGTTATATCGTGGCCAAATGTAATAAAAAAAGGAATTGAAATTGATCAATTAATTTCAACAATTGATATTATGCCAACTATTTGTTCCATTACAGGAGCTGAACTGCCAAAAAATAAAATTGATGGAATAAACGTATTGGATGCATTAAAAAATACTAATATGGCCGATTTAGATGATAGATTTTTTTATTATCATAAAGGAGAAAAATTATATGGAGTAAGACAAGGAAAATGGAAATATCTGGCACCATCTACATATAATGAAATTCTTTTCCCAGGAGAGGATGGTAAGCACGGTGTTTCAACATGGCAAAAAGATTTCCCTGAAGCTCTATTTAACTTAGATACTGATATTAGAGAATTAAACAATAGATTAAGTGAATATCCAGAAATAGCATCAATTTTAAAAAATCAACTTTTATTATTTCAAGAAGAACTTGACAACGAATCAAGACCCATAGGAGAAATTGATAGAGAATAATTATGCTTTTTTCACCATCAATATTATGGGACCCAAATATTTTTTTATATGAAGGTGATTTTATTTCAGTTCGTTGGTATAGTGTATTGTTCATATTAGGATTTGTTATTGGTCGTTTCTTGGTAGTTGGTGCATACAAAAGAGAAAAAAGGTATGATACAACAGTTGATTTGCAGATGTTATATATGGTTTTTGGAATTTTGATTGGATCAAGATTAGGTCATGTTATCTTTTATGAACCTGAGATATTAAGTCGTGGTATACAAGAAATCTTCTTTTTTTGGAAAGGTGGCTTAGCAAGTCATGGTGCAGCTATTGGAATCCTTTCAGGAATGGCATTATATTCATTCAAAATAGAGATTAAATCATTCAAAATTAATTTCATAGATAGGTTAAGACGCGGATATAATTATTTACAAGTTATGGACCGAATGATAATAGCTGTTGCTATAGGCTGCGCATTGATAAGGCTAGGTAATTTTGTAAATTCTGAAACTATTGGTTTACAAACTCAAAGTAATTATGGACTGCTATTTGTAAATCCTACTGAAGAAAGGATCATACAGCAACTACCATTTGTAAAGAAAGTTTCTTTTTATGAAACAGGAGACTTTTACAAGGTTGGTCAGCCAGTATTAAATACTAAAATATTTTTTGATAATGAGGAATATAAAGAAGATAGAATCAAGGAAAGTGTAAAAAAAACATTGACTACTTTACATCCAGAAAAAGTATATGCAAATTCCAGTATAATAAACCCTTTTAAAGACCAAGTAAAATATACATTTAAAAGAAATAACTCTGATTTTTATATGGAATATGAAACTGTAGGTATTTATCGACATCCAGCCCAACTATATGAGTCACTTATATATTTGATAATTGGAATTATTATGTTTATAGTTTTGTATAGATATAGAATAAATCTGCGCCATGGAAGCTTACTGGCATTCTTTTTTATTACTGCCTTTGGAGGAAGATTTTTTTTAGAATATTTTAAAGAAAATCAAGTAAAAAATGAATTATTAGAATTAAATAATTTATTGGGAATAAGTTTAAATTTAGGTCAATTACTCAGTATACCATTTGTATTGGTTGGAATATATATGTTTTTTTACAAAAGGAGATCAAATTCTTTTTTTGTTCAATAATATTAATAGAGCCATTCAATCGTTTTTTTTGCTTGTTTTGACCAGGATTTTGATGAATGAGTTCCATCTTTTTCAATCCAGTATATATAATTTTTTTTAGAAAAATCTATTGATTTTAAATAACTGATAAACTTATCCACACCATACTGAAGATTTTTATCAAAATTATCTGTTCCATTTACTATCGCAAGCCTTAAGTTTTTAG